>CAZAOY010000043.1:10287-22142 GCA_964486925.1 uncultured Oscillospiraceae bacterium
ATCTACATTCGACAGCTTTTGAAAAATTCTGGTACGCCCGAAGGGATTCGAACCCTCGGGGGTTCTTCTCCATCCTAAATGCATACAATAACCTATTAAATACTATATGTAAAACTATCCTCTTGAAGATAGTTAGACTTCACATGTGGGACTTGAACCCACGACCCATCGCTTAGTAGGCGATTGCTCTATCCACTGAGCTAATGCGGCAAAAAATTACTACTGGATTAAACCAGATTGGTACGCCCGAAGGGATTCGAACCCCCGGCCTTTTGGTTCGTAGCCAAACACTCTATCCAGCTGAGCTACGGGCGCATATAATTCTATACCTATATCCGTACATGCTATATCCTATACTACACATACCTATATACATAGTAACCACCTAGCATTTATCAAATACGCAACACCTTAAGTGTGCTACCTGCTCAGCAGTTACTATGATATAATAACACAGATAATTTCTAAAGTCAAGGTTTTTTACAATATTTGTAGGAAAACTCAAATTTTACCACACAAACCCTAATTATATGTATATTTCGTCATACCTACTCGCTTGGTCAGTATTACTGCTACCGCTATCTTTAGCGCGTCGCCTATGATAAAGGGCAGTACACACATTAAAAGCGCTGATAATACATCGGTATTTGTGGACACGCTATACCAGATTGTACCTAGCGTGTAGCAGGATAACACCCCTAATGTCATTGCTACAGCTACCATATAAACCTTTCGCCCCCAAAGCTTTAGCAGTACCGATACTAATAGCGCCGCTACTATGTAACCCACAAGATACCCACCGGTAGGGCCAACGAGCGCATTAAACCCGCCCTTAAACCCCGCAAAGACAGGGATTCCCACCCCGCCAAGCAGTAGGAATATCCCCTGTGACATAACCGCTAACCGTGGCGGCAGTATCCCCCCCGCTAAAAGCACCGCTAGCAGTCCTAGGTTTATCTGCACTACCGAAAAAGGCTGTGGTATAGCTATCTGCGAGAAAACGGCAGTAATTGCGGTAAAGAGTGCGGTGATTGCGATAGGTCTTGAGCTTTTATAAGTTGTCGTCATAATAATCCTCCGGAATATTTATCTAGTGTTTGGGACTATTTCCCTTTCAATTGTATACCATTATACCATATTAAGTTTACAATGTCAATAAAAAATTTATATAAATCGGTTTATATTAGATATTCAGGCAGAATAAAAGATTTTTTAAGAAGATTAGCATTAAAGGTATTGTGGCGTGCCCCAGTCCATCTGTGTATCCTTCTCTTGATATGGATTAAATACCCTGCAAATATTAAATATTCTTAAGGTTTCTAGTTGTAATTTGGCGAGTTATGTGTTATAATAAAATGGCCTTCAATTTAACGGTGGGTGGATTATATCGGTATCATATAATAAGTTACAAAAACTGATGTTTTACCGAATTGTAAACAAGATGAATCACAAGGGATGCAGCAGAAGAGGATCTGTTGACAACTATAAAGCCGAATAAAAAGTATATTAATAAAGTGAGGAATTTATATATGAACAGTAAACGAATAGATGCGCTCTCCCTTTTTATAGCATGGATTACGCTTTTGGCTGTAGGCTTGTTTATATCGATAACGAAGATGCAATCCTTACAGCTTGTAATTGCCATTATCTCCTTTGGCCTTATTATAAGCGGGGTATATTCAATTGCATATATATTTTTTGCTAAGAAAAGGAGAAGGGAACTAAAAATCTCGTCAGCTATTGTAGGTATAGCTATTGGTGTGTTCCTAATTTCATATCAAAACATCTCATTATCGATATTACCAATACTATTCGCTTGTTATACCTTGTTCAATGCTATCGTAAAATTCATTGAGTTTTCCTTGTACCGAAAGGAAAAGATAAAGGGTAACACTCTGACATTTATAGAGAGCTTATTGCTTGCTTTTTTTGGTATAACACTAATGTTTTCACCATTACTACATATTGATGATGTCATGCTGATAATTGGCATCTATTGTGTGCTATACAGTTTTACATTTTTATCGGACTTTTTTAGAGAAATATTGCCACAAAGAACCAAGAACAGATTAAAAAGAAAGGTAAGGGTTTCATTGCCTGTTTTTATGGTTGCGTTTGCTCCCAAGAAAATGTTAAAGGTTATTAATGAGTATCTAAATAATATGAGCGAGCCGGATGACATACCTGATTATGAAGATAAAAAGGTGGATCAAGAGCCGGATGTCGAGGTATTTGTCCACGTTACAGAAAGCGGTTTTGGCTCAATCGGTCACGTTGATATCGGCATTGATGACTATGTGGTTTCCTTCGGTAATTATGACAGTGATTCACTGCGGCTGTTTGATTCTATAGGTGATGGGGTTTTATTTATAGCGAATAAGAGCAAGTATATACCGTACTGTATTAAGTCGAGCCAAAAGACCCTTATAAGTTATGGGCTTTCCTTAAGCGATAAACAAAAAAAGGAAGTAGTAGAGTATATAAACACTATTATTGATTCCGCAACAGAGTGGAAGCCTAAATACCAAGTGGCGGTTGAAAAAGATAACACTGCTCAAATATGCGACTATGATGACTACGCTAGTAATCTTTTTTACAGCACCGATGCCAAGCTATTCAAATTCAATAGCGGAAAAATGAAGAAATATTTTGTTCTGGGAACTAACTGTGTAAAGATAGCAGATAGCGTTTTGGGCAAAGCCGGAACAGACATCTTAAAGATCAACGGTATCATTTCCCCCGGCTCATATCTTGATTTTTTAGAACACGAGTTTTGTCGCAAAAACTCAATGGTGATTACGAAAAGAATATACAACTAAGCTATATCTTCTGATCGGGTTAAGAATAGTACTCTAAAGAAAGGTATAAATGATTTCGCACTTCTGTATCCGAAAACGAATATGCTTATGATATCTCCAAAAACCAGCCTGTTACCATGTAGGCTTAATCGGTATATACAAACTCCATGGTCTTTCCTAGCTTTTTGTAGTATTCGGTGGTATCATCAAACACAGACAGTATTAATTCTAAATCCCTATGAAGGCTTTTCGGAAGCTTGTTAATCCCTTTTACATAAATTATTGCAGGCGCATCCATCAGTCCTGTCATCAAGTCCCATATAGCGTCAGCGTTTTTTCCACACCAATCAGGAAACTCCAAACCCTTTATCAGCACTTCATAAAACTGCAAAAAGGTCTTTACCTTTGTAAAATCTAAAATATACTCTACCATAGATACCACCCTCCTAAACTATCTCAAAAAATGTTAAATAATGATCGTATGTAGCAAATATTAAACCATCATTTGAATACAACACTCTATAACTATTCCTAAATTCACCTAAATAATTAATGTCAGCCTCACACCAAACTCTCCCTGGCGCAGATAGTAGTTTACCTTCTTTATTTTTAAATACAATACCACCTATCATCAGATTTGGACACACCTGCGCTAAGTTACCCTTCCGCTTGACCCATCCTTTTGCTTCTGCATATTCTTTGGTTATGTAATTTTTGGGAAGTCGGTTATAGTTTTTTAGGTAGTAATCAGCACCATTTACATCATCTATCGTTGCCGTTCCTGACAAAATCGACATAACTGCCTGTATTACACACCTACACTTTTCATGAACAGGCGGCTTAATTGATACTGCCGAATGCGCAGCAATTATCTTCCCATTGTTAGATCAACATGTAATGCAGGTAAACATAGTAAAGTTTGTATACCATCTTAGCCACCTATTACTCAGCGATACAACAGGATTAAACCCATCAATACCCATTAGTTTAAGCCTTAGCTTTGCAACTAACAAAACAAAACTCATAATATTTTCTTCTCCTGTTATTATTTATCATAATGAGCAGGAGATTATGCTATATTGTAAGCTATTGTAACATAAATCTTTCGCAATTTCAACCTATACTAATATGCAATTAAAAACACTCTAAAAAAGCCGTGCAAAGCCTATGATTTTTGGATTTGTGCGGTTTTTTAGTATGTGTTTTATTGCAGATTAGTATTAATTTAGACAATCTCCCGCATTTTTTTACCCCATCTCTAACCCTGCCTACTTAAACGCGATTGCGCGCTTGAGCGCTTGTTCTGCCGCCCAGTTTTTTTGACCCTGTGCGGCGGCTTTTGCGGCGGCGGCTTGCTGTGCTTCCCAGTTTTTCTGCGCTTGGGCGGCGGCTTTTGCCTTTGCCGCCTGCTCTGCCTCCCAGTTTTTCTGCTTTTGTGCGTCCGCCTTTGCCTTTGCCGCCTGTTCAGCGGCAATCTTTTGTGCGGCGGCGGCCTGCTGTGCCTCCCAATTTTGTTGGCTTTGAGCGGCGGCTGTTGCCTTAGCGGACTGTTCTGCCGACCAGTTTTGCTGACTTTGAGCGGCGGATTTAAGACTTTGGTTAAACTCGCTCTGCCAGTTTTGCTGTCTTTGCTGATCCAGTAACATCTGATAGTTAAAGCTTGCGGCGGCTAGCTTGCCCTGATTGTTATAAGAGGCAACGCTTAGCTCGTACTCACGGTCACGGTTAGCCTGCTCTGCATTTAGCTTCTCAATCTCGAAGTACGCCTTGTTTATCATGTCGGAGTAGCTTTGGGTGTGCTTTAGGATGTCTTGATTCTTCTGGCTCTCAAAATCCAAAATCTGGGAATCCACCCCCGCAAGGGCGGTATCTCTAGCGGCTCGAACAGCGGATAACGCAGTATGTAACGTGTTATCCCCCGCCACCCGTGAGCTTTCGCTGTACCCCGATCTTGCGCTGTCGTACGCTCCCCCCGCCAGCCCCATTGCGGCGAGTGCTTCGTTGTTCCCTAAAGCTTGTACCCGTGCGGTGCGGTAGGTGTCGCTAAAGCTTGTGTCCGCTTGAGCGGTAATCCCCTGCTTTTTGCCGTTTGCATTCTCAATCAGCGCCTTGTAGGAGGAGATAATGCTGTCCTCACCCTTTTTCTGGGAGTCTTTTAGAGAATTTAGATAGGTTTCGGATATGGTAATCGGCTTGCTCTGGGTCGGCACAAACGGTGTAAACTCGTACTGCGGCATGCTAAAGCTAACCCCACCGCTACTGGTACTCACCCCCCCAATGGTCTGTGATATCGACTTTAGCTCGCCCTTCATATCGGCGATACCCTGCTTTAAATCCGAGCTGTTAGTGGGTTTATATGGTAGATTCTCAAGCTTTGGTTGTGTTGTTGATGTTGCTATGGGCTTTGCCGTTGCTTTTATCGTTGACGATGCCATGTTTTCTCCTTTCAGCGTTTAATGATACTATCCTGCTTTTAATTCACCTATTATTTAACAGGTAGAATACCTTTACTACAAAAAAATTGGTCGCCTTTATAAAAAGGCGACATCCATAAAACCGTATCAGCTATTATAGCTTTGTTACGTTAGAGGCTTGACAGTTAATCTTACACTTTCCTGTAGCGGTGGAGATGTTAACATACAGTACATCATTTTTAGTAAAGAAACTATCAATCTTAAATCCAAATTTAGGCTTAACCCTATCCCCTACCTTAAGGCTTGTAGCGGACGGTACAGGCTTTGATTCCGTCGTAGGCTTTTGCTCCGTGGTAGGCTTCGATTCCGGCGCAGGGGTAGTCGGCGGATTCACCTTTGGAGGTGTAGCCGGCAGATCTGCACCGCTTGCCATAATCGACTTAACCCTCTCCTTAAACGCTACAAACTTTTCCGGATGGTTAACGTAGTCTAACGGACAATGTTTACCGGTAACATCGAAATGTCTGATAATATCCTTAATTGGATCTAGCTTGTGTCGCTTACATATGTCTGCGCACAACTCCGCAAGGGCTTTTTCTGTCACTGGAAGAAATACACCGTCCTCTTTAGGATGACATGTTTCTATGCTAATGCTGTATGCGTTGGCTTGGTTGCTACAGTACGCTATCTCGTCCTCAGGAACGCACTGGATAACCTCGCCTTCAAGTCCTACCACATAATGTGCAGAGATGTACCGCTTAAAGGACGGCGCATTGTTAAAATAATTGCGGTTATTTACAGCAGTGCTCCCAGGATTACCCACATAATGTACCACGATCTTAGTAGGGTTTTTCAGCGGGGTCTGCGGACGTGAATACTGGTTTGGCGTAAGAAAATTCTTAGTTATTGTCATACTCATCACTATCCTTTTTAGTATTGTTTTGTTTGGCGTCACCCAAGATATGCGGCTTATTCTGCTGTTTATCACCCTGTCTTGCAGGGCTTTGTTCAGTGCTCCTAAGCTGCATAAGAACCTCCTTAAGCTTTGGCGGAAGCGGTAGAAACTCCCCGACATTCTCAAGGATGGAAAGCCCCTCATTCGCTACATAAAAGACGATAACCACCTCTCGAAGCGGAACTATATTCCCGACCACATACTGTAGTGATACGCTAACGGCAACTAAGCTAAAGATTAAAATCTTCTTAATTAACCCCCTAAACCCCACCTCGCTCGACAGGGATTTATTGGCAATTCCCTTTAGTATTCCTGTAGCATAATCCACCACCACAAGTACCACAAGCAGATGTAAAAGCTTGTCATACCCCCCTAAAAGCTTTAGCACCACCCCGCCAGCCAGTCCGAAAGCTACCGCTATCCCTGAAAAAGACGAGGTGATACCGCTAAAAAGTTTCTCCATATATTATATTCCTTTCCCGCAGTTATCGTGAATACACTGCGTTTTTACTCCCCACCCAAAGCCTTCTTAAGGTACTCAAACCAAAACCTTGAGCCGTCGTAATAGGTAACCGCCACATGACCCTCACGCTCTGGGGCTGTCGGGAGCTGTGCTACTGTGTAGCTGTTTTGATTGCCCATTATCGCGGTTTGAACCTGCGTAGGCAGGGTGTCAAAATCGTTGATTGTATAGATGATTGAGCCATCTTCATCGGTATGTAGATAAATCATATTCCCTCCTACCTTAAGCACAATGCCCAGTATGTCCCATGAATAAAGCCATTTCTGTACGCAATATTTCTAATGTAAAATTTCGTTGCGGAGATATTGGTAATCTCTCCATATGGATAATAGTTGGAAGCAACGTGATTTTCACCAAGGACAGTTCGTGTCATGGGATATTCTAGTCTGTATTGTTGCCCCAAGTTATCATCCTTCCACGTGACCATAATTACAGGCAGTCCAACCTCAACCTCCATTGGCTCACCGTTATACCCCGCCGGAACGTAGATTTGACCCGAAACCGTTACGAGCATTGCACCGTTAGGCGCCATCGTCCCTGTAAGCTTTGTCTTAGCATTTGCGCTGTAAAATGTCTTTCCACTGCGCACATCCGAGGCGGTAGCATTGCCCGAGAGTGCCAGCGTACCGGTCAACTTCGACTTTGCGTTGTTGCTGTAAAAGGTAGCTCCCGACAACACATCTGCGGCAGTAGCGTTGCCCGAAAGCGCAAGCGTACCTGTTAGCTTGGATTTTGGGTTTGTGCTGTAGAAGGTGCTCCCCGACAACACCTCGGCGGCGGTCGCGTTTCCCGACAACGCTAGCGTACCCGTCTGCTTGGATTTTGCGTTTGTGCCATAAAAGGTCACACCCGTCAGCACATCCGCAGTGGTCGCATTCCCCGATAGCGAGAGCGTTCCCGTAAGCTTTTGATCGGAGTTGTTGCTGTAGAATGTACTCCCCGAAAGTACATCAGCGGCGGTAGCATTGCCCGTAAGCTCCGCCCCGCCGAGGTTAAAAAAAGCAACGTCACCGCTAATAAAAAACTGCACCACCGCCCCCTTTACCCAGCAGGCACTCAAGTTTTTCCCGCTAACACTCTTTAGGGTAACGTCAGACCCGTTAACACTGTAGCTGTCGGTCGCAACAAATGTAGTTGGTGCAATAAATGTACAGGAATACACACCATTATATCCATCAAGTGGAACATCAATGTTATATACCCCACCACTATACAGCACGGTTGCCTCAAAGCTTCTCGCATATCCTGCACTTAACTTAGACGGAGTTATCGAGCTGTCTGGGATCTGCCCCATTACAATATTATCGGTAATGGACTTTAAGCTTTCAAGCTTAGCCTGCACAGTATCCCCGATTACCCCATCAATCACCCCCGATCCAATGCTGTCCGCACCACTATCCCCGCTAGTCGTCGCCGAAAGCTCGTCAATCAGCGGATTTATACAATCATCCAGAAGCTGATAGGTGTTCTTGTCAAAATACCCCTTTAGATAGATCGACTGCCCAACCAAAGTGTCGGGCAGATTTTTTATATCACTGTCAAGTGACACACGTTTTATCCTCTTTATTGACATAATTTTCCTTTCTCAAAGTTATTGTTGTTCATATAAAAGATATTAAGCCTTAGCGTGGGGCTGTATCAAAATGAAAAGCTTCCCAAAGCCCAAAAAAGGGGTCAAGGGGAACTAGTTCCCCTTGTGGGGTCGAGGGGCAACGCCCTCGTCGTCCGTCGCAACGGACGAAACTTTTTTGCCTTGGAAGAGCATTTTTGAAAGCCCAATCAAAGTTTTTTTCCTTAAACTGGGCATATTCGAAAACTTTTAGCGATAGAAAAAGTTTTCAGTAGAAACTTTGGTTTACAAAAATGGAATTGGATTGTGCAATTTTTACAATCCAATTCCATTTTGCTACAGCCCCTATCTACCAATTCACGCACAATATCGTATTATTTTAAAATATACTACACCATTATACAAACCAACCCTAAATCTTCCCCTCAACCTCAGCGGTGATGGCATAGATCCCAAACCCCTCGTTCTTCTTATCGGAGGAAAGCTCGATAGAAACTAGGATAACCCTGCTTTGATTAATCTTAACCTTGCATACCGACGGCGATGAGAAGGTGTTAAAGGAGAAACGATTAAAATCGATGTCGTTAAACTCAAAGATATCAACGGTGGTGGTAAACACGCTCTGCATTGGCGACCGATCGGTCATGTAGGAGATTAAACAGCTACTCTTAATGAACGGCTGTAGCACCACCCCAATCTTTTTTATAATCTTTTCGTGGTGAAGTGCCCCTAAATTTATATAAGGCGTCCGCCATACCGCCCTAATCGGCGCCCCGTCGTCGTTAAAGATCGCAACCTCATTGCTCTGGTAAAACCGCATTAACCGCCCATCATTAGTCGCAAAGTACAACCTGTCGGTGTCAGGGAGAAACCTTTTAGCTGGGATGTTCTCCCAATAATACCACTCATACTGTACATCCCCGCTTTGATCATAGTTTTTCTGCCGTGAGTCTGCTACATAACACCGATCGTTTAAGCAAAGATAGTACTTCCCCTCAAACACCGTAGACACCGCCCCCTGAAGATTAGGCTCTAAAAGCAACCTCCCATCCACAAATGCCGACCGATTCTGCATGGTTTTCTCAAGCGAAACATTCGTCCCCATGATGGAATACACCCCGTCCGCCGTCAAAAATAGCGGTAGATCCTCCAGTGTGCTAATTGAGTTTGGAGCGATACACCCGACCCCGCTAATCCCTTGGGTCACTGGAAAGAACGCCCGCCCCTCGTCGTCAAGCGCAAAATTTCTAAGATAAACCACCGCATCTTGTGAGGACGTCCCCTTGATTATAAGCTGACTTCCAAACTGCTTTTGATACCCCACAATCGGCGAATTGTCCGAACCAATCTTGGTATACCCCAAATCAGGGAAGTAGGTGGGATCATAAAGTCCGCTCGAAAAGTCCATATTCGGATAGTCTGGATTCCCCGAAAGGAATACCCTAGAATCGTTGTTACCGCCATAAACCCCGCAGATACGGCATTTTTTAATCCTATCACCATATCCCGCCACCGTCCTCGCAAAGGTGATAACCACATTATCCGCCCCCGCAAACTTTGCAGGCGCAGTGTTAAAGTTCACCACCCCCGCCGCTCGGTCAACGGTAAACCCCGCCCCCTCGGTCAAAAATAGGTTATCCACCACCGCGGTAACGACAGCACTGTCAAGACCCTTGGTGTCAAGGAAAAAGGCCTTGCTAGTACCGTCTGCCGCAAAGGAATTTTTACGGTAGGGAGAAAGGAGGTTTACCGCCTCAAATGAAACCCCACCCCCCGACGGCTTGCAGGTTATCGAGGTAGTCGGCACAAAAGCCAGCTCGCTAACCCTCCTAATCTGCACCCCATCGTAGCAGTAATACTCCGCCCCGTCAAGCAGATACAGCTTCTTATCCATTACAAATGATGAGGAAGCCGAGTCTGCCATCCCGCTATAGATAAGCAGAGGATCACCCTCCCCACCGATTTTATAACTGTATAACCGTGTAGCAAAATGAGCAATAATGTAACGTGATCCGTTATATTTATACATATGTAACCCGTTAGCATTAGCCGATCCCTCCACCGATGGATCATATCCGAAGCGAAAGTCCACCACCCTTTTATACCCATTCCGCTTTTGGGGATAAAATACATTCTCCCCCGCTATCATGTTGATAGCGTAGGGAGAACGTGCAGGACTTACCTGTGTGTCTGCGGTGCGAAAGTCCACCCCCTTAAATCTGTCCAGATTTATAACCGACCCCCTATTAGCGGACGGCAAAGGATACCTAACCAGTTAAACCCCTCCTTTTGGTAACATTTTTTAATGTTACATTGTTTTACATTTTTACAGCAAGGTCGCCCCCGAAAGTCCGGGAGCAAGGCAAGCAATAGCGCGCCAGTTGTTAAATCCGGCGGTAAACCTAGCACGTCCGTTAAACACGTTAGCGTCGGTATTCTCATCAATCCAGCTGTGCACCGAAAGCGGCAGGCGATCAAGCCAGATTAACCCCTGATAGTTCTGGTTAAACTTGCTGTCTAAAAGATAAAGCTGTGAGCCTCCCGAAGTAATCCCCGACAGCTTATTTAGGTATGGCCAAACTATAACATTCCATCTTCCAAATTGGTAGTTAAAGGAATTGTTTGCGGTATTTGGAAGTCCCTCTGTACCGATAATGTCAAACACCGCCTTCTTAAGCCTGTAGTCGTTTGGTATGATAATTGTATCGGGGCAGATGTTTAAAAGGTTGCCGTCATCATCCCTAAAATTCTGCATCTGCTCCTCTAAGGCACAAAGCACATCATAGGAAAACTCCGCGTCAAATAGGTTTGACTGCGCCTTGTACCCCTTGGTAATCGAGCTGTGGGATGTGGAAAAAAGCGCCTTTCCATCCGCAGTTGTAGTATCGTAGGTCTTACCGCCGTACCTTGCGGTGGTGGATGTGCCGCCTGAGATAAGGTTTGCGCCAAACTGCTCACGGGTGCGGTTATAGCTGTCGGTAAACCCGATAGCCTCCGAGCGAAGATTAAATGCCGTACCGTCCTCAATCATAGTTTTGGATACCGCAAACTGGTTTTTCCACTCGTTAGGCTCGATAACCTTTGAAAAACCCTCCTGCATTTCTGTGCGTGGATACGCTCCGTTCTCTCCCACATCTTGGAAAGAGCCAATCTTAGTTTTATAGGTAAACCTCTCGGCAAACCGCTTAGAGGTCTCCATGTTAAAGATGTTTGCAAGCTGTGAATTTTTAGCAAACACCTCAATCTGATCCTCAATCACCGCACGAATCGGCTCTTGCGACTTCCCAAAAAAGCTGTCATTAACCCCCGAAGCCTTTGAAAATATAATACCCGCCATAATTTGTTTCCTTTCATATTATAATGTAATCTAATGTATATCGATAAGTGCTACTAAAGTGATGTATAGATGGGAGTTTTAGTGTGCTTGTTGAAGGTAGGTTTTATAGTAATTTTTATAATGATTAGTGTATTATTGTAAGATAGCATAATGTCATGAATATATATTATTAATACTACCTAGTTTCATAGCAAGACTAACTTCAACAAAAACTAACGTATTACCAAAAGGTACGCAGTTGCGAGAACAATATAGTTG
>CAZAOY010000044.1:0-21978 GCA_964486925.1 uncultured Oscillospiraceae bacterium
ATATATAGAGGGATTATAGATATAAAAGGGGATGATTACATTGACATACAATGAAAAGCCGACATATAAAAATAGAAACGTATTATTTATTATAACGGTTATTACAATTGTGATTGCCATTATCCTGTCGCTTGTGTACTTTGTGGTTTCATATAAAAAATCCTCAGTCCCGGTAATCTTTTTATTAGGGGATAACGAGGTGGTGGTAACCGCTCTGTCTAAATATAAAGATCCGGGTGCAATTGCTTTTTCGGGTGTGGATGAAAGCATTGATGTATCGGTTGTATCCTCTAATGTGGATACAAAGGTACCGGGTAGCTACACTGTAAGCTACAAGGCTATGACCAGAACGGGTCAGCCGGATGTGGAAGCTACCCGTACCGTTATAGTGGTGGATCAAAAGCCGCCGGTTATAACCCTTAAGGGGGATAAAAAGATAACCGTTCGGGTTAATTCAAGCTACGAAGATCCTGGTGTTAATGCTGAGGATGACGTGGACGGTAACATAACTAAGGATGTGCAGATTAAAAGCAACGTCAACACCAATAGGGTGGGTACATATAAAGTGACCTATAAGGTTTCGGATAAAAGTGATAACCAGTCTACCGCAACGAGAACGGTGGTGGTAACCCCTGCTCCAGAACCAACCCCCGAAGTACCTTCCGGTAGGGTAACGAAGTCCCAAAAGACGGTATACCTAACCTTTGATGATGGCCCTAACTATCAGATAACCCCGAGGGTGTTAGAGGTGCTAAAGAAACATAATGTAAAAGCTACCTTCTTTGTGGTTGGGATGTATGTAGACGCTAACCCTAAGATGGCAAAACGAATCGTTGACGAGGGACATACCATTGCATTACATAGCTACTCGCACAACTATGGCAAGATATATCAGTCGGAAGGTGCTTTTCTTGCAGATATGGAACGTTGCCGTAAAGCTGTAAAGAGGGCAACAGGTGTGGATACCAAGCTAATGCGTTTTCCTGGCGGAACGTCGAATGGGATTAGCAAAAAGACAAATCCCGGAATTATGACAAGGTTATCAAAATTTATGACTAAGAATGGTTACAGGTATTACGACTGGAATATGGCAAACAACGATGCTAACGGTGCTAGCTACTCACCATCCCAGATGTCAGGATTCTTGACTAACGGGTTAGGTACTAACTCAAAAACCTTAATAGCACTACTCCATGATGCAACCGCTAAGAAGAACACCCCTCAATCGGTGGATATCTTCCTTAAGAATGCGCTAGCAAACGGATACAAGTTTGATAAGATAACCGAATCTACCCCTATTATAGCACATAGACCTAATAACTAGGTATGTTAGTTAATACACAATTTTAACCCCTCATGGATGTTGCATGAGGGGGTTTTTATAGTTTACAGCCATATATACCGATAGTATATATGGCTGTAATTATTACATTATAAAGATGGTGTTTAGAAGAACCCGTATTAATATGACACTTTAGTCGAATATATCTACTTAAAGAATAACGGAAGATATTCCTTATGCGCTTCTATTAGTTCATCTAATAGCGGCTTGCACCTGTTGTAGTCGCCTATCATTGGGTGAGCCATTAATGCGGCTAGCGCCTTTGAGTAGTCACCCGAGATTGCCGCCTCTACAGTTAGCTTTTCATACGCTTTAACCCCCTGTACTAACCCGATCATATATGGGTCATTAAAGGATCTTAGAGGTAGCGGGGTTGCCCCCGATTTATTAATAAGACAGCGTGTTTCCACAACATCGTTTGGATCGAGGAAAGAGAATGTACCGTTGTTCTTAACATCAACTACATGTATCTCGTTCTTGTCATTCTGGATAGCATCCACTAGGCTGACCGCCGCTTCGGAGTAGAGCGCCCCACCGCGTTTAGACAGTATCTCGGGTTTATCGCAAAGTGTTTCATCCTGATAAAGCTTTAGCAGATCATCCTCAATCTCCTTGCAAATCTCACCACGGCATTTTTCCGCTTCAAGGCACTGTTTATACATCTTTTCCTTATAGTAATAGTAGTTTAAGTATGACAGTGGGATACCCTTTATAGCCGATAGCACTGTACTGTCAAAGCCTAGAGAGGAGATGTTAGCCAGACCGTTTAGCTGTGTGTCCCCTGATAGCAGGCTGTCGATTATATTTTTGCCATCCGCATAAACCCCTGTAATCCAGGTAAGGTGGTTTAAACCTGCATAGTCGTAGTCAAAGTGGGTTGTCCCCACGGGTAGATATTCCTTTACGCTGTTTATCATGTTAATAGGGCCGTTGCAAAGTCCCATCATCTTAACGTTAGTATGGTTTAGCAGAGCCTCTGCCACAATCCCTGATGGGTTGCTAAAGTTAATAAGCCACGCATCCTTTGCGTATCTGTCCATAATATCCGCAATCTTCATCATGACAGGTACTGTTCTAAGACCGTTGGCAAAACCGCCTGCACCGGTGGTTTCCTGCCCAACAAATCCATGCTTTAGCGGTATCTTTTCATCCTTAATCCTAGCGTCAAGCAGTCCTACACGGATCTGCCCTAACACAAAATCAGCGCCTTCGATGGCTTCTTCATAGCTTGTGGTGTTAACAACCCTAGCATTAATCCCATGTTTATGTAACATACGCTTTGCGAGTCCCGAAACAATCTCTAGCTTATGCTGTTGTATGTCCATCATGTAAAAGTCGGATACGTTTAGCACCTTAACCCTGCGGATAAATCCCTCTATCATCTCGGGTGTGTAGGTACTTCCTGCACCTATAACTGCAATCTTAAGGCTTTTCATATTTATAACCATCCTTTCC
This sequence comes from uncultured Oscillospiraceae bacterium, assembly GCA_964486925.1. Classification (GTDB taxonomy): domain Bacteria; phylum Bacillota; class Clostridia; order Oscillospirales; family Ruminococcaceae; genus CAZAOY01. Next base: position 2,798 of record CAZAOY010000044.1, read on the forward strand.
CCAAATGTATAGCTTATACACATACATTATATACTATAATTAAAAATAATTCAATAGTATTATGTAATAAATATTGACTTTTTATTATAAATGTAATATAATGGTAGTGGTAACCATACGATTTAAGTTATAAAGGAGTATGTATATTATGTTGAATTTTAAGAGGCTTGGTGCGACTAAGGTAATTACTATACTTTTAGTAATATGTGTTAGTGTTATTACTATTCCATCGTTAGATTTTGATGTGCAGGCGAAAACCACAGCGTCCTACGATTATATATCAGCCCCTATTAATGGGTACTGTAGGGTGGGGGTTGGCAGGTTTGTAACTGCAAAGGAGGAGAGCACCTTTAACGGCGTTTACGGGCTTATTACCAGTAACGGCAAGGAGGTCGTAAAGCCTACCTACAGGGATATAGGTAATGTCTATAATAATATAGCGATTATGCAGGATAAAAACTCACTTTGGGGTGCGGTAACCACTACGGGTGCAGTTATTGTAAAGCCAACCTATGACGATCTATTCGAGTTTACCAGTGGGGTAGCGCAGTTTAGATCGGGTAAGAAGTGGGGGATAATTGATAAAGACGGTAATATTATCAAGAAAGCTACCTATAGCTATATCGGCGACAGCGACAGCTTCCCATTCTCCGCATTTGACGATGGGGTGGCGCTATACAATGTTGGGGGCACTGTAAAGTATATAGGTGAAACCGGCTACAAGGTTGTAGGCGGGAAATGGGGAGTTATCGATAGTACAGGCGAGGAGCTAACCTCTGCTAAGTATGACGAGATATTCCCATACAGCAACGGTTATGCTGTGTTTAGGTCTGGTAGCAAGTATGGGTTGCTTGATGATAAGGGTGTGGTTGTGCTAAATAAGGGGTATGATAGGCTGTCTGCCTACTCTAACGGAGCGCTTGTATTTGGGGTTAAATCGGGCAAGGATTATAAATATGGAATAATTGATGTCAAGGGTAAGGTATTAGCAAAGGCTAAGTACGACTACATCTCCAATGTGGACTATCGATACTATAAGGCAAGCGGGGAGATTGTGGAGTACAATACCTTTAAAGAAGGAGCGGCGTCCTATCTAGTTGTTGACAAGAACGGTAAGGCTAGGGTTGGGGTAATCTCAAGCGATGGCAAGGAGCTCACTAAAGCGTTGTATGACAGGATAGGGTTTAGATGGGTTGACGGTCGTGCGGTGGTGCTAAAGGGTGAAAAGTTTGGTGTGGTTGACAACAAGGGAAAGGTTATAGTACCTGTAAGCTACACACTTGTTGGGGGTACAAACCTTGCGGGTGACGAAAATGCATGGCTACCGATACTAAATAAAAATTTTATAGCCTACGCAGTAAACGGCGACAGCTACAGAAATACCGTAAGCTACGACGCAAAATACGGTATTATGGACAACACAGGAAAGATTATTAAAAGTCCATCTAACATTTTAATTTGGCAGTCGGCATACGACCCTGATATTGACTATGTATTCTATTCTGTTTTAGATAGGTCGGGGGATACTAAATGGGGGGTTCTAAACAAGAAAGGCAATGTGGCAATAAAAGCAGGGTATGACAGCATACTATCCTTTAAAGAGGGATTTGCCGCTTGTATTACAGGAAAGGACACCGATAAGAACAAAAAGATAGTGCTTTATAACATTAATACCGGAAAGCCTGTTAGCAGTAGGTATGTAGATTACACGGGCATATGGGAGAACCGTATCGTTTCTGTAGATAAGGACGGCAAGTATCATCTACTGGACTACACTGGAAGGTTAATAATTTAATATAGTGATTGGCTATAATAGGGCGGTAACAAGGATTAAGCTTTGTTACCGTCCTTTTGCTAAAATTTACAACTTTTTGATTGAGTCTTAGTTAATAATGTGGTGTACTTAGATATAAAAAAAGCTAAAGAGGAGGTAGGGTATATGGAAAACCAACTAGAGATCGTACAGCGGTTGTTTTTTGCGTCATACTAAACATAACTAGGAACATATTAAGGATATAAAAAATATAAAAAAATTTTCATTTACCTATTGACATATAATATTATATGTCGTATAATATTATACAGGAGGTGATGTAATGATATTTCAATTGGGTTCTGCGCTTTTGGACGGGTGCGTTCTATCCATTCTAAAACGTGGCGACACCTATGGATATGTACTCACACAAACCATTAAAGAGATAGTAGAGGTATCGGAGTCTACGCTTTATCCTGTACTTCGGCGACTTCAAAAGGAACAGCTGGTTCTTGCATATGACCAACCCTTTAATGGCAGAAACAGGCGGTACTACCAGATTACCCCGCTAGGGAATAACAGGCTGGAGGAGTATCTTTTGGAATGGTCTAGCTACAAAAGTAAGCTTGACAAAATTTTATTAGGAGGGGATATAGATGGATAGGCAACAGTTTATCGGTGTACTAAAGGATAGGTTAAGACATCTACCGTTTGATGAGATTAAGAACGCTGTGGACTACTATGAGGAGTATTTTGACGAAGCGGGGGTAGAGAATGAGCAGGCGGTTATTAACGAGCTTGGTAACCCTGCGGATATTGCGAGTAAGATTATAAGTGAGTTTGCGCTAAAGGGTGTTAGTGGCACACCTACAGCTAAAAAGGGTATTAAAACCATCTGGATTGTGATATTGGGGATTGTTGCTTCACCTATAGCACTCCCGCTGATACTAGGGTTTTTAGCGGTAATTTTTGCGCTACTTATCTCGCTATTTGCAGTAATACTTTCATTTGGTGCAGTTGGAATCTCGTTACTTTTTGCAGGGATTGTTACCGCGATTTCAAGTCTATTCTTAGTAGCAAGGGATTTTCCGTCAACTATATTCTTTATGGGTAGCGGACTAGTGATTGCAAGTGTTGGGGCGATGATTTCAATGTTAACCTGGATGGGGGCAAAATATAGCCTTCCACGGATTGTGAAGGCTATGGCCAAATTTTTAAAGAGGGGGTCTAAAGTTGAAGACTAGAGTATTTTGGGCGGTCACAACTGCCGTATTGGTATTTGGATTAATTTTAGTTATATTCGGAACAATGCTTGGGGCGAAGAAGAGCATGGGTTTTGGGACTAACGGCTTAGTTCTATTGGGAAACGATGATTTAACCACCATAAGTGAGAAGAACCTGTCGCCGTTTAGCAGTATTTCGGTAGATTCTGTCTCTTTAAAAACCGAGATAGTTTATGGTGATAGCTATGGTTTCTCTGCCGCTTATAGAAACAGAGAATTAAATTGGGATAACGTAGACGGCAGACTTATCATAACCGAAAAGGTGTTTAGAGGTGGATTTTGGTTCTTTAATATGGATTTTAGCTTTTTATCCAGAGGTAAGGACAGCTATATTAAGATTTATGTTCCATACGGCACACAGCTTGATACCCTTAGAGTTAATTCCACTAGCGGAGGGGTTTTAGTAGGTGATTTACAGTGCAATGACGCGACGATAGATGTAATCTCAGGGGGTACTGATATACTAGGGCTAAAGGCAAAGAATCTATCTGTAAACCTTACAAGTGGGGGAATGCATCTTGACAGATGTGAGGCGGATATCGGAAGGTTTAGCACAATATCGGGTAAGACAGAGGTGTTAAACTCCAAGATCGGACAACTAACGATGGATAGCATGAGCGGAAGCACCTCCTTTAGCGGAGAGATCCTTCAAAGCGGGGATATCCAGTCCACCTCGGGGAGGATAAATCTGGATATAACCGGCAAGTCAGAGGACTTTTATAAAGAGATTAGCAAGGTTAGCGGATCGCTCTACATTAACGGCACAAAGGTTAAGGGGTATTCAGACTTTAACACTAGCAGTCAGGGAGGTAAGCCGCTTCGGATTAATGCTATGTCAGGCTCGGTTAGGGTGAATTTTAGATAGTAAAGATAGGTGGATGTAAAACGATAATCATGTTTTACATCCACTTTGTTATATCTGATTAGCATTAAATGGGGTTACATGTGCAGGATAGATGGTTTTAATTGGTAGACCTTTTCTCCTGCTTACACTCTCTTTAAGTTTTGTAAAGTCGACCGCATTTAGAGCTTTAGGCGGCTTTTAAGCTTATCAAGGGTGCAGTAATAAAGTCATAATCCAAACCTATTTGCTAACCACCTTGCTACTCCATTATCTTCGTTACTACCAATTACTGCGGTAGCCTTTTCCTTTAGCTCGTCAATGGCATTAGCCACTGCGTAGCATTCATCCGAGAGATTAAACATGGAGATATCATTTATAGCGTCCCCAAAGCAGACAACGGTATCACACTTTAGCAGTTCTTTAAGCTTTAGTATTGCGTTAGCCTTAGTTGCGTTTTTAGGCATAATCTCACACCAATACTCTGTACGGTATAGCTCCTGCTGAACATGTGTGTTGCAGTACGATTCCTTAGAAAAATGGTCGTATATCTTTGTTAACGGTTGCTGGTCACCGATACAGGTAAAGTAAAAAACCTCGCCCTTGTACAGCTCATCAAGGCTATCTACCTGACGAAGGCGTTTATCCCCCTTTCGGTTACTAAGGTAATGGGTCATACCATAGTTTTCACTACCCGATAACCACGAAACCCTCTCTCTACCATCTATAAAGGAATAAACAAGGGGGTAGAGGTTATTCCGATTAAGAAATGCAGATACAGCTGTGGCGTGTTCCTGATTAAAGGTCTTTTTAACAAGTCGCTCGCCTGTACTAGGGTTTACTATAAAACCACCGTTATTTACAATTACAGGCAGATTAAGGGTTAGCCCATCTGTTACGACCGACGCGGAGGTCAATGACCTAGCGGTAGCGTAGGAGAATGCTACGCCGTTATCGATTAGCTTGTTTATTATGTCTTTGGTATAATCGGATAGTCTGTCGTTAGAGCAGAGCAGTGTTCCGTCAAGATCGGATATGTAGAGAGTTTTGGTGTTCATCTTTATTACCTCAATTCTTGGTTTCTAGCTCAGCTAAATAATATTAAACCATTATTTATATAGTGTTTTAACCGTGCTGATGGTTTTGGAACTTCGGGAAGTCGTTCAACCAGTGCTTGGTCTGTGGTTAACAAAAGGTATCCTTTTGTTGCGTTGTTACTTGAAAATCTTAATGTATAGTACGAGTTTGCGGCTAGATTATCAAGATGAAAGGTTACCTTCTTTGAATTAACGTCTGTATAACTTTGTCTAAATACCGTAGCGCTAGTATCATTAGATATAACATTAATTTCAGCAGTCCCATGTACCGTTATCCTTCCGGAAAAGACAACGGTTGAGATGGGTTCATCTAAGTAGAGCGTTGATTCACGGTTAAAACCCTTGTTGTTACTGCTTGCAGAAAACTCTAGCTTTGTGCCACCATACACGTTAGTGCCCCAGTCAAAATCCCAGAACATAACTGCTATAATTATAAATAGTAATATAGCGATTAATATACAGATACCTGTTGCAATATGCGCTATCCTAAACCTATTTTTCATTTTCATCTTTAGTCACACCCCTATCCTTTATCTCTTTTTCAAGGTTGTTATAGCTGTCATAAAGATGTTTTTTGGTTATCTTAAGGTTAGCTTGGATAACAACCGCAGTAGCAATAAGCAGAATTGCAGATAACCACACAAAACCCATCTCTTGGATATGTGTGTACATCTCGATGTATGGCATATGAAGAAAGGCAAAGATTGCTAGCGCTATCACATAGATTAAAGCACTACTTAATATCCTATTATACTTAGTCTGCTGTTTACGAAATTCTTCCTGTAGGTTTTGTTGTTGATTTTCAATAATTTCTGTTCTTACCGCTAGCCTGTCCACCTCACTTGGTATTAACAGATAATCGGTAGTTACATTAAATATCCTGCTAAGCTCGGGTAACCTATCCACATCGGGCAGTGAATCTCCCGATTCCCATTTAGATACCGACTGTCTAGACACACCCATCTTCTCTGCAAGTTGTTCCTGTGACATACCGTTTGACCTTCGTAGCTCTAATATCTTCTCTGATAAGTTCATATGTTAAACCTCCTTCTATTCCTAAATAATAACATAAAATAGCGGTTGATTCAACCATATAAGCTTTACATTTATGTCATGCAGTGGTTGCGTTTGTAGTTGCGGTACAAAAAAGTAGCATAAAGAGCCGATACCAATGAAAATTCACCGGTATCGGCTAACTTTAGATACTATCGATTAAGCCACTCGTTAACCTCCGTAAGGGTTGGCAGAGCAGGGATTGCTCCTCGTCTGCCTACACAGATGGAGGCTACGGTGTTAGCAAAGGTAAGGTATTCTTTACATTTAACCTCATCAAGGTTATCCAGTGGCAACCCATCCTGCAAAAGCTTGTATATAAATCCACCAAAGAAGCTGTCGCCCGCACCTGTAGTGTCCACTACCTTCGCGTCGGGTGCTGTCACCTGTACCATTACATCCTTGCTAGCAAGCAATGCACCCGCCTTTCCAAGGGTTACAACCACCACCTTGACTCCACGCTCTAACAGCTCTGTCGCCGCCTTTTTAGGGTCACGGTGGGAGGTTAATAGATGGGTTTCCTCATCCGAAATCTTAATGATATCTACAAGTGGGATCACCGACTGCATAATGGTTTTCGCCTGTTGCTGGCCCTCATCCCAGAGTAGATGACGGTAGTTAGGGTCGTAGGAGATTATAGCACCCTGCTCCTTAGCATAGGTAGCCGCCTGTATGGTAGTGGTTCTGGCGGGGTCTTTTGAGAGCGATACCGCACCAAAGTGAAACACTCTACATCCTGTAAGCAGTGACCTATCTACCTCGTCAAAGGTAAGGCAGGTGTCCGCACCGGGTTTTCTTGCAAAGGAGAAGCTACGGTTGCCCTTCTCATCAAGTGCCACAAAGGCTAGGGTGGTAAACTCGTTTTGTGATACCACCATGCCGTTAGTGCCAACTCCCTTATCCTGTAGCGTGTTAATTAAAAACTCGCCGTGCATATCCGCCCCGACCTTGCCGATAAACTGGGTGGTGCAACCTAGGTTTGAGAGTGCACATACCATATTGGCAGGCGCTCCGCCTGGGTTTTGCTCAAATATATTCATCCCCATGGGAGATTTGCCAAGGGGGGTGAAGTCTATTAGCAGTTCCCCTAATGCGGTGACATCCCATGCTTTTTTATGTCTGTCCATCGTTAAACCTCCGTGGCTATACTATATATGTAACCTTATCAGGTTCACGACTAGGTGCTTCCATCTCTACTGCTTTGTATCCAAGGCTAATCGCATACATTGGGCTATAGCCTTCAGGGATCTTTAGTAGCTTTAGATACTCCTCACCCTGCGGTGAGTTAAATAGCCCTGTAACCATACCGATAATGCAGGAGCTAACCCCTAGAGAATGCGCCGCAAGGCAGATGTTTTGGGTTGCTAGCGCACAGTTTATCTGTGACCAGTTGTCACCGCTAACCGCCGATACCACAACGATAGTAGGAGAGTTGTAGAACACACTAAAATCATCGCTACCGTTGTTTCTAGCGCGCATACGCTCCTTAAAATCCTCAGGTAGCTCTGATACGCAGGCGCTATTAATCTTCTCGATTAGTTCACCGTTTTGTACCACCGTAAAGTGCCAGTTTTGGGTGTTCATAGCGCTAGGTGCTATTAGTCCGCTTTGGATGATGGTGTCTAGAGTTTCTTTGTCGATCTGATCGGGTTTAAACCCTCTGGTACTCCTTCTTTCAAATATCGTCTTTATAGTTTCGTTCATTGTCGTGTCCTTTCTGTTTTAAGTTTTAGTTGGTGATGTTTACCTTATGAAAGGTAAACATCGATTTTAGTAATCTCACCGTTACGTACCCTAATGCTATGCTCCTGCGGCAGGTGGTCGCCCTCTATTGTAATGTTATCGTCTATGACAAGCTTTGTAGGGGAAACACTATCCTTTCCGTAGGTGTTTTTGCGAGCAGGGTTATGGTATACCACCCTACAGCTAGATAGAAGGTTAAACTCTACAACACCGGTATCGTCAAATAGGAAGGATGGTAGAATTGGGTTAAAGTAGAGGTTTAGGCTACCGTTTTCATAGCTAAACATCCTGTTCCCCATAAACATCCTAATCCACATCGAAAGCACCTCGGTGGTTGAGCCGCTAAGTCTGGAAACAAACCCTCTGCCGTGTACATTCTTATTAGGGTTAACGCTAGAGGCGATAAAGGAGGAGTTTTCAAGGATACTTCTTCCGTACATCTCTGGGGATAGGTATGGAATAAGTAGATTTTGCATCTCCTCAAAGTATTCGTCATACAGTCCCGATTCGAGTATGCCTAGTAGGAATTTGTATTCCATATGTAAAAATACCGATTCACGTTCAAGCCAACCCGCCGTAAAGGCTCTGATACGTCCGTTTTCCATGCTAATATCATCAAGCGGTACACTGGTCTTGTACATCTTAAGCTTTGTATCGTAGATAGGAAGTGATTTAACACCCTGATAAAGTGCTCTTGCCTTTTCGGTTTCACCCTCACTAAACAGTCCCTTTAACATCTTTGCAGGTGCTTCTAGGAAGTACGGAAGCGCAACAGCGGAAACCTTAACTACCCGCACTGTCGGTAGTCCCATATCCGAGAGGACAGGGTTACCGTTATCATCGAGTATCGGTTCAAACTCCTCTGCCTTGTAGGTAAAGTAGGTCGGTGGGATTCCGTTGCCAATCTCTACAGCTTTGTCGATACCCTTGTTAAGCTTAGTAAGCATGTTAGATAGTATGGAATTAAGCTGTGATAGGGCAAGGGTCTTGGTATCTCCGCTAAGGTTAAACCGTACGGTGTCACGGTAATCCTCACGTAGGGTAGCAGAACTATCCCAGTATTCAAAGTCGGTTAGGCTATCTGATTTATCCAGTAGCGCACCCATATCAAGCACAAACTTAGCAACCTCGCAAGGTAGCGTTACCTCCTTAATCTCTTGGTCGGTTAGCGTTAGCATAAAGGAGATTAGCCGCTTTAGTTCAAATGTTTCGCTCATCCCTGAACCCAGTAGTCCCGGTAGTCCGTTCATAGCGTCGTTCCAGCCAGGCTTGTTCGCTTCCATCTCGATACCCATACCGTATGGGTCAAGGGCGGAGAATTTATTCACCGCAAGGGTTATCATCTTGCCGTATAGGTTAGTCTTGACTATATTTTTACCGCTGTCGCAAAGCCAGTTTGCCTTACCCTTTTGGTAGCCACGCTCTAGCTTTTCTTCATCCTCATACACCGCATCATACTGCCGTACCTCGTTATCCGCAGTAACCACATGCTTTTTAGTACGACGACGTACAAAAAGCGGGCTGTCAAAGAAGGCATAGTCGTTATCCTTAAAGATAAGGTCGGTTTTCTTGTCTGGGAATACCCTAAGGTAGCTGTCGATTAGATCCATATTATAGGTAAAGTGATCCGACCAGTAGCCTTCCCCTAGCACCGCCTCGATGTTTTGGGTGGAGATATCCAGTAGCTCGGTTAAAAGCTGTTCATCGGTGGTTTTTAGTGAGATGTTATTCTTAAAGATATAGTTTATAACCTGACCTGGGGTGAAGTTGTCGCCGAATAACGCTCTAAAGCTATCCTTTTGGTCTAGTAGGTGACGGTCGATTATGCTATCAAGCTCACAAATCTTATCCTTGTCCACCGTAAAGGATGAACCCCTTACCTCTAGCGGGTTGTAGCCGTCCGCTTGGATTAGGCTAAAGAAGGTTTTAACGTTGTAGTCACCCACCTTAGGGTTAAAGAAGATATCGTTTCGGCGGTTCTGGTTAACATCCCTAAAGTTTCCGTTACCTTGGGAGTAGTATTCCCCTGCTATGGAGAAGAAGTTGTAGTCACGCTCTGGGTCACCATGCTTGCGGGAGAATAGGTGTACCACAGCGTTTTTGTCCTTTCCTTCAAAGACAAACGGATATCCGCCACGCAGGAAGTTGTCAAGGTAACACTGACCGATGTATCTATCGAAAAGGTTGTTGGCGGTCTTTGTGTAGACATCCTTCACAAGCTGACCAGATATAGTAGCGGCTTCGTTATATTTATCTACTATGTAGTTAGGTTTGGTAACACGCTCTACCTTGCTGTTAATCTCCTGTGCGGAGTTTGTGTATCCTATCAAGGTGCTGATTACCGTTTTATCGGTGAGGGTAAGCGCTATCGCTGAGAACCCACAAGGCACCTTGTTAGCGTAGGCGGCATAACCCGACAGCATATCTGCTACCGAGCCATCCTTTAGCATGGTCGCGGTATTCAGTCCTGTATCCTGCCCGAATACAAGGTCGGCGTCATAGATAGGGGAGAGTAGCTTACCGTCATTCATCGAGAGGTAGTAGTACCCGCCTGTAACCTTGCCAACCTGTGCACTATCGCTTGTGGTGGAGCGTAGGTTGTAGATTGGGATGGAGTGGTCAATATTGTTAACCTCCGCCCAGCTTTTAAGCAGGTTTGACATAGCCTTGTACTCCTCGTTGGTGATACCAAACGGTATAATCTTTGGCATACCGTCCACCACCTGTAGGTCACGTTCTCTACTGCTATCAAGGTTTGTTATCGTTACATTTCTGACAAGCGCACCAAAATCTTCATTTGGGAGGATAAAGTAATCAACCCGCACCTTAAGCATATGTATATTGTTTATCTCCTCAATGGAGAAGGTGTTCTGGTCGATATACATATTTCGCGACACCTTGTCGCATGGGTCACCTCTAAAGGCTTCAAAGTACAGGTTGTCGCATTTAATAAAGGTTCTAAAACCTTTGGTAGGGGTGTTTTCATACCCTTCGTTAGCGGGGAAGAACTCCATAATAGCGTTGTTTTTATGGTGTATCCCAAAGGAAGCTATCCCTTGCCCACGGTTTACAAAAAAGCTCCAGAGCGGGATACCCTTTATCCCTGCAAGTCCAGGTAGAAAGCTACTAAAAGGGGGTAGTGTGTCGTAGTCTTTAATGATAAATGTGTTGTCTTGTAAAATATACCTACTCATATTATACCTCCATGTTAACTGTCCTATTAAACCTATTATACAATAAACTGTCTAAAATTGCAATAGAAAAGATGTTAATATTGTTAATATATATGTAAATATATAGAATGCACCCTCCTTTAGCTATTTAAAAGAGGGTACATTCTAGTTTTAATAATTTTACTATCTGTCAGAGTTAATAATCTCTAGAGTTTTTTCGGCAAGCATATCCACCGAAACCTCGTTGTATCCCCAGATACTGGTAGACAGGCGGGAGTTGTAGCACCCATACCAGTATGGCGGTATCGCCTTTTTACCTAGCATTATCCCGATAATCGAACCCACTGTAGCACCGTTGCAGTCGGTATCAAACGCCGATTGCACAGCAAGACAGATGGATTTACCAAACTCCTTGTTACCATATAGTAGCGCAAACACCACAATCATTGCGTTTGAGTTTGTATGACACCATCCGTGTGGTGAGTATTCATCATAGGTCTTGTGGATGTTATCGATAACGGCAATCTCATCAATTCCTTGCTTATGCCAGTCCAGTACAAGCTCGATATCATGGCGGAGTCTGCACTGCTTTGGAATCTCGTCTAGTCCCGCTTGGATAACCGTTTGGATATCATCACAGACTGCGGCGGCGGCAATCATAGCCGCGGCAAACATCTCGCCGTAGATACCGTTCTTCACATGGGATATGCTTGCGTCCCTAAACCCCATCTCTGCCGCCTTTTCGGGGTTTGCGGGGTTAATGTATCCAAAGAAATCCCCTCTAATCTGTGCACCTATCCATTCACGGTATGGATTATTAAAGCTAGCGGTATCGGGAGCGTACATCCCCATAGCCGCATTACGGTAGGCAATCCGCTCCGCTGTACAGGTGGCAAACATCGGTATCCAGGACAACCACCCCTCTAGCACGTCATTCGGGGTAAACTCCTTGCCGTACTCCTCGATAAGCTTTAGCGCAAAGACGGTATAGTTAGTGTCGTCGTCGATAGGCGCTACTGTAATGGTATCGGCCCAACAGGAATCCAAGCGATCCTTCATTACCTCCTTAGCCTTGTCATCAAATAAGGCTTTTTCTATGTATCTTTCCATCGGGAAGTTATCAGTGCATTTAAGAAGTGTATCAATCTCTTTACGTTTAACCCCTTCAATCGGTTTTCCCAGCAGACAACCGCTGATTCTGCCAATCCAAGCGCCCGAAAGCTTATCGAGTAGGGTATCGCTGTCGAGGTTGTTCTCAAAGGTATGACGTTTGTTAGGTCGGCTTGCCTTAATCTCCTCTAGCGTAGACGGCTCGACAAATGGGTAGTCGGGTGATATGGGTGAGTTTAGCAGTTCTTCTCTAACCTTAACTGCTTGGTCGTATAGGTTTTTGTCCTTTGATTGCTCGCTAATGCGGTCACATACGGATTTTAGGTGGTCTACCATCCTGCCCTCATCCTTTGCCTGGATATACTCTAGGTAAAGGTCGGTTTCATACCTCATCCATGCTTGATTCTCTAACATATTTTATCCATCCCCCTTGAATAATTTTAACTATAATGATATAATACCACATATAGATTAACCATCTCTACCTAGAAACGAGGATAATATATGCAAAAACAACTATCTTTGCAGGAACATATAAAGTTTCATGATGTGGCGCTGGAGGATGAGTTCCCTATCTCCTTCTTTAGGTATACCCAGACTAGGACAGCGGTAAAACAGCTACACTACCACAATGCCTTTGAGATAGGTATCTGCTTAGAGGGGAGCGGGGTATTCTTTGTTGATAATCTGGTTTTCTCCTTTAAAAAGGGGGATGTTTCCTTTGTTTATCCAAATCAGCCGCATATTGCAAAGAATGCTAACGAGATTAAGAGCGAATGGTACTTTATTACGGTGGATATAGATAGGCTTTTTATTGTGGAAAAAGCTTTGCTTTCTTCACTATTGCTAAGCAAAGGACAGCTAAAAAGCGTTATCGGTAAGCGGCTAGACCCTTCCATCTCACGTCTGGTGTTAATGCTGATAGATGAGTTAGACGGCAAAAAAGCGGAGTATAGAGAGGTTTCACGCTTAATCCTAAAGGTTATCCTGCAAAAGCTACTGCGGATAGAGCATGAAAGCTCACAGATAGAGCTGTCCACCGACTTTACCACAGTATCCCCCGCGTTGTCACATATCGCGTCATTCTATGCTGAGGAAATTACGATAGAACAGCTGGCAAAATGCTGTCACCTTAGCCAGACCCATTTTCGTGTGGTGTTCAAAAAAGCAACGGGACACTCTCCGCTAACCTACCTTACAGATATACGCATGAAGATTGCAAAGACCCTTCTATCCTCCACAAAGCTACCGATAGTAACGGTATCGGAGAATGTAGGCTACAAATCCCTCTCATCCTTTAACCGCACCTTTAAGCAGTGGTTTAATACCACACCCAGTGAGTATCGTAGGTTACGTTAAAAAGTTATATCGTTACATAATAATACAAAAAGTTAATTGTCGATAGCTTTACAGCACACCGACAATTAAAAATATTAGCGTACTACCTAATATCTCGATATCGTTTAGGTAGACGGTATTCTCCAGTACATACTCTGCGGGCTCGATAACACGTCCATCCAGTGACATTATCGACCGAAGTAGAGAGATAGAAGCGTCGGTTTCACGAATGCTGGATATCCCTATATGGTTTCGGCTACGATAACCACAGGTGTAGATGGTGGGGGAGTGGTGGGCGATTGGCCTTAGTAAGCTAACATAGTCCTCTGCGCAGATTAGGGTGGAGGACTTGTTAATCACATTAATATGTTCGGAAATGCTAAAGTCTTTTAAGAATACGATGGTATTTGTATCTCTGATATCCTCTAGACTAGGGGTGAACAGCAGTGTTAGTACAGGCTTTTGGGTATCCCCCGCATTATAAAAGTAGGATGCTTCTCCGTGGTATGATACAAGCACCAGATACCGTTTAGATAAATTATCCGATAAAAACTGCAAAAAATCAAGATTTCTCTTATGCTCGATAACACGTATAACCTGCATAACAAATCCCCCTTAAAATAGAGTATGGAGATATTATCTGCAAACTTTTACTGATTATACAAATCATTCCAGATATCATGTTACAAAGGTTTATAGAAGTAGTGTTAGTATATAATGCTCCATGGTATAAAAACACAGCTATATCTTTTAACTACAAGCCTGCCTTAGCTTTTCGCAGTAGTACTGCACATTCTCAAACCTTGCGTCTGGGGCGATTCTGTGGTCAGGGCAGGGGATGTATCCTCCTAGCTCTATTAACGGTTTTAGCCTATTAATCTCCTCGTCAACCGCCTTGTAGTCCTTGGCAAATACCGTCTTGTTCATCCCGCCGATCCCTCTAAGCACCTTACCATACCGTTCCCGCCATGGTGCGATGGATGCGTTCCAGGTGCCAACCTCCATTGGAAACATGGTGTTTACGCCGTTTTTAATCCAGGTCGGGATTAAGCTGTCGATTAAACCATCACAGTCTAGCGAGATTATATCGATTCCGTGCTCTGCTAAAAGATCGTTGTTGCGTTTATAGTATGGGCCTACCACCTCGTCAAAGACGCTAGGGGTTACAAGCGGGCCGTTTTTGTAGCAGATATCCTCCCAGTAGTGTGCGTAGTCAAATTTAACCCCTGTAGCGAGTGCGAGCTTTATCCCCTCGTAGGAGATGTCCGCAAAGGCTTTTACAATCTCACGGTAAAGCTCCTCATCGTCAGCATAGAGGTAGCTAAGGTGCTCCACCCCTAGGTAGTTTCGCATTGTCCCGATAAGCGAGCCGCACATTAATCCAATCGGTAGCTCTCGCTCCTTAGGTGCGGGCAGGGATTTAATGTAGCCTAGATCTATCCGATCTGGGGTAAACTGCATTCTCGGCAGGTATAGCTCCTCCCATGCTTTGCGGTCGGTTAGGGATGTGCCGATCTCTGCGGGGATGGTAACAAGACCTGGTTTTTCCAGCACGATAAGCCCACACTCATCCCGTACGATACGGCTACCATCAGCCTTTTCTTCGATAACCTCCTTTTCAAAGGCGGGATTTAGTCCTGTGTTAAACCCCACACAGCCGCCCCAGTTGTAGTCAAACCCCAGTAGCTTCATAATGTTTTTGTCGCCTTCGCCGTTGTCACCGTGTGCCTTGTAGTCATTTGCATCCTCTACCGAGATATGACCTTCCTCTGCCCATCTATCTAGCGTTTCCCCCCAATACCCAAAGGATAGAATCGGCATACGCTTATAGCTTTGATACCGTAATATTGCTAAAGTATTCTCCCTAAGTGTCATATAAATCCCCCTTAATACTTGATTACTATAAGTAATATTATAATGTAAATAGTTAAAATTACAAATGCTTTTATTGCGGATAAATTCCGTAATATTGCTTTTTTAGGTGATATTATGTTATGTACAAATGTAGGAAATACCATATAGGCAGATACAATTCGTACCTATATGGTATTGTGGTTTATTTATTTAAAGTTAAACTATCTATACACCCGCTCTACTATCTCTTGTGCCTTCACACCTTGGGCGAGGTCTGCTAGGATGTCGGATCTTCTGCCGCAGTTTATGCTCTGGCAGAATTCAATTAGTGCGGCGGTGTGGGCGGACTGTAGGAATCCCTTGCAGTCCCGCTGTGAAGGGTAGTGTAGGCGGTTTAGCATGTTTTCACCCGCACTTACGATGGTGGTACTGCCCTTTTCAAAGTCGCATACATTAACGGTATGCGGCGCTTTCATGTCCGCTGTGATAGACCCCTTCTCGCCGTACACCTCGAAGATGTCGCTGTTGTAGCTTTGGGCTAGGATACGGGATACCTCGATAGTACCCTCTATCCCGCTTGCTAGGGTAACGTGGCAGAAGGCATGCTCGTCCACCTTACTGCGGTCGGGGAACTGGATGTGGGTTTTAGACTGGATATCGGCGATATCCCCTAGAATGTATCGAACGGTGTCTACTAGGTGGATACCTAGATCTAGCATAGCACCCCCGCCGTTCTCTGGCAGAACCCGCCAACCTGATTTTTTGCTGCTTAGATACCCGCTATGGAATAGCGCTGTCTTAAAGGTAATAACCTTGCCGATCATACCCGATTTTACCATAGCTTTTATCATGTTAACCGCAGGTAACATACGGTATACCAAAGCACATCCGTTAATTATACCGCTCTGCTCTGCCATATGTGCCGCTTCCTTAGCAGTAGCCAGATCCTGTGCTACAGGCTTTTCACAGTAGACAGAGAGTCCACGAGCCGCCGCCTTTGCGATATAATTAAGATGAGCGTTGTTTGGGGTGCAGATATCAATAAAGTCTAGGGATTCGGATGAAACCATATCACTAAAATCTTGGTAGTTTTTAATAGAAGAGATCTTATGCTCGTTAGGCGAACGTGTTAGCGTTGCCGCTGGGTTAATGCTGTAATCAAGACTAAAGTTTATGTTGGCGTCGTATGCCGCTAGCAGATGGGTTTTTGCGATCCCTCCGTAACCTACAATTGCAAAATTCATACATTCTCTCTTTCATTAATAAAGCTTTTAGCGGTATCTCCGTTGCTATCGATACCTCTTACGTTATGCAAAAATACATCCTTTGCACCTTGGATATGCAGAAAATATTCCTTACCGTCCTGCTTTATTGTGTCAATCTGCTTAGCGGGTGCTAGGTCAAAGCTTCGTCCCTTTAACATTAGATTATCGCTAGGCTTTAGCGTTACAAATACATTAGACAAAGTAATGTTTTGGATATTTTCCTGCTCGCCTACGATACCGATTGCGTTCTCGGCGGTGCAGATTATCGAGTTAAAGAAGATGTTTCTAACGTTAACATTATACCCCCTTTGTGGGATATCATCCGAATAGCTGTGGTGATACCTTCCCATTATAAGGATTGGCTCGCCGTTACCCCACCAGTTGCCCGCTCTTACCCTGGTATCAAGCACCATATTGCTAACGGTAACGTTCTCGACTAACCCCGACCCGACGCTTGACATTATGCAAAACGCACGGTTACTCTCCTTAATAACGCAGTTAGACACCGAAACATTACGGATAATGCTATGCATATAGCCGATAACGATTGCCTTTGAGAAGCTTTTAAGACGACAGTTTGAGATTACGATATCCTCGCATGGTACGCTCCAGTCGGTGATAGCGGAGAGTGCTATACAGTCGTCTGCTGTATCGATGTTACAGCCTGTGATAAAAACCCCTTTGCAGGAGCAAAAATGCATACCGTCGTTGTTTGGTACCCTCTCGTTGCCTTTAATGGTAGAGTTATTAACCCTAATGTTTTCGCTCTCCACAAAGGTTAGCGTCCAACAGGAGGCGTCTAGCACCTTTATTCCGTCTATGGTCACATTCTGGCAACGGTAGAAGAAGATAGGCTGTGACGGTCTAACCTCATGGGTTACGGTACATTCCTTAATCTGCTCATCGGTAAACGGTACTTTAGAATCGGGGATTATCGGCTTACTAAAGTCATAGAAGGAGCTTCCGTTAAGGTCGATTGTACCCTCTCCCGAGATGGTGATGTTTTTGCCATAGAGTGAGTAGATTAAAGAGATACACCGCCCCATCTCGTTATGCATATATCCGTTAAAGATGTAGTCCTCAAAGTTTTCACTCCCCTTAAGCACAGCGCCCTTTGCAAGGCACATCGACACATTCTTAAGGTTTAAAGTACCTGTTTTAAACTCACCCGAAGGTATGTATAGCGTACCGCCGGCAAGCTCTGCGGCGTCGATTGCCGCTTGTATTGCCGTAGTCTGTACCGCGCCGTTATTGGCTACTGCACCGTAGTTTAGTATGTTAAAAGTATTCATGTTACCTGTTTCCTTTATAAGCTAAACATTACCGAGTTTATAACGTTTTCTAGGTATTCCTGTCTGCCGCTTGATACCTTGCTAACCTCCTGTAGGTTAACTGCGTAGTCATAAAGCTCCTGTAGTGTGGTGTTTCCAGACACAATCTTCTCGCCGATACCTGTTTTATATGAGCTGTATCGATCCTCCACAAAGCTATCAATCCTGCCGTCGGTGATTAGCTTATCCGCAATCTTTAGTCCTAGCGCAAAGGCGTCCATCCCCGCAATGTAGGATAGGAAGATATCTTCGCCTTCGTAAGAAGAACGCCGAACCTTAGCATCAAAGTTTAACCCGCCGTTTACAAGTCCTCCCGCTTTAAGCACCTCATACATGCACATAGCGGTTTCATAAACATTGGTAGGGAACTGGTCGGTATCCCAGCCTAGCAGTAGGTCACCTTGGTTTGCGTCGATTGAACCTAACGAGTTGTTCTCCCTTGCTACACGTAACTCATGCTGGAAGGTATGGCCTGCTAGCGTTGCATGGTTTGCCTCTACGTTCATCTTAAAGTCATTCTCCAGACCGTATTTTCGTAAGAATGCCAACACGGTGGACACATCAAAGTCGTACTGGTGTTTTGTTGGCTCTTTTGGTTTTGGTTCGATAAAGAAGTCGCCCTTAAAGCCGATAGACCTGCCGTAGTTAACCGCTAGCTTCATTAGTCTTGCCATGTTGTCGAGCTCTAGCCCCATATCGGTGTTAAGTAGGGTTTCGTAACCTTCACGTCCGCCCCAGAATACATATCCGGTTCCGCCAAGTCTTACGGTAATATCAAGTGCCTTTTTAATCTGCGCCGCCGCAAATGCAAATACGTCCGCATCGCAAGAAGTACCCGCACCGTTCATATAACGTGGGTTAGAGAAGCAGTTTGCAGTACCCCAAAGTAGCTTTTTGCCATGCTTCTTCATTAACTCCTCGATAAGGTCGGTGATAACGTCAAGGTTTTCGTTGGTTTTTTGTAGGGTGGTTTCTTCCGGTGCGATATCTCTATCATGGAAGCAGAAGTATTCGATACCAAGCTTATCCATAATCTCAAACCCTGCATAAACCTTGTTTTTGTAGATAGACAGTGGATCAGTCCCACCAAAGGTTTTGTCCTGTGTACCACGTCCAAACATGTCAAGCCCATCCCCACATAGGGTGTGCCAGTAGGACATAGCAAACTTTAGGTGATCCTTCATAGCCTTGCCGCTAACTATAGCGTTAGCGTCGTAGTGTTTAAATGCCAATGCATTTTTAGAATCCTTGCCTTCGTATGGGATCTTTGGAATCCCTTTAAAAATCTCGTTCATATTAGTTCCTCCATAATATTTTTATGTATAGTAAAGCTATACAAT
>CAZAOY010000045.1:0-21952 GCA_964486925.1 uncultured Oscillospiraceae bacterium
ACACACTCTACAAAATATATCGACAACAACAAACAAAATATTACATAATTATCCAAATATTTTTTTATTTTCTCAATACCCTCTTAAAAAACATATTGTATTTTCTCAAACGGTGTGATATAATAAAAGCTAGTAAGAAGCTTTAACAAGGAAAGCTTCACAACACTTAGAGAACGCTAATTTTAATAGATATTATCATGTTTTATTTAAGGTGGTGATGTAATGAACGGACAAAACAGAGCGGATATAAAGGTCGGCAGTGAGGTATCTATCGTGCTAAAATGCGACCAGAGAACCGGAAAGCTAACACATGGCAGAGTAGCAAAGATACTCACAAAAAGCCCAAACCACCCCCACGGAATTAAGGTTATGTTAGACGACGGGCAGGTCGGTCGGGTAAAGGAGATAGTAGAGTAATGCGGGTTTTAATCGACGCGGACGGCTGTCCCGTAGTGGATATAACTGTCAAAACAACTGCGAAAAACAACATAGAATGTATCATCCTATGCGACACATCGCATAGCATTAAGAGGGCGGGCGCTAAAACCATCACCGTCTCAAAGGGTGCGGACAGCGTGGACTTTGCACTGGTAAACATGGTGCAAAAAGGCGATATTGTGGTGACACAGGACTACGGACTGGCGGCGATCTGTCTTGCTAGAGGTGCAAGGGTGATAAATCAAGACGGCATGATCTACGATAACGATAACATCGACGGACTGTTAATGAAGCGTCACACCGCTAGAAAGATCCGTATGAGCGGCGGACGGACAAGGGGTAACCCTAAACGCACACAAGCACAGGGCATAAAATTTGAGGAAGGATTAAAGAATTTAATTACAAATTATGGAATATGCACTACTGTTAAATCTAGATAAGCTACACACCACCGAGCTTGGGGTTATGCGAATTAAAGGTAATCTTAAGCTAGAAACGAACGACGTCGTCTCGTGGTGCAAGGAACAGATTAAAGACCAAAGCTGTACCATCTATAGGCAGGGCAAAAACTATTATGCCAACATCCAAAGCTGTAGAATTACCATTAACGCCCACAGCTATACAATTATTACGGCGCATATCATAAACCAAAAATAATACGCAAAAACCTACAAACCCTATAACCATAGGCTTTGCAGGTTTTGCTACATGTATTAAATATAAACAGGAGGCGATACCTTTGACACTATTTAACGCAATCTTCAAACGAAAATCCACCCGCAAATACGACATGACACCGCTAGACGCCAGCGTGTTAGAGCAGATCACAGCCTTTGCCGACAGCGCAAAACGGCTCTACCCTGATATCCAAACCGCCTATGAGATAACCAGTGAGGTTAGGAATCTTCTACCGGTTAAATCGCCGCATTATCTTATTATCTCTAGCGAAAATAAGGACGGTTATCTGGAAAATATAGGTTTTATCTTTCAGCAGGTAGACCTGTACCTGTCCAGTATAGGGCTTGGCTCTTGTTGGATTGGGATGGCAAGACCTACCGACGAGCCTAAAACAAAGCTACCGTTTGTGATAATCCTTGCCTTTGGTAAAGCGCTAGACAGCCCGCACCGTCAGCCTTCGGAGTTTAAGCGAAAACCCCTACCCGAGATTTCAAGCGGCTACGACAACCGCCTTGAAGCCATCCGCCTTGCCCCCTCCGCCACAAACAGCCAAAACTGGTTCTTTGAATGTAAAGACGGTTGTATTGACGTCTACCAAAAAAAGGTAAATATACTTATGGTTGCAATGTACGAAAAGATGAATCACGTGGATATGGGGATTGCACTCTGTCACCTATACGTTGCCACCGAGCATAACGGCGGTAGTTTTGTCTTTTCAAAAGAGGTCGGTAAGGATAAAAAGGGTTACATATATACAGGAACTGTGAGGTGAATAGCATGAAAAGCGTTGTAATTACAGGCTCTACAAGGGGTATCGGTCTAGCTATGGCAAAGGAATTTCTAAAGGCGAACTGCTGTGTCACACTATCGGGCAGATGTGAAAAACTACCCCCAAAGGTAGAATCCGAGCTAGCGGGGTTTGGCAAAGGTTATATCTACATCCCCTGCAACGTCCAGAGCAGACAAAGCCTGCAAACCCTGTGGTCAGAGTCGGCTAAAAGGTGGGGACAGATCCATATCTGGATTAACAATGCAGGTCAGAATGCGCCCCATAAATTGGCATGGGAAACCGAAGAAGGTTACACAAAAAATATTATCGATACCAACATTACAGGCATGATCTTCGGCAGTCAGATAGCGGCAGAGAACATGCTAAAGCAGGGTCACGGTGCAATCTACAGCATGGAGGGTCTTGGCTCAAACGACATGATACAGCCAAAAACCATCCTATACGGCACCACTAAACGTGCGCTTACCTATTTTATGAAGGGTCTTGCAAAGGAGCTAAACGGCACGAATGTCACAGCCGGACGACTCTCCCCTGGCATGATGTTAACCGACTTTATCACTAAATCCCCCGACGGCGAACAGTCCGCTATCCAGACCGACGAGAGGTTTAAACGAATCTTTAACATCCTAGCGGACACCCCCGAAACGGTAGCGGCATTCTTCATCCCACAAATCCTAAAAAACAAGAAAAACGACAACCATATCGTATGGCTGACAAACTATAAGGCCGCCCTACGCTTTATGACAGCAAACAAACGTATAGGCAGGCTCATTAAGTAGGAGTAATTATCTTTGTAGGTGTGGGTGACTATATGAAATCCCCACTTATCCCCATAATTCCCCATAAAACCAAGTAACCCCCTAAACCTACCTTAAGGAGAAGCTAACCCATGAGAATACATTACCTTGACAACCTGCGTTGTCTTACAGTATTACTTTTATTCCCATACCATACCTTTATGATCTACAATAATTTTGGCGAAAGCTTTTACATAAAAGGGCAGGATTTAACAGCTACAAGCAGTTTTATAGCCGCACTCTGGCCATGGATGATGCCGCTAATGTTTACAATAGCAGGGATCAGCTCTGCCTATGCACTTAACAAAAGAAAATCACTCCAGTACCTACAAGAGCGGCTTTCAAAGCTGTTTGTGCCGTTAATCTTCGGAATTTTACTTATTATGCCTGCCATAACCTACTTCGCCGAAAGATTTCATAACAGCTATACAGGAGGATACCTCTTTCAGTATGTCCTCTTCTTCACAAAGCCAACCGACCTAACGGGTTATCAAGGCGGCTTCACACCTGGGCACCTATGGTTTATCCTCTACCTATTTGTGATTTCCCTGCTTGCACTACCGATTATGACACTGTCCAAAGGTAAGAACATTCGGCTTAATTCAAAAAGGTTGCCCCTACTTATCCTACTCATGCTCTTTGCCGTACCTCTGGTTATGCGACCTCTGCTTAACATCTCTGGAAAAAGTGTTGGCGAATACTTTGCATTTTTTATGCTGGGATACTTTGTCATTTGTGATGAAGATGTTGTTAAAAAACTAGACAGCTACAAATGGTTGTTGACAGGACTGTCTATTGCAGGGATGATCTTTACAGTAACGGCTTTTATCCTTAAAATAGATATAAACCCGATACTGTACGATATTCTAACTGCATTTTACGCTTGGTGCACAATTTTAGCACTGCTAGGACTAGGCAGACATTATCTAAATGTAAGGAATAAAGTAACAGACTATCTGTCAAAATCCTCATTCTCAGTCTACCTTTTTCATCAGCTTTGGATTGTGGTTTCGGCATTCTACATCTTCAACATAACCAAATCCCCCACCCTACAGATTGTTTTAATCCTGTTATGCAGTATCCCCCTAACCTTTTTTACCCATGAAATCTTTAAGCGTTTTGCCGTAACCCGATGGCTATTCGGTATAAAAGGGTGATATAGTGATATCCATAATTCTACCATAAAAAATCCCGCCCCCTAACATCAAACAGCTAGGGGCGGGATTTTTTCATTATTATTTTTGTCAGTAGCCTTATCTATATATGTCACACCCCACGAGGGTTATGGTCTGCTTAGGATCTCTTATCGTACCTTCACCTCTCACCACGTATAACCTGAATATTCTCCTTAATTGTAGCACTAACGCCGCTAAAACCATTAGAAGCAACCATTGCTTCAAGCTCAGCAGGCGAGTATATCTTCACATCGCCCGACCGTAGCAGAGGCAAAAACAGGTTTCCTATTACACGAAGCGAATTGGACAGATATATCTCTGCAATATAGATCTCGCCACCTTGCCTTAACAGCCTTTTGGCTTACTTTAAAAAGCTGTTTGGTTGCTCAAAATGATGAAACGACGCCGATACAGTTATTACATCAAAGGTGCTATCCTCAAACGGTATCTCATCACAAGCGGATACAGCATATTGAAATTTTGGGTGCCGCTTTTGTGCCTGATCTATCATGTTCTCGGAGATATCAACGCCATAGCCGTTAATCTTAACCTTGCTGTCAAGCATGCTAAGCAAGGTACCATTTCCGCAAGCTACATCGAGTAGGTTAGCGTTCGGCTTTAGTTTAACCAGATTTAAAAGCTCCTGCTTAAAAGGTACTGTAAACCTGCCGTCATGAGAGTTGTCATAATCCTGTGCTCTTTTGTTGTATGCATTCCTTGATTGCTGGGTCTTACTCATACTAACTCCTTATAACAGCTTAATGCTTTTTGCAAGTATCTCGTCCATAGCACCCTTGCCAGGTAGATGACCGCAATTTTTTATAAAATGTAGACTTAGATTCGGATTACCGCACTGCTCTACAAATAACGAGATATCTTTCGTAGATGTCACAATGTCCATATCACCCTGTAAAACAAGATACGGCACGTTAACCCTCATAAGCTCTGCCGAGATATCCAGCTTCAACAGCTCCCGCCATATGCTCTGGTTCTTTGAAAATCCGTTAATCATCATTGCTACAAAGTCCTTAAAAGAATAATCGGGGCTTGTAAGCAGTCCAACGATTATCTTTCCCATCGGTGTTTTTTCATCCTCCTTCGCCTGATACCCCTGTGTGTATCTGCGTATTAATGCGGCAATAATCTTCATATCTTCTGGGGTATGGGACGATCTTTCCTGTAACCCTTTAAAAGCAATCCTTGATTTCTTAGAAAGCTTTGCTTGTTCAAGCGTTTCGTAAACCTCATCGTTAAAGAATAGATCTTTTACAATCTGCCCCATTACAATTACATTGTCAACAAGCTCTCCTATCCTGTTTGCCGCCTTGACAGCTAGTATCGAGCCCCACGACGTGCCAAATATAATCAGTTTGTTACTCGGAAACTCCTTCTTTAGCTCCCTTATTAAATCGACAGTCATATCCACAAAGCAATCGATTGAAAAGCTGTCGTCAATAGTATAATCGTTTATTCCGCAACCTAATTGATCCCAACACACCAAGATAAAATGCTCGGTAAACTCTGGGAACATACCCCGACACCCCACCGAAAACGGTATGGGCATTGCAGGACCACCGTGAAGCGAAAGCAGTATAGGACTGCCTGCACTTTTGCCATCGAGCATAACCTTTTGAGGGTAACCGCCCAGATTATACTCCACTACTTTGGATACTTCATTGCTATTAATAAGGCTTTTACGCTGTTTGTTCATCCTAATCCTCCTAAAATCCGGCTTAAGCTGTTGTTTGTTCCTTAGCTAAAGCTAACAGCATAAGCCGAAAAACAATATCATAGCTCGGGGATAACTACCTTACCGGAGGGTTTAAATATATGGTTTACTAAACCATAAAACTATAATACCAATTATAACAAATATATCCCCACAATTCAAGTCATCTCGTTGTCCTCTATTGCAGTAGCGCCCCCCTTTTTTATAGTATATCACCCTGCTAAACCCCATCTCCCAGACTAAACATCAAACCGAGCTCCCTCATTGCCCCGTTGTTTAAAAGGTTATAGACAAGCTTAATCAGCTCGGACTGGGTAATGTCCTGCTCTGCTTTAAACCAATGGGTAAAAACCCCTATCATGGCAGAAAGGATAAACTCAATGGTAAAATCAAGCTTCGGGTCACCCTGTATCCCCCTCTGCTTAAGCAGCTTGTATAGGTTTGTCTTAACATACCCCTTTAGCTTGTGCAAAAATGCAGGATCGCCGTTATCACCTAGTAGCACTACATAGTACCCCTTGTGCTCTGAATACTGCTCTAAAAAATAGCTAATCTGCTCCTCAACATCCAATCCAAGCTCCCCAAAGGGTAGCGTTATCTTCGGTAAAAGCGAGTTTTCAATCTGCTCTAGCAGATCATATACATCATCAAAGTATTCATAAAACGTCCCCCTGTTGTACCCCGCCTTTTTGGTTATCTCCCCTACCGTTATCCTCTCTATCCGCTTCTCGCAGTAGATAGACCAGAATGCGTCTATAAGGTTTTGCCTAGTCCTTGCGGTTAACTCAGGTTGCTTTTTCATGCTATCACACCCTTCCTAAAACTTAACGAAACAATCCAACAATGCAGTAGACATTGTCGGTTGATAACCTCGGATTAACGTAGTATAATTATTATAAAGCAATATGTCGGACAATGCAAGGAGGATTTATTCTGTGATTACAATTTTATGTTCAGGCTCACGAGGTGATATACAACCCTACATAGCACTGGCTATAGAGCTTCAAAGGTTAGGTAAGGAAGTTAGGATTGCGGCAGGAAAAAGCTTTGAGGGATTTATAAAGGGGTATGGTGTCTCGGTATACCCTATTTCGGCGGATCTAAACTCGGTCGAGATCGACCCTAAGCTGTTAAAGTCGGCGCAGTCGTCGGACAACCCGCTAAAGATGCTACTGACCTTTAACAAGATGAAAAGATATGCGGTTTATATGACCGATGATATGTTTAAAGCCTGTGAAGGAAGCAACCTTATAATCTACCACCCAGGCTGTACTATCGGCTACTACGCGGCAAAGCTTCTTAACATCCCCGCCGTGATAGCTTCCCCATTCCCGCTTCATAAAACAAAGGAGTTTGCCTCTGTTATAGCCTACGGTAGATCCAAAATGCCGACTGGAATGTCCTATACCCTGCTACAGTCTATGCTCTGGACAGCGTCAAAGCTTGGGGTAAAGGGTTGCCTAAAACAACGGCTTGGCAGACTGCCAAAGGATTTTGGCTGTCCCTTAGAAAGGGTGGACAGCACCCATCCTGCAGTTATCTCCTGTAGCAACTATGTCTTTAACCGCCCGCAGGACTGGGATAGCAATATACACCAGTACGGCTACTGGTTCTTAGCCGAAACCCCCGACTACACCCCGCCAAAAGAGTTAGTAGCCTTCCTTGAAAGCGGCGAAAAGCCGATATACTTCGGGTTTGGCTCGGTGTTTCGTGACGATGAGAAGGCACGGTTTATCAAGGTCATAACAAAAGCGCTAAGCCTATGCGGTAGACGTGGTATCATCTGCGGCATGGGAGAGATTAACGACCTTCCCGACTCGATAATCTCTGTCCTATCCATCCCCCATAGCTGGCTGTTTAACAAGGTTTTGGCCGTGTGCCACCACGGCGGCGCAGGCACAACCGCCGAGGGATTTCGTGCAGGCGTGCCCTCGATAATCATCCCATTCTCAAACGACCAATTCGCATGGGCACACAGAGCGCACCATCTAGGTGTCGGAGCACCCCCGCTTAACAAGAAAACCCTAACAGCAGATACCCTCTCAAAGGCAATACAGTTAGCTCTAAGTAAAGAGGTGGTAGACAACGCAAATCAGCTTGGAAGGATGATTAACAAAGAAAACGGCGCACAAGACTGTGCTAAGATTATCGTAGAAACACTAAATCAAGTGATGAAATAGGCTAACTGTTATCCCACCAAACCCGCTTAACCTTAATCTCTTATCCAGATATAACGAGTTAAGGCAGTTATAACTTTTTATCTCCAGCTCATAACTAAACCACCGATAAGCCTATGCAAGTCCACAGGCTTATCGGTGTATTATATTTTACCTTGTAACAAGTTACATATCTGCAGCTCTGCTTTATCGTACTATCTAGGCATGCTGTTCATCTGCCTGATAAGCCCCGCTACATACTCCTTCGACTTGCTGTCAAGCTGTCTTATCCCCTCTAATATTTCGTTATCCTCCACAGCGGTTTGGTTTTGATAATCGAAAAAATCTTTCGCCGATATCCCCAGATACTCACAGATATAAAAGAAATTAAGCATTGTCGGAAAGTTCTTCTCCGCTTCGATATTATGGATAAAATTATGGCTCTGCCCGATGGACAGGCTCATATCCCGTGCCGATACATCCCTCCCCTGCCGCAAAGCGTTTAATCTGCGTGCAAAATCCTTAATATATATGTTTTCTTCCATAGCACCTCTCCTTTTGTATAATATTATACATTATTACTTTCACATTATTATAATAATAATTTTGATATTACCCTTTCTAATACCAAGTTACATGTTATATAATAATATTGTTAACCAATATATCTATTATACAAAGGAGAAATCTTATGCCAAACTTAGATATCACATTTAATAAAGCATGTGTATTTACAGGTCATGACGAAGAAATACAAAAGAAACCGCTACCTAATCGGTAATTCAAAATATTTGATTGCCATTTATGATGGTAGTGACAAAGGCAGTACAGCGTATACTGTTAGATCCGCACAGGAGTTATCTAGAAAGATAACTGTCATTCCACCAAACCTGCCTAATGTTAATCCCTTCTCCCCTTTGGACTAGTTAAGGCAACTTTAATAACTTTTTATCCAATACCAATATAATAATGTAGAAAATACAAATTTTTGTTCCCTAATAAACAAACCTTACGAAAGTTATTTACAAACCTACCAAAAGGTGATATACTGGTTGTAGTTTACTTAGTATGCTTACTGTAAACCATATTGGTATTACATACCAATTTGTGAAAGCCAATAAAAACGGTGTAACAGATAGGGTGATAACGTGCAGATTAACCGATTATTTGGGATTATCTATGTCCTACTAAACAAAAACACAGTAACAGCAAAGGAACTGTCCGAAAGGTTTGAGGTTTCGCAGAGAACCATCTACCGTGACGTGGAAACGCTGTCATTAGCGGGTATTCCTATATATATGAGCAAGGGCAAGGGCGGGGGTATCGGGCTTTTGCCCGAGTTTGTGCTTAACAAAACCATGCTTTCAAGCAACGAGAAGAACGAGATACTCTCTGCACTTCAAGGCTTAAACGCAGTGGAAGGTATCTCGGTCACAAACACACTATCAAAGCTAAGCTCGCTGTTTGGCAATAGCCAGACTAAAAGCTGGGTCGAGATCGACTACTCCGACTGGAGCAATACCCGTAGAGAGCAGTTTGAGCTTATAAAGCGCTCGATTATAGATAAAGCCCTCATTACCTTTGACTATTATAACAGAAACGGACAGTCGATGAACCGCAAGGTCGAACCCATTACGCTCTGGTTTAAGGAAAAGACTTGGTATCTAAAAGCGTTTTGTATCGAAAGACAGGACTTTAGGGTCTTTAAGCTTACACGGATAAAGAATGTGGTAGGCACAGATGAACATTTTACACAGCGTGGGGAATTTGAGATTCTGGATTCCTACGAACCCCCCATCCCCACAACGAAGATCGTTGTAAAGATCGATAGTTCGCAAAGCTACCGTGTGTTTGATGATTTTTGCGAAGAGGATATAGCTATAAATGAGGACGGTAGCTTTAACGTCACGATGAACTATATCGAGGATGAATGGATATACGGATATCTGCTCTCCTTCGGTTCTCATGCTGAGGTACTAACCCCGCTATGGGTTCGGGAGATTGTTAAGAAACGGCTTAAAAAAAGCTTGGAACGATACTCATAAGTTTATCTCTAGCTTTAGATTAAATATAAAAAATTTATTGTTTGAGTAGTTTTAATATGACCTACTGTTGTCATATTAAGGGTGGTATAATAAAAACAATAGCAAAACTAATACTATATCTTTGCTAAATAAAATACTGGAGGAAATAAGATGGAATCAATGAAATGTTGCCAAAGCTGTGGTATGCCTATGGGTGACACAGACGAGATGTACGGACTAAATGCCGATGGAAGCAGGAACGAGGACTACTGCAAATACTGCTTTACAAAAGGTAACTTCAACACTGACCAAACGATGGAAGAGATGATCGCAACCTGTATCCCATTTATGGTTAAGGAGGGTATGACCGCCGAAAAGGCAAGAGCCATTCTAGAGCAGCAGCTACCAAAGCTAAAGCGTTGGAAGCAGGATTAGCGGATAACTTCATGTAAGGAGGCAGGATATGGAGTGGAGCTCACTATATACAGCGGCAGTACAGCCGACATATGAGGAGATACAAGACTATATAGGCGGCGAAGGCAGAGCACTATGGAAGTCGCTGTTTGACTTTATGGAAAACACCTATAAATGCAAGCCAAAAATGACCTACAGTGGTTGTTCGGGTAAACCCGGTTGGAATGTAAAATTCCAAAAAAGCGGACAAGCCTTCGGCACACTCTACCCCGAGATAGGCGGATTTTCTGTAATGATGGTGATCGCCTATCGGCTAGATCCAGAGATGGAGTTTGCCAAACTCGACCTCTCACCGAAGATGAGAGAGATCTATGAAAATTCCGGCGACTACATGAAGATGGGTAGATGGTTTATGTTTCGGATCGAAACCGAAGCTGACCTAGCGGACTACAAAAGGCTTTGTGCCGTTAAGCTAAAGCCTAAAAATTAGGATAAGGAGTACAGTATGGCTGAATTAATTAAATTTGAGGTTGTAAACCTTCCAAAGCTTTACGTTATCGGTAAGGAACTGCGTTATAATATGGAAGCTCATATGAAGGGCGACAACCGTATCGGCCCGTTCTGGGGAAAGTGCTTTGAAGAAAAAATCTTTAGCACATTAGAACAGCAGGGGGACTTTATCTATGACAACGCATATGTAGGGATTATGCTTGATTGGGACAAGGGCGACGGTGACTTCTCATATATCTGTGGGATGTTGTTTAACGAGGGCGCTACCGTTCCCGAGGGCTTTGTCATAAGGGAGATAAAGGAAACCAAAGCCGCATTAAGCTGGATTAAAGGCAAGGATACAGCTGATGTCTGCATGAATGCACACCCAATAACCGAGCAGGCTATCCGTGACAACGGATTAAGCACCGAAAACATGTCGTGGTGTATGGAGCTATACAACTGTCCACGCTACACAACCCCAGACCAAGATGGCAACATTACTCTAGATTACTATATCCCTGTAAACTAGTAAGCGGGGTTTGTAGCTGTATACGTTGCTTGCCATGCAGAATAAGGATACAATAAAAGTTATAAGCTGTCAAAGTTAACCTTTTACAGCTTATAACTTTTTGTATTACGATAAAATGTAGCTTTAAACGCTACTCCCATCTAAAATATCTTAATGAGATTCCTAACCCGACAACCGCAACCACCAACATAACGGTAAAGCTTAATATAGCATTAGAGATCGGCTGACCTAACGACACAGCTTTCAAAAGCTTGATCCCCTGCGTCAACGGCATAAAATCCGATACCGACCGTAAAGCCTTCGGCATAACCTCGTAAGGTATAGTAGCGCCCGACAGGAAAACCATAGGAAAGTAGATAGCACTCGCTATCACCCCCGCCAGCTGCGCATTCGGAGCAAGGCTTGCAACCACCATACCGATAGCGTGGATTGAAACCATAACAAGCAGATACACCCCGATAAAGGTAAGAACCGAGCCTTTTAATGTAAACCCGAACAACAGCCATGCGCAAAGATACACTAAAAAAGTCGACACAATCGAAAGCGTAAAGCAGAACAAAACATGCGCCATTAGTAGCGTCATAGGACTAATCGGGGTAACCTTGTACTGCTTTAAAATCCTTCTATAACGGTAGTCCGAGAGTGCTATCGGTATCCCCATTAAGCCTGCGGAGCATATCCCCAGTGTGCAGACAGCACCAAAGCTAACATCAATCTGCCGTACAGCCGTCCCTGCCAGCATAGAATCTCCATACAAAACCCCTAATAAAACTATCAACCCGATAGGTACTAACACCCCAAACAGCACAGACGAAAACTCCCGTATTGAAAGCTTTGCCTCGGTTTTATACAGTAACCATAAAGTTTTCATACTCATACCTATTCCCATTCCCCCTCTGTGAAGTGTAAAAACGCTTCATCCATACTACCCTTACCGCTTAGAGCGATAACCTCTAAAACCGTACCCGTCGCAATGATTTCACCCTGCTTTAGGATGGTGACAGTATCGCAAAGATTCTCCACCTCGTCCATATAATGCGAGGTAAGAAGGATTGTTGTCCCGCTCTTTTTAAGCTGGTGTATGTATCTCCAGACATCCCGCCGTGCCTTAGGGTCAAGACCTGTGGTCAACTCATCCAAAAATACAAGCTTAGGGTTATGCATTACCGCAAGCAGGATAAATAGCTTTTGTTGCTGACCCCCCGATAGCTCTGAAACATAGGAATCCTCTTTGTCCGAAAGCCCAAACTCCTTTAGCATTACCCGCCAGTCACCCGCCTGTCTATAGAGTGAATGGTTTATCTCACAGATCTCCCGCACCTTGATTTTATACTGATAAGCGGGATTTTGAAACTGTACCCCGACCCTTTCAAAAAGAGACTTGCGGTTTTTTGTAGGATCCTGTGATAGAACGGATATCTGCCCACCGTCAGCTTTTTTAGTCCCTAAAAGACATTCAATGGTAGTGGATTTTCCCGCCCCGTTGTGTCCAAGCAGACCATAGATAGTCCCCTCCTCAACCTGAAAAGAGATATCCTTTAACGCCTTTACCCGCCCGTAACTCTTAGATAGATTGGTTACAGAGATTATACTAGCCATGTCTATTCCTCCTTTTTTTGCTCTGTAACCATTCTACCATAAATCCTATCCTAATTCTTGACCATCCTTGCAAAAAGTGAAGCGCTATCATAAACGCTTCGCCTTATTATATTTAACTATAATCATAAAAGCCAGTTATAACGGTAATCCTTGACCCAACTTTGCCCCATAACAAAAAAGATACACACCAAAGGCATGTACCTTACTATATAGCTTATCTGCTAATCAGCCTAACAGGACGTGCTTCGATGTAACCTCTATACCCCTGCGGTTCAAGCTGAAACCTCGGAGCGTCCTCGTCTGCCCATTCAAACCCGTATAGTTCGGGGTTATATCGGTCAACCGCTTCGTTGACCTCCCTAAACGCTTCATAAAAAAGCTCATCCTCAAAGGGTTGTCCCTGAAACACCATCATCTTGCATGGAGCAAGATCA
Organism: uncultured Oscillospiraceae bacterium; assembly: GCA_964486925.1. Taxonomy (GTDB): domain Bacteria; phylum Bacillota; class Clostridia; order Oscillospirales; family Ruminococcaceae; genus CAZAOY01. The sequence goes on from CAZAOY010000045.1 coordinate 13,256, forward strand.
ATTATCTGAAACCCCTGTGGCACAACACCATTATAATCAGCGCCTACCTCCACCCCCTGCGCATACCGAGAAGTACCCGCCGGTCTTAATGAGTTAGGAAGCCATATACCTATAGGCTCATACAAAGCCTCCTTGATACTGCAAAGTAACCCCCAAATCCTGCAATCCACCTCATCACAGTATTCAAAGTAATCGGTTGCCTTTATCCCCCGCTTTAGTATAAGCTTCCTTGCAGGGCGGTCGATAACCTGCACAAATAGAGTGTTTGGTCTGTTGTTTTGCATATCATCCCTTCCTTTCTTTACGAATGAATTTGGGATAGTGGCGAGATAGGTCTCTTTAGCCGGGTAAGGCATAAAGAGATGGATAGGCGGGGCATTCTTACTGTATTTAAATGGTGTAATTCCAAACTCCTTTGAAAACGCTCTGGTAAAGCCTTCATGCGAATCAAAGACAAAATCCATCGCAACATTAACCACCTTTACATCGGTGTCACGAAGTCTAAGCGCCGCCTTGGTAAGCCGCAAGGCTCTTATATATTCAAAAGGCGCTTTCCCCAAAAGCTCTTTAAACATCCGTGCACAGTAAAACGGAGAATAGTTTACATGCTTAGAAAGATCTAATAGGGTAATCCTCTCGTATAGATGTTTTTCAATATAACTCTGCATACACGTTACAGCGTTAGCCTTCTCCCATTGCTCCACCACTATCACCAACCTTCGTCTAACCATTATACAACAAACCGTGTTTAAATTCTTGACCTGTGTTGCTTTTTTACCGCTAGCTAACCTGTCTATAGTATCAGCGATTTGGGCTACAATATCATGCTTTACAGATAGCCCCCAGTAACCCTAATCAATCTACCCTTACAATTCAGCCCGCCTTGTAATAACCGCGTCAATTAACCCATACTCCTTCGCTTCCTCAGCAGTCATAAAATTATCTCGGTCGGTGTCCCGCTCAATCTCCTCAATGGTTTTTCCGGTGTTAGCCGCAAGTATCTGGTTTAGTCTGCGTTTGTTCTTTTGCATATAGTCAGACATTATCTTAATATCACTGGCAGGACCCTTAATCCCACCCGATATAGCAGGCTGATGAATCATAATCTCCGCATTAGGCAGTGCAAACCGCTTTCCTGGAGTACCCGCCGCAAGCAAAAATGAACCAAAGCTTGCGGCAAGCCCTACACAGATAGTAGAGATGTCACATTTAATGTAGTTCATGGTGTCGAATATCGCAAACCCCGCCGTAACCGAGCCACCGGGACTGTTGATGTAAAGGCTTATATCCTTGTCAGGGTCACTTGCTTCTAAAAACAAAAGCTGTGCTGTAACCAAACTGGCGGTGGTGTCGTTTACCTCCTCGCCTAAAAAGATAATTCTGTCACTTAAAAGCCTTGAGAAGATATCATAGCTTCGCTCCCCACGACTAGTCTGTTCGATAACATATGGAATTGTACTCATGCCGCTATAACCTCGCTGTTTAGCCTAAACCTACCACCCATCACCGCACTGCTTCGTACGACAAACCTGTCTAGCTTTGGGATGTAGATACCCTTCATTCTATATTCAAGCGGTGCGCAGATATAAAGCCGCCTAAACGCAAGGGTAAAGGACTGCTGTGAATCATAGTTTGCCTCAAACGCAATCTCGACAATAGGTTTTTTGGTAAACACTAGCTGTTTAGCCGCCTTAGTAAGCCTACGCAGCTGGATATATTTATGGATAGTACGCCCAGTATTCTGGGAAAAAAGCCTATTCAGATGAAACTTTGAGTATCCAACCCTCTTAGCAATGCTGTCCAACGTTAGGCTGTCGTCCAGATTATCCTCAATATAATCTACCACCTTAGCTATAATAATACTACTCTCCATCATACCACACCTTTCTTTGTACTGCTACTATTATAACATATACACCCATCCCTGTCTTAATAAAAATTGCTGTCTTTATCCACTTAGATTACAAACCTTTAACCTTTTGTTTATGGCAATAAGACAAGCTATAATAGCCACCGAAGCTACTGCCGAAACCACACTGTAGTTAGCGGTAAACGCAGCCGGCGGAAACTGTAATTATCATCAGTTCAATAGTTAAGCTAAAGGACAAAAATTTGTGTTGTCGCATACAAGTCTACCTCATAATATATTTTTTTGTTATAACCCTTATCACTAGTCCGAGCAGTAGACTCTAATCGCCTCGTTAAAAAACTGCGCAAGGTCACCCTTCCCGAATCGGTTAATAAACTCAGAAAAGCGCTCGTCGCTTACATAAAGCTTGCCTAGATAACGTAACATCTGGCGGTCGCACCGATAAAAATGCTGTGAAATATACCCCTGCCACCCCTTCACTAGACTTTGTACCTCACTACAATCAGAAGGGTAACCCTCATACATAGCAAGTCGTTCAAAAAAAGACTGCGCCGTGGATAGTAGATTTTCAAACTGCTCCTGCTGTTTTTTGCGGCTACTTTTAGAGTAAACAGCCTCAAACTCCCTAAAGCTGTCTGTTTCCCCCCAACTCTCTATAATCTCCTGCCTAAACTGTGCTTGCAGATGTTGTATCTTAGAGCTTGAAAAAGCAGAAAAGCATTGCTCATTCGTCCCTTGAAGCTCCCTGTCTACAAGCTTAATTATGCCGTCTAAACGTTCTTTTTGCGCTTGTAATATTTGAAGATGATTCTTTAATGCCTCGTGTCGGTTGTACTGCTTTGAGGTAATAACCCGCTTAATATCCTTTAGAGTAAATCCTACCTCACGATAGAATAAAATTTCCTGCAAACGAACCAGATCATTATTATTATATAGCCTATACCTTGTCTTGGTAACCTGTGAAGGCTTTAAAAGCCCGATCTCATCGTAGTAATGAAGCGTCCTTATGGTTATGCCCGTCAAATCGGCGACTTGGTGTACGGTTAAAAGCTTCTCATCCATCCCAAAAATCCTCCACAGCCTCTAAAATCTCCTTAGCAGGTAGCAACGAAGCCTCTACAATCCCCTTGCCTGTCTTGTTAAGATAATGCTTAATTAGATGGTATCCGCAAGCATACCCCGCACAGTATGGCAGTCCCACAGGCTCATACCCCTGCATAACCGCCATCTCATCACCATAAAGGTATGCAGTTATCCCTTCAAGCCCCTGCACATTAAGCCCGTCATAGATTATAGGCTTAATATAACCATCAAGCGTTTCAAGGTCAGTTTTAGTAACCCACGGCCCTGCCATCTCCTCTCCATAAAGGGATGTCGCAAAGCTTTCCGCAAGACCTTCGTTTACCACCATCTCCCCGAGGGTGATGTCGTTTCTCCATTTGATAAACTGAAACCGAACGTTGTGGTTAACCTCATGGGCAAGCGTGACAGCAAGCCTGTCTAGCGTATATTGATTAGGCGTAAGCCAAGCAAGGATGTACCCAGGGATTCCCCCATCCCCGCAGTAACCATCATTTAGGATGGTGTATGGATTTTTAGGATCTGCTAACAGTAGTGTAAAAAGATACTCCTCTACTGGCAGTTTTGTACCCTGCATGGTAAAACAGTCTAGCGACCGCCTTATAGCCTGCTCACAGCTAACCCATAGTTCATCGGATGAAATATATCTAATGCTTTTATGCTGTGTTTCATCCAAAAGCTTTGGTGCAAGGTGTCCTAACATACCGCTTGCGATAATTACATCATACCCATTAGGGGTGGTAGCCTTAATCGGCACATGGTAACAATCCCACTTGCTCTTAAAGGGCATCATAAGCTCATATCGGTAGATGTCCTCCTTCTTCTCTGGCTTTGCCGTAAGTATCTTAGCGTAAACCTTATCTGAACGAACCGCTTTAATCTTCATAGTCCTCTCCTCCTTTTAATCTATTATACACTATAACGTAACGTGAGTGTCAAGAGGAAGGTTAATCTTTTCTATGAAAAATCTAACTAAAAAATCAAAGCTTTGCTAAATTCCAATCCTATTATAGCAAAAAACAAGGACAATGGCAACCCCCCTTTGTCCTTGTTTTTGTTTTTTGGCAAATTATCGTAAAGCACGCAACACGGCTAAAAGCTTTAGCCTAAAAGATACTGCGATTGACTGTCTATCTCTTTTTCAAGAACATCCACCACTGTGGTTCAAAGCCTTCGATAAAAACCTCCTCGCCTATACCCGCATTAGCAATCCACCCACGTACTATAGGCAGATAGTTCTCCAACAGCTCTGGGTTCATCCCAACATCAAGGCTGTATTGAAACTGAAATTGTGATACAACTATAAAGGAGTTTGGCTTTAACACATCTAAACACGACTCTAAAATCTTTAAAAACTCATCCTTTATCGCCGACTCTAAAGTTTTATCTAGATATGCACGATTTACCTTTTCAACCATAAGCGGAAGTATCTCCATCCAGTCGGTGTTTATGGTATCAACCCCATCCCGCTCAACAAGCATAGCCTCTATTATATCGTTAAAGCTGTGCTCAAATACTACAACATCAGCCTTCTCTGACCCAAAGTAGCTTTCAAGCTTCTGCGCCGCGTCCTCTATAACATTAACCTGAATCGGTAGGCCTTCGGTTCTTCTCTTAAACTCAGCAGTAAGCCCTTTATTAAGGTTAACGGTGGTGTAGGTTGTGTCGCTGTGTCCGTAAAGCTTTGCAACCACCTGCGGAACAAGGTCGTTTGCTCCCGAAGCAATCTCAAGCACATTTACTGGAGCGTCAGAGAGTACCGCCCTTAGCGCCTCCCCCCATTTGGTCTTAAAGTACCACATGCTCATAGGATTATCAAACTCCAAAGGCTTTTCGATTAAATCCTTAAGGTGTCTTTCCTTGTCAGCGTTAGTATAGCTATCCCAATCCTTCTTTTCATAGTCTGATAAAATGTTAGCCGCACCCTGCTGCGTCATCTTTTGGATGTATCTTTCTAAGTTATCCAATGGTTTCATTATAAATTTCCCTCCATAAATATTCTATCTCTTTATGCTATAAATCTTTCACGCTCTAAACCAAAACCACCCCCTTAACCGGTACACGCAGTACCAAAAACCCTACTCCCTACTCAACACCCAGCTTTGATAGCCTAACCGCACTTAGCACCACCGACAAAACCAGTATCGCAACCAACGGCAGTACAAGCGAGATATCAAGCCCGCCACTGGTCATAAGCGAGAACCCCCATGTCGCAGGGAATATCTTGCCTATAGTCCCTAGCACCTCGGGTAGCAGACTGGTAGAAAACATAATCCCCGAAAGCATAAGCGAAGGCAGGAAGATAAGCTGTGAAAACATAGTAAGCTTTGAGGTCGCCTTAATATACAACCCAAGCGCAGTCCCAACCGAAACACAGGTTGCGATAAACACAGCAACCGAAACAAAATATAGCGGTATGTTACTCGGTGTCGAAGCGTCAAACGCAATAGGAGCGATAAGGAAGATAACAACGCTTACGATAAAAAGATGTATAAATGCCGAGATAAAGTTGTTCACCGCCGATACCCAAAGCGGTATGTTCCCAACCTTGTATGCCTTTCTAATCTCACTGCCATACAGTTCCACAAGCGGTACAGGCGAGCCTAGTATTGCACCCATCGTTACAGCAAACACCGTCATCGACTGGATTAACGTGTCCTTAGCCTCGGGATTAATGGATGAAAAGATCCCTCCCATAAATATAAAGAACACAAGTGGTACTACGTAGTAGGTAAGAAATACCCCTTTGTTTCGTAGATCAAGCTTAAATTGTAATGTCACTCCCTGTAAAAATGCAGTCATGTTATCTGTCCCCCTTTGAAATCTGTAGAAAACGTTCTTCAAGCGTTGCGCGTTCGGTGGTAATCTCAACCACGGTGATACCGCTTTTCTCGTACTCTTCAAGCTGTTTAAGTAGCGCTTTGGTTATATCCTCTGCCCTTAGCATATCCTCGCCCTTACTTGTTTTAATTCGGATGTTGCTTACAGTGCCAATCTGTGCGGTAAGCTCATCGGCTGTACCCATAAAGGCGATCTTGCCTTCCTTTAGTATTGCAATCCTGTCGCATAAGCTTTCAATCTCCGCCATATCATGGCTTGCCATTATAATAGTCTTACCCCTAGCCTTAAGCTTTCGTATCTCATTATGTAGGGAAGCCCTACCCTCAACATCAAGACCCGCTGTAGGCTCATCAAGGAAGATAATGTCGGGATCGCCGATTAGCGCAAGCGCCAGATGTAGGCGACGCTTCTGCCCTGTCGACATATCCTTGTATCGCTTTTGTGACAGCTCTTTTAGTCCGAATGCGTTAAACTGTTCATAGTCGGGCTTTGCTTTGTTAAAGCTGCAAAAAAGCTTGTAAGCCTCAATCGCCTTAATCGACTCGGGTAGTGAGGAGGATTGAAGCTGAACACCAATCCTTCCGTCTACCTCAATGCTCCCGCCGTCATACCTGCGAAGCCCCTCGATACATTCAAGTGTAGTGGTTTTCCCCGCACCGTTAGTGCCTAGCAAAGCGACAATCTCGCCCTTAGTAATCGAAAATGAGATTCCCTTTATAACGTTGTTGTCGCCGTAGCTTTTAACCAAGCCGTCAACCTTAATTGCCTGTGTCAATGTTATGTCCCTCCATATCTAATCTTGTTGTAATGCCCTTACCTACCCTCACCCCTTGCTAAAGGGATGAACAAGCCTATTGTCATAGTACTGCAAGGGATATGCTTACCTAGCTTTTCATTGCCTTGTGCCTTACTGGGATTACCCTGTAGCTTCTATCACAGCTTCTCCCCATGAATATATTATATATCATGACGCTACGTCACTAGCAATACCTTTTTAAAGATATTTTGTTAACTTTTTATTAAGATTATGTTATCTTAGCAAAAGCACCCAACTACCGCCGACTGTCCGCAGTAGTGGGGTGCTCTTTTGCCTGTAAGCCTTTACATTTAACCAGCCTTGCGGGGTAAAATCCCCCTAATATATATCATAACTATTAAGCCAAAAACCGCTACACTACATCAAAGCCCTGTCCCTCGATTTTCTGCTTAATCATCTCTACCGTAACACCATCCTCATGGGTAACGGTAACCGTCCTACCCTTTAAATCCACCTGTACATCCGATACCCCCACAATATCCAAAACCGTATCCCTTACGCTTTTTTCGCAGTGGGAGCAGGACATACCCATAACATCTAATCTTGTCTGCATACTAAAACCTCCTAAACCTATCTAACGTTAAACGGCTTTAACAGCCTGTCAACCTCAACCGTCTTTCCGTCAACCATCGTTTCCACCTTCGCAACCACAAAGCCTTCAATGCTGTCCACCTTAACCCCCGCGTCGATAAACGGCTGAGGGTCTAGCACAAAGACAATATCCTTGTCGTTTTTAGCTATATCCTTCGCCCACTCAAACATTCCCCCTCCTAGCTCTATACCGTAATGGTCAAGCGCTGTATGGTAACCAAGATATTCTCGTAGGCTCTTTATGTTATCCTCAAACTGTAAAAGCGGTGAATCCTTTGCGTTTTGGTTTAGCATATCAACACTCGGGGAGGTAAAGAAGATACTATCCCTTCCAACATTTAAAGCGTGTTCTCCTGTGTTTTCAAGCTTAGAAGGCTCTAACCCCGCCGCCACAAACGCAGCGGCATCCACCACCATACTAACCGAGGTGTTATCAAACGAAAACCAAGCAGTACCGTCAGGAGCTTGTATCACCCACCGCCCCTGCTCATACTCCCTTGCAGGGATAGCGTCTATTATCTCGCCAAATGCACGGACTGAATCTTTAGCCACTACATCGGTCTGCGAGCAGGCGGTAAGGGTAAAAATCGTCGCCACCACCAAAGCCAATGCAGTTATCTTGTTTATCTTCATAATCGCTCCTTATCTTTATGCCTTAAATCGTTTTAACCTAAGTGCGTTTGCAAGCACCGAAACCGAGGACAGCGACATCGCCGCCGCCGCAAAAACAGGGTTTAGCAAAGGGCCGCCCAGTAGATAAAGCACCCCCGCCGCAACCGGAATACCCGCCACATTGTAGACAAACGCCCAGAATAGATTCTGCTTAATGTTTCGTATCGTGCTCTTTGAAAGCCGGATAGCGGTAGGCACGTCCATTAAATCGCTATGCATAAGCACAATATCCGCACTCTCCATCGCCACATCAGTACCGCTTCCGATAGCGATACCGATATCAGCCTGCGCAAGTGCGGGTGCGTCGTTGATACCATCCCCCACCATCGCTACCTTTTTGCCCTCGGATTGAAGCTTTTTAACCTCGGACGACTTGTCCTGCGGCAGTACCTCTGAAAGCACCCTAGTAATCCCTACCTGCCTTGCGATAGCCTCAGCGGTGCGTTTGTTGTCACCCGTAATCATAGCAACCTCGATACCCATCTCGGTAAGCCGCCTAATAGCCTTCTCACTGCTAGGCTTTACAACATCCGCAACAGCGATAATCCCTGCAATCTTCCCATCAATAGCGATATACATCGGGGTCTTACCCTCGCTTGCAAGCCTGTTTGAATCGGACTCTAGCGCTTCTATAGATATCCCCTGCTCATCCATTAGCTTAAGGTTACCCGCAAGGATGTTAGCATTATCGATAAAAACCCTTATCCCCCGCCCTGTAATCGCCTCAAAGTCAGCTACCGAAACCATCGATATGCCCTCTCGCTTTGCGGCTCTCACAATAGCCTCACCAAGCGGATGTTCGCTACCCTGCTCGGCGGATGCGGTA
>CAZAOY010000046.1:0-20119 GCA_964486925.1 uncultured Oscillospiraceae bacterium
TGTTATAATAAACACAGAACAAGGAAGTAAAGCTTCGCTTTACCTCAAAAGTGTTTATTGAAACGTCAAAGGAAGAAAGTCTAGACGACTTTCATCTATGTTATAATAAACACATCAAAGGAAGTAAAGCTTCGCTTTACCTCAAAAGTGTTTATTGAAACCTCAAAGGAAGAAAGTCTAGACGACTTTCATCTATGTTATAATAAACACATCAAAGGAAGTAAAGCTTCGCTTTACCTCAAAAGTGTTTATTGAAACCTCAAAGGAAGAAAGTCTAGACGACTTTCATCTATGTTATAATAAACCTATGTAGGGAACGCATTGTATGCGTTCCTAGCACAAATGCAAAACAAACACAGCGACCTAACATGTTCACTAAACATATGTAGGGAACGCATTGTATGCGTTCCTTCCACAAACGCAAAGCAAACACAGCAACACAAACTGACATTTACTGAAAAGATAGATAATGTAATGACGGAGGACAGATAGATGCACGATATAGTTATAATCGGTGCGGGGGTCATCGGTGGGGCGATAGCGTTTGAGCTTTCCAAGTATAATCTTGATGTACTGGTGCTTGAGAGGGATAACGACATTTCCTGCGGTACATCTAGGGCAAACAGCGGGATTGTTCATGCGGGATATGACCCTAAGTGCGGCAGTTTAATGGCAAAGCTTAATGTTAGCGGCTCACAACTGATGGAGCAGGTATGCCGTGACCTAGCGGTATCCTATAAGCGGTGTGGTTCACTGGTGTTAGCGTTTGAGGATGAGCAGACCGACATACTCAAAAAGCTTTATGAGCGCGGGGTGGACAATGGGGTTACCGATCTTTCGATTATCGAAAGGGATGAGATTCTGGCTTTCGAGCCTAACATTAACCCGAATGTGTTGCAGGCGTTATATGCTCCAACTGCGGCTATTGTAAGTCCGTGGGAGCTTACTATAGCCTACCTTGAAACGGCGGTACGAAACGGTGTTAAGGTAAAGCTTAACCAAGAGGTTTGCGGTATAAAAAAGGAGAACGACTGCTTTAGGGTGACTACAAAGGATAGTGAATATACCACAAGGCTTGTGATAAACTGTGCTGGGGTTTATGCGGATGTTATACATAACATGGTATCCCCGCCAAAATATAAGATAATACCCGATAAGGGCGAGTACTACCTCCTTGATAAGAATCAGGGCGGTACGGTTAGTCATGTAATCTTTCAGACACCATCCTCTATAGGAAAGGGTGTGCTTGTATCTCCAACCTCACATGGTAATCTTATAGTAGGGCCGTCTAGCGAGGTAATTGCCGATAAGGAGGACACTTCAACCACAAGGGAGAAGCTGTCAAACGTTATGGAGTTAGCGCGACTTTCCGTACCGAATGTAAGCTTTAGGGATAACATCAGAAACTTTGCGGGGGTGCGCTCTAACACCGATACCGATGATTTTTACATACAAGAGGATGATAATATTAAAGGCTTTATCGACGTTTTCGGGATAAAATCTCCGGGGTTATCCTCAGCTCCTGCTATCGGGTTATACGTGACGGATATCGTATCAAAGAGTCCGCCCCTAAACAAAAGGCTTACTAAAAATGCGAATGCTTTTACTACTAGAGAGCGCATAATCTTTAGGGAGCTTTCAGATGAGCAAAAGAATCAGCTTATAAAGCAAGACCCTAACTATGGTGTGGTAATCTGCCGCTGTGAAACCATTACAAAGGGGGAGATTTTAGCGGCTATTAGAAGTCCTATCCCGCCTGTATCGGTGGATGGAATAAAACGGCGGTGTCACACAGGAACAGGTCGGTGTCAGGGCGGATTTTGTGCACCTAGAATTGTAGAGATACTAGCAGAAGAACTGGGAATAGATAAGACACAGGTGTTAATGGATAGGGCGAACAGCTATATCCTTACCGGTAAAACTAAGTCGGGGGTTACTAATGAAGGATAGATATGATTTAGTGGTGGTAGGCGGAGGGCCTGCGGGACTTGCGGCGGCTATCTCGGCGTATAACGAGGGGGTAAAATCCATCCTGCTAATCGAGCGGGACTGCGAGCTTGGTGGGATACTAAACCAGTGTATCCATAATGGATTTGGGTTACACCACTTTAAAGAGGAGCTAACAGGACCTGAATATGCACAGCGCTTTGTAAAACAGTTAGCCGAAACTGACGTGGAGGTTATGCTTGATACCATGGTACTGGATATCAGCAGTGACCGTGTTGTTACATCAATAAACAAGACTAACGGATATATGCAGATTAACGCTACCGCGATAATCCTCGCTATGGGGTGCAGGGAGCGTACCAGAGGTGCGATATCCATCCCAGGTACACGTCCGTCGGGGGTTATGACAGCGGGGGCGGCACAGCGGTTTGTGAACATGCAGGGTGATATGGTAGGAAAGCGGATTGTAATTCTAGGCTCGGGGGATATCGGGCTTATTATGGCAAGGCGGATGACCTTAGAGGGCGCGACTGTGCTTGCTTGCGTTGAGTTAATGCCGTATTCGGGCGGGCTTAACCGTAACATTGTGCAGTGTCTGCATGACTACGATATCCCGCTATATCTGTCGCATACCATAACCGAGATTAAGGGCAGAGATAGGGTAAGCGGGGTTACAATAGCAAAGGTCGACGAGAACAGAAACCCTATCGATGGTAGTGAGATAGAGCTTTGCTGTGATACTATACTGCTGTCGGTTGGGTTAATCCCCGAAAATGAGCTCTCCAAATCGGCGGGTGTAAAGCTTGATGGTAGGACTAACGGTGCGGTGGTTACCGATACACTACAGACCTCTATCGAGGGTATCTTTGCCTGTGGTAATGTGCTTCATGTACATGACTTGGTGGACTTTGTTACCGCCGAAAGTCAGCGTGCAGGGGTTTTTGCGGCAAGGTATATACACGAAAAGAGCGGTGACAACTATGTCAATATAGGTTTTAATATACGTGACAGTGCTGTCAACAAAGTTAGTGAAACGACTGACGATAGTGTCAACAGTGAAATTGAAGTTGACAGTATTGTCGATAAGAGTGTTAATATTGGTGACACACTTGTCGAATATATCGACATCACCACAGGCGACGGTGTCAGCTACACTGTCCCTCAAAAGTTTAATGTGAGAATGTTAGAGGATAGGCTGTCAGTTTACTTTAGAGTTAGGAATATCTACAAGGATGTTGCTGTAATGGTAAAGGACGGCGACAGGGTGGTAGCTAGATTTAAACGAGAGCATGTAGCACCCGGTGAAATGGAACAGATTAGCATACCGAAAAAGCTACTAAATGGTGTAACCTCGCTAGAGGTTAAGCTTGAAAGGTTAGGTGGATAGTTTATTATGACCGAGTTAATATGTATCATCTGCCCTAAGGGTTGTCATCTTAGCGTAGATGAGGAGAACGGATATAAGGTTACGGGTGCATCCTGCTCGCGTGGTAATGAATACGGCAAAAAGGAGCTTACAAATCCTACCCGCACCATAACCTCTACCGTTAAGATTACGGGCGGGTTGTACGACCGACTGCCTGTAAAGACCGACGATCAGATTAAAAAGGAGCTTGTAATGCAAGCGGTACGGCTACTAGACGATGTTGTGGTGACCTCGCCGGTAAAGGTTGGAGATGTTATTCTGGCTGATATCCTAGGCACAGGGATATCCTTTGTCAGCACTCGGGATATGTAGCGTAAATTTAAGATAATCAGAGATGTAGATAAATTTTGGGTTTATGACAGCGTTTAAAATATATGGCTTAGTAAATAAAGTACGAAAGGTAATGGTGGGTTAGATGTATATTGACAGTCAAGGAAACAGATGGTACAAGGGGAATCTTCACACCCATACTACGGTATCGGACGGGAGGGTAGCTCCGCTTGAATGTATGGAGCTATACAAGGATAAGGGGTATGATTTTCTGGCGATAACCGACCACTGGGCGGTATCTGAACAGGGAGAGTACAAGGGTATGCTTCTACTTAGCGGTTGCGAGTACAACATTGGTGTATCGCCAAAGGAGGGGGTATTCCATATCGTCGGGGTAGGGATGGAGCATAAGCCTGCCCTTACCCGCGAGCAGATTAAACGATACACCCCGCAGGAGCTAATCGACGGCATTAACGCTGTAGGTGGGGCGGCATTCCTCGCACATCCCGCATGGTCGCTAAATCGGGTATCCGACTGCATTAAGCTTCGTGACATCGTTGGGGTGGAGATCTTTAACACCGCTTCAGACCTACCGCATAACGCACGTCCATACTCCGGCTGTTTTGTAGACCTCGCCGCAGTAGAGGGGGTTTACTACAACAACCTTGCTACCGACGACAGCCACTGGTACGAGAATGAGCACTGTCACTCCTACATAATGGTAAAGGCGGATGAGCTTACCCAAAGCGCAATTACAGCCGCCTTAAAGGCAGGGGATTTCTACGCAACCCAAGCGCCAAACTATAGCTACACCATTAATGGTGATACCTTAACGGTAACCACCACCCCTGCAAAGCAGGTGTCGTTCCTATCCGACAGCGTATGGGCAAACGACAGGGTAACCACCGCTAAGGACGGTAGCTTTATCACCACAGCCAGCTACAAGATAAGCAGTATCGATACCTTTGTACGGTTTGAGATAACCGATCTTGACGGGAATTTAGGCTGGAGCAATGTTATAAAGGTTGAACGATAGGCGCTAACTTCGATACAAGATATATCGTGTTGTTGCTTAAGATCCACAAGGGGCTGTATCAGAATAAAAAAGTGCACAAACGCAAGAAAGGGGTCAAACGTACTCCTGCGGAGAAACGTACTCCTGCGGAGTACGAGGATTAATCTCCCTTGCGGGTTTCAAAAGGGCAGCGACATCGCCTTTAAAAAAGGCGATGTCGCTCGTCGCAACGAGCGAAATTCCCCTATGCTTGAAAGAGCATTTTTGAAAGCCCGACAAGATATTTCTCTTTCTCTTAGCACATTTGAAAACTTTTTGCGATAGAAAAAGTTTTCAGTAGAAACTTCTTTGTACAATTTACATAAGTAAGTTTCTATTTTGATACATCCCTTTAATTGTGTATCTAATAGTTAAAGTATGATATAAAAACAGCTTTACCGCTTTTAAGCTTTCATGCTTTTATGTGATAAAATATTTTTTGCCAAAACTATTGACAACCGCTAGATAGTATGTTATAATGTTAACAGGTTATAGATAATGCATTAAGTAAGTGTGTTGTTAAGCTACATTTACAAGGTTATCTATATATTAACTTAACTAAAGGCTTTGATTTAGAACAAGTACGCAAAATCTATAAACTACAGAGAGATGTCGGCTGCTGTAAGACATCGTTTATACTTTGCCGAATACCTCTAATAGCTGTATCCCGAACGGGTGTATCTTTTTCTAGTAGTTGCTTATACAATAACGTTGTGGTTGACAACACTGTCAGTGTGATATCATACTGATGAATTGAATGTGACTTATATGTCGGAATTGTTGATGTAGGTTAATTTGCATATGACAACCATGTCATAATAATTCTACTAAGCACGACAGCTATGTCAAGTTAAATTTATTGTTTAGCGATAACAAGGATAGCATACACATTTAGTAGGCGGTAACGGTTTGCACACGTTAAGGTGCTGGAGTATCTCGTACCGATAGGTATGCCGTACTCTTTAAGGCTTATCTCGTGAGGGATAGGTAAAATGAGGTGGTAACACGGATATATGTAAAGATATATCTCGTCCTCTTTGCATGAGGGCGAGATTTTGTTTTGCCCTAAAAAAATTGTTAGTATTATTTTTGTGTAAAGGAAAGGTGTTTTTATGTTAGTTAAGGTTATTATGCTAATTGTGTTCTTCGCAGTTACGGTGTCTATCGGTTTATACTGTAGAAAGAACGCTACCAATGTATCGGACTTTGTATTAGGCGGGCGGAGTGTCGGCCCATGGATTACGGCATTTGCTTACGGTACATCCTACTTCTCCGCTGTGGTATTTGTAGGGTATGCGGGACAGTTTGGGTATGATTTTGGTATCTCGGCGGCTTGGATTGGTGTTGGTAATGCGCTTATCGGCGGACTGCTTGCATGGGTTGTGTTAGGTCGCCGTACAAGAGTTATGACCAACCATATCTCGTCCTCCACCATGCCGGATTTCTTTAGTAAGAGGTATATGTCTAAAAGCTTAAAGCTTATAGCCTCGATTATTATCTTTGTTTTCCTAATACCATACTCTGCTTCGGTTTACAAGGGTCTATCTGGGCTATTTGCAAGCTCCTTTGGGATAGATTTCACCTACTGTATCATCGGTATTGCGGTGCTTACCGGGATCTATGTTGTGGTAGGTGGATATATGGCGGCGGCGCTTAACGACCTGTTTCAAGGGATTATTATGCTAGTGGGTATCATCCTTGTGGTGTTTGCGGTAATTAACGGTAAGGGTGGATTAACACAGGCGGTAACCGAGCTTTCTAAGATATCGATAGACGGTAAGGATCTACAGTCACCGCTAACCTCGATACTAGGTCCTAACCCATTTATGCTGTTTAGCGTAATTATCCTAACTAGCCTTGGAACATGGGGACTACCGCAGATGTTACATAAATTCTACGCTATCAAGGATAAGAGCATGATTAAGATTGGTGCTATAATCACCACAGTATTTGCCTTTATTATTGCAGGCGGATCATACTTCTTAGGCGGGTTTGGGCGACTATACTACACCCTTCCGGAGGATGGTAAGGTGGTATACGACAACATTATTCCGACTATGCTGTCAAAGAGTTTAGGAGATGTTTTAATGGGGGTTGTAATCGTACTAGTACTTTCGGCTTCCATGTCAACTTTATCTGCACTTGTAATCACCTCCAGCTCTACCATTGTGCTAGATTTTATAAAACCGTTTAGCAAAAAGCTGATGGATGATAAAAAGCAGGTTTATCTGATTAAGGGATTTTGTGTAGTGTTTATCATCCTCTCTGCGGTAATTGCGTTAAATCCAAACAACCTAATCTCCTCGTTAATGTCCATCTCGTGGGGTGCGCTATCGGGAGCGTTTTTAGGGCCGTTTATGTATGGTTTATTTAGCAAAAAGGCGACACTTGCGAGTGTATACGCTACCTTTGTAGTAAGCATTGGGGTTACGGTGGTTAACATATTTGTTAAGTTTACAAATCCTATCTCGGCGGGTGCACTAGCAATTCTACTATCATTAGTGGTAGTGCCAATTGTAAGCAGCTTTACTAAAAAGCTACCTCAAAAAGAGGTGGACGGTATCTTTAGCTGTTACAACGATTAGTAAAACTAATCCACCTCACAAAGCCGAAAAGCATAAGCTTTGCACGCTTTTATTGGGTGTTTATAATTATGACTTAGTATTTTATACTCCACAGTCTAGCCTTACCGTCAGATTGTGGAGTATAAAGATAATATTAAGTTGACAGCAAAACATTACGCGATATCTTTTAAATATCTGCATGATTGTCTAATTAATATGAAGATAATCTTTTAAAATAGTTTATTATGCATGTGTAAAATTTAATGTAGCGTATTGATAAACTTTAAATAATATGGTATAATGGAGATACAATAGATGAATTTTACAATAATTGGAGCGTGATTTTTTTTGGACGTACCCTCATACCAGTATCTGCTTATAACCCTATTAATAATTCTGTCGGGATTCTTCTCCGCCACCGAAACAGCCTTTTCTAGCGTAAACAAGATAAAGCTAAAGAACATGTCGATGTCGGGGAATAAAAAGGCAAAGACCGCATTACATGTCTATGAAAACTATGATAAGGCTATCTCTGCTATATTGATAGGTAACAATGTGGTGAATATCGCCTCCGCCTCCATCGGTACGCTTATCTGTACCACTCTATTCGGGAAGTCGGGAGCGGGGATCTCTACTGGTATTATGACGCTTTTGGTGCTAATCTTTGGTGAGGTTATGCCTAAGGCGATAGCAAAGCAGAATGCGGAAGGTGTGGCACTTGGGGTATCGGGAATTTTATTCGGATTCATGACCCTTTTAACCCCGCTAACCTTTATCTTTAGCAAGCTGATAAACTACGTTAACAAAAGGTTTTCCAGTGAAACAAACGAACCGAGCGTAACAGAAGAGGAGCTAAAGATAATAATCGAGGAGATTGAGGACGAGGGAGTACTAGAGGAGCACGAAAGCGAGCTTGTACAGTCCGCTATTGCTTTTGGAGATATTACGGTAGACGAGGTTTTAACCCCGAGGGTTGATATGGTCGCTATCGAGCAAAACGACAGTATTCAAAAGATAAAAGAGCTCTTCCTAAGCGAAGGATATTCAAGGATTCCTGTATTTGATAAGACCATCGATAACGTTATCGGGGTGCTTAACAGTCGGGATTTCTTTGCGGCAGTTATAAAGCAGGGCGAGGATATCTCTCTCTCCCCGCTAATCCAGAAAACGCTGTTTGTACCGCCGAAAAAGCGTGTTGACAAGCTTTTAAAGGAGCTTCAAGCGCAAAAGATTCACCAAGCTATCGTAACCGACCAGTTTGGCGGAACCCTAGGGTTAGTAACGCTAGAGGATCTTATCGAGGAGTTAGTGGGTGAAATCTGGGATGAAACCGACGAGGTTATGACCGAGATAACAAAGCTTGAGAAGAACCACTACATTATAAGTGGCGACACAGGGATAGATGATTTCTTTGAGGTGTTTGAGTACGACGAGGACGAATACGAGGGAAGTAGTAAAACAGTAGGCGGATGGGCTTTAGAGTATTTTGAACGAATCCCTGAGGTTGGAGATTCATTTAGATATAAAGATATAACCGTAACTGCAAACAAGGTTATAGAGCAAAGGATAATCCTTCTAGAGGTAATAAAGGATGAAACCAATCATTAATTGGGAAGCAGAATGTAAAGCTTTATTGTTTTGCCAAGCTTAGAAATGTTGCGTTTTTAAAGTAAAGAACGAAACATTAGCTCCACCAATTGATAGAAGCTGAAAGGATAGATATGTTTTTTGATAAGGATATAGAAACTTTAGAACGTAAAAAACTAGACGAGCTGCAACTGGAACGGCTACGGTGGCTTGTGGATTACTGCGATAAAAACGTACCGTATTATCACCAAAAGCTAAAGGCGGCAAATGTTACAGCAGACAGGATCAAGACATTATCGGACATTGAATATATACCCTTTACCACAAAAGAGGACATTCGTGATACCTATCCATATGGGTTGTTTGCCCGCCCGCTTAAGGAGATTGTTCGGATACACGCTTCAAGCGGCACTACAGGCAAGCCTACTGTTGTGGGATACACCAAAAAGGACGTTGACAACTGGGCGGAATGTGTAGCAAGGCTTTGCGTTGCAGTTGGTGTAACGGACGAGGACATTGCGCAGATATCCTTTGGGTATGGGTTGTTTACAGGCGCACTCGGTCTGCACTACGGTCTTGAGAAGATAGGTGCTACTATAGTGCCCGCCTCTAGCGGTAACACCGAAAAGCAGGTTATGTTAATTAAGGATTTTGGGGTAACCACCCTAATCAGCACCCCTTCATACGCCCAATATATTGGTGAGGTCGCACGTCAGATCGGATACGTTAGCGGCGGCAAGGATGAGCTAAAGCTTCGGCTTGGGGTATTCGGGTCGGAGGGTTGTACTGTAGAGATGCGGGGTCAGATTGAGAACACCCTAAACCTCTTTGCAACCGACAACTACGGCATGAGCGAGCTGATGGGCCCAGGAGTTTCAGGGGAATGTTACCTTCGTGAGGGAATGCATATAAACGAGGACCACTTTATTCCCGAGATAATCGACAGCACCACCCTAAAACAGCTTGACAAGGGGCAAACAGGTGAGCTTGTAATTACAACCATAACCAAAGAGGGGATACCGATGTTAAGGTATCGCACAAAGGATATTACAAAGTTAAACTACGATACCTGCGGGTGTGGGCGAACCCATGCACGTATGGATAAAATCATGGGCAGGTCGGATGACATGCTTAAGATTCGTGGGGTTAACATCTTCCCGTCACAGATTGAAAGTGTACTTATGGATACTAAACATATCGGCCCGCACTATCAGCTAATTGTACGGCGAGAGGGTTATTCCGATACCCTAGAGGTTAAGGTTGAGCTTATCGACGGTGAACTTTTAGATAACTATGGTGCACTGGAGCGACTACGTGAGGGGATTCGGCATAAACTAAAGGTAGTGCTAGGTATCGACTCAAAGGTAACTCTGGCGGAACAAAACAGCCTCGAACGCTTTGCAGGCAAGGCAAAGAGGGTTGTAGACCTACGTGGGTAATGGTTAATAGCTAGTTAGCTGTAATTGTCGCTGGAATATGATTTATGTACACCATTACGTAGGATCGACCCTTGCAGTCAACTGTATAGATATTTCATATATATTAATACAAAGTGTAGGTGTGACCATCAAGGTCGACTGCATAGATAGTTGCTCTAATATATCAATACAATCACCATATAGGGTTGACCGTTTCGGTTGCCCGCATAACAAGTAAGGAGATTACCATGAAAAAGCTTTTAAGAAAACAATCAAACAAGATGATCTGCGGAGTATGTAGCGGAGTTGCGGATTACTTTAACCTTGATGTGTCATTAGTGCGTATCGGGTGGGTTATCTTCTCCTGCTTTGCGGGGTCGGGATTAGTTGCCTATATCATAGCGGCTGTAATAGTGCCAAGTGATGACCAATACATCGGCAATAACTATCGCAACTACTACTACAACCCAAACAATAACCAAAATAACAACCCAAACGGCGGTTACAACCCAGAGAACAATCCAAACAACTATAACGACAACAATAATGACCCAACAAACAACAATAGATAGCATTACCTTAGGATAATGCTATTTTACAATAACACTTTTTACTCGTTAAGAAAAAGATAAAACAAAGTAGAATAAAATTGAGAGGAATTTACAAAATGCAGACACTAATGTTAGGAAACGAGGCGGTAGCCAGAGGTTTGTACGAGGCGGGATGTGCGGTCGTTTCAAGCTATCCTGGTACACCTAGTACAGAGATTACCGAGCAGGTAAGCAGGTTTAATGAGATATACAGTGAATGGGCGCCAAATGAAAAAGTTGCCTTAGAGGTAGCTATCGGCGCTAGCATTGCGGGAAAACGTGCCTTTTGTGCTATGAAACACGTAGGTTTAAACGTGGCGGCAGACCCACTGTTTACCGTATCCTACACAGGGGTAACGGGCGGACTTGTTATCGCTGTTGCAGATGACCCGGGTATGCACTCCTCCCAGAATGAGCAGGATTCACGTCATTATGCCATCGCCGCAAAGCTACCGATGCTCGAGCCTACCGATAGTGCGCAGTGTAAGGAGTTTGTAAAGCTGGCTTTTGAGCTTTCCGAACGTTTTGACACCCCTGTAATACTTCGTCTTACCACCAGAATCTCCCATTCACAATCCATTGTGGATACCACCGATCGGGTGGAGTTTACCCCGATAAGCTATAAAAAGGATACCGCAAAATACGTTATGATGCCCGCTATGGCAAAGGCTCGTCATATCGTAGTAGAACAAAGGACGCTTGATTTAACAGCTTATGCAGAGGAAACAACGCTTAACCAGATAATCTACAAGGATAAAAAGATTGGGGTTATCACTAGCGGTGTTGCCTACCAGTACACAAGAGAGGTGTTAGGGGATAACGCTAGCTATCTAGTACTTGGTATGGTAAATCCGCTCCCTGTAAAGCTAATACAGGAGTTTGCTAACGAGGTTGAAACGCTATATGTTATAGAAGAGCTTGATGATATTATCGAATCCCACTGTAGAAAGCATTCTATTAAGGTTATCGGCAAGGATTTATTCCCTGTAATAGGGGAGTTTTCGCAGGGGCTTATCGCTAAAAAGCTAGGGTTTAAGCCTCCTGAGGTTAAGGTGTTAGAGGATAACATCCCGATTCGTCCGCCTGTAATGTGTGCGGGTTGCCCACATAGGGGGATCTTTTACATACTATCAAAGAATAAATACATCGTATCGGGTGATATCGGCTGTTACACCCTAGGTGCGCTACAGCCGCTTGGAGCGATGGACTGTACAATCTGTATGGGATCTTCCATCTCGGGACTTCATGGGATAAATAAGGCGCTGAATACCGAGTCGCAGGGTAAATCGGTTGCGGTTATCGGGGATTCTACCTTTATCCATTCGGGGGTTACAGGTCTAATTGATATCGCATACAACCAAAGTAACTCTACCGTAATCATACTTGACAACTCCATAACAGGGATGACAGGTCATCAGCAAAACCCGACTACAGGACTTGATATAAAGGGCGACCCCGCAGGTAAAATCTGCCTAGAGGAGCTATGCAAGGCTGTAGGGATTAAGAGGGTAACGGTAGTAGATCCGTATGACCTTAAGCTTTGTGAGAAGGTTATAAAGGAGGAGCTTGCGGCAGAAGAACCATCGGTTATTATCGCAAGACGTCCGTGTGCACTGCTTAAAACCGTTAAATCTAACCCGCCGCTATCGGTTGATAGGGACGGCTGTAAAAACTGCAAGGCTTGTATGAAGATTGGATGTCCGGCTATTAGCATACATGATAACAAGGCTGAGATCGATAAAACTCTATGTGTAGGCTGTGATGTATGTGTTGGACTTTGTGCGTTTGGTGCGATTAGCGGGGAGGTTAGATAATGGGTGATGTTAAAAATATAATGATTGTTGGGGTAGGCGGACAGGGGACTCTCCTTGCTTCAAGATTACTTGGCAATGCTATAATAAAGAACGGATATGACGTAAAGGTTTCGGAGGTTCATGGTATGAGCCAGAGGGGTGGCTCGGTTGTTACCTATGTACGGTACGGCAGTGCAGTTTATTCCCCTGTAATCGACCTTGGGGAGGCTGATATTATCGTATCCTTTGAGCTACTCGAGGCGGCACGTTGGCTACCTTACCTAAAGCAGGGCGGTAAGCTTATTACTGGGACACAGCAGATTGATCCTATGCCGGTTATTACCGGTGCGGCAACCTATCCTACCGACTTAGTATCAAAGATTATCGATAAAGGGGTTGACATTGTAGCGGTGGACGCGCTTACCTTAGCGCTAGAGGCGGGTAACGCAAAGGCTACAAATGTAGTGCTAATGGGGGTACTTTCAAACTATATGGATTTCTCCGCAGATGACTGGGAGCAGTGTGTAATAGACAGTGTGCCACCAAAGTTTTTAGAGCTAAACAAGAAAGCCTTTTCACTAGGCGCGGGTGCTGTTGCAGCTAAATAATGTGGCACAAATTCTTTTATAGCACACCCCACATGCAATAAACCACCGTAGGGAACGCATTGTATGCATTCTGATAATGCACCACATAAAGATTTACACCGAATAATCGTCAACCATTAATTATAAATTGTAAATTAAAAAGGGGATTTCTGATGGAGAAGTATTGGGATAAAGAGATCGAAACTGCGCCGCTTAACGAGATGAGAAGCTTACAGTCCTATCGCTTAGCAAAGACGGTAAGACATGTGTATGATAATGTGCCATTCTATAAAGATTTGTTTGATAAGCACGGGATAAAGCCGGGGGATATAACCTCGGTGGACGACCTGTCAAAGCTACCCTTTACCGTAAAACAGGATTTACGGGATAACTACCCATACAAGCTGTTTGCAGTACCTAGTGATCAGGTGGTTAGAATCCACGCTTCAAGCGGTACTACCGGTAAGCAGACGGTGGTAGGGTATACCAAGAATGATATCGACGCATGGTCAGAAACCACCGCAAGAGCGCTAGTAGCGGCAGGCGGTGATAGTAAATCCTATGTGCAGGTATCCTATGGTTATGGGCTGTTTACAGGTGGAATTGGTATGCACTACGGTGTTGAGAAGGTGGGGGCAACCTCTATACCGACTTCGGTAGGGAATACAAAACGTCAGATACAAGTCCTAAAGGATTTTGGATCTGATATAATCTGCTGTACCCCTTCATACGCTTTGGTTATCGCTGAAACTATGGAGGAGATGGGGATTGATAAATCCGAGCTATCCCTTAAATCGGGGATATTTGGAGCAGAACCATGGACAGAGGAGATGAGGTTATCCATCGAAGAAAAGCTTGGAATTGACGCGTATGATATCTATGGTCTATCCGAGATTATGGGCCCTGGAGTATCCTTTGAATGCTCTTGTAAAACAGGTATGCATGTTAACGAGGATCACTTTATCCCAGAGATTATCGACCCAGACACATTAGAGGTGCTACCCGAGGGCGAACAGGGTGAGCTTGTCTTTACCTGTATCACAAAGGAAGCGCTCCCATTAATACGCTACCGAACCCGTGATATAGCGGTGCTGACCCGAAAGCCTTGTGGTTGCGGAAGGACGCTTATTAAGATGTCCAAGCCACGCGGGCGTTCGGATGATATGCTTATAATCCGTGGTGTTAACGTGTTCCCATCCCAGATTGAGAGTGTACTGCTTGAAACTAAGGAGATCTCCCCACACTATCAGATTATCGTTGACAGGATTAACAACCTTGATGTGGTGGAGGTTCAGGTTGAGATGTCTAACAACATGGACTTTGATGCGGTTCGTATGATTGAGGAGAAGGAGCAGAATATAAAATCAGCGGTAGAATCTATGCTAGGTATCTCTGTAAAGGTACGTCTGGTAGAACCGAAGTCACTTGCACGCAGCGAGGGCAAGGCGGTGCGTGTTATCGATAAACGTAAACAATATTAAGGAGGTAGGTTATGGTAATAAAGCAAATATCTGTATTTATCGAGAATAAAAAGGGCAGATTAGCGCAGGTAACAAAGATACTGGGTGAAAACAGTGTAGATATCAGAGCTTTATCCATCGCGGATACAAAGGATTTTGGTATCCTTAGAATTATCGTATCCGACCCTGAAATCGCAGTAAAAGCGCTTAAGGAAGCGGAGTTTACCGTAGCTATTACAAACGTAATCGCTATCGGCATAAAGGATGCACCGGGTGGACTTTCTGCGGCGATGGAGGTTTTGCTTAAAAACGATATAAGCGTAGAGTACATGTACGCATTTATCAGCCGTGATGTAGAGATGGCGTCGGTTATCCTACGTGTTGAGGACAACAACAAGGCGATTGAGGTGCTTTCGGCTGAAGGGTTTAACATCCTGCTTTCAAAGGATATCTTTGATAATAAGGAGTAGTGTATCATATGGGTAACAGTAAAGGTAGTAACTACTATATAGCGGCAATCCCGGCGTTTGTAATACTATGTATCTTTACCTTAGTACCATTCCTTATCTCTCTTATTATCTCATTTAAAGAATATAACCCTGCTACGGGAATTATGAACAGCCCATGGGTGGCGGACAAAAACTATGCTTCATTTTTGGATTCACAGCCTGCAAACAACGCTATTATCAATACCCTTCGTATCAGCTTTCTATCTACGTTAGTGGGAGCGGGGTTTGTATCGTTAATGGTGTTTTGTATCAGCAGGCTTGGTAGGTTTGTCTATAAGGTTATAGCGCTTACCATAATTGTAATACCTTCGCTAATACCCACTACGGTAATACTAAAAACCGCTATGGACACCCCGCTTGGTAGGATGTTCTCCTCGGTTAGCCTATATCCGTATGCGGCAGTACTCTATGAGGTGCTTTGTATAACCCCTATATTTATCGTGTTCGGGGTATTTGGGATGGTAAATAGGGTTAGGAGCCGACCGATACTCTTTGTAACGGCATGTTACGTTGCTATACGTATATTAGGGTTTCTAAGCCCTGATATACAGTTTATCTTTAGCACCTACAGCCCAAAGGTATACACCACAGGGGATGTACTCGACACCCTAATCTACCGTACCTCTCTAATGAACGGACAGTTTTCATCAGGTGGGGCAATGTACATAATTAAGCTGCTTCTACAGATTATCGCTTCGTCGGTATCCTTCTTTATCCTATCGGCTGTCTTTAGTAGGATGAAGGCTACCGCATTAGCGGTCGGGATTGATGATGATATACAGCCTAAGCCGTGGTTAGTAACGGTAATCTGCATTATACCGTTAGCGCTGTCGATCTTTTTTATAAAGAGCACCTTTGGTATCGTTAATGTATTTGAGCATGATTTAGTAGGGGTGTCCTTTGTTACTACTATAGTAGTTTCACTTATTAGCTGTGTTATGGTTGGAATCCTTATAATAAGTCTAGGATATGGTCTTAGCAACAACAGTATCGGGATACTTTTAATCTGCGTTGTGGCTATGACTTTACAGAACAACATAATAGGACAGTTTCTGGTGAGCAGGATATTTGGCATGGTAGGTACTGTATATCCTATGGTTATCGTTAACATGATGTACTGCACCTTTGGCGCACTGCTGTTATACATGGCGGTTGGCGGACAGCTAAAGCGAGATTTTTCACGATTTGTTCATATTTCTACAGGTCCGTTAATAGCACTACTAGCATTATTTTTCTCAATGTACTATAAAGACTCCATTACAGGCACGGTATATGCGACCAATCCCACACTTAGACCAATCTCTCTTGTAATTAGGGAGTTATATATAAGTAGGGAATCACCGTATACAAACACCATAGTAATAGCGCTAATTCCTATAACTGTTGGAGTGCTTGGAGTTTTAGTAGGATTTGTTAAGACAAACTCTAAAGGAGCTCGGTAGAGGTTGCCTATTTGAGCATATGTTCTTTTTTAGAGATGGTGTTTTTGAGTAGAGGGTTTCGCTAGCTATGTGGTTTTCGGTGTATTAGTTGGTGTAAACTAGTGCATTTATCGGAATTTTTGAGAGCAGGCTCTAATTTGCAATTACTGGCGATATTGTAGCTGTCACAATTAGTATTGGGCAGACAAAAACGATAATGATGTTAACAGGTAACACTGTGGCTATAGTGATAGCTTTATATGTAAAGCTATTATAACTTTAACCTGTATTTAATAACCGTAATGTGTGTGTTGTCAATTCCATGCATTACGGTTAATTTGGTATGGTTTATTTGCAATTATAGGTATCGCATTAAATCTGCTACATGATTAGTATTTATTATTTCTAACGATATCTATTTGTAGATTTATACCTAACCACTCTTTAGCGTTCCTATTGCAATATACGGATAGGTATACTTAGATATCTAGCTAATCTAGGTTAACCATTATTCCTACATCCCAATTTCGCAAAATAGTTATTTTGCGAAATTGGGATTGACAGATAACATGTAGTATGGTATAATATAGTTACTAGCAAGGCATATCCACCTTACAATGAAACATCGTCTAGGACATAAGGGATTTTACTATATTTAGTTAATTAAATAATAAGTTTAATTTAGCAGTAAAGTTTCAAGCTAGGTATTTGAAGTTTAAGTTCTCATACACGCGAACCCTATATTATGTATAGTTCCTAGTAACTAACACTAACTGCTATATAAAGGATTTATATGAAACAAGATTACTTTAAAAAATCATCACCAGTGGTAAGAGAATTTTTATTATATCTCGAAACCATTAAAGCACGCTCTGATAAAACTGTATCTGAGTATTATATCGATCTTAGAACCTTTTTTAGGTTTATTAAGATTAAATTTGATATCGTTGACCCCAAAAGCGAATTTAACAAGATTGATGTGTCGGATATCGACATTGAGCTTATTAAACGTGTCACCCTGTCGGATATCTACGACTTTTTACATTTTCTGTCATCTACTAAAAACAATGGCGCAGCGGCAAGAAGCCGCAAGGCTTCAGCGTTACGGACCTTCTTTGACTACCTTCACAATAAGATCCACCTAATCGACCATAACCCTACAGAACAGCTAGAGATGCCGAATAAAAAGAAGGCACTTCCCCGCTTTTTAACCCTCGAACAATGTATCGATCTATTATCTAACATTGACGGTAAATTTAAAGAACGTAACTTCTGTATAATAACCCTATTTATTAACTGCGGTATGAGATTATCCGAGCTTGTGGGGATTAATATAGCGGATATCCAAGGTGATAGGTTACGTCTACTCGGCAAAGGCAACAAGGAGAGGATTGTCTATCTAAATAAAGCATGTATCGACGCTATCAACGACTACCTAAAGGTACGTCATAACGATTGCAAGGTTATAAAGGATAAACGCGCGCTCTTTATAAACCGCTGTGGCAACAGACTTGCTAACCGTAGGGTGGAACAGATTGTAGCATACTGCCTAGAGAATGCGGGGCTTGAAAATATGGGGTTCTCCCCCCATAAGCTTCGTCATACTGCCGCTACGCTGATGTATCAGCATGGTGACGTGGATATCAAGATTTTGCAGGAGATACTGGGGCATGTAAACCTTGGTACAACCGAAATCTACACCCATGTATCCAGTAAACAACTGGAAAAGGCGGCAAAGAGCACTCCAATTGCAAACTTTAAGCAGAAGAAGGATGATAAGTTAGATTAATGAGGGGTTTCTCAAATAATAAAGGTGCTGTAGCAAAACAAACAGCTCAATAGGACAAAAAACGAGGGTAAACGCACTTTTGTGTATATGTAAATTGTTAATTAACATGTTGTGTATTTTATTGACAATATAAGTATATCTATATATAATATTGTTATATGACATAATAAAATAAAAATTAAGTAAAAATATGGGATCAGTGAGGGCAATAATAATGAAAAGACGTATTGGAGCAGTAATAACTTCAGTAGCAATATCGTTGGTCTTGCTATCGCTTCTAGCTTTTATGGTAATGAGAGGTATAGAACGAGATGGATGGGTAAAAGATTCACAGTTCCTAGTTGAGGCAGTGAGGGACAACTATGTCTATAAGGATTTGATTCCCACTAGGCAGGGCAAGTCCTTTGAGGATGTGGCGAGTGACTTTCTGGCAAGCGTGAAGGATGTTAAAAACAAACCTGATTTTCTGCTACTTGTTTCAAGCTTTCTGGGTGGACTTATGAATCCTCATACAACAGTGTATTATGGAGAGTACTCTGATATTTTACCCCCGGCAATGGTTGACGGCATGGATAGTCCTGTACAGGAGAAGGACTACATAGATGATGTCAAGCGTTGGGGTGAGGTTGCTGATAACACTGTATACTCGCTACCGATAAAGATTAAGTACATATCAGGACGGTACATAGTTACCGATAATGGCGGACAGGATATCAAGGTATGGAGTGAGGTTGTACAGGTGAACTCCGTACCCGTGGATGATTATGTAAGAGATAACATGGGATATTGGTTGTTGACATCTGACAGGTTAAACGACAAATATTATTTTGGTACTTTGTCAAATATAAACGCTACCAAACCTATGGATGTTTTACTATCGTTTAGCGATGGCAAAGAGATATCCTTGCGGTTTGTGCGTACCGAATACAACTTTATGCCTAAAAAAACCACCTCATTTAAAGTTAGTCACTGCGGCAAAAAGATACTGTACGTGCACCTTACAGATTTTATTGACATTACAAATGCCATGTCCGCTATCGCATCAGCCACCGATATAGATGCCTTAATACTGGATGTACGGGATAATGGAGGCGGAATGTGGACACTTTCCGAAAAGGCAGCACAAAGGATTAACGGCAGGGAGGATTTTTTATTTACCGGTAACTTTTTTATGAAAAAGACTGCTGTAGACGAGGTAGTACAGACACCTACAAATTTGATAGATTCAGCGGATATGGCTACCCCACTAGGCGGCAACAAGGATGACTACCTATTTTATGAGCGAAGGACGATAATTGCAAGAAATGATATTATGAAGGGGGTTGACACCTACGTCCTGTCCAACAACTATAGCTATTCGGCAACAGAATACTTCCTACAATTAGTACAAAAGGGTAACATTGCGACGATAGTTGGTGACTACTCGGGGGGCGGGCTTGGTATTACACCAACCAAACTAGTTTATCTTAAAAACAGTAAGCTTGTAGTTAGGGTGGAGGTATCGGGGTATTACGATGACGGATATCTCCATGAACAGGACGGCACAACCCCCGATGTGCTAGTACAACAAGATGTAGGCGACTATATCCGCTATCTAGCTACAGGGGGCGAGCGATTCTATGGCTCGGACTACGATACGGTATATCAAAGATGTTTATCCCGTATCGCTGATAAAGACTGAGGCTTGTTTAGAGTAAATCAAAA
>CAZAOY010000047.1:0-5156 GCA_964486925.1 uncultured Oscillospiraceae bacterium
ATCCCTGCAAAGGAGGATGAGGTAGTAATTGCAAAGGTAAAAGCGCTTGCGGATATGCTTAGGGGTAGCGCTGATTAGATAATGCGTACCTGTAATAAATTTATATTATATTTAGATTATAGTTGAAATTTTTAGCTTTATGTGGTATTATGAGGGTAGAAGGATAGAAGGGTACTTCACAAGCAAGCTTGTGTTTATATAAACTTTAAACGCTAAAGGAGATGATTTTTTATGGGAATATCATATAGCAGAACAAGGAAGGTGACCATATTGTAGCCTTCCTAACAGATGGAGGAGATTATGGTTAATATTAAACTAGATAGCGTTAGCTTTGAGCTAAAAGAGCAACACGATTTTTCTTGGATTAATTCAATTGGTAAGGTTTTTACGGTTTTTTCGCAAAATGATTCAGGTAATATTAGCTTTGGTGTTGATAATGGTGTTGAGAAGTATTTTATTAAAGTAGCAGGCTTAAAAACAGCTAGGTCGGTGTGCTCGACTAAAGAAGCGGTTGACTCATTAAAAGCGGCAGTGCAAGTTTACGAGGAGATAGAGCACCCAAACCTAATTAAGCTTGTTTCCCATTATGCTGTTGGCAATATCTATGTTGCCATATTTAAATGGGTAGAGGGTGATTGTTTGTTTGATTACTGGAATTTTGAGAGATACAGTATAGATCCTCAAATTATCCCGCCCCAAAGGCGATTTAAGCAGATGTCTATTGAGAAGCGTATTAAATCCGCCGAAGCTTTGTTTTCCGTTTTAGAGGCAGTTTCAAAAAGCAACTATGTAGCTGTGGATTTCTATGACGGTAGCATTATGTATGACTTTAATACAGATACAACTACCATTTGTGATATCGACTTTTTTAGGAAGAACCCCACCTTTAACGATATGGGGGAGGATTATTGGGGAACTAAAAGGTTAAAAGCGCCAGAAGAATATATCTATGGTGCAGTTATTAATGAAGCTACCAATGTCTATACACTAGGAGCATTACTGTTTAGCTCTTACTTTGGTAACTATACAGATGATGATATAGCAAAGAGATATGAAAGGAATGCGTTTGCGCCGTGTGCATATGAAAGCTGGGAACTAAACAAAGAGAGCTTTGATGTCGCAAAGAAAGCTACTGCCATTCAAAGGAGCGAACGGTATGAAACGATTGGTGAGTTTCATATCGCATGGAATAATGCTCTGCTAGCAAGATAACCGTTACATTTTACTTTGCATTAAAATTTTAATTGTACAAAGGGGGAGTGAGTAAGATGGATTCAAATCGGGTTGACCTATTTTGGAGGTTAAGTCTGGCTGTTATTGTAGTTGGTACTTTAGTCTTAGTGGGGACAAAGATGGTTAACATAGAACTGGCGGATATAGTGGTACGCATAGTCGGTATTACCGAATTAATAGCGTTTCTTGTGTTTTCGTTTACGACGGTGCAAAGGTCAAAGAGAAGATAGTATACTTATAGTTATATAACGATAAAATATACAAGGTTAGGGGATGATTAGTATGAAAAAGCCGTATGTTATCGGTATCGCAGGGGGGAGTGCCAGCGGAAAATCCTACCTATGCGATAAGTTAGAGCGAAGCCTTAAAGACTTAAAGGTTGAGGTAATCCATATGGACGACTACTTTAAGCAGGAAACCCAACGACCATACTCTAAAGCATTCATCTCTGATAGGATGTATGTTGATGACAACCACCCGCAGACCATGGATCTACCGCAGCTTAGCAGTGACCTTGAAAAGCTACTGGAGCAGGGCGGTATGGACGTTATAGTAATCGAAGGGTTATTGACGCTTAGGGATAAAAACATCTATGAAAAGCTTGATTTAAAGCTGTTTGTAGACTGCCGTGCTGACGAAAGGATAGTTCGCAGATTAAAACGAAACATGCAGTGGGGGTTAACCTTTGATGAGATCTCCAACGTATATCTGGATATGGTTAGGTATCGCCATGACGAATATGTAGAACCATCTAGATGGCGGGCGGATATTATCTTTAACGGATCGCATTTTTCAGAGAAGGCGCTAGATGTTATTGTCAACCATATAAGGTCATACATAGCGTAGGGACTGTTGGAGGTTGATACTATCGTTGTTGGTAGTGTAGTAACAAACAGCCTATTTTAGCAATTTTACCTAGCAGGATACAATATGACACACTGTTGTCATATTGTATCCTGTATAATATAGATACTATAAATCTATATTACAAGATGGTCTGGAGGGGTTGTATGAAGCAAACAAACATCGAGCTTACAAAGGTTATTTCCCACGGTGGGGTTAAAACGTCGGTTTTGGATGGGGTATTACATATAGAAACGCAGATACAGAATTGTCGCTTTGATCATATAGATATGCCGTTAAACTCATATATAAAGATACCGCAAAAATTTAAGCTACCTCTTAGGATTGATATATCTGTTAAGATGGATAGTCCTTCGTTGTTTGTTGCTTTAGGTGAAGGACATGTAACGTTTGGGACATCATTTTTGGACAACCGAAGGATAGGCGATATTGTTTCACCAAACCCAAAAAAGACTGGGTATTACGACAACCGCTTAGAGATGGATAGGGTGCATGAGGTATCGGTTATCTATGGGCTTAAATGTATGCAGATACTGATAGACGCAGAGGAGCGGTATCTTTCAAAGAAGGAGAGATACATAAAATCAGCGTTGTTAGAGGAGCTGAATAGGGAAGGGTTTGAACTAAAGCTTGCGGGTACAAAGCAGAACACATTGCAGATATCCTCTCTAGTTGTAACAGAGTTTTTAGATGAGGAGCTTTCCCACCTTACAGCACGACAGGAAACAGACAACAAATCGGGGGTTTATCTATCTGTTGACAGGGGTGTTAAGGGTGATTTTGATGAGTGTATCTCTAAGCTTTCGCCAACGCTACAGGAGCAGATAAGAGGGATTAACGATTATCTGCTTGGTTGTAAGGCTTTAAAGGTTAAGCGAAAGATAGAGGGTAACAGCTTTGCAAGCAAGCTGTCCTACGTTTCCACCCATGGATTTTCCTATTCAGTCCAGATAAGCGAAGATACAGTAAGCCATTTCTTTTGGTGGTATATGGTATCAAACTACAGCTATCAGGATAGATATATGGGGCGTAAGAACGACCTAACCCTTGAAACCTTTAGGGAGGTTGAGAAAACCTCAAAAGAGGTGGCGGATCGTTTGTTTAGCTATTATGATGAATGTCAAGGCTGTAGAACAAGCTGTTTGGTAAAGACCTTTTATGAGCATGGCGGTAAGCGAAGGGCGGTATGTCATGGTAAGATGATAATGAATATGAAGGTGGAAACCTTTAAAGATATATTAGTTATGTTTAAGGTTTTAGCCGAAATTGTGTTGTAGGATAGGCAGGGTTTATACCTAGAGGTGTATATGGAATATATTGACGCAAAGAAGATTGTAATAAATGCAGATCATGTTAACTGGGATTATCTGGCGTTTGAATATGTAATGAATATCTATTGGGGTTGCAGTCACGGTTGTATCTACTGCTATGCACGAAGCGATTACTACGATAAGATAGGTAATCTGGGAGGTAACTTTGACTGTGTTAGGGCAAAGCGGGACGCGCTTAGGATAATACGGGATGACCTACGTAGAAAGGTTAAAACCGGGGTTGTGTTTACAGGCGGGATGTCCGACCCGTATAACCCTATGGAGGGGGAGCTTAAGCTAACGAGAAATGCGCTAGAGCTAATAAATGCCTTTGAATTTGGTGCTAGCATTATTACTAAAAGTG
This sequence comes from uncultured Oscillospiraceae bacterium, assembly GCA_964486925.1. Lineage (GTDB taxonomy): Bacteria > Bacillota > Clostridia > Oscillospirales > Ruminococcaceae > CAZAOY01. Next base: position 3,772 of record CAZAOY010000047.1, read on the forward strand.
ATATGGTGGTACGAGATACAGATATCCTGTTAGATATTAAAAAACATTCCCCCGCAAGCGTTAACTTTTCCATTACCTGTTCCGATGATGAGCAGGGGCTTAGGTTAGAGCCGTTTGTGGCGACCAGTACAAAGCGGTTTGAGGCTATTAAACATCTAGCCCAAAACGGTATACATACAGGGGTTCTAATCGACCCACTAGTGCCGTATATTACCGACACTAAGGAGAATGTTGTAGAACTCGTAAAGAAGGCAAAGTATTACGGCGCTTCCTATATCTACCTCTCCACTCAGGTGACGATGTCGCAGGGTCAGCGAGAATATTTCTACATGGAAGCCGAAAAACACTACCCCGGAATTGCTGATACATACAGCGAAAGATATAAGGAATATTACTACTGCAGATCCCCTCACGCGAAACGGCTTATACAGATCTTTGCAGAGGAGTGTCAAAAGCAGAATATTATCTTTGACATGCGGGTTGCTAATCAGCTAGTGCGGTCACCATATAAAATTTCGGTTTTAGATATAGGCAGAAGATGAAGAAGGTATGGGAGGGTTAGGATGGAGTATATAATTAGAGAGATGAAGCCAAGTGAGTACCCGCAGTTAGACGAGTTTTTGTACAACGCAATCTTTCAGCGTGACAGTGAGAATCTGCTTCCAAAGAGCGTTACAAAGCAACCGGAGCTTCTTGTATATATCAAAGACTTTGGCAGAACGGATGACCACTGCTTGGTGGCAGAGTGTGGACAAAAGCTTGTTGGTGCTGTCTGGACTCGGATACTTAGCGGTGAGGTTAAGGGGTTTGGTAACATAGACGAGTCTACCCCGGAGTTTGCCATCTCATTAATTGAAGGCTATCGTAACAAAGGGATTGGAACAGCGCTTATGAAGGCTATGATTAACCTATTAACAAAGAAGGGGTATAAGCAGACCTCGCTTGCGGTGCAGAAGGACAACTACGCTGTAAGGATGTATAAAGCGATAGGGTTTAGCATAGTGGATGAGAATGACGAGGAATACATCATGGTATATAATTTACAGTAGACCATAGATGAAGGAGAAAACCATGACGACAGTATATTTTGTTAGGCACGCAGAGTCTGACATTAGCGTGCATGATGACCGTAGCCGCCCACTAACACCAAAGGGGTTAACCGACAGATTAATGGTGACAGACTATCTTATGGATAGAGCGATTAATGCGGTGTTATCCAGTCCGTACAAGCGATCGATCGATACTGTTTTGGATTTTGCACAAAACGCAGGATTATCGATAAAGACTGTGAAGGACTTTAGAGAACGCAGGCTAAGTGATGTATGGGTTGAGGACTTTAAAGGATTTTCCAAAAGACAGTGGGAGGACTTTACCTACAAGCTTAA
>CAZAOY010000047.1:5256-19867 GCA_964486925.1 uncultured Oscillospiraceae bacterium
AGGACTTTAAAGGATTTTCCAAAAGACAGTGGGAGGACTTTACCTACAAGCTTAAAGGAGGTTCAAGACCGTAACATATCCGCTTTAAACGGTGTTTTAGAGCGGCACGAGGGTGAGAACATTGTAATTGCTACCCATGGGACAGCGCTATCCACCATTATTAACTACTACGATAACACCTATAATTACGAGGATTTTATCAAGATGGTTAACATCATGCCGTGGATGGTTCGGATGGAATTTGAGGGTAAATGGTGCGTTGCGATAGAAAAGATTGACCTATTTACATACAACAAGTCTTAGCACCATACCTTTATATAATCAAACAGTAGCAACAATTTAGGTGCTACTGTTTGATTATATAAAGGTACAAAAGCCGTTTTAATGGGACAAACCTAAGAAGGAATTAGATGCAAACAACTGCGCACGATTGGTCAAGAAAATCTTGTTTGGTTATGGTAGTATATTATTAGGGGATTCGTCTGCTAGACGGGTCTACTAGACGGGTAAAACCAAAGTGTCTGGCTAAAAGGAGAAGTTTATGCTTGTATCGGATAATTTGTCTACTAGACGGTTGGCAAACCGTGAAACCGCAGTCTTTAAATCCCTAATGATTATTGAAGAGAGTGTAACAAAAAAGCTGACTGTTGAGAATATTGCAGGTAGCATATATCTCTCAAAGTACCACTATCAGCGGTTGTTTCGTGAGATTGTGGGGGAGAGCGTGATGGAATATGTCACCAAGCGAAGGCTTACACTTGCCGGCAGTGAGCTTTTAGCCACCGACAAAACCATTCTCGACATAGCGTTAGATTTTGGATACAACTCACATGAGGGGTTTACACGTGCATTCAAAGCGTACATGGGGGTAACACCCACCCAGTACCGCAGATACGGACTTGCCGCTATCTCTCAAAAACAGATAAAGGAGAGGTTTTCTATGACACATTCACAAAATACAGATGAAATTATCAAGGAGTTAAACGAGTTTATAGCAAAAGCAAAGGATACAGTAAATGAGGTAAGAAACGGCCCTGCAACCTGCTATACCCCATTTTGGGAAAACATTGCAGACCGTACACAGCGACTTGCGGATAGTCTGCAAAACAGTCTAAATCGGATAACCGATATGGAGAAAACACCCGACAAGATAACGGTAGGATTTACAATTATTAAGCTAATGGAGGACGCTTCATTTGAAACAAACTTAATATGTTTTAACGTAAACCTAATGCTTTCAAGGGGTAATGAGGGTGATACTAAGCTATATAAGCCGTTCTGTGAAAGATTTAAGGAGCTTGCTAAGGTTTCATCCATCAAGGCAGGCCGTGTGACAAAGCTGTTTAACGAGCTTTTCGCACTTATTATGGAGGAGATGAGAGGTAGCGCTTTGACAAGGCTCTCTGACATTGTTGCACAAGGGAAGAATGCAGTAGACAGCCTACAAGGGTACTTATACATTAAGTACGAGGTTTCATACCTTGTAGATCAGCTGTCACGCCTAAAACCTGAACAGGTTACGGTGCAGTATCTTGAGGATACGCTGTTTAAGCTTGACATTATCGCCTTTGCGGCAGATATGGATATCTTCCGTCGCCCTGACCACAAGGGGATGTTTGAGGGGATAAAGGGATTTCGTGATAGCTTGCTGTCGGCGATAGATTACTTCTCGTCCATCGTCATTCCTAAGGACACCCCTGTGGCAGAGCGACCGCTGGCTAAGCATTTTACCGACATATCATTTCAGGGCAACATCCTAGCCTTTTACATTAATGGCGAGGTATCGGATGAGAAGCTAGGCAGACTTTTAACACAGGAACAGAAGGACGAATTTGGCAGTATATCAACAAAGCTTCGAGAGTTAATCCAGTACTGTCAAAGTGCTACCGACACTTCGGCATTCAAGGTTATTGCAGACATGTTATATGAAATTAGCGATAGCTTAGTAGCACAGGCGGATAGCTTAGAAAAGCAGGGTGGCGCAGTTAGATTTTTAGCAGGTGAGTGCAGAGCGCTAGGGGATAGCATAAACTCAAGATCATGATATACTGATAGAGTACAGCGCTGAATGGGTGTCAAAATATATTAAAAGGGTATCAGATGTGTTAGCAAAAACACGTCTGATACCCTTGTTTTTTTGATCCATAATATCTTTTTTATTTAACAGTGCCATTAGTTTTACATGTTAAAACATAAATAATCTTTGAATTTAGATCTTAATACCCCTTTTTGATACCCTCAAAACAATACTCACAATGACAAATGACACGATAGATAAACCAATCCCAATCCATAATATAGGCTTTGTTGAATATACGTAACGCAGAATGTAATCGGCTGAATCCATTGATTTAAAAGCTTTGTTTATGCTGTATAGATAGAAGATAGCTGTAGTATTTACAAAAAGGCTGGTAATACAACTAACCCTAATCTAAATAGATTTAGGCTTACTATCGCTAGAGATACTATTATAAGTAATATACTAATTACCGAAATTCTATTAAAGACACATCCTAACTGTTCTAATGGTAAAGAAATCATAATACTTGAAGTAAAAAATATGCTTCCATCTTTTGGGCTTAACAAATCTATCATTGGCATAGATATAAAAAAGTAGTTTGAACCTACCGAAACGAACAAAACAGCAAAAGTCCACAGGTATAATCTAATAGCTGATTTTCTATTAAAACTAGTGTTAATAAATTTGCAGCGATTAAGGTGTAAAATATTTAAAATGTTATCCATTACCATTAAATTCTCCATAACTAATATGTTACAATTATATCATATGCCAAGTAGCAAGTAAATGAGTAAATTAAAATTAATATATTATCAATAAACAAAATCTTACGACATTAGTTTTACATGTTTTGCTAAATACCCCTAACCCTATTTTGGTATTATTCTAATCTCGCCGTCCTCTAATCTTAATTCTACCATATCCTTACCGCTTAGCTTTAGTGCACTCATGTAGTCGGCGGGGAGTTGTAGTCTGCCTGCTCGGTCTAGGACGGCAAACTCCTCGTGGGTGTCGGATTCGGATACTGTGGTAAGGCCGCCCATGCTTTCAATGGTGTCGAGTGTTGATTTGTAGGATTCCTTCATGTGGTACTCACTGCTGGTTTTACCGTCACGTATCGAGACCACACGGCTTACCTTCTTAGACAGCCGCCTGTCGTGGGTTACTATTACGATGGTAAGCTGTAGGTTTTTAGATAGGTCGGACAGGATGGATACCAATAGATCGGAGGTTGCGGTGTCTACTGAGCCTGTTGGTTCGTCCGCTAGTAGCAGTGACGGTTCGTTTGCAAGCGCTATAGCTATCGCGATACGTTGTTGCTCCCCGCCTGACAGCTCGGCTAGGCGGTTATTCTTGCGGTGGGACATCCCCACCATCTCAAGCAGTTCATTCGCCCTGCCCGCCTTAAATCTACGGCATAATCGCATTAAAACCTCGATATTCTCCTTAGCGGTAAGGTAGGGGATAAGGTTTCTAGCGGAGTTTTGCCAGACAAAACCTACCGTTTTGCTCTTGTACTCTATCATATCCTTCTCGGAGATTCGGGTTAGATCCTTGCCCGCTACACGGAGTATCCCCGCTGAAGGGGTATCAAGTCCGCCTAGCATGTTTAGTAGGGTGGATTTTCCGCTCCCGCTGTTGCCGATTATCGCCATCATCTCGCCCTTTTTTACGGTGAGATCAAGACCTTGAAGTGCCAAAACCTCAATCTCCTTGGTTTTGTAGATCTTCACAAGGTTTTCGCAGAATATCATGTTATCCTGTTCTTGCTTTGGTTCTTTATCCTTTGGGTCTACCTGTATATCCTTATCTGCTTTGTTACTCAACTATCTCACCGTCCTCAAGGGTATATATTTTGTCCGCCATCTCCATAAGTCCAGGGTCATGGGTGGTCATTATTATTGTGGCATTTTCTGTCTTAATTAGCGTCTTAAACAGCTTTAGCACCTGTAACCCTGTAACGGTGTCTAGCTCGGCGGTAGGCTCGTCGGCAAAGATAATCTGCGGGCGGTGGGCGATGGCACGTGCAATCGCTACACGTTGCTGTTCACCCCCCGACATCTCGGACGGCATATGATACATCCTGTTAGCCAGTCCTACCATATTAAGACATTCCTTTGCCCGCTCTTGCCGTACCTTTGACCGCTTTTCCCCCGCAATACGCATACCAAACTCGACGTTCTCAAACGCATTCATGCTCCCAATTAACGCTACCGATTGGAACACAAACCCTATATTCTCCCGTCTAAACTGCTGTAGCTGTCGCTGTGACATCCCCCCGAGCACCTGCCCTTGAAACAGCACCCCACCGCTAGTGGGGGTATCTAAAGCGCTTAGTATATTCATAAGGGTGGTCTTACCCGATCCCGACCGTCCCTTTAGCATTGTAAGCTTCTCTTTCTCGGCAGATACGCTTACATTTTTAAGCGCATGGATGGTGGAAACCCCCGCAACAAACTGTTTAGAAATATTTTCAGCAATAAGTATACCTGACATTAATCTTCCCCTAACTTTAACGCTTTTGTAATGTTTATCTTAACGATTAACCGCCATAGGACAACCACTGCAATGCATAGCATTACAAACGCTATAGCTATTACCCTTAGATAATCTGTGGCTGTAGTCTGGATTAGATAAGGCGGTACTTGGTTACTGGCATTTGTTGCAATCTCGAGTATCGGGACAAATAGCCTTGCCGCAACCGTTCCCGCCCCGATACCTGCTATTACCGAAACAAGGCTAATAAACAGCTGTTCATACACAAGTATCATAATAACGCTTCCCCTAGACATCCCCATTGATTGAAGGATACCTAGCTGTAGAGTTCTGGACTTAATATCCAGAATCCAGTAGATTAAAAATCCTACAAAGCAGACAAACATTATAAGGATAAATCCGATGGTTAACATGCCGTTTATCCCTTGGATCATAGGGTCGTTCTTTCTTGCGGTCACTAGCTGATTTGCAGAGGTTACATTGTTTACCGAGATCTTTGCAGACTCTATCTCGTCGTAAAACTGCTGTGTAGTAGCGTTTTTGCTTAGTGAGATAAAAAGCTCATACGGCTCTAGTCTACTAATGCTTTGGATGTAGGATAGGTTTGCTACCACAAGATAGTTTTTGCCTAGCTTGGTTTCCGTGTTAATTGGGTTAAAGGTCGGCCAGTAGTCCACAAAGCCATATACAACACCCTTTATGTTGTTCTGATCATCATAGTTTATATTAATCTCGTCACCCTGCTTGATATCGTTGTCCTCCATAAAATTTTTAGTGAGCAGTACCGCGCGGGGGTTTTGAGCTAGCGCTTTTAGATAGGAATAGGTGGAGTATGGGTTAAGGTGGGGTCTGCTCCACGCAACCTTCATAAAGGTGGACGGCTCGATTGCCATTAGTGTAGAGCGGGTTTCCTTGCCCCCAAGGTAGACGTTTGCCCGCTTCTTTGTAAGCACCTTTGATACGGTATCCACCGAATCCAGCTCCTTTATAGGGTCTATGAGCGGTTCATACAGGTAGATAGGCTTTTCGGCATTTGAAGGGGGAAGGCCGATGGTTGGGGCGATGTTCATATAGTGAGTACCATCAGAGTTGTACGGCTCCCATGCGCCAGTAAGCCTTATATCTGCGCCGTTATTATACCTAATCCTATCCTCCTCATTGCTGTTAATCGTCCTAGCACAGGTTGCGTCAAACACCCCTGTAGCTAGCGTTAGGATTAAAAACAGCATAATAAAGTTATTCTTGGTGGTGGAACGTGATATCGTCAAAAACGAAAAGTATAGGTTTTTGTTCATTATCCTTTTAAATGCAAAGAAGATTAGCTTTAGCAGTAGGGGATACACCCTAACAAAGAGTAAACCTAAACCAAATATAAACATGGTGGAGGCTAGAAACACCATAGGGTCTACTGGGAAATCCGTCTTGTCCGCCCCTGTAGCCATTAGCACCATCTGGCGGGTTTTATACTGGTTTAAAGCATACAGCGATACCACAATCAATAAAACATCAAGGCAAAGCTTCTGCCAGATAGGAATACCGCCCTTGCGGCTTTTCTTTATCTTATGCTCTACAATAGAGGTGTTAATCCCACCATACACAGGGATTAACATCATAATAATAAAGGTAAGCCCTACAATTAAAGCGTAAATATATATAGTACCTGTAATTACTACAGGTAGGGGAGCACGTCCGATAAACTCTAAAAATCCGTTAGCAGAGCCTAGTAGCTTACTTGAGAAAAAAGCTAAAAATGGCCCAACCGCAACCGCAACCGCCGCTAACACCATGCTTTGCAGTAGGTAGATAACCATAACCTGCACCGAGGTGCAACCACGGCTCTTAAGCACTGAAATCTCATTTTTATCGTACCCCACCGTCTGCTTAGCGACCATAACTATGTAGAAAACTATCATAAGCAGAAGCGGCACCTGTAGCACCCAAAGCACCATGGTAAGGTCGGCACGGCGCACCTTATACTTCTCAAAGATACTGTTCATGGAGGCGCTTAGGTAGGTTTGGGTCTGACTTAGCTTGGTCTTGTTGTCCTTTAGTACGGTAACAAGCCTGTCGATATCCGCCATCTTTATTTTGGTGTAATCGAAGGAATAGATAATGTTAATCCCGCCTAGATACGCACCGCTTTGCTCGGTAACAAAGGTTTTCTCAAATAACTTTGTATTCATTATCATCCGCTTGTTAGTGTCGCTGTTGCTTCTGCCCCAGAATAGGGCATTGTTTGAAAACTGATATACCCCGACAATCCTTACAGGGATGGGTGTACTGTTCTCGTTTGTGTTAAGCACAAGGTTATACTCCTTGCCCAGTAGCCATTCTTTAGACTTAATCGACATCTCGTGTACCATTACCTCGATAACGCCGTCGTCTACGGTATCATTCGGAAGTCTACCCGATACTATCACCGCCTCCTCCTCTACACCATAGAGCGCGGTGAGGTGGGAATTGGTTTTACTTCTGTCCTTAATTTGGTTGTCCTCACGTATGGTAACGTTAAAGGATTTGCTATCCACCATCTTGCTGGTACATAGCAGTGGGGTGGACATCTGGGAAAGAAAATCCCCCTCTGCCATACCTAATACCTTGTTGTAATGCGCTAGGGTTTTCTTGCCGTCTTCTCTTGAATAGAAAAACTGGCTGTCAACCGTTACTGTACCTGGATAGTACTTGTTTCTTATCTGAAAGGATTCAAAATCCTTTCTTAACATTCGTTCTAATATCCCTTGGGTATACATCGGGACAAGACACATCGCTAGCACCGCCAGCAGGCTACCAAATAGCAGACATATCGTCATCCATCTGTTCTTGACCATCTTCTTCCATACTATTATAAACAAAGGTTACCCCCTACTACGAAGTCTTTACAGGGTGTTCTGGTTATACATTCCAACACACAAAGCTTCGATATCCATTCTGAATTAAGAGGTAGCTCCCACATTTGAAACTACCACCGTTATCGTCAAACTGCTTAAGAAGGCAGGCTAGTTGATAATAACCTCTTCGCCCGCTTCGACACCCGTTATAATCTGGGTTTGGGTAGCGTTTTCTATCCCTGTTTCCACAAGTCGTTCTACCTTGGTGTTATCCTCCCACACAAGAAGATACTTCTTACCGCCGTAGATCTTTATAGCGTTAGTCGGTACAAGTACGGCGTTGTCGTCCTTGCTTACCAGTAGCTTTACCGTTACGTCAGATCCTAAGGCAAACTCCTCAGGAAGCTGTTTAAACTTAATCACAATCTTGCTCTTTAGCGCTTGCTCCAGCTCCTCATCCTGTTCCTTTACCTTTAAAGCGGCGGTTGGGGTCATTACAACTCTGCCCTTATACTCCTTTTTGCCGTAGGTAACTACCACCTCATCGTTAAGCCCGAACCTGCCCATACTATCGTCAGAGCAAACCACCCTAAGGTTATCAGGGTCGGCTATTACACAAAGGATGGATCTTGCCGCAATCTGTTCCCCTACCATGTAGTTAGAGAGTGAGATTATCTTACCGTCAAACGGTGCGGTAATCTGGGATTTTTGTAGCTCGGTTTGTAGCTCGCTTAGTGTAAGCTTAGCAAGCTCTAGATCAAGCTGCGCATTGGTATAGACAGCGTACTGCTTGGTTTTATATGACTCGCTAAGGTTTATCTCTGCTTTTTTTACCATAATCTTCTGGCGCTTTATCTGGGACTCGATAGCTTCGTTGTCAAGCTCGGCAAGAACCTGCCCCTTTTTAACAAAATCCCCTTCTTTTATATGTATAGCGTTAATAAATCCACCGCGGTAGGTAAAGGATAACCCAGCCTGTCGTTCGGACACAGCGCTAGCCTTGGCGGTTATAATCTTTTCGATTTTGCCGATCTCTGCCTTTACGGTTTTGTACTCTATCTTCTGGGCTTCGATTATTGGCGGAATTAATTCGGCTTCCTCTTGCGGTAGCATAACACAACCCGACAGCGCTACCGATGTGATAACCGTGGCTAATATGCTAACCCTTGACCTCTTTCTATCCATCTGTATTCCCCTTTTCGTGATATCTGTTTTGTGAATACTATTATACTCCTGTTTTGCTATAAGGTCAATAGGTTTAATAAAATTTAAGAGTGAATAGCTTAATTTTTATGATAATTACTAAAATATTTGTTGTGAAAATATACAGATAATTTATATATAGCAGATATAACAATCTATTTAGTCTTTAAATATCTTTATTTGGATAATCAAAAAAGGTATCTGTAGTATTAACAAAACTATGTAACGCAATATGTGTTACATAGTCAAATAATACGGGAACAGTAGTAAATCCTCATAGAAGATTTACTACTGTTCCCGTATTAGGTATTGACCTAGAAAACTATCTACCGTGGTGACATCTGCATTTACAGCAGCAGCAACAACAACAGCAGCAACATCCACATCCGATATAGCCTCTGCCCCCATTTTCGCCCTCTCTGCCTTCTGCACTGCTATAGCCAAAGCTTTGTGGCATGGTAAAGCATACTGTGTGCTTCATAGGTACATCCACTGTATTTCCTCGTCTATTTGGTCTATCTTCTTCATCCATGTACTTTGTATAATCAAACGCCATAATCTTCCTCCCTTGCTTATATTAGTTTTAACTGCTATTAATCAGGCAATCAAATGTTAACGCTTTAATTAGAGCTTGTGATATTTGAATGGTAAAAACCACCCGATTAATAATGCAATTATCTACAACATTATATGCAACGAGAGGAGATATGGTTAAAATTGTTGGGTTGACAGATATGTCAAGAGTATTAAGGTAGTAAAAACATATAAATATGGGATAAAAGTGTTATATGTGAAATCTATAATACAAATAGTATATTAGTTTCCAAGAGATATGAACTAAAGCCTTGTATCCCATTTTCCGCAGAACGCATCTACAGGACTAGTGCCTTTAAACTCTGATCTGCCCACCAGTTTGTCGACAATAGCTTGCAGTACGTTGTCATTGGAGTTGTACGCATTAATAAATGTCTTAATTCGTGGTACATCTATTAAGTGATAAGGGTTCTCTACCGATATAAAGATAGTAGGGATACTGCTGATATACTGTGGACAGTTTGCACCCATAGGCTGTGCCCATTCGATCCTTACAACCGTCTGGTTGCTCTTGGTACTAAGGTTTGCAAGATAGATTATAACGTCGTAGCTATCCTTTACCTGTTGTAGAGGGGTAACCTTGCCCTCAAACATGTTATCTGGCACAAAGTTTGATACCTCAAAGCCTTCGGCTTCCAGTAGCTTTTTAAATTTGTCGCAGATACCTGCGGTAGGGCCAAATACCATAGGGCCTTTTTCAGGCTCTAGTGGATAGAAGAGAATCCGTTTTTTATCGTAAGGGGATAGTGGTAGCACACCCTTTTCTTCCTTAACGAGGGTGACAGATTTATCGGCACACTCCTTTGACCACTCTACATATTTTGGGTCTTTTAACACTGCTAAAGCGCTCTCGATCGTTATATCCTTCTTAACTTTATGTAGCTTTAGTGCCGCCTTTAACGCTAGTATCCGTGCTACCGCTTCATCCAGACGTTTACGGGTTAGTATACCGTTAGCTACACCTTCCAGCATAAACTCGTAGTCCTCTTTTGCATTTTTAGTAAATAGGAACATGTCGTTGCCTGCTTGTATACTGTAAGGTACAGCCTTGCTACGTTCCATCAGGGTAGCAAACCCTATCATTGGAGTTGCGTCGGTGGTGATAAGTCCGTTAAACCCTAGCTTTTCACGGAGTAGGCCGTTAATAAGCTCGTGGGAAAGGCTTGCGGGGAGGATATCGCCGTCGGCAAGGTTAGGGTTTAGGAGCTTTGAGTAGGCAGGGTGCATAATATGCCCGATCATTGCGGTCATAGCGCCTGCGTCGATACAGCGTTTGTATGCCATACCCGAGGTATTATCCCATTCCTCAACCGAGGTTGTGTTAACCGATACCACGAGGTGGTGATCCCGCTCGTCAATGCCATCGCCTGGAAAATGCTTTATCGAGGCGGCAAGCCCCTTTGCCTGCACCGCCTTAACGTAGGCTTCGCTCATATCGGCAACCCGTTTAGGGTCGCTCCCGAAGGTTCTTACGTTGGTTATAGGGTTTCGCCAGTTTTCGTCGATGTCTAGAATCGGTGCGAATGCCCAGTTAGCGCCTACGGCTGCCCCCTGCGCTCCGCATAACTCCCCTAGCTTTTCTGCCATGGTAACATCATCAGTTGCCGCAACCTCAAGCTGTGAACCTAAGGTAACCCCTTCATGCACAATACCACTCCCGCCCTTTTCTAGGTTTGCCGCAATAAGCATAGGGATATCGGAGTGCTTTTTAAGGTAGTTTGTATAGTTTACCGCTTCCTCAACCGAGAGAGGTCTATACATAATACCTCCTGGTTTAAACAGTTTATTCTGCTCCACTATCTCCTGCTCACTCCCAGATCGCACAACCATACAAAACAGCTGGCCTACCTTATCTTCAAGGGAAAGCCCTTTAAGGGTGCTGTCCACCCAAGCGATATCCTCATCGTTAAGGTAAAACGGCATCTTTTTAAATGATTCATAAAGCTTCATAGCTCGCCTTCTTTCTCAGTATTTGTATCTGTAACTACTATGAGTATAGCACAGTTTAATAGAAAAATCAATATAATTTTTGCATTAATATCTATTTTAATGATATTATTATGATTTTATATATAATTAAATATTTAGTATAGTTAAAAAACAGTGTAGATTATTATTAATGTAAAAATTAATAATTTGTATACCAATTTACTAGATATTATGGTATAATAAATCTAAAGGTGTACGTTGAAAAGTCTAGCAAAACGATGATGGATAGTATCTAATATCCACATTTTGTTCTATGGGTAAACGATAATTAAATTCACAAACCAAGATATATCCTTAAAACATTTAGGAGGAATTAACGATGACAGAAGTTGATATGAGGGTACTAGCAAAGCTCTCACCATTCCTAGCCTTCACACAGGGTGAAACGATCATCAGGAATGGAGACTCACCTGAAAAGGGGATGTACCTAGTTCTTTTAGGTGAGGTGGAGGTGTATAAGGACTACAACACCTCTAAAGAAACGCTTATCAAAACTGCAAAGGCGGATGAACCTATAGGCGAGGTGGGATTCTTTACAAACTCTGCGCAGGGAATTACCGCTATCGCAAAGGGTACTGTCACAGTGGTTTGCATTACAAAGGAGAATTTTGCTGATATCTATAAGGAGTTTAGATTTATCATTATACAGATAATGATGATAGTCTGCAAAAGCGAATCTAAGGTTGTAAACCAGCTAATCGAGGCGGTAAACTCGCCGTATGTCCCAAAGCTAGACCTCTACCCAGAGGGTCACACAAGGTTTAATGTTGAGCAGCCCGAAAGCTATAAAAATTACATCACAAAGGATATCTTTACCTGTCCATACTGTCATAAAGAGCATCAAACGATGATACCACTTACCTCAAAGGTTAAGTATGTAGGCGAAACCTCAGCGGATTTTCGCCGCCGTTCAAATGATTTTGAGCTTTCTTGGTATGACGTTACCACCTGCCCCCACTGCTACTACAGCTCTTTAACTGACTACCTAATGTACCCCGATAACATATATTTTTACATGCGCCCTATAAAGGAGCGGTTAGATCTAATACACAAGCTTTTACCGCTTAAGTTTTCAGAACCTCGTACACTGGATCAGGTTTTTGATTCATACTACCTTGCCCTTGCCTGCGCGCCAAGCCTTAAAAACTCTAAACAGGTTACCGCAATGCTGTGGCTTAGGTTATCGTGGCTTTATTCTGACTATTCCGACCAGAAGATGACTGCATACGCTACTAAGAAGGCATATGAGCATTATGTGGATTTCTACGGTAATACCAACCTAACCCCAAAGCAAGAGCAGTATTTTTGCTTAATCATGGGACATCTTGCACTGGTTACGGAGGATTTTAACGCGTCCTACAGATATCTATCAGAGGCACGTTTAAACAAGGCGGGTAGCGCTATCTACACCCATATGGCAACCATGGAGCTAGAGAAGCTAAGGGAGCTTAGAAGGGAAAAGGATTTAAAGTAACCTTAAATATCTATCCCACTACAATGACTTTTCAGATCAAAGGTATTGTAGTGGGGTTTTTGTGTATAAACATGTTGTAATCGAATTGTAACATTTAATAAATTTTCGTATCATTTATACAAATTAACTGGAATATCGACATGAGTTGTGCGTTTCGTAGTGTATATCCCCAAATATTTTATAATGTGTTTTTTTTATGTTTTTTTCATTGACTTTTATTATTAGGTATGCTATAATTATCTTGTGATATTGGTGGTTTATCTTCACCGTGTCACCTGTATGTGGAGAGATGGCTGAGTTGGTCTAAGGCGCACGACTGGAACTCGTGTAATGGCTAATACCCATTCAGGGGTTCGAATCCCCTTCTCTCCGCCATAGTTTTTGCCAAGAGCTGTCGAATTTAATTTGACTGCTTTTGATTTATATATAAGGATTATTCCAAGTATAGGTCATATTTCATAAAATGAGGTATTTTTATGGCGGACTTTAAATCTATGTACTATCATTTAGCGGGGCGGACGGCTACGACTGTCGATGTTTTGGAAGCTGCGACAGATATGATGACAGCTAATGTTAAAGCCATGGCAGCTTCTGTAGATGCTTTAGTTATTCTAAAAGAAAAACTAAAATTAGCGCAACAAGCTACCGAGGACATGTTTCTTGACTCTGATGAAGATGACTCTGAAGATAATTCTTAAAAAATTACGTATTGGTTGTTAGTATGAAAATTTAGACTTTTTTATTTTGATGTATCTATTTTACCTAATGACAAAAAATGGCTACCATCTATAGATAAAAGTAATTTTGTCGGTAGATGGTAGTTTTGTAAAATGGGTGAGCGGGGAGTATTTATATTTGACGTAGTCAAATATAGTAAAGAATGAAAAGTGAAAAACTGCAACGAAGATTATTTATATAATAGGTAGGTAAGAAAATGTTTTGCGATATTAAAACAGAATTAGATAATCCTATTGTACATAAACTTATGAACGAAAGCGCAGGGGACAAGTCCGCAGAGGCTATACGTAGAAAAGTGGCAGAATTTCGTCGCAATGATAATTGGTATTTATATGGGTGGTTTGAAAACGATGAAATGTTAGGTATTTGCGGGCTTGTGATTTATTCAGATTACGTTGAGATTTATAACATCGCCGTTGACCCAAATAATCGTAAACACGGAGTAGGAAAGGCAATGATAAATGCAGTACAAGAAAAATATAAAATGACTATTAAAGCTGAAACCGATGACGGTGCGGTAGAATTTTACCGAAAGTGCGGTTTTGAAACAGAAGCATTTATGAGAACTTTTAGTAATGGTAAGTATCGGCGTTATAAATGTATTTTACACACATTATAAGCATAATGTGTATCTCTTTTCTCCTTAACATTTATCACTACATATTACGGGACTTATAAACTTTAGATAGACATAGACCCTAATATCCTGTAGATATATTACATAAAATTACCATAACACACATTTAATTACACGGAGGAATAGTATGAATGATTGTATCTTCTGCAAAATAATTGGTTCTGAGATACCAAGCTTTAAGATATATGAGGATGAATATACCTATGCTTTTATGGATATTGCTAAGGATGTGGACGGACATATCCTTGTTATCCCTAAAAAGCATGTTAAGAATGTTTTAGACTGTGACTGCGAAACCTTATCACATGTTATGGACACTGTAAAGCTAATCTCCAACCACTGTGTGGATAACTGCGGGTATGATGGGGTAAATCTACTTAATGCCAGTGACGAAGCTGCGGGTCAGTCGGTAATGCACCTGCATATCCATATTATCCCTCGTAAGGCGGGGGACGGCATTAACTCGTGGCCGTACTTTAAGGGTGCAAAAACTACCATTGAGGAGATGTATAAAATTTTAAAGATACAATAATGTTGTTATAAATTATATAAAGATACAATAATGTTGTTATAAATTATATATAGAGGGATTATAGATATAAAAGGGGATGATTACATTGACATACAATGAA
>CAZAOY010000048.1:0-3231 GCA_964486925.1 uncultured Oscillospiraceae bacterium
GCAACAGGAGCGGCAGGTGTTGCAGCTACTAACCAAACTGCGCAATACCTTGTAGCCTCCGAGTTAATTCTACCAGGAGATCCTATTCCGTATGCAGAAGAATTTAACTTTAGCACAGATATAACTGCACCGCTCTCAACTTCATTCCTACTTGCGGCGGGTCATGTATATCTTGTTGATTATAACTTTGGTGGCACTATTATTCCGGCAACCTCGTTTGGGGTTACGCCAGAGCTTAACGCAGTGCTTGATACAAACTTTGCGCTAGCGGTAGTTGCAGGCGTGCTTACACCATCGATTGATGGGACTTCATTCTTAGTAAATACCACAGCGGGTGCGGTAACCTTACGGTTTATCTACAATTCAGTGATAGCTGCCGTTGCACCGGTTGGATCGGTATCGATAACAGAGTTACTATAACTATTATGGAAGGGATGTAACAACATATTTGTTACATCCCCATACATAAATTGTAAGGAGTGTTTTAATGTGATTACCCTAAGTATATGTATGATAGTTAAAAATGAAGAGGATGTTATCGGCCGTGCACTGGAATGTGTGAAGGATATTGCAGATGAAATTATAGTTGTAGATACAGGCTCAACCGACAGGACGATGGAGATTGTATCAAGGTACACCAATAAGGTTTACTACTTTGAATGGATTTCGGATTTTGCCGCCGCTAGAAACTACTCATTCTCTAAAGCTACCATGGATTATCAGATGTGGCTTGACGCGGATGATGTGATAGATGAAAAGAACAGAGAGTTATTAAAACAGTTAAAACAGGAGCTTGATCCTGCCGTGGATATGGTTAGGATGAAGTATGATGTGGGGTTTGACCAGAATGGTAACACAACGTTTAGCTATTATAGAGAGCGTATCTTTAAAAGAGCGATGAACTATAAATGGGTCGGTGAGATACATGAGGTTATAGTCCCGTATGGAAATACAATTAGTAACGAGATTGCTATAATGCATAAAAAGATACGACAAAACGAGCCGCAACGAAACCTTAAGATATTTGAAAAGATGATAAGAGAGGGTAAGCCGCTAGATCCTAGAGCGAAGTATTACTACGCTAGAGAACTTTACTACAACGGTAGGATTAGCGATGCGGTTGCCGCATTTAATGCTTTCCTTGATGAAGGTAAGGGTTGGGTTGAGAACAATATCGATGCATGTAAGGATCTCGCAAGATGTCATTATATGCTAGGACAGCCAGAAACTGCGCTAATGGTTCTGTTCAAAAGCTTTACCTACGATGCGCCTCGTGCAGAGCTATGTTGTGATATAGGTAATCATTTTCTTGATAAGGGCGAGATAAATACTGCTATATTCTGGTATCAGCTAGCGGCAAGCAAAAAGATTGACGGGGAGAGTGGAAGCTTTCTACAGCTTGATGCATACGGGTACACTCCATACATTCAGCTATGCCTATGTTACGATAGATTAGGGCAGTATGCCAAGGCGGCAGAGTACAATGAGCTTGCGGGTAAGCTTAAGCCTAATGATAAAAGCTATCTTTATAACAAGGAATATTTTTCAAAGATGAATCTTCAAGGATAGGAAATATAACGTTAAAATGGTGTATTACACAGCCGTGTAATACACCATTTGTATATACTATTAAACTGGATGAACCGCCTTAGCCGCATCAGCGTGCTTTTGATCGATGTTAAACTGCTTGTCACGGCGGTTTTCAAAGAACTTAGTTGCAACCTGTCCAAACTGTGCATAGCTTAATACGTCCTCATCCTGGATAGACCATCTAGCACATTCAGCCTTTAGCTTGTCTAGCTCTGGTTCTAGCAGATCGGCAGGACGGCAGGTGATAGGGGTTTCATTTCCAAGGATCTGTTTAGAGAATTCAGGAGAGATAGGAGCAGGGGTTTTACCATATTCGCCCTTAACAAGTCCTTTAAATTCCTTAGTAACAGTCTTGTAGCGTTCACCTAAGATTACGTTAAATACCGCTTGTGTACCTACGATCTGTGAGGTAGGGGTTACTAGCGGAGGATAACCTGAATCATGTCTTACACGAGGGATTTCCTGTAAAACCTCCTCAAGCTGATCGGATTTGCCCGCTTGTTTAAGCTGTGAAACAAGGTTAGATAACATACCACCCGGTACTTGGTATAGCAGGGTATTAGCGTCAACCCCAAGCATTTTTTGGTCAAGCAGTCCGCTCTTGATGTACTTCTCTCTAAGGGTAGCAAAATACTCTCTTACTACGTTTAGCTTAAGCAGGTCAAGTCCTGTATCGTACTCAGTACCCGCAAGTGCCGCAACCATAGATTCGGTCGGAGCATGGGAAGTACCTAGTGCGAGAGGAGAGATAGCGGTGTCGATAACGTCAACTCCTGCTTCAATACCCTTAAGCAGTGCCATAGAGGCAAGCCCAGATGTATAGTGGGTATGAAGTTGAATTGGAATTTTAACCGCTTGTTTAAGAGCTTTAACCAGCTCATAGGTGGTATAAGGTGTAAGCAGACCAGCCATATCCTTGATACAGATAGAGTCAGCACCCTCATTCTCAAGGTCCTTAGCAAAGGTAACAAAGTTATCATTTGTATGGAATGGGCTTGTAGTGTAGGATAGAACCGCTTGAAGGTGTGCGCCTTCCTTTTTAGTAGCTTTAATAGCGGTTTTCATGTTTCTGATATCGTTTAATGCGTCAAATATTCTAAGTATATCGATACCGTTAGCTACAGATTTTTGTACAAAGTATTCCAGTACATCATCAGCATAGTGACGGTAGCCTAGCATGTTTTGTCCTCTAAATAACATCTGTAGCTTAGTGTTAGGCATGTTTTTTCTGATTATTCTAAGTCTATCCCATGGATCTTCGTCTAGAAATCTTAAACATGCGTCAAAGGTAGCTCCGCCCCAAACTTCGGCAGAGTAGTAACCTACCTTGTCCATAGCGTCTAGAATTGGAAGCATCTCATCTATAGTCATACGTGTAGCGATCATCGATTGATGTGCGTCACGAAGGACAGTTTCTGTTATCTTAACTTGTGCCATATTCACACCCCTTAATTATTTGTTATACATTCTTATGCAATAGTAGCAATTTAAGCAATGATAATCGATACTGCAAGTGACAGTAACCTTAAGCTACAACTTAACCTATAGTTACGAGCACTGCAGAAAATGCAGTATATCTAAGGTTAAACTTAACCTATAGTTACGAGCACTGCAGAAAATGCAGTATATCTAAGGTTAAAC
>CAZAOY010000048.1:3331-12517 GCA_964486925.1 uncultured Oscillospiraceae bacterium
AACTTAACCTATAGTTACGAGCACTGCAGAAAATGCAGTATATCTAAGGTTAAACTTAACCTATAGTTACGAGCACTGCATTCGCGCCAACGTTATCACCCTTTTTAACTGCAACAGAGGTGATAGTACCATCAACAGGAGCAACAACGTCATTCTCCATCTTCATAGCTTCAAGGATAACAACCGGTTGACCGGATTTAACGGTATCACCAACGTTTACCTTAACATTTACAATAAGACCTGGCATAGGAGCTTTTACAGGTGTACCACTTGCGGCAGGAGCAATCGGAGCAGCAGGAGCGGTAGGTGCCGCAGTTGCAGCAGGAGCAACGGGAGCTAATGGTGCAGGACCTGCGTCTAGTTCTTCAACAGCCACGTCATACGCTTTTCCGTTTACGGTAATATTAAATCTTTTCATAGTTAATCTCCTTTTAATATATAATAGGTATTAATTTAGTTATTGTTATGTTTTTTAGGTAGTAGGGTAACCCTCTTGCCTGATAGCATATCAAGAGAGCTAATGATTACCGCTCTGGTATTTGCAGGATCGATAACATCGGTGATAATGCCGGATTTAGCCGCCTCGAATGGGGAAGCAATTGTGCTTACATACTCGGCAACAAGCTCTGCTCTGGTAGCGTCTGCGTCGGTGGTGTTTTCAAATCTGTCTGCCCATAAGAACTCAACAGCAGTTTCAGGAGCAAGCGCACTAATGCAAGCGGTAGGCCAGCTAAAGGTCACGTCAGCGTTAGCGTTAGTTCCTGCTAATGTCATAAATGCAGAACCTACAGCGTTACCTGTGATAACGTTAACCTTAGGGGTGGTGCTTTCAGCGTAGGTGCTAGCGAGCGCTACAGCGTTCTTCACAAGGTATGAACAGCTTGTATTCTCAAAACCTAGGCTATCTATAATAGTAACAACAGGGATGTTGTAAGCGTCACAAAGTTTAACAAACTTAGTAGCCTTTGCACAAGCGTCAGCATCAATCGCTCCTGCTTGCTTATCGGTAGCAACAACCCCACATACAGAGCCCGCTATAGTAGCAAGGGTGGTGGTGATAGCTTTACCGTAATCCGCGGAAACTTCAATCGCAGTGTCTGTGTCAACGATAGCGCTAACGACAGCCTTGGTGTCCGCTTCGCTCATGTTAAGCGCAGTGGAAGCTAGAGTGTTAGCACCGTTTGGATCAGCTACAGCTTCAAATAATGGAGCTACAGAAAGATTATTGGATGGTAGCATTGAGAGGATTTGTCTTGCAGCTTTAACGCATTCATCATCGCCATCGCAGGCAACGTTAGCTAACCCATGAGATAGCGCCGCTTTAGCAGTGCCCGCATCCTTAGAAGCTTTACCGTTAGCCTTAGCTACGAAAGGTGGGGTTAAGAATAGTTCAGCCTTTTCATTCATTACAACAAAATCCGCCGAACAAGCGATAAGCGAAGAAAGTCCCGCACATGTACCTAAAACCACCGCAACCTGTGGCACAACACCCGAAACGGAGTTGCTTGCCGCTAGGATCTTACCGTATGAATTTAGCATAAACATACCCTGGCTAACATCAGCGCCGTTTGAATCAAAAACAGAAACTACAGGACAGCCGTTTTTAACAGCAAGCTCATAGATCTTCTTAATCTTCTTAGCACTTTCTTTAGTTAAACTACCCTTGTTAGCGTCGCTGTTTTGGGCATACGCATACACAATGTTACCCTCGATACAGCCGTATCCTGCAATAACACTAGACCCTTCTTCGGAAGTCGCCGCTAGGCTAAAAAGCTCGGTAAAGGTACCTTCGTCAAAGATACTTAGGATAGCGGTTCTGCCCTTACTTTCTGACTTTGCCTTGGTGCTTAGCTCTTGAAGCGTTTTCATTTTTTGTTCAGGGTTCATTATTAATTCCTCCCATTATTTTATTGTCTTTTAGATATTCTACCTTGGCGTTTAAAGCTTGTTAAATAACAAGTCTTTGCTGTTAACGGGAGAGCACACTTAATAAAAGGACACCACCGTTAATTGCCGCAGTAATATGTAACTATAGAGAAAACCATAACTACATCACCATCAAAAAAGCAATAATGCTTAATTAATTTCGGTTGTATGGAACAAAACTGATAAATCGTATATTCTTCATTTCACTTCCATACACTTTAATTATAGCACAACACACTACCCTTGTACAAGTCTTTTTGAAAAATATTTTAGTATTTTTTGTGAATTTTTTATTTTATAGTTTGGTAATGCTAAAAAGCTATAATAATGTAGGTTTTGCCCATACTACCGCATACCCCAATCCACCATAGTATCATGGTACAACATGTCCGCAACAAACAAAAATAAGGGTTGTAACAAAACGGGAGTCTTGTTACAACCCTTATTAGATTATACATCACCAAGTTGGCGGGAGATTAGGTTAGCGGTGTACTTTACAATGCTCTGCTGCATTTCGGTGGTTTCCTTGTTCTGGTCATCCGAAAGCATTACGATACATCCGCAGACATCGCTTTGCGCAATGATAGGTACACACATTAAAGCGTGTTTTTCCATGTTTTCGATAGGATATAGTACCTCATTCGGCTTGTTTCCGTCGGCTATATAGGTCTTTCGTTCCTTCATAAGCTGGTCTACAACAGGGGAGATACGACGGTCAACGATCTCACGTTTAGGAGCACCCGCCGCCGCTATTACCGTATCCTTGTCACAGATTACAATAGGATTTTTAGCGGTTTTGCTTAAACATTCCGCATAGTTTGCAGACATCTCTTTAAACTCACCAAGGTGGGAATACTTCTTTAAAACTACCTCTCCGCTGTTTGATGTATATATCTCTAAAGGCTCACCCTCTGCAAGTCGTAATACACGGCGTATCTCTTTAGGTATTACAACCCTTCCAAGGTCATCAATTCTTCTTACAATTCCTGTCGCTTTCATTAAAAATCTCCTTTTAGTAGCTATTATCAGATATTAACTTAAAACTACCTTTATGTGAATTAATCAGCTTAACCTTTGTAACCGAATAGATTAAATCATTATCTTTTTATATAGATCACAAAATATAAACTGCTTTATTGGGTACGAGATTATTATTTGAGCTATGTAAAAAATTATACGAGTTAATAACAAATATTTCAAAGTAAGCTATAATTATACAACAAAAACAAACAAAAATCGCTAAGGTATCATAAGTTAAAATTTTCATACGACGATTTATTACTTTTGGGAAAAATGGTTACAATTTATTTCACATTAAGGCTTAATCTGAGTTATAATAAAGAAAACAGTTTAGTTTTAGGAGGTATATATGAGCTTTAAAGTAGCATTTATCGGGGCAGGAAGTCTGGGATTTTGCCGAAGTTTATTGACCGACATCCTATCAGTGCCCGAGTTTAAGGATATCGAGGTAGCGTTTACCGATATTAACCCGCACAACCTAGAGATGGTGACAACCCTTTGTCAGCGGGATATTAATGAAAACGGACTAGATATAACCATCCAGTCCACCCTAGACCGCAGGGAGGCTTTTAAGGGGGCGAAGTATGTAATAAACTGTATCCGTCAGGGTATGCTTGAAGCCTTTGAAACCGACATCGAGATTCCGCTTAAATATGGTGTGGATCAGTGTGTGGGGGATACACTATGCATCGGTGGGATCATGTACGGACAGCGTACCGCATGGGAGCTTTTGCAGATCTGCAAGGATATAAAGGAGGTAGCGGATAAGGGGTGTATCCTGCTAAACTACTCCAACCCAAACGCTATAGTGACGTGGGTGTGTAACAAATATGGAAACGTACCGACTATAGGGCTATGTCATGGGGAGATACATGGGGAGGATCAGATTGCACAGGTATTAAAGACACCGCATAACGAGCTGTCATTTATCTGTGCGGGGATAAATCACCAGACCTGGTACATCTCGGTTAAGCATAATGGCAAGGAGATGACCCCATATATATTAGACGGATTTTTGCAGGATGAAAAGTTTATGCAGACCGAAAAGGTGCGTATTGACATGCTAAAACGGTTCGGCTACTACTCCACCGAATCAAACGGTCATCTATCGGAATATGTAGCGTGGTATAGAACCGACCCCGAAAAGATTCCTTACTGGATTGATACATCATCTTGGATTAACGGCGAAACAGGCGGATACCTACGGGTATGCAGAGAGGGCAGAAACTGGTTCATGACCGACTACCCACAGCTACTAAAAGAACCGCCTAAAAGGTATGAATACCCCACAAGAGGGAAGGAGCATGGCTCATACATAATAGAATCACTGGAAACAGGCAGGCGGTACAGGGGTCATTTTAACGTGATGAACTACGGTACGATTACAAACCTTCCTAGTGAGTCGGTGGTAGAGGTGCCGTGTTATGTGGATGGTAACGGAATTAGTGTGCCTAAGGTAGGGGATCTGCCTATCGGTGCGGCGGCGGTATGCTCTCAGTCTATATGGGTGCAAAAGCTTGCAGTTGAGGCGTGTGTAACGGGGGATGTAACGCTACTTAAGCAGGCGGCGATGATGGATCCGCTCACAGGTGCATGTTGCGATCCTAACCAGATCTCCCAGATGGTGGACGAGATGTTAATAGCACAGGAACGCTGGCTACCGCAGTATACCAATGCGATAAAGGCGGCAAAGGAATACTTTGCAACGGGGGATATAATCCAGACCAAAGACTACAAGGGTGCGGTGAGGATACACGAAAAGACCATAGAGGAGATGGCGGCGGACGCCGAAAGAAGCCGAGCGCTAGCCAGTGCGGCGGCGAAGGAGAATGTTTAGCTAACTCTGTATATGAACAGTGGTAAATTTTCCTAAGTTTACTACTGTTTGGTGTATGTTACAGCATAGATAATCACAAGTTAGTTGAATATATGTAATTCACTATATAAGGAGATGTATGAAACAGACAGAGCAGGAATACCCTAAGAAATCCTATAAGCTGTTTATACTATGGACAGTGGTACTTTTAACTACAGTGTTTGTGGTAGTACCTGTACTAAACCCCATCCTAAAATCTATAGGCAGTAGTGTGCTTTTACTCATAAAGTTTGTGCTATTATATGCACTGCTACAGTTGTTACTGTTATTCTACATAATCTATAAAACCGAGCGTGTCTACTGGGTTAACGGTGTTACATATGAGTGTGCGAAGTGTGCTACAAAGTTACAAAGGCAGACGTTTGCACTAGCGCACCTAAAGCGCTTTATATGGGGATTTATAGCGTTTCTTATCTACAGTGTAGTGTCATTTGTACTAGGGTTTAACGGTATGGTTGACATACTGGTATTTATGGTGGTGACAGTCGTTACAGCCTGTAGCACTATAGCAATAAAGCTGTAACAAGGATGTATTATCCAGAAAAAACAAAAAAGTTCATTATTTTATGCTATTTCTCTTGACAATATTTATATTATACGGTATAATATGTAATGTCGAAGTAAAGGTAATTTATCTTTTCGGTAGATTTTTTTAGTAATGTGCCGCTGTGATGGAATGGCAGACGTGGTGGACTCAAAATCCTCTGGTAGTGATACCGTGCCGGTTCGAGTCCGGCTAGCGGCACCATAGTTTTGTAAAAGGGGCTGCTTGCAGCCCCTTTTAGTTGCTCGAATGTGAGTTTGTGTATAGGTGTAAGGGTAATCTGTATAATCTCGGTTGCAATCCAACTATATTGTTAGCATTAATTATGTTTAACTATTAGGTGGTTATTTGGAATTAAAACAACGAAAACAAATACGATTGGATGGTTACGATTACATACAAAGCAATATCTATTATATAACAATTTTTACACATAATCGTGTTCATTTGTTTGGTGATATCGTAGGGGTGCACCTACCGAATGGGATTTAAAAGATATTTATATATACCCAATCAAATAGGAGGATTTATTATGCCGGATTATAAAGCTATGTACTATCATCTAGCAGGACGAACTGCAACATCTATTGAAGTTTTAGAAGCGACTGCTGAAGCGTTGAAATCAACAACTGCTGCCCTTATCTCTCTAAAGGAAAAGCTGAAACTAGCACAACAGCTAACAGAGGATATGTTTATTAACTGCGATGAAGACGATTCGGACGATGATACCAGTTTAACCTAACACAGTCACTGTAAGCTTTTGACCCACAATTATATAGAAACCGCCTTAGGGCGGTTTTTTGACTAGAATAAAGTTTATTTTACATTTTTTATGTTGCGTTCGTAGAAGAATTACAGAATGAAAAAATAGGATTAACTATATGGAGGATCGGCACTTGAATTACAGTTCGGTTTACTTTAGTCCTACAGGCACGACTAAAAGGATAGTCGGGATGATAGCTAAAGATCTTGGAGTAAAGGTTAATGAGTATGATATAACGGACAACTTTAGTGGTATTAAGAAGCTGAGCTTTACTAAAGATGACCTTGTCATTATTGGTATTCCAGTGTATAGCGGTCGTGTTCCAAAGCTTGCAGGAGAGGTACTATCTCAGATGAAAGGGGATAAAACTCCTGTAGTACTTGTTGCTACCTACGGTAATAGACATTACGATGATTCGCTATTGGAGCTAAAGATTATGCTTCAAAAGCAGAGATTTGTAACCATTGCCGCCGCCGCTTTCGTAACGGAGCATTCGGTTGTACAAAAATTCGGCAAGGGGCGACCTAACAGTAGCGATTTAAAGATAATGCAAGAATTTTCAGAGGATCTACTCATAAAGATTAATAGCTTTGATCTACAAAAACATAAGGATTTGCCGATTAAGGGAAACTTAGAATATAGAAGATACAAGACGATACCGATAAAACCTCATGCTCTTAGGATGTGTAACAGGTGCGGGCTTTGCGCTTGTAGATGTCCTGCTAACGCAATATCACCGACAAACCCTAAAAGGGTGGATAAAAAAAGCTGTGTTACATGCATGAGATGTGTGCGCATATGTCCTCGTAATGCACGTGGCTTTTATGGGATTGAAAAGCTTATTGCCGAGAAAAGTATCTCAAAAATGTGCAAAGAGGACAAACAGCCAGATATATTTATTTAGCATAGTATATATTTTAGAGCAAATAAGGCAAAAGCTTAACTAGTAAAAGATTATAGTATCTGACGAGGTGAAACTGGTATGGATAAAACAATAGACAAAAGGGGCAGGCTTAACGAAGAGGTATTTACCTACCGTATATCAAAAGATAACAAGGTTTTTATATCTTGGCATAACAAGCTAGTTACCACAATCAGCGGTAGCAAAGCGCAGAGGTTTATTGAGGATATAGATGGTGCGGATGATAAAGAAGCACAGCTTGTAATGGCAAAGGCAACAGGAAACTTTAAACATGGAAATGAAAAGCTAAACAAGCGTAAAAGATAGATATATGAAAGCTTTTATGCATAATACAAATTGAAATGGCTTTTATCTTTAATTTAGGATATGGTCAATACACCTATTTAGGTTTAAGAATTAAGATTTATACCTTTGAAAGGAAAAGGAACATGGCAATTTTAAATACTTTAGATCTTTCAAAAGAATTTATATGGCAGGATTCTCTTGGTTTAGTCACAAAATACTTAGGCAAAGCGGGTGGAAGTGAGCGACTGTATTTTAACATTGATACCGTCCCACCTAAAGCGTATAGCACAAAATACCACTCTCATTCACAGCAGGAGGAGTTTTTCTTAGTTTTATCTGGTACAGGTACAGTTAGGATTAACGATAAAGAATATCCTGTAAAGGCTTGGGATTTCTTTGCAAAGCCCGCCGGCAAAGACATTGCCCATACATTCTATAACTCTAGTGGGGAGAATTTAGTTATCCTTGACGTTGGAACGGTAGAGAAGGAAGATACCTGCTACTATCCTGATGAGGATGTGTATATGCAAAGGTCGAATGAAAAGCGGCGGATTTATAACGGGTCGGCACTAGATTTTAACTGGTCATCAGAACCTAACGGTAGATAATAAAGAGTGGTAAACTCGTTAAGGACTTATATTATGCTGTTACAGTAGATAGGAAGTGAAATTATGGCGGTTTGGAATGCAGCGCAGTATCTAAAGTTTGAAGGTGAAAGAACACAGCCTGCTATTGATTTAATTAATAGGATAAACATTATAAACCCCGCAAAGATTATTGATATAGGGTGCGGTCCTGGAAACAGCACACAGGTTCTTTTAAAACGTTTTCCGAATGCTAACATTATCGGGATAGACAGTTCTAAGGAGATGATTGACAGAGCAAAAAAGAGTTATCCTAATTTAAGCTTTGATATCTGTGACGCCGGTAAAGATTTGTTGTCAATGGGTAGCGATTATTCTATAGTATTCTCAAATGCATGTATACAATGGATACCCAATCACCCTAAGCTATTAAAGGAAATGTTTAGCCTGCTAAGCGATAACGCAGCGCTAGCTGTTCAAGTACCGATTAATCAAGCTGAGCCGCTATATACCATTGTAGATGAGGTTGCAAGCGATAAAAGATGGGGATTCGAGGATGTAGAGCTTGAGGTTAACCAGACGTTAAAGCAATCAGAATATTTTGATATACTATCAGAGCTTTCAGATGATTTTTCAATATGGGAAACAACCTATCTGCATAGGATGAGCTCACATAGGGATCTTGTAGAGTGGGTAAAGGGGACAAAGCTAAGACCGTATCTAAATGCATTACCGCCAGAACTAGCAGGTGAGTTTGAGGGGGAGATAGTAGAGAAGGTTACGAAAACCTACCCCATTCAAAGGAATGGAGAGATTATCTTTAGATTTCGCAGACTTTTCTTTACTGCATATACTGCTAAAAATCATAGTAAGGGGGCGGTATAATGGCTAAATTTACACTTACGAATATGGTGATGGTTTCGGATAAAGCTACAGGTAAGGTGCTTGTACAGAATAGAATTAAAAGGTATCCTGGGATTGCCTTTCCGGGAGGGCATGTTGAGAAGGGCGAGAGTATCTATGACAGCGCTATCCGTGAGATAAAGGAAGAGACTGGCTATGATATAAAGAATCTTACATCCTGTGGGTTTATCTACTGGGATGACAGGAATGATGACAAATACTTTACATATTTTTATAAGACTACCGACTTTTCGGGTGAGCTTATAGGAAAAACCGATGAGGGTGAGGTTTTTTGGGTTGATCCCAATGAATTGTCTGATATGAAGTTAGCTCCAAATATGGATAAATACATGAAGATGTTCT
>CAZAOY010000048.1:12617-19520 GCA_964486925.1 uncultured Oscillospiraceae bacterium
TTAGTATTTTAAAAACATACGCAATTAAGGAGAATTATTTATGAGAAAGACCGTCAAATCGCAGATTTTATCAGGTTACATACTATTAATTATAGTTCCAGTTTTAATGACACTCGTAACTGTGCTTTATGTAAATCAGATTAGCCGACAGTTTAACGAGGTATCTAGGTATCGTGCTAACCAGATAGCGACGAAGGATGCGATTGTGGGACACTACTCGTGGATAATGGGGCTTGGCGACACAATACTTACCGGTGCGGAGTTTAAGGGAAGCCTTGACCCGACCACCTGCGGGCTTGGTAAATGGTTGGCGGGTGTTTCGGAGGAGGATAAAAAAGATCCCGAAATAGCTAAGGCGATTGAGGCATTAATGATCCCTCATCAGCAGATACATAATACAGTTTCTTCAATTATACAACAGAGTAAGACCGATAAAGAGGGTGCATACGATAGGTACAACTCCGACATGAAGCCGTTAGTAAGTCAGGTTATCTCTAATATTGATATAATCACTAACAAATATAAAGAGCACGAAGCTACTTATTCTGCTGTTGTATCCAACAATTTTAGCAAATTAATTCAGACATGCTTTATTCTATTAGTACTTGGAGTTATTGCTTCACTTTTAATTGGTAACAACATGGCTAAGCGGATCTCTAAACCTATAAAGGCGGTAGCTGAATGGGCTAAAAAGCTTGCGGTTGGGGATAACAATCTGGATTTTGATAATGGTGAGCTTTCGGATTCTCATCCTGACAATGAGATATGGGCTATGATGAATGCATTTCAGCAGATGGCACAGAGTATTAAGGATAATGTGGCACTGGTTAAGCGGGTTGCAGACGGCGATTTAACGGTGTATGTTGAGATACGTTCCCAGAAGGATACGCTAGGGCAGAGCCTATATCATATGGTACAGTCAAATGACCATGTATTCTCCCGTATATTAAACGTAGCGTCCAATGTTGCGGCAAGCTCGAATGATATATCCAACGCTAGTGCTTCGCTGGCAAACGCTACAACCGAGCAGGCGGCATCAGCAGAGGAGCTTTCATCTGCAATTAGCTCGATTAGTGAGGTTAACGATAGTAATGCTGAAAAGATAGTTAAGACCCATAAAATCTTTAACGGTATTAAGTCGGATGTATTCCAAAGTAAGGAAAAGATGGATGCATTGTTAACCGCTGTTGAGGATATCCGTATAGCGTCCGATAAGATCTCTACCGTTATAAAAGCTATAGATGATATTGCATTCCAGACTAACATACTAGCGTTAAATGCCGCTATCGAAGCGGCGCGTGCAGGAACAGCCGGAAAGGGATTTGCGGTTGTAGCGGACGAGGTAAGACAGCTTGCTCTTAAGAGCTCTCTAGCAGCAGAGGAAACTAAAGTGTTAATCGAGAACACAATTAGCAAAACAAAATATGGGGTTACAATTGCGGAGGAAACCAGTAAAAAGTTTGTGAGCATTACCGATAATGTGAGCAAGACCGTAGAGATAGTGGATGAGATATCCAAAGCGTCCTCAAGACAGGCGGATGATATAACGGCAATCCGTGAAGCTATCGCACAGATCTCCCAGATATCGCTTGATAATGCGGCAAGCTGTGAAGAATCCGCCGCCGCAAGCGAAGAGATGCGTGCTAATGCTGATAGACTAAAGGTAGAGATGAGCAAGTTTAATCTAAGACAAAGACAGATTGGAAAACCGTATATCCCGGCAGAGAAGGAGAATGACCCTGAATTTGTAGAAAATGCGTATCGAAACTATCAAAAAGCGCTAGCAAACGGAATGGTGCAGTTTGATTAGAAGGGTAGGGTAAACCCCTAAAATTTATGGTTTCTCCATGCATTTTCAGAATAGCAACAAATCATTGCTTGCTATCTTGACCATATAGAGGTATAATATATCCATCAAAATATATGGGGGTAGATAGATGGTAGGCAAGAATATTAAACGATACCGTGAGGAAAAGCAGATAACGCAGGAATGTCTAGCCAAAAAGCTAAATGTTACAAGGCAGGCAGTATCAAATTGGGAGAATAGCAAGACACAGCCGGATATAGATATGCTTAACAGTATAGCACAACATCTGGAGGTGACCATCGAAGAACTAGTATACGGCGAAAAGAGGGAGGTGAAGGTTATTGACAATACTACAATAAGGCAAAATGCAGGGCGGGGTATCACCTTTGGTATGGCACTTGCAATGATAATCTCTTACGTAAATTGGCAATCGATTGGATGGGCGATACTACATGGGCTTCTTAACTGGATTTATATTATCTACTACATATTTAAGTACGGTTGGAGCTGATATTAATTGAGCAATTCGGATCAATAAAAAGATATCATGAAATATTTTGTTGCCAAATTAATAAGCTCATGCTGATAAATAAAAAAGTTAGTTAGGAGGGGTTATATGCAGTACATAAACCTAGGTAATTCTAATCTAAAGGTATCACGGATCTGTATGGGATGTATGGGGTTTGGTGATGCAGGTAGTGGTATGCATTCATGGACTTTGGACGAAACACAGTCCCGCAAGATTATTAAAAGAGGATTAGAGCTTGGGGTTAACTTTTATGATACCGCAATCTCCTATCAAAGCGGTACTAGTGAACAGTACCTAGGCAGAGCACTAAAAGACTTTGTAAGACGGGATGAGGTGGTTGTAGCTACCAAATTTCCCGCTCGTACAGAGCAGGAGATAAAGGACGGGGTTAGCGGACAGCAGCATGTTTATAACATGCTGGACCAGAGCCTTAAAAACCTCGGGATGGATTATATCGACCTTTATATCTGCCATATGTGGGATTATAACACTCCAGCATATGAGATAATGGAAGGTCTTAACAATGCTGTAAAGTCAGGTAAGGTTAGACAGATCGGTATCTCAAACTGTTATGCGTGGCAGATTGCAAAGGCAAATGGTATTGCACAAAGAGTAGGGTTTGCGTCCTTTGTATCGATTCAAGGGCACTACAACTTAATATTTCGTGAGGAAGAACGTGAGATGGTGCCATACTGTAAGGAGGAGAACATCGCTCTCACTCCATACAGCGCACTAGCGGGCGGTAGGCTCTCTAAGCGGATGGGTGAAACGTCAAAGCGGCTAACGGACGACAGCTTTGCAAGGTCTAAGTATGCAGCTACCGAGGAATACGACAATGTTATAATCTCCCGTGTGGCAGAGGTTGCGGACAAAAGAGGGGTATCCATGACCGAGGTAGCTATAGCGTGGCTACTGACAAAGGTGACCTCTCCTGTGGTTGGCGCTACTAAGCTTCACCATATCGAAGGTGCGGCTAGGGCGGTGGAACTAACCCTTACCGCTGATGAGATTTTATATCTAGAGGAGCAGTACCTTCCACATAACCTTGTGGGGGTAATGGCTAGATAGGTTATAGTACAATATAGCTTTATAGAGGAGGTGCATACCGCTTGCAGTTAAATCTGCTGTAACGGTATGCACTCCTTTTATTACCTGTTAGCATACAAAACCGCATATATTCTGTAAAGGTAAAAAATACTCGTTTAAAATATAAAATAACAGGATAACTAATTGACGAAGCAACAAAACAATGATATAATAAACAAAAATGGAGAAATTTTTAAGGAGAGTTTTTATGGGAAGGTATGCAATAGGTGTAGATTATGGCACGCTATCTGGGCGGACGGTGCTTGTGGATGTAGCGACGGGGGAGGAGGTTTCTACCGATTCCTTTGATTATCCTCATGGGGTGATGGATCAAACGCTCCCAAGCGGTAGACGGTTAGGAGCGGATTTTGCGTTACAGCACCCAAACGATTATCTGTTAGTGCTAAGGGAAACCATCCCTAATGTGCTAAAGCAGGCGGGGGTAGAGGCAGATGAGGTTATCGGGATAGGGATAGATTTTACCGCTTGTACCGTACTTCCTGTAAAGCAGGACGGTACACCGCTATGCTTTTTACAGCAGTACAACGATGAACCTCACGCATATGTTAAGCTATGGAAGCACCATGCGGCGCAGGATCAAGCAAACCGTATAAATGAGATGGCAAAAGCACGTAACGAGGGTTGGTTAAACCGATATGGCAGAAAGATATCGTCGGAATGGCTATTTCCAAAGCTGTGGCAGATACTGGAGGAATCCCCTAAGCTGTATGACGAGATGGACTACTTTATCGAAGCGGCGGACTGGGTAGTCTGGCAGCTTACAGGGGTACAAACCCGAAACTCCTGCACAGCGGGGTATAAAGCTATGTGGCATAAGCAGGATGGTTACCCCGATAAAGCCTTCTTTAAGGCACTGGACGAGCGGCTAGAGAATGTGGTGGAGGATAAGTTAAACTGCCCGATCACCCCGCTTGGAGCAAAGGCAGGGGAGATTACAGAGCTAGCCGCAAGCCTTACAGGTTTACGTAAGGGGACGGCAGTAGCGGTGGCGAATGTGGACGCACATGTCTGTGTACCGGCGGTAAAGATTGACAAAGCTAAAAAGATGCTTGCGATTATGGGAACCTCCACCTGTCATATGCTGTTAAGCGAGCGGGAGCAGGCGGTGGACGGTATCTGCGGGGTGGTTGAGGATGGGATACTACCCGGATTTTTCGGATACGAGGCGGGACAGTCCTGCGTGGGGGATCACTTTGCATGGTTTGTGGATAACTGTGTGCCATATGAATATATGGTAGAGGCGAAGGAGCGGGGGATTAACATCCATCGATACCTACGTGAGCGTGCCGAAAAGCTTGCGGTGGGTGAATCTGGGCTTATCGCGCTCGATTGGTGGAACGGTAACCGTTCGGTACTGGTGGATGTAGACCTAACAGGACTTATAATCGGTATGACATTACAGACAAAGCCCGAGGAGATCTACCGCGCGTTAATCGAAGCTACCGCAT
This sequence comes from uncultured Oscillospiraceae bacterium, assembly GCA_964486925.1. GTDB lineage: Bacteria > Bacillota > Clostridia > Oscillospirales > Ruminococcaceae > CAZAOY01. The sequence goes on from CAZAOY010000048.1 coordinate 17,509, forward strand.
TTGGAACCCGCAAGATTATCGAGAACTACCGCCAAAATGGTGTCGAGGTGGAGGAATACTATGCCGCAGGAGGGATATCACAAAAAGACCCAATGACCATGCAGATATACTCTGATATAATAAATATGCCGATCTACATAGCGGGATCGGATCAAGGGCCGGCGCTCGGAGCGGCGATATTCGGTGCGGTTGCCGCAGGAGCGGGTAACGGCGGGTATGATGATATAAGCCAAGCGGCGGGGGTAATGGGTAAGCTTCGTGATGAGGTGTACTATCCGAATGCCGATAATGTAGCTATGTATGATAGGTTGTATAGCGAATATTCGATACTCCATGACTACTTTGGACGTGGGGCAAATGACGTGATGAAACGGTTAAAGGCGATACGCAATACTAATCCGCAATAAAACACTGACTAAAAAACCCCACAAATCTAAAAATCATAGGACTTGTACAGCTTTTTTAGAGTGTTTTTGATTGCGTAAGGATAACATATAGGAGGTGTAATTTAATGTATAAATTCTACTTTATTACAGGATCGCAGAGCATGTACGGACAGGAAACGTTAGATCAGGTGGCAAACAATACCAAAGCTATGGTTGCGAAGCTTAACAAGAGTGATTACATACCATACGAGATAGTCTGGAAGGAAACGGTGAAAAGCTCGGATGAGATTGAAGCGGTAATCGAGCAGGCAAACACCGACAAAGAGTGTGCGGGGATTATCACCTTTATGCATACCTTCTCCCCCTCAAAGATGTGGATTAGAGGGTTAAATGCACTAAACAAACCCTACTGTCACCTGCACACACAGTTTAATCGTAACATACCATTTGATGAGATAGACATGGATTTTATGAATCTAAACCAGTCTGCCCACGGGGATAGGGAGCATGGATTTATCGCCGCAAGGATGGGAGCTCGCAGAAAGATAGTGGTAGGATACTGGGAAAACCCAGATGTGCAGAAGCGTCTAGCGGACTTTATGCGTGCGGCGGCGGGGGTTTATGAGAGCAAGCGGCTAACGGTAGCGAGGTTTGGGGATAATATGCGCGGGGTTGCGGTGACCGAAGGGGATAAGGTTGAGGCGCAGATAAAGCTAGGCTGGGCGGTGGACTACTACCCTGTGGGGGATCTAGTGGAGTATGTTAATCAGGTTACCGATGATGAGGTAGAGAACCTTTATCACACCATTATCGATAGGTACACCCTAAACACCGATGACACAGATTCGGTAAAGTATCAACTTAGAGTTGAGATAGCACTAGAGCGGTTTTTGCAGGATAAAGGCTGTAAAGCCTTCACCACTAACTTTGAAGCACTTCATGGATTAGAACAGCTTGCGGGACTTGCAAGCCAGATGTTAATGGAAAAAGGATACGGCTTTGGAGGAGAGGGTGACTGGAAGGTATCGGCTATGACCCGCATTATGAAGGTGATGGCGAAGGGTCTATCGGGCGGTACATCCTTTATGGAGGACTACACCTACCACCTAGAGCAGGATAACGAGATGATTCTAGGGGCCCATATGCTAGAGGTATGCCCGTCTATAGCGGGGACAAAGCCTACCATTGAGGTAAAGCCTTTAGGTATCGGCGGGAAGAATCCGCCCGCACGGCTAAAGTTTGACGGAGCGGCGGGGGACGCTATCTGCGTTTCACTGGTAGATATGGGCGGAAGGTTACGGCTTATCGTTACCGACGTGCAGGCGGTAGCGCCGATTAAAGCTATGCCAAACCTACCTGTAGCGGGGGTAATGTGGAAACCGTTACCAAATCTACAGACTGCGGCGGAAGGCTGGATACTTGCAGGGGGAGCGCACCACACCGTTATGTCATATGCGCTGACTGCCGACAACATGAGGGACTTTGCGGAGCTTATGGGGATTGAGTTTATCCATATCGGAGCGCATACCAATATTAATGAGCTTAAAAAGGAACTGCTCTGGAACGACCTAGCCTACAAGCTTAGGTAGAGGAGGAAAGCTATGAATGTTGACATAGCAAAGCTAA
>CAZAOY010000049.1:0-18446 GCA_964486925.1 uncultured Oscillospiraceae bacterium
TTTACAAATATTTTGAATTTATCATGTTGACAAGTAGCACAATGTGTGGTATAATTTTATAGCCGCATATATTTAGGACTAAGCAGGGTATTTTATCTGGGCTTTTGCTGATAATACTATTATCCTCTCCTAAAATAGCGAGATTATAGAAAAGGCAGGTGCCTGTAGAATGTATGCAATAATTGAAACCGGCGGTAAGCAATACCGTGTAAGCGAGGGCGACGTTGTTTTTATCGAAAAACTTGATGTAGAGGCAGATAGCGAGTACACCTTTGATAAGGTAGTAGCTGTAGGTCCAGAGAATGCTAAGATCGGTCTTCCTTATGTTGATGGTGCAACTGTAAAAGCTACTGTACTAAAGAATGGTAGAGCTAAGAAGATTACTGTTTTCACCTATAAGCCTAAGAAAAGCGTTAGCCGTAAAATGGGTCATAGACAACCATATACACAGGTTCGTATTGAAGCGATAAACGCTTAAATAATGACTAGGGTAGAGTTTTTCTTATCTGATGAGATTATCTGCGGCTTTTGTGTCAAAGGGCATTCGGGCTATGATATTTCGGGATTAGATATTGTTTGTGCTGCTGTATCTTCGGCAGTTGAACTAACCGCTAACGGTATAACCGAGATTGCTAAAGCTAAGGCCGAGGTTGTGGTTAAGGCAAATGAGGTTCGGCTTCATCTGCTTGAGCTTACAAACGAGCCGGCTTTAATGATGTTAAAATCGTTACGGTTACATTTGGAATTGTTAGCGTCGGATTATCCCGACAACATTTCATTAAATGATATGGAGGTTTAACATAATGTTAAGATTAGGTATACAGTTTTTCGCACACAAAAAAGGTGTGGGTTCAACTAAAAACGGACGTGACTCCGAAGCAAAACGTCTTGGCGCTAAAAGAGCTGACGGTCAATACGTTCTGGCTGGTAATATTTTAGTACGTCAACGTGGTACACACATCCATCCGGGTGAAGGTGTAGGACGCGGTTCTGATGATACTCTTTTCGCTAAGGTTAACGGTACAGTAAGATTTGAACGTCTTGGCAGAGATCGTAAAAAAGTTAGCGTTTACGCTGCACAGTAGTTTCTTCACACGTTAAGCGATGTTAACGTGAGTGTTATTACGTGTATAAAATGTAAAATCAGTAGAGTTAGGGCAGCATATATGCTGCCCCTTTTGTTACAATAATACTTATTAGAACACCGTAGTAGGATAACACTAATATACACCCGCCTTCGGAGAAAGCTTATATCTACCAGAGATATAAAGATAAACCAATGCTCCTTTGCGGTTTAGAATAAGGACAGTATGAAAGAAGGTAATAACAATTTTTATAGATAAAGCAAAGATAACGGTAAAGGCCGGTGACGGCGGGAATGGAGCGGTATCCTTCCACCGTGAAAAATATGTAAACTCAGGAGGCCCTGACGGCGGCGACGGCGGACGGGGCGGAAACGTCGTCTTTATGGTAGACAGCAACATGTCTACCCTTATGGACTTTAGATACAAACGTACCTTTGCGGCAAAGAATGGTGATAACGGCGGTGCAAGACAATGTTCCGGACGTTCGGCAGAGGATCTTATCGTAAAGGTACCGCAGGGTACCTTGGTAAAATGCGCAAACACAGGCAGGCTTATAGCAGACCTATCCACCCCAGAGCCAGTTATAATAGCTAAAGGCGGTAAAGGAGGAGCAGGTAACCAACACTTTGCCACCCCTACCCGCCAGATCCCACGTTTTGCAAAGCCTGGAACTAAAGGCGAGGTAATCGAGATTAATCTAGAGCTTAAACTTCTGGCTGATGTGGGGCTTGTAGGGTTTCCTAACGTTGGAAAATCCACCCTTATATCGGTAGTAAGTGCGGCAAAACCGGTTATCGCAAACTACCATTTTACAACCCTAACTCCTGTGCTTGGTGTAGTGCAGATTAGCGATATCCAAAGCTTTGTAATGGCGGATATCCCAGGACTTATCGAGGGTGCAAGCGACGGTATCGGTCTAGGACACGAGTTTTTACGCCATGTTGAGCGTTGTAGACTTATCGTTCACGTAGTAGACGTGTCCGGTATTGAAGGACGTGACCCTAAAGAAGATTTTTTAGCGATAAACAAGGAGCTTGCTAACTTTAGTGCTGAGCTAGCCGAACGCAAACAGATTGTAGTAGCAAACAAATGTGACCTAGCTACCCCTGAACAGATTGCTGAATTTAAAGCATTCGTTACAGAAAAGGGATACCCATTCTTTGAAATCTCCGCCGCAACCACCCAAAACACAAAGGAGCTTGTGCTACAGATAGCCACCGAACTTGAATCTTTACCACCGATTAAGCAGTACGAGCCTGACCCTATCCTACAGCCTGTGGAGAAGGCAGACAACATGGCATTTACCGCAGAGCTTATCGATGGAGTTTACACTGTAGAATCCGAGTTTATCGACAACATCCTAAACAGCGTAAACCTAGACGATTACGAATCGCTACAGTACTTTCAGCGTATGCTTCGCACCAGCGGTATTATCGACAAGCTTGAAGCTATGGGTATCGACGAAGGCGACCCTGTAAATGTATGCGGTATTGAATTTGAGTTTATCTATTAAAGCGAGGTACTAATGCAGGATATACTATCAGCTTCACCAGACAGCACACTAAAACCAAATAGCTACAGCCCTTTGTCCCTTGCATATTTGGGGGATTGTGTATATGAGATGCTCGTTCGGGAAAAGATAATGAAAACCGCAAACATGCCGGTTAAAAAGCTACACCAAAAGACCGTGTCCTATGTATGTGCCGATTCGCAGGCTAGAGCACTGGATTTAATACTTCCTATCCTATCCGAGGATGAAGTAGCGGTGTATAAGCGTGGTAGAAACGCAGGTGGTAACAACGTTCCTAAGAATGCTGACAAATCCACCTACCACAAAGCAACCGGATTTGAAGCGCTACTGGGATATCTCTACCTTGCAGGCAACACAGCACGGATACTCGATCTGTTTCATATAATAGAAAATAACCATGATTAACTATGCAAACTAGATAAATTGGCAGTTATTAGCAAAACAAATGTCTAATATAACAGTCCCATCTATTGCCCAGACCACAAACCTAGGAGTATATATGCCAAAAAATTCTCTTAAGAATAAAGAATACTTTATTACCTATAGTCTTGATATCCTCGTGACCTTAATCGGCACAGGTGTCTTTGCCTTTGGTATCTACTATTTTGTTGCACCAAATAACTTTGCACCAGGAGGGGTAAGTGGTATTGCTATTATCGCAAGCCACCTAACCCCATTATCTGTAGGTACAATTAACCTACTTATTAACATCCCGCTGTTTATCCTTGGGATCTTTAAACTGGGCAAACACTTTATGTTAAAAACCCTAATCTCGATCCTTAGCTTTTCAATCTTTATGAACTATATCTTTATCCCTATCCCTGTCTATACCGACGATATATTCCTTGCGGCTATCTTTGGCGGCGTCCTATGCGGAGTTGGGATAGGTATGGTGCTGTCACGATTTAGCTCCACAGGAGGTATGGATATTGTAAACAAGATTGTAAGCAAAGCAATGCCCCACCTAAAGCTAGGGATTGTAATGCTTGTTGGGGACGTTATCATCGTGCTAATCTCGATGATTGTATTTAGAAGTATTAATTCGGGATTATACGCCTTTATCTGCTTATTTATCTGTGCCCAGTCGCTTAATGCGGTGCTTTACGGACTGGATCAGGGGATGTTACTGCATATCATCTCGGATAAATCGCAGGATATATCCCATGAGATTATAAACTCTCTAGACAGAGGAGCTACCATTGTAGATGGTAAAGGAGCTTACACCGGCAACAAAAAATCCTTTATCCTTTGCGCTATCCGCCAAACCCAATACTACAAGGTTAAAAAACTTGTCTACTCAATAGACCCTAAGGCATTTATTATCGTAACCCAATCTAAAGAGGTTATGGGTGAAGGATTTAAATCAATTGATGAATAATATAAAAATAGCTTCGCAGATGTATGTAACCATAAATTATACTACATCCCTTAATAGCTACTAACAACATAACAAAAAGCTGTAACCTAGTGATAACCACTACGCTACAGCTTTTATTTATACCTAAGTTAAATGCAGGGCATAACAGTTCCGCCGCTTACAGGAAGATATACCCCTGTTATGTAATCTGCGAGATCACTCGCTAAAAATGCTACCGCATTTGCTACCTCTAGATCGGTGCCACGACGTTTCATCGGTATCCTCTCGTCGGTTGCCGCCTTTTCAGTGCCGTTTTCTCTATCTCTGTCACTTATAGTCCACCCCGGAGCTACCTGATTAACCGTAACGTTAAACTCTCCAACCTCTTTAGCAAGCACCCTAAGCACCCCATCCATCCCACGTTTTCCCGCAACGTAGGCAGACTGGGTCACCCAGTTTTGCATTGCACATTCGGTATTTATCCCGATAACCCGACCAAACCGATTATCCACCATATGTGGAACAAAAGCCTTTGACATGTTAACGTTATGCAAAACACAGCTTTCAAACTGGCTTACATAATCCTTTACCTCTTGCTCTAGCACAGTAGTCCAGCTGTACTGTATTACCGAGTTGTTTACAATAATATCAGGCATGGTAAACTCTCTAGAGATAGTATCCGCCATCTGCATAACGCTGTCTAGCTTTGTGACGTCCGCCGATATAGTGTAAGCTTTAACACCTATAGCCTCTATCTCTTGCTTTATCTCCTTAGCCTTATTGCCGTTAGTATGGTAGTGTACTATTACATCCGCTCCCGCGTTAGCGAGGGTTTTAGCAATCACCCTGCCTAGCTGACCTGTAGCACCTGTAACAAGTGCAGTCTTGCCGCTTAAGTCTATAGCTAACATATTAACACTAACCTCTTTCATATAATATATATGTATCTTCTATACTATTGCCTTGAATTTAAATATCGCCATTTTTGATCTGAATTTAAAGTAGATAGCAAAAGAAATGCAAAGCTAATACCACTAAACGCCTAAATAATAACGATCTCCCCAGATACCTCTCTGCCGCAGTTAGCCGCATTAGACTCATCAGTATCGATATGCATAGCCGCCGCAAAGTTATCATGTACACGTACTACTACATCGCCAAATATTAGCCCACGCTCAGGGTTGTCAAGCTTTACAGATACAATCTGTTTATCTGTTACATTAAGCTCTAATGCATCCTTTGGAGTTAGATGGATGTGGCGTTTTGCAACAATTACACCTTCCTCTAGTGTAACCTCTCCGCAAGGGCCGATAAGCTTACATCCGCCCGATCCCTTAATATCACCAGATTCACGTATAGGCGCATTGATACCAATCTTGCGAGCATCCGACATTGAGATCTCCACCTGTGTTGCTGGTCTTTCCGGACCTAATATAGTAACCCCAGAGATCTCTCCCTTAGCTCCCACAACGGTAACTCGTTGCTCACAAGCAAACTGCCCAGGTTGGGATAGCTCCTTTTTATTAATAAGCTTTGCATCAGCACCAAATAATGTAGCTAGATCCTCTTTTGTAACATGTAGATGTCTAGCAGAGGTTTCAACAATAAACTTTTTCATCCCTTTTCCTCCTAATATATTATTACATCAGCATAGACTATATAATTTGACAACTACCATCCTTAAACTGCTACATTGCAAATCTAATAATCAATACCAAAGACGTTACATATATTATATATTATTTCGTCTTAAAAAGCAAGGCTTTTTTAATAAATTTATAATACAGATACGATCCAATTCCATTGTATGGGGATACAGCTTTTGTAAACATATTAAGCCTACTGCATATAATGTAATAGTAACAATATAACTATCTGTTAGTATACTTAATGTGACCCAAAACAGACAAATGGTGATATCCATATTAAGGAGGAAACTATGCCAAACATTAATGACATGATTAACCAGGTGAGTAAAGCTCTAAATAAAAGCCCAGATGAGCTTGGCAAGGAACTAAAGAACGGAAACGGTCAAAACTTACTTAACAACCTTAACCCTCAACTTAAGTCACAGGTTCAAAAGATGCTTTCAAACCCTGATACCCTAAAACAGTTAGCTAAAAATCCACAGTTTAAAGAGCTTATCGCAAAGTTTACCAAAAAATAGCATAGTACCTGTATATATACACAAGCTTGCAAAACTACAGCTAACGGTTAAATCAAACTACTGCGAAAGGGGGGCTTTCCAAGTTGGATGATATAATTAACAGCCTTATGAGCCTGTTATCAGATGATAAAGCTGCCGACTCCGCAAAATCAGAGGGTAAAGTGGAAAACAGCGCTGATACTACCAAAAGTACCACTAATGAAGGTTCAGACGATTTTGATATTCAAGGTATCTTATCAGGTTTACTAGGCGGCGCGGGAGATAGCCCCTCTGATTCGGGTTCAGGTGGCGGCGACGGCGGACTTGATATCGGTATGCTATTAGGACTGCAAGGTCTGCTTGGCTCAATGTCCGCAGAGGACAACAGTACTAAGCTTCTAGCGGCACTAAAGCCATACCTTGCGGATTCACGAAAGAGCAAGGTGGATAGAGCAATTAAGATTCTTCGCATTGTAAAGATGATTCCATCCCTTAGAGAAGCGGGGTTAATCGATAAATTCCTAGGTTAGATTTCAAAGACAACTGCTTATTAATTGGGCAATCAAGTATTGCTTTTTTACTAAAAAACGTGCTATTTGTGGGATCGCTAAAGAAATAGTTCGCATTATTTTGTTGCCCAATAAATAAAGGAGGGTTTGTATGCCACCAGATAATTTTTTTCCAAGTAACGTACGAATACCAAAATACTTTCAAGACAGATCCTCCAAAGAGGCGTCTTTGACCCCACCGATAATCCCTATTGATAACGAGGATAAGGATGACAATGATAGCTCTAACGATAAACCAAAAGATAAATCCATGATTGATCAGCTTTTATCCCTAGATATAGATGAAACAATTAGAAAAAACGATAGAATACTACTCCTAATCCTTGCTTTTGTACTATACAAGGAGAAGGCAGACTGGTCAACAATCGCCGCTTTGCTGTACCTTGCGCTATAATTAAACTAGCCATGTAAAGAAGTATTAGTCGGGCAATAAAGCATTACATCCTTTCTTTATGTGGCTCACATACCTATATATCAATCAAAACCCAGTCTGTATTTCATTGCAAACTGGGTTTTGTTGTAGCTTTGCTATATAAGCCATAATCCGATCTATACCACCGTATAGTCAACCGTGCTACGAGCCAGTGGACTTGTACCTGCTAAGACCAAACCTAAAGAAAGCGTAGCTAAATACTAAGAATATAAGTGATAGTAACGGGAGAAGCATATACCCTTTACTCTGTTGACTACCCATTATATATAACAAAGGGTAGTACTGGAAAAGCGCTATAGGTATTACATAGGTTAAAAACCTCAGTATCCCCTTGCCATACACCGAAATTGGATACCTGCCAAAGGATCTTGCGCCATAGGTTAGGATGTTCATAGCCTGTATCCCCTCCACCGTAAAGAATGAAAAGGTTGCTTTCACTAGGAATAACGCAAAGAACACCGCACTCCCCGAGACTATCATTAACGATAACGTCAAAACCTTGTCATAGCTCCATTCTATCCCGCTTTTCGGTATAGCGTAACATAGCACCATACCCGCTTGTACAAGCAGACCCACCCGCGTAAAATCCATATTGGGCATTATAACCTGTAGAATTATACTTCGTGGGCGGACAAGGGTACGGTCAAACTCACCATTAGCGAACATCCTTGGAAAAACCGCTAATCCCCCACCTATCATCTCTCCAACCGAGAAGGTGATCATAATAACCGCAAAGCATAATAGCACCTGTTCATAGGTAAATCCCCCTACCGCACTCACCTTTGAGAAGATAAAATACACCCCGAAAAATGAGGTAAATGCTGTAATAAACTGCCCAAAGATGGTAAGCAGAAAGGATATCTTATACTGCATTTGGCTTTTATAATCTAAAGCTATAAAGTTTAGGTAAAGCTTCATAATCTTCTACCCTCCCTGCACCGTTACCCGCCTTAGCGCTCTACCCATTGAAAACTTTCCAACAGCTACAAGCACCATAAGCCAGAGTATCTGAAACACAATCCCACTTAACGCTCCCACCCCTACAACCTTACCGCTATAGATTAGTAGCGGCATGTTCTGCATTGCCGCAAATGGTAACAGATTTACAACATTTAGAATCGGCTGTGGAAAGAACGGTAGCGGAACCACCCCGCCCGATAGAAATCCTGTCACCGCCGTTACAATAATCCTAATCCCCCTTTGGGAGATAAAATAGAATAAAGATATGTACATTAACATAGCAAATGAAACGACCACACAAACTGCTAAAGCAAGCGATAGCAAAAACAACAAAAACTGCCCTACCCCAAGCGGAAGCGACATTCTATAAGGCTGTGGCATAATAAACGCTATAGCTAACACTGGTAGACAGTTTATAACGGTAAACGCAATTCGATTAGCGGCTGACTGACAAAACCAGCGATAGTATAAGTCCATCGGCCGTACAAGCTCATACGCAATCGATCCATCCGCTATAGCGGTATAGATCTCGCCGTCCGCAAACACCACTGAAAAAAGCGCAATAAAGGTCTGTTGTATCCATATGTAGGAAACCGTCTGGGACATATCCATAGGAAGATCTCCACTTGAGCTTCTATAGATTGCAGTAAAGGCTAAAATCTCCATAATCCCCCACGCAAACCTTGTCAGTATCTCGATATAGGTAACCGCACGGTATTGTAGGGTATTTGTAAACCTAATGCGAAAGAGTGATATGTACATAAAATCCCCTTAATTATTACTGATTTGGCTGTTAAACTGTCTATTATAGATCCTTTCGGTATCCAATATGATGGTATCCCTTAACCTCAAAAAAATCCTCAAATATGGTAAAGGTTTTATAACCGTGCTTTTCATAGAATATTGGATTTGTAAACCCCGAAGTCCAGGTATAGATATGCTCCATCCCAATTGACCTTGCCTTGTCCTCAATCCTCACTAAAAGGTCAGAGCCTAACCCCTTTCGCCTGTACCGCTCTGATACCCACAGATCGGTTAGATAAAACCATCTATGGTTTGTAAGCCCTGATACATACCCAATAACCTCGTTGCCCTCCTGTGCTACAAGCTCTAACCGCTGTGTCTTTGGGTCGGGTAGGTTGTCCTTTTTCTCGATAGCCTTAAAGTCGTCGTAGATTCTGTCTAGCTCATCCTTATTAATCTGTCTTTCGATAATCTGCATAGTGGTTATCCCTCCTTACGAATTGGATAGATAATCTAAGTGACTGACTTTTAGTATATCATATTAGTTTCATCTTTGCAAGCAAAAACAAAAAATAACCCTATGGAATACAGCATTATCCCATAGAGTTATTATCATTTTATCGTTATATTGGTTTACCTTCAAACTGGCTGTTGTATAACGACGCATAGAATCCATTCTGTTCTAATAGCTCGTTATGATTTCCTGTTTCAACGATATCTCCGTCCTTCATAACAAGAATCATGTCGGCATCCTTAATGGTGGATAGCCTATGTGCTATTACAAAGCTGGTTCTGCCCTGCATTAGGTTTTCCATAGCCTTTTGAATTAGAATCTCTGTACGTGTATCAACCGAGCTTGTCGCTTCATCAAGGATTAGGATTGGTGAATCAGCCAAAACCGATCTTGCGATAGTTAAAAGCTGTTTTTGTCCGCCCGATACGTTAGAAGCATCCTCATTAAGCTCCATATCATATCCACCTGGAAGGGTCTTGATAAATCGGTGTACATGCGCCGCTTTTGCCGCCGCCTTAATCTCAAACTCATCTGCATCTAACTTACCATACTTAATGTTATCACGTATCGTACCGTTAAATAACCAGGTTTCCTGTAACACCATACTAAAGATACGCCGTAGATCATCACGGTTGTAATCCTTAATATCCACCCCGTCGATTAGTATGCTACCCGCTTTGAGGTCGTAGAATCTCATCAATAGCTTTACTATAGTGGTCTTACCCGCACCTGTAGGCCCTACAATTGCAACCTTCTGTCCAGGTAGGATATCACAGCTAAAGTTGTTAATGATGGTCTTTTCCTCGGTATATCCAAAGCTAACATTTCTAAAGCTTACCGCACCCTTAACCTCTGCAAGGTTAACAGACCTGTCAGATTCGCTAACCTCATCCTCTTCATCCAAAAACTCAAATACACGCTCCGCCGCCGCAACGGTGGATTGTAGTAGGTTTGCAATATTTGCAATCTGTGAGATAGGTTGGTTAAACTGCCTTACATACTGGATAAATGACTGGATGTTACCTACCGTTATCTTGTTGTTTACCGCTAGATACCCCCCAACGATACATACCGCAACATACCCTAAGTTTCCGATAAATATCATAATCGGCATCATCATACCCGAGAAGAACTGTGACTTCCACGCTGAGGTAGCAAGCTTTTTGTTGGTATGCTCAAAGGTCTTTATCGCCTTTGCTTCACCGTTAAAGGATTTTACTACAATATGGCCCGAATACATCTCCTCAACGTGACCGTTAAGGTGTCCAAGCTCTGCCTGTTGGGATTTAAAATATTTCTGCGAAAACTTAACGGTAACCACAATTAGTATTGCTGAAACCGGAAGCACCACAAGGGATACTACTGTTAAGATCCAGCTAATACTAAACATCATGTATAGTATCCCGATAATAGTAGCTACACTTGTGATAATCTGCGTTAAGCTCTGACCTAAGGAGTTTCCTACGGTGTCGATATCATTTGTAATTCGGCTTAATACCTCACCATGGGTCTTGGTATCGTAGTACTTAAGCGGTAGCCTATCAATCTTCTCTGATAACGCTTTTCTTAGGTTATAGGTTATCTTTTGGGATACCCCTGTCATAATAAAGCTTTGAAGGTATCCAAATAACGCACTTACCAGATAAAGCGCAACCAGTAATAATATTATCCTACCTACCTCTGTAAGGTTGATCTCCGGTTTTTTGGAGAAATCCATAGTCTTTATAGTTTCTAGCTTATCTGACGGAAATTTGTCTAGCGCTTCCTTTGGCATATTCCCAATAAGCATCTCGCCGGTTGTACCCTCTGGTATCGTTACACCTTGAGGCAGGTTCTTTACAACCTCATTATATATGGTCTGTTCTACAAACCCTTCCACAATAACATCGGTAGCGTTACCTAGTACCTTTGGTGATATAATGGTAAAGATGGTACTAATTATCGCAAAGATAAATACCACAACTACCGCTACCTTAAATGGCTTCATGTATTTAATCAGCTTAGAGGCTGATCCCTTAAAATCCTTTGCCTTCTCAACCGCCATCGCTCCGGGAGGCCCCATATGTCCGCCGCCTGGTCTAGGGGAATTGTTACGCTTTTCTTGACTCATTCTAATTCCTCCTTCGATAGCTGTGATAATGCAATCTCTTTATAGATAGGGCAGGTAACTAAAAGCTCCTTATGTGTACCAATTCCCGCCATACCTCCATCATCAAGTACAATAATCTGGTCAGCATTTTGTATTGTATTAATACGCTGTGCTACGATAAGCACCGCCGCATCGGTAGTATATCCCTTTAGCTTCTCACGAAGGATAGCGTCGGTTTTAAAGTCAAGCGCAGAGAAGCTGTCGTCAAAGATATAAACCTCCGGCTTTTTCGCAAGCGCTCTTGCGATAGACAATCTTTGCTTTTGACCACCCGATACGTTAGTACCCCCTTGAGCAATAGAAGACTCAAACTTTTCTTCCTTAGCGTTAATAAATTCCATCGCTTGTGCAATATCTGCCGCTTTATCTATCCTATCCTTATCCATCTTTTCATCGGAGAAGGCGATGTTCGTTCCAATCGTACCCGAGAACAAAAGTCCCTTTTGAGGTACATACCCAATCTTTTCACGTAGACTATGCTGTGATACATCCTTTACGTTAACCCCGTCAATACGAATCTCACCCTCGGTTACATCATAAAAACGTGGAATTAGATTAATAAGTGTAGACTTACCGCTACCTGTACTACCGATAAATGCAGTGGTCTGACCTGGCTTTGCAGTAAAGGTTATATCCTTAAGCACATACTCATCCGCATCTGGATACTTAAAGCTTACATCGATAAACTCGACCGTACCCTTTAAACCCTTCTTAAACTCTTTTGGTGAGGACGGGTCTACTATAGTAGGCTTAGTCTTAAGAACCTCATCAATTCTAACTGCTGATACAGAAGCACGAGGTATCATAATAAACATCATGGAAACCATCAAGAACGACATGATAATCTGCATTGCATACTGCATAAACGCCATCATATCACCAATCTGCATATCGCCCGCATTAATATAACCCGCACCAATCCAAACAATTCCAATAGATGTACCGTTCATGATAAGCATCATCATCGGCATCATTAGTGACATCGCGCGGTTAACAAACAGATTAACATCGGTTAGCTCACGGTTAACACCGTCAAACCTTTCCTGTTCGTGCTTTTGGGTATTAAATGCACGTATTACAAGCATACCTGATAAACGTTCCCTCATAACAAGGTTTACTTTATCGATAATCTTTTGGATACGCTTAAACCGTGGCAGTGCTACCAAAAATAGTATCCCGATAAGAAGTAGTAGTGCCGCAACCGCTATCGCTATAATCCATGTCATCGACCTATTCTTGTCAAACGCCTTGATAATACCACCAATCCCCATAATCGGGGCTTGGAATAGGATACGAAGTATCATAACCGAAACAAGCTGTACCTGTTGTATATCATTGGTTGAACGTGTAATAAGCGAAGCTGTTGAAAACTTATCAAACTCTGCGTTGTTAAAGCTTTCTACCTTTTTAAAGATATCCGAGCGTAGATTCCTTGATATCCCCGACGCCACCCAAGACGACAAAAATGCAACTAGTATAGAACACGCCGCACCTAACAGCGATACCAGTATCATTGACAATCCGGTTGAACCAATTATAGCGTTATCCCCTTTTACAATGCCATCATTCACTATCTTAGACATGTAATCAGGAAGCGCTAGATCTGTCATTACCTGAATGTAAAGCAGTACAAAAATAGCTAGTATCCAAACCAGATATCTATTGTAGTACCTTAAAATTTTAAGCATAGATATGACCATACTCCAAGCGACACAAAGCGATTATAACCGCATGGTCTTGTACGGAGCTTCCTTTCATTATAGTATTTTAAAGCTTTCTTTCCTTTCGTATTGAATAGTAACTACTCATCAAACAAACTCTCTACCCTATCACAAATCTTATTTAACACACGGATAAAATTTGTGAAATCCTCCTCACCAATATGATCGTATAAAGATAATATGCTTTTCTCAAATTCCTTTTGCTTTTCCAAACAAAAAGCCTCTCCCTCATTAGTTATCTTAATACTTGTCATCCTTCGGTCCGATAGGTTCCCCCTCTCTATATAGCGCTTTTTCTCAAGTGAGTTTAACGCTGCGGTTATCGTTGGGCGGGTGACAGATAGCTCACTACTAATCATCGATGGCGTACACTGGTTTTGTTTGTTATCCTTTAGATAAAACAACACCGCCATCTCGCCATGGATTAGGTTTGCTTTGATTGAGTTAACCTTCATCCGCTTAAGCCGCGATAGTACTGTAACTGTTTGCTTTATGACCTTCTCCTGTTCCATAGGTCTACCCCCCTCCTGCTCCCCAGCTTATAGCTACTAATAGTTAGTAATACTAACAGTTAGTACATCTAATTATAATACCTTGCTCTTAAAAAGTCAACCTCAACGGGCAGAATTTACACATTATTTATATTTATTTTGAGAAAAGAGCTTTATAGGTTATACTATCTAGTTTGGTTTTTTAAACAAAACTTATACAAAAATACTATGATATTGCGCCTCTCTTATATAGAATCCATCTGGCTCTATCCCGCGGATCTACCCCCCTTCTTTTTGCGGTAGCCCCAAGGCTTGTGGGACAGGGTTTATATGAATCCAATACAAAAGAAATCTGCCCTGTACCCGAGCTAATTGTAGCAAATTTTGTAGGATACTCCATAAACTCCGCCACAGGTATTAAGGCTGATAGCACAAACCCGTCCCCTTGTATACGCGGCGACTCAAACTCCCCACGCATTGCGATAACATCCCCGATAACACGGCTTAGAATGTCTTCCCTCGCCCTTAGCGTTACCTTTAGGATAGGTTCAAGCAGTATAGGATTAGCGCTTTCTATTGCCCGCATAAATGCTATTGGGGTAGCAAGAAAGAAATCTAACGGATGGGTATGCATAACATGGTGCTCCCCGTCAACCAGCGTTACCAAAACATCGATAACCTCCCATCCAAACACACCCTGCTTTGCCGCCTCATATACCGACTGCTCCACATGGTTTTGATACCGCTTGTATATCTTGTCATCCCTCGCTACCGATTCAAACACTATCCCCGCCCCTGGCGGTAACGGCTCTACCTTAAGAAGTACTATTGCCCAGCATGGCTTTGGCATTGTATAGCTCTCTACCCCTCTGCCTAGAGCTGTTATAGTTTCCTTGTATATTACCGAAGGCTTTGAAAACTCCACCTCCTGGTTATAACGTTCAAGCATAAGCCCCTTTAGTATCTCTAGCTGTATAGTCCCCATTATCTGTATATGAAGCTCCCTCTCCTCCTTTAGCCAAACAAAGTTAAGGGTAGGATCTTCATCCGAAAGCTGTGTAAATGCTGTAATCAAGGCAGGCAGATTCTCCTCACTATACAGTATCTGCACCGTAAAGAGCGGGGATTGAAGCTTTATGGGGGTACGGTATGGTATGCCTATTACATCCCCAATCTTAGCGGTATCTATCCCGTATACCACCCCAATATCCCCTGCGGTTATTACCCCTGTATCCACCGACTTTTGGCCATACATGCGTTTTATCTGGGTAATCTTCTGATTAAAAAGGGTATCTCGATTTTTTAGCTGTCCGCCATACATCCTAACATGAAGTGCCTTTCCAAACTGCTTATCATAATGTATCTTGTATACCACCCCCGAAAGCTCCTCGCAGGGTGAAGGAGGTGTAAAGTACGAGGTAACCGCATTAAGTAGTAGCTCTACCCCCACCCCATGGGCGGATGAGCCGTATACAACAGGAAATATCTTTCTACTGTTAGTAAGGCGGGATATTAGCTTTTCTATATACTCCCTCTCTAAGGAACCCTCACCAAACAGCATATTCTCTACTGGCTTGTCATATTCCGCAAGACTTAGCAAGATATCCTCACCTAATAGATCCCGCTCTACCGACTGACAGTCACGGCTACCTTGGTTTTGTATCTCATTTAGCGCTATAAAACTGCCCGCATTAGACAGCTCGGATAAAAGGGTAGTACTAGTATCACACCCCGCACGATCCACCTTGTTAATAAATACAATTGTGGGGACTGACAGCTGCTTTAGAGCATCCCAGATAACCTTAGTATGCCCTTGCACCCCGTCAATTGCACAGATTACCAGTATAGCACAGTCAAGCACCGATAAAGCACGCTCCACCTCTCCCGCAAAGTCTACGTGCCCTGGGGTGTCGATTAGGTTAATCTGGATACCGTTATGATGTATTACCGTGGAGGATGATTTTATCGAGATACCACGTTCCCTCTCTATCTCCATCCAGTCGGTCTGGGTTGTCCCTTTATCAACCCGCCCAACCGCACGAATGCTGTTTGTAAGGTATAAAAACTGCTCGGTTGTGGTAGTCTTACCCGCATCAACATGCGCCACAATCCCTAGATTTAACACTGCCATTGAAACCTCCGTATGTAAAGTAAATATTAGTCATATGTTATAGCCTTCGAAAGATATGCATTTCGGTATTCCTTGGGTGACCTGCCTGTGTACTTTTTAAACACCTTGCAAAAGAACTGGCTAGAGGAAAAGTTAAGGTCAAAGGATATGTTGGTCACAGAGTTATGGGTATATCGTAGCATATCCTTAGCTAGATCAATCTTAGCTCTCATTATATAGTCATGTGGAGCAAATGAGGTGTAATTTTTAAACTTCTTCTTAAAATGTGATGTTGAAAGGAATACTAACCTCGCAAGATCATCTACCAAAATATCCTCAAGGATATGCTCCTCTATATAATTACAGGTAGCTTTAATATCCTGTGGGATAGCTTTGCTATTACCTCTTTGATCTATCCTCTCGCATAGCTTATAAAAAAACTCTACAAGTAAGCCATTTATACGCGGTAGCTTTAGCGGGTGGTCACTGTTATACATTAAGATGATATCATCTAGGATAGGCTTTAGGTGTAAGCAACCCGAGATTGTACCCGTTTTAACGGAATATAGCTTTTGTATTATGTAACCGGTTGCGGCGTCATCCAGTCCAATAAAATTTTTGGTGGTAGGGACACATTCAAAGATTAGATAGAAAAATCTTGATTTCTCCTCTATTCGATTTCCCGAGCTGTGGTGTTCATTAGGTAGCGAGATGAATACATCTCCGCTATAGGTTTCGTACCCAACGTTATCCACCTCGTAGTACTGCTGTCCGTCATAATGTAGGCATATCTCAAAGCTATCTCTATGACAATGCGGCTTAATCGGGTGAGCGCAGTGCAGTAGCTCAACCCTAGCAAGCGATAGAATATGGGGAATACCAATATCTTTAAAATGTATTAGCTCCAAACCCTTTGTCCTAGCCTCCTGTTTAAGCTCCACCTTACCCCTCCTATCTAATTACAGGATATTTATGATTTTACCTCTATATATTTAGTTTATTATAACATGAGTTGTAGTGATTTGCAACAGATTAACGTTAGGATTTTATTATTTATATACCAAATATATCTTGCGTTTTGTCGAAGAATGTGATATAATCAAAATATGTAAAGATAAGTCAAAGCTTTTTAGGCTTTATAAAAGACTTTCTTCTTTGCTGAAACTGCTATGTTATACAGCGTAGCAGTTTTATAGGAATATCTATCTAGATAAAAGAATGGCACAACGACGCTGTTGCGAGAGGCTCGATACTGCTACGTAATCTTTCAGTATTACAACCTATCGTTTTAATAAGAAAGGAAATGCTATATGAAAAGAACATTAAACGCAATGATTATTATGGTTGTAGCTACCCTCCTAGCTTTACCCATCTCTGTTACAGCCCTATCCACAGCTAGCGCCGGATTATCTTCGTCACCTTTAACAATATCTACCATAACAAAATCAAACGCTAAGATAACCGCACGTTCACTTTCCGGCAAGAAGCTAACACGCTACTCCGGCTCGACCCTAATTGGGTCAATAAAGTTTACCTCCACGACTAAATTTACATTTACAGTAAACCAAGGGTTTAAGTGGGGAAAGCTTACCGGAACATACAAGGTAGATAGCAAAGGAAACATTGTATGCAGCGTTGCCGGGAACAGTCTTGCAGGTGGTGCAGGCGAATACCTAAGATCCTTTACCTTTAAACCAACAAGCAACAGCAAAGTATTTAGATACTATGATGGAAAGATTGCCGGAGGCGACTACACCGGTGCAGGTCTTATAAATCCCGGTGACAGCTTTAATTTGAAATAGTCGACAATCCCCGTTATTATCAAAACACCTCTCGCACATCGTTATTGACATCTGATGTAGGTACAAAAATCACCTTCTTTTAATTAACAGGCTTTAGCAACCATTCGGTCGCTAAAGCCTGTTAACTTTGTATTGGTATATTTATATAGATATCCAGGACTAGCCGCTTATGCTTAGCTACTAAATCATACTACTATTTTAGTAATCACAAATCTTAAGGAATTACTAACTAAAAAACGCAACACTTGGTTGCCTAGTTAACTCTTCTAGCCCCTTCCTTTGCTGCTTGTAGTCGGGGATAACCTCGGCTACAATATCCCAAAACCGTGATGAATGGTTATGCTCCTTTATATGAGCAAGCTCGTGAACCACAACATAGTTAATTAAATCATCGTCCGCCAGAATTAACCGCCATGTAAAATTCAGGCTATTCCGCCCACTACAGCTTCCCCAACGTGACTTAGCAGAATTTATCTTAACTGCTGTAGGGGTTAATCCCATTAGCTTTGAGAAATGGTTAACCCTATCGGTAATATCTGCGTTAGCCAGTAGCTTGTATAGCTGTATTACAGCAAGCTTTATATTAGTCGGGTCAAGGTTTGGCGGTAGGTAAAACCCGCTGTCGTCAAACCCTATTCTGTTTCCCTCTCGTGAAATAACCCTATACTCCTGCCCACGGTATAGCACCATTGATCCGTAATCAAGTAAAAATCCTTCCTTACCTTTACATCGTTCCTGTTGAATCGCCAGATGTTTTACAATCCAGTCCTCTTTCTCTAACACAATTCTATCGATCTCCGATTTTGCAAGTTTAAGTGGTGCTCGTACCTCCAC
>CAZAOY010000050.1:0-18444 GCA_964486925.1 uncultured Oscillospiraceae bacterium
AATAACTACCAAAAATCACTTAATGTAAAGTTACGTCTTATTGAGGTTATCTCCTCCTCATCTAGCTCAAACGGTAAGGAGCGCTGTGAGTTTTTATTTCAAATAACAGAGTAAGGAGAACGGCTATGATTGAGCTACCCGAAAGCTATCTGCTCGCCGACCAGATAAACGCTACCCTTGTTGGCAAAACAATATTAAACGCCACCGCAAACCATACTCCACACAAGTTTGCATGGTACAGCGGTGACCCTTCAACCTATCAATCTATGCTTACGGGTAGAAGAGTCACCGCCGCAACACCGGGAACAAAGTATTCCTGCGGAGGAAATGTGGAGATTTTATGCGATGATATGCTTTTAATAATCACCACCCCGATAAAGTACCATGCGGTTGGAGAAAAGCTACCTGCTAAGCACCAGCTCTGGCTTGAGTTCGAGGACTTTTCAAGTATGACCTGCACGATACAGATGTGGGGGTCAATGTTTTGCTATAAGGCAGATGAAGAAGGGCTTCCTGATAACTATAAAGTAAAGAAATCACCCACACCACTTGAATCCGAGTTTAACAAAGATTATTTTAGCGGTCTAATTTCCAGTGTAAAGAAAAATCTATCTGCTAAAGCATTTCTTGCGACCGAACAGCGTATCCCCGGTCTTGGTAACGGTGTATTACAGGACATACTCTTTAATGCAAAGATACATCCAAAGACTAAGCTTGAAAAGCTTAGCGAAAGCGAGATAGACACGCTGTATAATGCAGTTAAAAACACACTTTTAGATATGACCTCAAAGGGCGGCAGAGATACCGAGCGGGATCTATTCTCTTGTAATGGCGGGTACAAAACAATTCTTTCCAGTAAAACTGTGGATAAGCCGTGCCCTGTTTGTGGGTGCGGTATTGTTAGAGAACCATACTTAGGCGGGAATATTTACTTTTGCACGGTATGTCAACCGTTAAAGAAGTGAGGGACATTTATATGGACATCAACAGATACCTAACAGATTTCTGCATGAAAAACAACATTGACCTAACTAACACGCAGTTCCCTAACTGTGACATCGACCCTAACAGTATTAAGGTGATAATGATTAGTGAAGTACCTCCAAAAAATCCTGACGACTATTTTTACAGTAATACTGAAAACACGGATTATTTAAGGACAACGCTTGGGGTGTTTCAAAATGCAGGAGTGAATGTAACCTCGATAAAGGATATTTTAGAGCTCGGTATCTACATCACAACCGCTATGAAAACTCCAAAGCCTACCTATGTAATTGACCCCGCAGTCGTAACCGCACATCTGCCTATATTAGAGGAAGAGCTTAAACTTTTTCCGAATCTGGAGGTTGTAATGCTAATGGGCGACGTTGCGGCAAAGTCGTTAAATCTAATCTCCAAAGCAAGGACAAAGAAAGCCGCCTGTCCAGCCGGTGCGGCAGGCAGACGTAGGCATTGGAATGGTGAGGAGTTTTACTTTGGTACTGCACGTGTTATCCCGTCCTATATTATGACCGGCAAAAACCTTTTGATTGAGCCGTTTAAATGCGATACTATATCTGAAGATATACGACGAATGATGGGGATTTTAAAGGGTGGGCGTTAAGCAACTACGCAATAATAAGACCTAAATACTGTAAATAGCAATAAAGTCCATCGGTAAATCTACCAATGGGCTTTATTGCTATTTACAGATTATTACAAAGAAAACCAAAACTCGTTAATTAGATTACAGGTAGATTTGACAGGTTGTTCCCTTCCTCACCGTCAGCAATCGATCTAAGGTACTCTGTCCCCTTATTTTCAGCAACCGCCACACCTCTTATTAGGCCTTGCTTTGCCATCTCTACCCCTTCTTCCTTAGAAACAGAGCGACCGCTCTCAAGGTGGTAGCCTATAATCTCACCGGATTGTTTTATAATTGCGTCGATAGCCTCTGCACTTTCCTTTGGTGTCGGTATAAACTCATTCGCATTGTTTGCTAACGCATTAGCATTAATAATGTTTAAATCTTTACTACCTGTTTTATCATTACCAATATTGTTTGTATTCATAATATTCTCCCCTTTACTATAAAACTTGGTATAGGTATATAATACCCTGTATATATTTTACTATACATCTACATTACCAGAAAACCGAGTAGCTTTTAATCTTTTACGCATTCATAAAAATTTATTTAAAACCCTTGACTTTAATAATATTAAATGCTATACTTAATATTATTAAATATTTGTTTAACTAATACTTTAATAATATTAAGCAAGGAGGTGATATAAAGTGGCTATTGATGTTATCCCCGAATGGTTATCCGGATTAGATGATGATGATGTCAGCTTTATTAAAAAGTTTCTGATAGCATCCGGCTCATTAAAGGAGGTTGCGGCGGTTTATGGTGTGACCTATCCAACAGTACGTTTAAGGCTTGACCGCCTTATCCAGAAGATACAGATATCAGAGGATAAGCAAAGCGAACCATTTATTTCGCTAATAAAGCGGTTGGCTGTTAATGAACGAATAGACTTTGACACCGCTAAGGTACTTATTTCTGAATATAAAAAAACCAAAAAGGAGTAAAACGATATGACTATATATAGAAGCTTGTTCGCAATTATTTTGTTTGGTGGCTTTGGGCTCGCATTTTTTGTTGGGGTAATATACCTACAAATCTTTCTATCTAAGAAGGAAAACAGATGGCTTGGACTAATTCTCCCAATATTAAGTCTGTCACTATCATTAATGGTTGTTATAGGTATGACAGCATTTACAAACATAACAACCGATTCATCTGTTTTGACTAACGGTACTGTTTACGAAGCCTCCGACCAAATTAGATCCACAATAGTCTACACCCCCGGACTTGCCATTAAAATGGTGTACATCTTTGCTATCTGCAACATTCCAACAGTTATATGCTTAATTATATACTTTAGCTTTCGCAAAAAGTTTAGTAAAGGTCGAGAGATTAATAGGATGAATATTCAAGACCTAGAGTGAGAAGTATAACTGTAAGAAAAAATTTATCTCAAATCGTTGACATTTTCTAAAAAAGGTGATATACTAATTAGTAATATAACTAATACAGTGACGAGGACGGCCTACAGCAAAGGTTTTACAGAGAGATTGCAGTATAGTGTGATGCAGTTAAACTAGCTTTAGGTTACCACCTTTGAGTGTATGGCAACAGGACTAATCTCCTGCATAACCATACCGTTTTGCGAGCGTTACTTCGCTATCAAGTGATGGTGTATATTTCTTATACGGCATAATTTGGGTGGAACCGTGGAGGTTATAATCTGTAATTATAGCGCTTCATCCCATTTTCATATGTGGGATGAAGCGTTTTTGTTTTATTAATTTGGAGGTAGTATAATGATTAATGTAACTTTAAAGGACAATGTTGTAAAGCAGTACCCTAAAAACACCACCGCCGAGGAGGTAACTAAGGATCTTAGCATGGGTCTATACCGTGTGGCTACTAGCTGTTTAATCGATGGTAAGCTTTCCGACCTTCGCACTAGCCTAGACAAGGATTGCACCCTTGCAATCCTAACCTTTGATGACTCCGACGGTAAGAAAACCTTCTGGCATACCGCTTCGCATGTTCTTGCACAGGCGGTAAAGCGCCTTTACCCTAATGTAAAGCTTGCAATCGGTCCTGCTATCGATAATGGATTCTACTATGATATCGATACCGATAAACCTTTTACCTCAGAGGATCTAACTAAGATAGAAAAGGTAATGAAGGAGATTATAAAGGAAAAACCCGCTATCGAGCGCTTTGAGCTTGACCCAGACGAAGCGATTAAGCTAATGGCAGAGCAGGGCGAGGTATACAAGGTTGAGCTTATTAATGAGCACGCAGATAACGGCGAAAAGATTAGCTTTTACCGCCAAGGGGAGTTTGTTGACCTTTGTGCGGGGCCTCATCTGCTTAACCTATCGGTAATTAAAGCGTTAAAGCTTACCCAGTGTACAGGCGCATACTGGCGCGGTGATGCGAACAACACCCAGTTAGCACGTATATATGGTACTGCTTTCCCTAAAGCTAATCTGTTAGAGGAGTATCTGCTTGCGGTTGAGGAGGCTAAAAAGCGTGACCATAACAAGCTAGGACGTGAGCTTGAGCTGTTTACCACCGTTGACTATATCGGTCAAGGTCTGCCAATCCTGCTACCAAAGGGTACTAAGATAATACAAACCCTTCAACGTTTCGTGGAGGACGAAGAAGAAAGACGTGGTTATCAGCTAACCAAAACCCCGCTTATGGCAAAGCGTGACCTTTATAGAATCTCTGGTCACTGGGATCACTATCGGGATGGGATGTTTGTACTAGGTGACGAAGAAGCAGATGAGGTGTTTGCTCTGCGTCCAATGACCTGTCCGTTCCAGTTTCAGGCATACCTAACCAAGATGAGAAGCTATCGTGACCTACCGCTTAGATACAACGAAACCTCTACACTATTTAGGAACGAATCCTCCGGGGAGATGCACGGTCTTATCCGTGTACGTCAGTTTACCATCTCTGAGGGGCATATTGCCTGTCTACCGGAACAGCTAGAGGACGAATTTAAGGGTTGTCTTGATCTTGCAAACTTTATGCTAAAGACACTAGGCTTAGATGACGATGTTAGCTACCGATTCTCTAAGTGGGACGAGAGCAACAAGGATAAATATATCGGCGAAGCCTCTGAATGGGAGGATATCCAGTCCCGTATGAAGGTTATCCTAGATGACCTTAAGGTAAACTACGAGGAAGCCGAAGGCGAAGCGGCATTCTACGGGCCAAAGCTAGATATCCAGATTAAGAATGTCCACGGCAAAGAGGACACCCTAATCACCATCCAGATAGACTTCCAGCTTGCCTCACGTTTTGGCATGGAATATGTTGACAAGGACGGCCAGAAGAAACACCCTTACGTTATCCACCGCACCTCTATCGGCTGTTACGAAAGAACCCTTGCTCTGCTAATCGAAAAGTACGCAGGCGCATTCCCGCTATGGTTATCCCCTGTTCAGGCTAAGATTCTTCCAATCGGAGAAAGACAGCACGAGTACGCACAAACCGTTAAAACTGCACTACAAAATCTAGGTATAAGGGTTGAATTAGACGACCGTAACGAAAAGATCGGCTACAAGATCCGTGAGGCACAGCTAGAGAAGGTGCCATACATGATAGTGTTAGGCGACAAAGAGGTATCCGACAACATGGTAAGCATACGCTCCCGCAAGGACGGCGACAAAGGCACAATGTCGGTATCAGAGCTATCCGCTATGCTACTTGAGGAGATAGGTAATAGGGTGTAGGGTTGGTGTATATATCGATGAAATAATGAAAGTATAGTTTGTATTTATTATAAAGTACTACTATGTAAGCCGCCTTAGGATTATTCGTCCTAAGGCGGCTTTTTGTTTACTTTAAAGTGTCGCTTATTATCTATATTGTGTTTTTATTGTTAACTTTACCTTTAACGTATAGATATTAATGACTAGTATTTCTAAATTTTCTTTTTAGTTACTTTTCCTAATATGGTTAATTGACACTTGTATATAATTGAAAATATATACAACTTTAAAGTAAATTAATGTAAATTTGTTGCATTTTACTTCTTTTTATGTTACAATTTAACATATTAAGCGTTATTCAGATAAGGAGTTATATTACGTTTTGTCCAAATTGAAAATTTCAATATTAAGGTGAAACAGGTCGGTGAAAAAACAAAATGGGTTGTATGTGTGGTATGGGTAGATCAATGTTAGTTTTTATACATTTGGTTTATGGCTACTAATAGGCAAGCGTAAAAGTACAAGCAATACAGCTTTTAAGAATAATCCAAAAGCAATATCTCAGAGTTTTGGTAGAAAGTGGAAATTTTAATAGATAAGTGGTTTGCAAACAAAAACAAGGAGTATTAACATGAAAAAAGCTTTTATACTATCAATAGTTACAATTGCCATCTTAACTTTATCAGCGTGTTCGTCTGATAATTCTAGTAGCATTAATTCAAGCAGCTCATCAGCAATAGAAACTTCATCAGAAATTGAGACATCCACCGAAACTGAAAGTTCATCCGAAGTCGAAAGTTCAACTAGCGAAGAAGTAGAATCTTCATCGTCGAAACAGGAGAGTAGCTCTGAGGCAAAATCAAAAAACAATTTAGGGGATTATAATGTTAAAGTTAAGTCTTTCTTTTTAACCAAGGATTATGAGAAGAAAGATGTTATCGTAGTTTCCTATGAATTTACAAACAATTCAAAAGAAGCTTCTGACTTTTCATTTTCAATAATAACCACTGCATATCAAGACGGTGTTGAATTAGAAAGTGCATTTGTTGTAAGTGACAAAAAGTATGATTCAGGTTCATCATCAAAAAAAATCAAGCCTGGGAAAACAATTACAGTTCAAAAGGCATATGTTTTAGCTGATACTAAAACAGAGGTTGAAATAGAAGCAAAAGAACTAATTAGTTTTAGCGATGAAATAGTTACAAAAACTTTTAAACTAGCAAAAAAGTAATTGGATTATCACATACAAATATAACCAGTTTATTATTAACTTTGCCACTAAACTATATAACAATCTACCCATAACCCAAAAAGCTACTCTGCAAACTGCAAAGTAGCTTTTTTCGTTATATTTACCTACAGCAAACAACACCCTTAGTTAATCTCGGTAATACCGATGTTTTCTGCCTGAACTTGACCTTCAGCTAACACGATATTTTTAATCTGGGTAGCAAGATCGGCGTTTAGTCCGTCGGTTCTAACCACTACGCTTGCTTTGTTGTTGGTTAGATATACTACACAGTCCTCAAAGCCTTTAGCTTTAATTAGGTTTTCAATTCTGCTTTCTACCTCCATAGTGTTTGTTAGGGAGATAGCGGTATCGGTAACCTTCTTCTTATCTTCTTCCTTTAGCTTGTCGTCATTTAGGATAGTCGCCATAGTCTGGATAGCTTCATCACGGGTCTTAGTCTTAGTAAGCTTTGCTTTTGCAAAGTAATCATCCGCACTTATAGTTTTGCTGTCTACCAGTAGCGCATCTCCTAGATGCTTTTCGGTATCCTCTTTGCTACTTGTATTAGCTTTACTTGTGATATCCTCTGCGGGTTCACCATCTGGGGAGAGCACATCGATACTGTCCTGTATGCTGCTTCCGTCTGCGTTTGTAGTTGCGATTTTATCCTTGCCCGCAAACTGCCAGTTTAGATACACTGCAGCGCCTAGAACAACCACTAATGAGGCCAAGATAATCTGTCTTTTTCCAATAATAAAATTTGCTTTCATAAACTGCTCCATCCTTTAAATATTATTTTTGTTTATATCTATATGATATTCACCATCGCACCATAATAAAACCATCTTTAACTACTTAATTTGCTAACAGCAATCTGGGTAGACTTTATCCCAAATATTGTAGTCACTGTATCAACTAAGCTAGCTACAACAACAGGGTTATCACCGCCGTCACATACAATCACCACCCCCCTAATTCGTGGGGATAGCTTCTGCTTAACAAGCGCTTGACGTTTGCCGTTTGAGTCCTCTATAAATATGTATTTTTCCTCATAGTTTGACTTCTTTGTAGTGGTATCCTCTCCTGAAACTACAGTATCCGATACCTCCTTAGACTCCTTAACATATTCATAGGCTACCACATTATCCACCGTTACCATTACCTTGCATTCGCCTACCCCGCTAATAGAGGTAATTATCGAATGAATCTTTTTCTCCATCTCCCCCTCATATCTGTTTACCTCCCCTACATCTTCTGATTTTGTCTGCGCTGTAGAGGGTTTTATAAAACTGCTCACAACAATAGCAATAAGCACAAAAATCAGTATACCAATAATAATGCTTCGCTTTTTTGGATCGCTTAGAATATCGTCCTTTATCTTCTCTAACATAGCTTTTATTCCCTCCTAGATATTATAACCTGCTCGCTAGCTACCGAAAGCTTGCTGCACACTAGGGTTATAATCTCCTCTTCCTTTGCCTTTGTGGTATCTTTGCCTGTAATTATTACGACCTTGTCTATCGAGACAGTTTTATTTTCTTGCTGATTAACAAGCACCCTTACCGTTTTTATATCCAAATCTACCTGCTCTAGGCTAGCTTTAATATCCTTTTCGATGTTACTAACCGCCAGATTAACAAACTGGTTATCTGTATCCGCCTTAAAAGCGGTAATCTCCGGAGGTGGCTTAAGGTTAGAAAGATCCAGTGAAAAGCTAAATATATCCTTTGATAGGATAGGTGAGGCTATCCCTATTATAAAAAACAGACTTACCGAAAACCTCATCACCTTCTCAAAGGAGTTGTTGGGTATTAACAAAGAGAATATCCCTGTGGCAACCGCTGTAACGCATATTGTAAGTGCCAAAGACTTTATCTGTTCCATTATCTTTCCTTCTTTTAATTTTTCCTTTAAATATTATTTTGTCTGCAAACAACCTTTGTTTTAGTGTCTACTTGATTGCGGAGTAACAAACTGTTCTGGATTTTTGTTTACACCTAAAATTCCACCAATAATACCCGTTAACGTCAGCACACCAAGCTTTACAGATCCACTTACATTTAGCATAATCCCACTTGTTAATAGACCGATTATGAATAGCACCGCAATAAATATTACCGTAACTACCAGCCCGATAATAATTCCCTTCTCTCCGTTTATCCTACCGGACAAGAAGCTCCCAATAGCAAGACCGATAACAACGCAACCTATAGAGATGTACGGCGTTAGCCTTAGTGGTATGGATACCTTGCTAATAATTAGCGCAGACAACATTAGCAGAGCAGTAGTAACTATCGCCCCAACAATAGACCCTGCAACTATAGATTTTATAAACCCTTGGATATTCTTTCCGTTAATTATAACAGATCGGCTCATAATAAAACAACCCCCTTTCGATTTTAATACTATTTGCTTATACTAAGATACCAAATTATTAATTTGGTGACACAGCTAATAAAATTTATGCGAATCTATTCAGATTTATGACCCTAATAAAAAATATACCTGCTAGTACATTCACTATACTAACAGGTATATTCTCAATTATAAAGCATTATGCAACATCATCATGCTTTGTTTCATTGCTTTGGATTGCCCAACGTTTAA
Organism: uncultured Oscillospiraceae bacterium; assembly: GCA_964486925.1. Lineage (GTDB taxonomy): Bacteria > Bacillota > Clostridia > Oscillospirales > Ruminococcaceae > CAZAOY01. The sequence continues at coordinate 9,122 of CAZAOY010000050.1, forward strand.
TCCTAATCTTACTGCGGTCGCTCCCAGTTTCGATTATTACAGTATCTTCTTTAATACTAATAACAATACCAACAATACCACCAATGGTAATAATCTCATCACCAACGATAATATTATTTCTCATCGCCTGAGTTTCCTTCTCTTTCTTCTTCTGCGGCCTTATCATCAAAAAGTACATAACCCCGAACAACAGAACAAGCGGAATTATCATACTGACTAATTGAGCCGTTGCATTAACCTCTCCTGGCATAAGTAATCCTCCAATAAATTATTTTCAAGTTATGCTATTACCCCCACACTACAGTAGCTTTGTTATCACTACCTTTTAACTGCGAAGTAAAAATTATAACTGCAATGGTATCATTATACCATAATATTGTATAACTTTCAATATCTATTTTGTAATTTCATATTTGTTAACAATATAGCATATCCACAATAAATAGTTATTAAATATAAAAGCCTACAAATAATTAATTCTACACCTAAACTAAAAAGCACCGCTCTGCTAAAGAGTGATGCTTTTTGATTATATCAGACCTATCTATACTATTCGTACTTAGGTAGCCAGTCGCCATGCTCTGCAATTAAGTCATCACAAAGGTTTCTAATCTCATCAGGAGAAAGCTCGGAGGATGTGTGAGGATCGAACATTGCCGCTAGATAGATGTATTCCTTCTTGCGGGTAACCTCTGCAAGGATTGTTAGCAGATGTACATTAATATGTAGACGATCGTATGCCGCACACTGTTCAGGAAGATTTCCAACATAACAAGGATTAATACCGTTGCGGTCGATTAAACAAGGCACTTCAACACATGCTTCAGCAGGAAGGTTAGGGATTAAACCGTTGTTAATAACGTTACCATGTACACGAAACGCTACATCGGTTTCCATTGCCTTAATAATATAGGATGCAAACTCATGGGTCTTTTCGTGTACAAGCGCTGTATTATGAACAAGATCTTCCTTCATTTTGTCCCACTTTGCGATCTGTTCGATACAACGACGAGGGTACTCATCTAGAGGGATGTTAAACTTTTCGATAAGCTCTGGGTATTTATCCTTAATGTACCAAGAAGAATACTCTGCGTTATGTTCTGAAGATTCGGTAATGTAGTATCCGAATTTATCCATAATGTCAAGACGTACTAGGTCATTCTTGCGTGTTTCATAGGTTTCAGGTAGCTTTGCACGACGTTTTATCTCTGGATATAGGTCGTTGCCTTGAAGGTCGGTAATCTTAAGTAGGAACGCTAGGTGGTTTATACCGGCAATCTCCCATTTAACCTTACCAACATACTCATCCATCCCAACGTCTTTTAGTAGGGTATCTGCACATACCTGAACCGAGTGACAAAGTCCAATAGTCTTAATCTTTGTAAATCTATTCATGTATCCTGCCAGTATCGACATAGGATTTGTGTAGTTTAGGAATAATGCGTCTGGGCATAACTCCTCCATATCATCAGCAAAAGCCTTAAGTACAGGCATAGTTCTAAGACCTCTAAAGATACCGCCTATTCCTAAAGTATCCCCGATAGTCTGTTTTAGTCCATACTTTTTAGGAACCTCAAAGTCGGTAATGGTACATGGATCGTATAGTCCTACCTGAATTGCGTTTACTACGTATTTAGCGTCCTTTAGTGACTCACGACGGTTTAATGTTGCGGATAAAGTAACATCTTTACGTCCTGAATTTGCAATAATGTTGCTAATCATCTTGTAAGAATCGTCTAGTCTTACAGGGTCGATATCATGTAGAGATATCTCAATATCGGTAATCTCTGGGGTGTAGATACAGTCACCTAATACGTTCTTGGCAAATACGGTACTACCAGCACCCATAAAAGCTATCTTTGGCATAATAAATTTCCACCTTTCATTCTGCTATAATTAAACAACAGTGTGTTTTTAACGTACAATTTGGATATGCAATAAGTATATATCTATTTCGCTAAAAACACCATACAGTATTGTTGTTTCTTGTTGTAAAATTGTTGCATTCCAAATAGTTTCGTGGTACAATATATACATATTAGCAATACAAGGGAGAGATCGGATATGGATAACAAGGTAAAGGTAAACTTTTTAGACAACAATGTAACGCTACCGGTATGGATTGCGCAGTATGGATATGAGCGCTGTAAAAGCTTACACTGCTTTGGCCCTGCTGTTCGTGACCACTATCTGCTTCATTTTGTAGTAAGCGGCAAAGGAACCTATACACGCGATGTAAAGACCCCCACCACAAGCGACCAAAACTATAATGCTACTATAAATCCCGATAAATCACAGATACAGTACACCCTAAAGGCGGGGGAGGGATTTTTAATCCTTCCAAATAACATTACCACCTACACCGCCGATAGCGATACTCCATGGGAATACTACTGGATTGGGATTAACGGTAGCTATGTAAAATCTCTACTTAGTAGCGTTGGAGTAGATAAGGATACACCCTGCTTTAACTTTGAACAGGACGAGCAGTTTATTCGGGTGTTTAATGATTTAATCGATAACAATAAATCAGGATACTCCCATGAGCTTGACGCGGTTGGTGATTTTTATAAAATCCTATCCAGCATAATGACCGCAAAGTATAAGACAAACCCAGTCCTAACCTCCCCACAGCTATACCTTGAAGCCGCCGTTGAGTATATCCGAAACAACTACTCCTACGATATTAACGTAGCAAAGATCGCCCGATATGTAGGGATTGACCGTACTTATCTATACAAAATATTTATTAATGCTATGTCGCTTTCCCCAGGGAAGTATATTATAGAAACTAGACTAGAGAACGCCCACAACCTGCTGATAACCACAAACTATACAATACTACAGATAGCATTATCCACAGGATTTTCCGACGTTTCCCACTTTTCAAATTCCTTTAAAAAGAAGTTTGGAGTATCCCCAAACAGCTACAGAAAAGAGCATTTATAGTGATTACAACTATATAATAAACCCTACGTATTGTGGCTTAAATCACCACAGTGCGTAGGGTTAATATATTGTATCGATATGTAAAACCTTATTCGCCTAACCTAATCATCTCATCAATAGATTTTTTAGCATTTTTGCGTAGTTCTTCATCTAAAACTACCTCAACTCCGCCTGTACCCGCTAAAGCGTTATACACATCGGTAAGGTTTGTAATCCTCATATCAGGGCAGATTAGCTTTTTTGATAGCAGGTAGAAATTATCGTCTGGTTTTTGCAGTGACAGATAATCCTTAACCCCTATCTCTGTTCCTATAATAAACTCCCCGCTATTGTTCATAGCATAATCTATAATCGCCGCAGTAGAACCTACAAGGTCAGCATATGCAACTACCTCTTTAGGAAGCTCTGGGTGCATTAGCACCTTTGCATTAGGGTGAGCTTTCTTAGCGTTAATACAATCCTCTACCGTAACCTGATTGTGAACAGGGCAACAACCATCCCACAACACCACATTCTTTTCAGGCACATTTTCTTTTATGTATCCTCCTAGATTCTTATCCGGGATAAAGAGTATATTATCTGCGCTAACCGACCGTGCTATCTTTAATGCGCTAGAGGAGGTTACGCAGATATCACTCACCGCCTTTAGCTCGGCGGTTGTGTTAACGTATGCCATAACTATATAGTCCGGATTTTGCTCTTTAAACTCTATCACCCGTTTAGGATCAATCTGTTCCGCCATAGGACAGGTCGACTCCTCTACCGGTAGGATTACGGTTTTCTCAGGCGACATCATCTTGACGGTTTCTGCCATAAACCTAACACCGCACATTATCACCGTCTTGTTAGCAAGCTTTGATGCCGCTACGCTAAGCAGGTATGAATCCCCCTTAACATCCGCAATCTCAAGTATATCAGGTGACTGATAGCTATGTGCAAGTATAGCAATATCCTTTTCTTTTTTAAGCTGTAGTATCCTTTGCTGTAAATCCTTTACCATCTTTATGACCACACTCCGTCACAACACATAGGGCTATACACCCCTGTATCCGTCCGGAGCTACCTTTCAGTTTAGTATTATCAGACCCTTTTTAACTGTCAATCTATATTGCAACGTTGTTAATAACGTTACCTTCAGCATAGTGCTTAAGGTTATCGTATACAATATCTAGTAGTCGTAGCCGCGTTTCCTTACCCGCCCATGCGATATGAGGGGTAATAATGCAGTTTTTCGCTGTGAGCAGCGGATTCTCTGCCTTAATCGGCTCCCTTGACACAACATCAACCCCCGCACCATATAATCTACCGCTGTTTAACGCATTAGCAAGATCCTGTTCTTCGATAAGCCCTCCTCTTGCGGTATTTATAATTACAGCATGTTGCTTCATCTTTTCAATAGATGAGCGGTTTATCATCCCCTTAGTATCATCTGACAAAGGGCAGTGAAGGGAGATTATATCACTATTAGCATACACCTCATCAAGTGATACAAACTTTAGGTTATCATTTTCATATTCAGGATAAACCGTTCTATTGTACACAAGTACCTGCATGCCAAAGGCCAGCGAAATCTGCGCCACCTTCTTAGCAATATTTCCAAATCCAATTAGTCCAATAGTTTTACCTGCAAGCTCGGTCAAGCTTTTGCTGTAAAAGCAAAAGTCCGCACAGTTTTGCCATTCCCCCGCCTTAACCCTGCTATCATGCTGTGCTACCATGCTGTAGAAGTATAGAATAAGTGCTATAGTAATCTGCGCCACTCCATCGGTTGAGTATCCTGGGGCATTACATACCACAATACCCTTCTGCTTTGCATACTCTACATCAATTATGTTGTATCCGGTAGCAAAAAGTCCAATATATTTAAGGCTAGGACAGCTGTCCATTATCTCTTTTGTTATAACAGTTTTGTTTGTGATAATACACTCTGCGTCACCAATCCTATCGGCTGTAAGCACAGCAGGGGTGCGGTCGTAGATTATAACCTCTCCAAAGTCACTAAGGTTATCTAGATTCATATCATCCGATATTGTGGCATGGCTATCAAGCACTACAATCTTCATTACTTGCTCTCCTCTTTGCTGTCATTAATATCTAAGTCACCTTCATCCTGGTCAATTATCTGGCTATAAAGCTTCTTTACGTTGCTATTTTTATTTCTAAATAACATATATATAGCTACCACAAAGAACACTAGCTGTGCCCCACCCAAGACATAGGTAAAAATCTTGTCATCACTTACATACTTTAACAAGGTAGATAGTACCCATACGCTAAAGACTATCTGGTAAGCACGTCTTTCCTTTAAAAAGCTTACAATAAAGAATATAAACAAAGCTATTACAATTATTACGTGAACTGTTGGACTCATAACCTTCTCCATTCTGCCGCAGTGCGGTCTTTTCAATTCCTATACATTTATTTTAGCATATTTTACACCGTTAGTCAATTAGTTTGTCCGGTTTATAACCATAAATTTAAAAATTAAGAACTGTCTTAGATCTCATAACCAGATAGACACATTCTTACTACCCTTACCTTATTGTATAATAATACTTAATCATCACTATATTATTTAAATTTTAACAAGACACTTGTAATTTTTATCAATATTTATGAATATTTTTATATTATTATTTATATATTTCTTTACTAGCTATTGACTTTTGTTGAAAATTATTGTATAATACAGAAAAGATATATAAATTATGTAAATATTTTATCTAAGAAATGGGGAAAATTTATGAATTCACAAACAAATGGCAAGAAAAAAAGAAGATTGCCATGGTCATCCGACGACACTGAGCTTGCTCTATTAGCCTTGCCAACGACCATATGGTACATATTATTCTGTTTTCTACCAATGTTCGGTATAATAATGGCATTTAAAAACTATAGGGTAGTAGAGCAGGGAAGAAGCTTTTTTTACAACCTTTTTGCCAGTGAAACAACATGGTTTAAAAACTTTGAGTTTCTATTTGCTACCGGTGCAGGTTACGAAGTAATTAAGCTAACGGTGCTTTACAACATCGTATTCCTTATTCTTGGGATATTAGTACCGGTAACCCTTGCACTGCTCATGAGCAATCTGCATAGCAAGACTTATGGTAAAATATGTCAAACAAGCATGTTTTTACCACACTTTATGTCTTGGGTTGTTGTTGCCTACTTTGTTTTTGCATTTTTAAGCCCAGACAAAGGTCTTGTAAATAGCATTAGAAGTAGCCTTGGAATTACCACCCCTAACTGGTATATGGAACCCGAGGTTTGGCCATACTTTTTAGTATTTTTAAACGTATGGAAGGGCATGGGATACGGTATGGTGGTCTATCTAGCCACAATTACAGGTATAGATGGAACGCTGTATGAAGCGGCAATAATAGATGGGGCGACAAAATGGCAACAAATTAGATATGTAACTCTTCCGATTCTTAAGACAATTATTGTAATGATGTTTATCCTTAATATAGGTAGTATGATTCGTTCAGATTTTGGGTTGTTCTATCAAGTGCCTAAGGCTTCGTCAGCGCTTGTTGATGTTACAGAAACCATTGATGTATTTATCTACAAGATGGTTAAGACACAACCAAACCCAAATATGGCATCAGCGGCTTCATTTTTACAATCGGTTATAGGGTGTGCATTAATACTTACATCAAACTGGATTGTAAAGAGGGTGGATTCCGATAACGCTATTATATAGAAAAAGAGGGGATTTATATGTCTAAAAAAGAATTTGAAGGCGTTGAAAAGTTTAATAGAGTTTCAAAGCCTGTTAACATATTGTTTTCGTTAATATTTTTATTGCTTTCACTGCTATGTCTAGTTCCGCTTGTATTGATAATTATAATATCATTCTCAAGCCAAGCTAGTATAGATTTAAATGGTTATCAGTTTATCCCATCCTCCTGGTCTATAGAGGCGTATAAATACCTATGGGATATTAACGATGTAATTTTACGGGCATTTTTAGTGTCGATATCGGTTACAGTTGGAGGAACATTAATTGGATTATTCTTAACGACCTCCATGGGCTATGTCCTATCCAGACCGCAGTTTAGATTAAAGCCAATCCTAACCTGGATTGTATTTATCCCTATGATATTTAGCGGAGGTATGGTATCAACCTACAATGTTTACACAACCATGCTCGGGATAAACAACAGCATATGGGTTTTAATCCTTCCAATGGCGGTGTCATCATTTAATGTTATAATCTGCAAAACCTTCTTTAAAACCACTATCCCCGATTCAATTGTAGAATCTGCAAAGATAGACGGAGCATCACAACTGCTAATATTCTTTAGGATTGTGCTTCCTATATCTTTACCGGTACTGGCAACTATTGGACTATTCCTATCATTTGGGTATTGGAACGACTGGTGGCACTCATTAATGTACATAAACAATACAAACTTATTCTCCTTACAAGCAGTCTTAATGGCGGTGGAAAAAAACCTAGATTTCATGGCTCAAAACGCTTCTACACTGGGAATTACTGCAGCTGTATATGCCGCTAACATGCCACGAGAGGCAATGAGGATGGCAATGGCTGTAATAATTATAGCGCCTATCACCTGCGCATATCCATTCTTCCAAAAATACTTTATAAGCGGACTTACAATCGGGGCTGTAAAGGGTTAACAGGTTCATACGTTATTAAGTTTATGCAATAATATATAGGCATGGACTAATATAAATTTAACATTAAAAATAGGAGTAGAAAACCATGAAAAAGGCAAAAAGACTTATAGCACTACTTTCCTCAGCAACCCTTATGTTAGGTATGCTTGCAGGATGTAGCAACAGTTCCTCTAGTTCATCAACCGCTAGTTCTTCAGCTGGTTCAGAGCAACAATCAAGTAGCAATGTACAGGAAAAAGCACCAACCCTTAAATGGATTCAAATCAGTCCTCAGCCAAAGGATCTGGCAATGGTAACCGAGGAGATGAACAAGTACACCGAGGAAAAGATTAATGTAAAATGTGAATTTACATACCTTGACTGGGGTGTATGGGCAGACAGAGTAACAGCTATCGTAAACTCTGGTGAAGCATTTGACATAATGTTTACAAACGGCGACAAATTTAATGCGGGTGTATCTCTAAATGCGTTTGCAGACCTAACAGATCTATTAAACGAAACACCAAAGCTAAAAGAAACCATTCCAGAGCTTGTATGGAAAGGTGTAACCATAAAGGATAAAATCTGGGCAGTTCCAACCTACAAGGACTCATCACAAACACAGTACTGGGTATGGGATAAAGAGATAGTGGAAAAACTTAATATCGATTATAAAAACATCAAGACAGCGGCACAGTTAGATCCGGCTCTACATTTAATCCAAGATGCTATTAACAAAGGCGAGATTAAAGGTAGTAAATACGCACTTATTAACATTAAAGACGGAATTAACGGTTTCTTCTCTAATTATGATTCACAAGCCGGAACAACCTCAATCGGGGTTAAATACAACGATAGCTCTGCAAAGGTTGTAAATGTATATGAGCAGGATGAGATTAAAGAAGCCCTAGGCTACATGCATAAATGGTACAAGGAAGGGCTGATTAACCCAGATGCTACTACCTTAACAGAAGGGCCAAAATGGATTCCTGTTGGATCGGCACAGGGCTTCCCTGGAGCAGATGTTATCTGGGCTTCCGGTCGTGGCAAGGACGTTGTTATCCAAGATTGGTCTGGGCCAATCTACTCAACAGGTACTATCCTAGGTTCTGTTAATGCCATTGCCGCGTCTTCAAAATACAAAGTTGAAGCACTAAAATACCTAGAGTTAATGAACACCGACAACAAGATTAGAGATATGTTCGCATACGGTATAGAAGGTGTACACTTTAAAAACAATGGTGATGGAACTATTACATTTGATGATGTAAAAAGACCTGACTACTCACCTGCAACCTATTCACAAGCAACCTTCTTTAACGTAAGCCCAATCGCTCCTAACTCTGCGGATCAATGGACACAGGTTAAAGAGTGGAACGAAAAAGCAGAAGCATCGGTTCTTCTTGGATTCTCCTTCGATCGTTCAAAGGTAGAAACCCAAATTGCTAACGTTTCAGCAGTAGACCAAAAGTTTATGCCAGAGATCCTTACAGGTGCTGCTGACGGAGAAAAGAAGATTCCTGAATACTATGCCGCACTTGAAAAAGCTGGATTAAATGACATTCGTGTAGAGCTTCAAGCTCAGATTGATGCATGGTTAGCCGCTAAATAGATAACCTTAGTTTTTAACTAATACTTAAATTTGATAGAGTCATTGCATGGATATTTTACCTTATACAATGACTTTATCTTACCCAATTTAATGAAAAGCCCATATCACCAAGGAAATTTTACAAAGCTTATATTTTTGT
>CAZAOY010000051.1:0-13066 GCA_964486925.1 uncultured Oscillospiraceae bacterium
ACATCATCATTTAGCTTTTCGGTCATATCAAGGTTATCCCGATTACCTGCAATATAATCGATAAGATTAGAGGTTATAACCGAGAGCTCGGTAAGCGACACCCCCGTTGCCTCGTCCGAACGGTTTGTGCTATACTGGTTGTTATAAAACCTCTTGTTAACCGCCATCCCATATATGCTCGCTAAAAACATAAAAGCCACCACCGACACAGAGCAAACCACAGCTAATACCCGCACTATCATCGAATACTGTTCTCTACCAGTATTTCTACCCATACCTACCGCTCTCCTTTATATAATGAATATTTAAACTATCGCCTTTACTCATTATATAGTATCTACCTACACAAGTCAACTAGATTTTTACCTTTACTATATAATTGTTTATATAGTGTTCATGGTTTTGTAATAAATAATGTGCTATAATATAAATAGCGAGATATACTAGCATTTTTACGATTAATCAGCAGATAAACAGTAGTAAATTATCATCTGAAATTTACTACTGTTCGTCGCACTTAGAAGATTATTAATGTATATCATTTGACTTTAGAGTAATAATATAAAGCTTAATTATAGCTTAGACAGACTTATGGCAAAAAGAGGGGGCACGCAGATGAAGATACATCTACTTGGTGGTAAGGATATTAAATCCCACGGCATATATAGCACCGTAGCTACCGGCGTAATTTTAGGGATAATCTGCATACTGCTAGGGGGTTACCATATCAGTTCTATTAGTCGTTACACAAACGAAGCGATTAAAACCTATATGAGCGAGATCTCACAGGTTAGCGCTAACGAGATAAAGGCTAAGATGGACGGTAACATGCAGACTCTATCTGCCACAGGCGCTTTGTTAACTCTATATAGCAGTACCGACTCGCTTAAGATTATTAATGCGCTTACCGTAGAAAACTCTAAGAACGAATTTACCAACATGCTGTACATAACCCCAGAAGGGTTTGCAGAGGGTACAAATACCGACGGAACGGATATGTCCGACCGTGAGCATTATATTAAAGCCAAAAATGGAGAACCAAGCATAACCTTTATCGAAAAGAGCAAGCTTAGCGGTCGCCCTGTAATACTATACACCATACCACTCTATAAAGATGGTAAATTTTTTGGTGCTATCTGTGGTACACAAGAGAAGGAGAACTACCAAAAGCTTATTAGCAACACCATCTTTAACGGCGAAGGGTTTTATAACGTCTTTAACAGCAAAGGTCAGATGATAATCTCATCAAACCATAAAAACAGCAACTCTTCATTAAAGAACATTGCAGATGAAGCTGTATTTCATACCGAAAAGGATAGGCAGTCATTTATTAACGATCTGGAATTAGGGCGCGTTGGGCTAATCGAATATGAGGTTAGCGGGGTTTCACGTATTGTATCCTATACACCAATTGGGATTAACGACTGGTTTGTCATGTCGGTTCTTCCAAGCGCTGTAGCAAGGTCACAGTCTGACCATATTGTAGCACTTACTATGGTTTTACTTATAATCGTGGTTGTCTTTGTGGTAGCATTCTTCCTCTTTACTATCTATCGCCAGATCCTTAACAGGAAAAGAATAGAGCATATAGCATACACCGATGAGCTAACAGGGGGTTGCAACCTTGCAATGTTCAAAATTCTTGCCGAAAAGAGGCTTAGAGAGAATAAGACCGATAATTTAATGATCGTTAAGGTGGATATTAACAACTTTAAGATGATAAACGATATGTTCGGGTTTGATGAGGGTGACAGACTGCTTAAAAATGTCTACAAAGCTAACGTCAGTATATGTAACAACAAAGATATTATCTGCCGAAGTGGTAACGATGATTTTATTGCACTAGAATCCTATACCGACGATGACTATATAGTTAAGCAGGGCGAAAGGTTTGAATCGGCATTTACCGCCCTTAACTCAAACTCTAACTATAAATACAGCATATACTTTACCACCGGGCTATATAAAATCGAGCGTGGAGAGAATAACATAACCTCCATTCTTGAGAAGGTAACGATGGCTCACAAGGCGGCAAAACTTCAGGATGTTAAACACACAAAAAACCTTTTAAGCGGAAGTAAGTTTGTTATCTACGACGACAGTATCCGCAATCAAGCTATTATGCAGCAGGATATCGAAAACAAAATGCACTCCGCCCTATCGGACAACGAGTTTGTAATGTACCTTCAACCAAAATACAGCTTTAAAACCAAAGCTATCGTAGGAGCAGAAGCACTTGTACGCTGGATTACAAGGGACGGCGCAGTCCGACCGCCAAACTATTTTATCCCGCTTTTTGAAAAGAATGGTTTTATCGTTGAGCTTGATCTACTAATGTTAGATAAGGTGTGTCGCCTACAACGCCGTTTGCTGGACAGTGGTATCTCCCCTGTTCCAATATCGGTTAACCAATCAAAGCTACTTCTAACAAAGGATGACTACCTAGAGCTTTTGGCACAGACCATTAAACGTCATAACATACCACCAAACCTTCTGGAGATAGAACTAACCGAAACCTTAATGCATGAAAACATCGATAAGCTAAAGCTACTTATCTCCGAGATTGCCAAGATGGGTGTACAGGTTGCAATAGACGACTTTGGTACAGGGTATTCTTCACTTACCCTGCTTAAGGATGTTTGTGCAGATGTGCTAAAGCTAGACCGTGAGTTTTTAGCCGAGAATGAGAACAACAAGCGTGGTGAAACGGTTATCTCATCGGTAATAGACCTGGCAAAACGACTTGACATGACGGTACTGGCAGAGGGTGTAGAAACAGCACAGCAGTCAGAGCTTTTAGCCGAGCTTTGCTGTGATGTAGCGCAAGGATACCTTTTCTCCCGCCCTATTAGCATAGAGGACTTTATAACCGCTTTAACCGAAAGGTAGCCGATATCCATCAAGGCTTTGTATCATCCTTAAATAAGAATAACACAAGGGAACACATCTCGCATTGGAAGGTGTGTTCCCATTTATTTTACATTTTGCTATGTACCTATCTTACTCGAACGAGTTAAACCGTTGTTCAAGCTTCTTCATGGTCATGTCGATTGTATCCTTACAGATTTGAGGAAGCGCACCGCCCCAGACCTTCTCCGCTTCACGATAACCATCCATTATAGCGTTCTTCATGGTTTCAAACTTAGATTTATCACCGCCCGAAACCTTCACCGCAAAGTCCACAAGACGATCGCTGACCGCCTCTACACCCCAGTACCCGCCGTCACTAATAGCCGCCTTAGCGCTATCAACCGACATGCTATCCACCGATATCCCTTCGCCGATTAAATCCTTAAGCTTTGTAATCTGGCTGTCGGACAGAGAACCACCCGCTCTGCCGTTTACGCCCGCCTGACCCTGTAATAGCTTTTTCACAAGACTTTCAAGTAGTACACTTTTTTGGTTTTTAGCAAAGCTTGCCGCCTCCGCCTTTGTCATGTAGGCAGATCTTTTGTACCCTTTATCCTCTGCAACAGGGGTACTCTCCACAACTACGCTATCGTAGCTTGAGGTGGTAGTATCCGACTTTATGCCTTCTTGTGGGCTATTAGACTTAGACTGGGTCCTTGGATATACATTGGTTTGTGCTGTGTTTACAACATTATTAATCATCAAGGGATCCCTCCTTTTTTAATGTTACATTATATATCGTCTAATCTATAGAAAATATTAACAATAGATGTGTCAATTTTATAGAAATGATTTGTAAAGTTAACTTTTATTATTGCAAACATTACAACTGCAATGGCACTTATGTAACTATATGTAATGATTTTCACGAATTATAAACATTTTGTTGACAAAGGATAGTTAATACTATATAATAAGTACATATACTTTTAATATATCTTATTGTAGCGCCATTAACTGATTTGTTAAGCATAACTAGATAAAGAATTTCCATATCGACATTACATTGTATCACTTGGAGGGATTATGTTTTTTATTCCATGGTCTAATGATTACGAAACTGGGGTTAAGGAGATTGACAATCAGCATAAAGAGCTATTTGCTACCATTAATGAGTTGGGACTGCACGATCCCGATACCGTTTTAATGTTTGACCTAACGGTTTTTCTAGACGCACTCTGGAGGTATGCACAGAAGCACTTTGTGGTTGAGGAGCGGTATATGAAGGAGGAGCGATACCCTCTTTATGAGCGACATTGCAGGATACATGCAAATCTAAAGTCACAGATAGAGCAGGTGAAGGCAGAACTAATGGATAGCGGTATGGGCTATGACAGCTTTAAGAAGGTGTTTGACTTCGCCGCTGACTGGCTAAACACCCATATTCGAGAGGAGGATCTATCATTCTTTAACTACCACAAGTATTCAAAGCCTGTAATCGGCAGGAAATATGAGGGCTGTGAATGTGAGATTAGCGACATTAACAATATCCTACTGGGTTTTGGTGAGATTAGCTGGGTGGATTCTGGAAATGTGACTGTGTCGGTTAAATGGGATAGGCTTATAGATATCCCACGTGATAGCACAGTAAAGCTTATGGTTATTACAAGCAAGGATGATAAGGACACTTTAGCTGCGCAGGATATCTGGATCGGTAAGGTGTTTATATCTGAAAAGGGAACTTTACGGCTTACCGAAACAAAGCATGTCTACATAAAGCAAAAACGTGAGCATTATCGTCTACGTTGTGACATCCCCGCAACCGTAGGAATACATGGTACGCATAGCAAGGTAATTGCCGCTAGTATCTCAGATATTGGGGTAGGCGGGGTTTTAATTAACTGTAACCAGCCATTTAACGTAGGGGATAACTTTGACATCCACTTTAAGATACATGACAACGAGCTTAACCTTCGGTGCGAGGTTCGGCGTAGGATTAGGGTGAATTTTGAGCACCTTTATTTCGGTTGTCTGTTCCTAGGTGCTTCCCAGCAACAGGAGCGTGAGATGCTGGAGTATATTGTAGCACAGCAGAAAGCTACTTTAAAGTAACATCATTTTAAGAGGATGTCTATATTAATAATGTTAAAGCGTATTACAGCAATGCTAATGTTATCAGCATTGCTGTTAACCATGGGTTGCGGGCAGAGTATAAGCTATGTGGAAGCGGTTTAACAGACCGATGCTACTGCTACCTCCTTAAGCTCTATAAAACCTAAACAGGCAAATGTTGTTTCAACGGCAGCGAAAATATTGACCTAACATGTAACATTCATACCTTTAATGAATAGTATGTATTAATTGGAAAATCGATTAACAAATCAACATACACTTTTGTTATCCAATTAAATTTATCACTATTTGAATAGAATATTGATAATAACTAATCTATTACTTTATAAAGGAGGATATATATGTTAGGTCAAAACAGTACCTATCCAATTAACTCCCCCGCACTGCTGAATACATTAAGAAAACTGTGGGGGCAACATACTATCTGGACAAGGTCATACATAAACAGCTCGGCATCCAACCATTCTGATCTGCCGTATGTGACAAAAAGACTGCTTAAAACCCCTGTTGATCTTTCAGGTGCAATAAAGCTTTTTTACGGCAAGGAACGCTCTAACCGCCTTAAACACATGCTTACCGACTATATACTAATAGGCATAGAGCTTGCAGGAGAAACAAAGGAAGGTAACCAAAGACGTATCAAAGAGCTCTTAGCACAGTGGGAGAAGCTAACACAGGAGATCTCCTATTTCTTTGCAAGCATTAACCCTTACTGGCATCAAAGCGAATGGCAAGCACTCTTTAACCGCCATATAAAGCTAACAAAAACCCAAGCAAAGACCAGATACTTTAGGTCATTTAAAGAAAATATAAAGATCTATGACGAGCTTGAGGACAGCGCTTTAGATATAGCGGATTATATGTATTACGGTATTACAAAGCAGTTTTACGTTGAAATTTAGACAGTTATAAATCTTTATATAATTTTAAGGTAACTTAAAATATTCTTAAAAATATTGATATTTTCATATACTCTATCAATTCTTTTTCGTATAATAGATACATATTACTTCGCAATCAAACAGTAGGTCTTAATAATCGTTTTAACTGCAACCAACATTAGCAAATTTTTAAGAAAAATTCACTAATGTTGGAGTGCGAAGTAATTATCTAACTTTTTAATAAATAAGTTAGAGGTTGCTTAGGGGAAGCAATATGTAGTAGCTTATACATACTGAAAATTTGATAGGAGAAGTTTATTATGACTGGAAAAGAAAGAGTACTTAAGGTATTAAATCACGAAAAAGCAGACAGATTACCATGGGTTCCTTTTGTTGGGGTTCATGCAGGTAAGATTATCGGTAAGGATGCAACCGAGATGTTAGTAGACGGCAACAACCTCTATAACGGCGTTATCGAGGCGGCTAAGCTTTACCGTGCTGACGGTATCCCTGTAATGTTTGACCTACAGGTTGAGGCGGAGATTTTAGGTTGTGAGCTTGTTTGGGCGCCAAAAGGACCACCAAGCGTTAAGACCCACCCACTAGAGGATACCGATGAAGTGCCATGTAAATGCAAGGTACCTTCTGCTACCGACGGTCGTCTACCGATGATCCTAGATACAATGAAGAAGATTAAAGCAGATATCGGTGATACCACCGCTCTATACGGACTAATCTGCGGTCCTTTCACCCTAGCGTCACATCTTCGTGGCAACAATATATTTATGGACATGATTGATGATGAGGATTACGTTAAATCTCTGCTAGGTTACGCTACAGCGGTTGCTAAGGCAATGGCTAAGCTATATATCGACGCAGGTATGGACATTATCGCTGTAGTTGACCCGCTTGTTTCACAGATTTCACCAACCCACTTCGAGGAATTTTTAGCAAAACCTTTCACCGAACTATTTGAATACATAAAACAAAACAACGCTTACAATTCCTTCTTTGTTTGTGGTAATGCTACAAGAAATATCGAAGAGATGTGTAAAACCAAACCAGACAGCATATCTGTTGATGAAAACGTTAACATGGTTAACGCTAAGGCTATCACCGACAGATACAACGTAGTAATCGGTGGAAACATCCCGCTAACTACCGTTATGCTTCATGGTACGCAACAAGAAAACATGAAATGTGTTGTTGGTCTAATAGACAGCCTAACCCATGAAAACCTAATCATCTCACCAGGATGTGACATGCCGTATGATATCCCTGTAGAGAACGCAATTGGTGCGGCTCAGGCAGTTATCGATACCGACAGCGTTAAAGAGATGGTTAAAAACTATGAAGCTCCAAAGGATGATATCGTAGTAGAGCTTCCAGACTACAACGCTTTGACTAAACCGCTAATCGAAGTATGTACCCTAGACAGCGAAACCTGTGCGGCTTGTACCTATATGATGGGTGCGGCAAACGATATAAAGGCGCATTATGGTGACGAAGTTGATGTTATTGAGTACAAATATATGTTTAAAGAGGATATCGCTCGCTTTGTGAAGATGGGTGTTGCACAGCTACCTTCTATCTATATTAACGGTAAGCTAGCATACTCTTCTATAATCCCTAGCAAGGCAGAGTTTATCGCTAAGGTAGAGGAAGCAAAGCAAGAGATTGCTAGACGCTAATCTCAGAGTAACCAAGATTAATATGTGGGTGTATCAGATTCGTTTGATACACCCACATTAGCTAATACTATATAAATACGAATTAACAGAGGAAGTATAAAATGAATAATACAAAAGAGTTATTCCTTATTACAGGATTTTTAGGAGCGGGTAAGACTACCTTTTTAAACAACTGCTTTACCATGTTTAGTGACAAACGTGTTGCGGTTATCGTTAACGAGTTCGGCAAACAGGGTATCGATGGTGGGATACTATCCGATAAGGGGTATGAGGTTTCTGAAATCTCTAACGGCTCGATATTCTGTGTATGCCGCCTAGATATGTTTATGGAGGTGCTGGCTAAGGCTCACGAAACCAACGCAGAGGTTATACTGGTCGAAACATCGGGACTGTCTAACCCTTCTACCATATCGGATGTACTGGCACAGCTTAACAAAACTAGCTCCATAAGCTTTAACTATAGGGGTTGTATATGTATTGTAGATGCTAAAAATCTACTAAAGGTGCTAAGCTCCGCCGTTGTAACCGCAGACCAGATTAAAGAGGCTTCACTAGTTATACTAAACAAAACCGACCTAGTTGACGAAGCACAGCTAGCTTTATGCCGTCAAACGGTCAAGGATTTAAACGAACATGCTGTTATCCATTCTACCACCTATTCAAAGATTGATCCTACCCTTTTAGACGCCCTATCCCCGATAGATCCCGAAGGCAAAACCCACGGCTCTAAGGTGGACATCCTATCCACCTCGTTAACCATCTGCTTTACTAACGGTATAAGCAGAGTTAGCTTTAACGAGTTTCTATTAGCGATAAAGCCGTATGTAATGCGGGTTAAGGGATATGTTACAATTGATGGTCAAAACCATTTTATTGATGGTGTTATGGAGGATATTAAGATAACAACTTCAGATGTTAAACAGAACAAACTGGTAATACTATATAACAGCAAAAATCCTATAAAGGGGCTAATTCAGGATTTTGCTAACGCAAGAGGTATAGATATTCAATAGATAAACCATTGTAGGTAATCGCAATAAAGCATTAGACAAAAAAAGCGTACAAAGCTGAAATTACAGGCTTTGTGCGCTTTTTATAGTGTTATAAGCTATGTTGTCCACTTACAATGGATTTTATCTCTACATCTTAATCTCTACCTTATTATATGGTGTATCTGGGTAGACTAGATTTGTAATTAATACTGTGCCGTTGTCGGCAAAGACTTCTAGAATTGAAACGTCAAAGAAGATGTCTAGGTCAAAGCTATCGTCTACTATTCTCTGCGCGGTGCTGGTTTTGTACTGTGGGTGTTTTAGGATATCACTATACTCTATATCCCCTGCGTTACTGCGGTCTACCAATATAGTCTGTGGGTTAACGGATATTACAAGCGCTTGCCCCGCTGTATTTTTAAATGTAATCTGTACATCCTTTCCCTTAAGATCATTTCCTTTTATCTTTAGATGAAAGGTTTCGGTGTTTATCGGTAGCTTTGCACTCCCCATTACGGTAAAATTTGTAAAGCCCGTACCATAGATTGGGGTTTGAGATAGACGATACCCTTGGTTTGTATCTACCAGTGAGAGGGTTTTAGCTATGGTCATCTGTCCGCAGAATTCATTTGTCGGTAACTCTCTTGCATACAGCCAGTTTGCCGCCCACCCCAACGTAACTGGGTTATCCCCTCCACCTTCACTGTCACTAAAGGTAACGCTCGCATAGTTATCTGTACCGTTATCTAATAGATATGGCGCATTCTCGTCATCACAGCTAAAGGTTTTACCGTCAAATTCACCGATAAAATAGTAGGTGGCTGAACCCCGATCCTCAACCGGAGTGTTTATGCTGACTAGCAGGACATACCGCTCCTCGCCTTTTTCCCCTGCCTGTAGCGGGAATAGGTCGGGACATTCCCATACAGCTTCACCTACCCATGCTCCGCTACTCTTAAACTCTCCGCTCTTTTCCCAGTTTATAAGATTATCCGAACGGTAGAAGTGCACCCTATCTCCCGCCGCTAACACCATGCTATAGCAGTCTAGCACCTTGTTGTAAAACATCTTTGGATCTCTAAAGTCGGTTAAGTTAGTGTTACCTATTACAGGGTTACCCTCATACTTTGTAAAGTTTACATAGTCGGTACTGTATGCAAGGCTCTGTTGCTCCCTGCCGTCCTCGCCCTCACCGTGACTGGTGTATAACGCTATCATAGGTGGGGTTTGCTTTGTGCCGAGTCCCGATCGGTTGTCATAATCATAGACACAGCTACCCGAAAATATCATCCCTAGTTCATCGGGGTAGAGTGCGATTGGCAGGTGCTCCCAGTGTGTCAGATCCTTCGATACCGCATGACCCCAGTGCATTGGTCCCCATACTGTGGACTCGGGATGGTACTGGTAGAACAGGTGCCATTCATCCTTTACCTTTACCATGCCGTTTGGGTCGTTCATCCACATACTTTGCGGTGTAAAATGAAGCTTTGGTCTAAAGTCGCGCTTTCCTTGCTTACTCATAGTTAAACCCTCTCTTTACTTTATAATTATCCTGCATACTGGTATATCAAAATATATGTAATGAAACACATATAATGCGCTTTTTACTTTATTAGGATAACTATTTATACATTAAGCTGCTAAGGTTATCGCTCACGTTCTTTAATCGTAACCTTTACAGTATCACCTGCCTGTTTTCCAATCTTTTCTCTAATATCCTTTCGGATACCGATAATATGGTTTGGGGTTTTCATCCTTACCAGACTACCCTCATACACCACTCCATCAAAGGTTGCGGTAACCGCCACCCTGCCCTTGCCAAACTCTGTTTTCACATCATATGGAAAGTCGATATAAGCTCCGTCTATATCCGGTACCTTTTTAATCACAGCCTCAAACTCATAAACCTTATCATTCATAATACTACTCCTTTTAGATATTCCTAACCGCTAACCCCGCAACGCTCCATACTGTCTTTATCGCTTAAGAGCCGTTTGGATTCTCCGTCTGCTATTATGCTTCCCTTTTTAACCAGCATTACACGGTTGCATACATCCTCCGCAAACGGCATATCGTGGGTTGCGATAATCTTGGTATGTGGTAGCGATTGAAGTAACGTTATCAGCTTCTGCCTTGCCTTTGGGTCTAGGAATGCGGTGGGCTCGTCCATTAGGATTACCGATGGATTCATCGATAACACCGTTGCAATCGCCGCCATGCGTTTCTCCCCGCCCGAAAGCCGCATACCCGATTTTTGTAAAAGGTGGCTAATATCTAGCCTGTCTGCTACCTCCTTTACCAACTTCTTTACCTCATCAGGTGACATACCGTAGTTTCGAGGACCAAACGCAATATCCTCATATACTGTCGGCATAAACAGCTGATCATCGGGATTTTGAAATACAACCCCAATCCTCTGCCGTACCTGCTCTAGCGTCTTACGGCTTAGGATAACCCCATCTACATTAACCTCCCCGCTTGAGGGCACCACCCCTACTAGGGAGAGCAGTAGCGAGGTTTTACCCGCTCCGTTAGCACCGATTAGCGCTACATTTTCGCCTCTAGACACAGAGAATGACAGCTGTGACACAGCACTAGTCCCGTCACCATAGGTCACACAAAGCTTATCCACCTTTAGCATACCAGTCCCCCTTAGATTTGTTGTAATACTTATTTATATCAAAAAGTAAAATATTCGATTACCCATTTAAAAACGAATATACATTAAAAAACCTAAATATCAAAATTAACCCCGATACCACCGATAAAACCAGATAATCACCCCGCTTTAGGGTATCACCGCCTAGCCTATCTTTCTTTTTACCGATTACAGCTGTGCACTGAACACTGCTCATACCATACCCTCTGCACTTCATGGCATTGTAGACACGCTCCGAACGGTCAAAGCTTTTAATAAAAAACTGTCCCACAAAGCTTCCCATATCACGAATTAAAATCCCCTTTTTCTCCCCGCTACGAAGCTTGTATGCGGTGTACATCGATAGAGCTTCCTCAATTAGCGTACCGATATATCGGTAGGTTATCTCAAAAAGCTGTATTAGTATCTGTGGTACTCTAAACCTTTTTAGCTGGGTTGTAAGCTTTACAAACGGCGTGGTCGCAATAAGTATCAGCACCGCCGACACGGTAAGCCCCGCCTTTAGCAGTATCACCACAAGCGATACCACCCCGCCGCTAACCGACATCCCCGCTATCGTAAACAAAGCTGTCCTATCAAAAAACAGGTTTCCCACCCCCGCAAAAAAGCAAAAGGGTATCGTTATCGCTACCCTTTTTATCATTACACTATAGGGTATCTCCCCTAGCGCTATCATTATAATCGGGTAGAATATGTAGGGTACTAACCCGCTAAAGTCGTAGCGGTCAAACGAGATGACCACTACAACATATATCGCAGTTAGGATAAGCTTTACCGCTGTGTGAAGCCTACCTATACTTGTGTCTTGACTTGAAAGCTGTTCTAGGGTATAAAATTCGCTGATTACTTCCTTTAAATCTGCCATAACCGTCCCTTATCCCAAAAGTAAAGCCTTATCCACCGCTTTTCTAACGGTTTCAAGAGGTATACCCTGCTCCTTTGCTATCGCCGCCATATCGTCGTATTCGGGTTTTGATTTAGTGATAGAGTAACCGAATGAGGTTTTTACCCTTACGTTACCATATGGGGTGTTTACACTGTCAACCCTCCTGTCAAGGGTGTATCGACGGCAGGAGTGCTCACGAATCCCTAGGGTGGTGGTATGGGTTAGCATAAGCTTTGCCATATCTTCTGCACGGTCCTTATAGCAAAGGCAGACAAGCATAACACCGGGACGACTCTTCTTCATCCCGATAGGTACAGTGTAGACATCCAAAGCCCCGCTGTTTATCAGTATATCCATACAGTACCCTATCGCTTCAGGGGTCATATCATCAAGGTTACAGCTAAGCTCTGATACCTCATCCCCTCTCTGCTCTGTGGTAGAAGCTTTTCCACTAAAGGAGTCGCCTAGTATTACCCTAACGCAGTTAGCCGCCTCAAAATCCTTCTTACCCATACCGTACCCGATTCTTTCGGTGGTCATTGTCGGCATAGCAGAAAAGCTGTTAGCAAAATGCTTTAGCAGTGCCGCCCCTGTTGGGGTGCAGAGCTCGCCCCTTATACTACCGCTGTAGATCGGCACACCTTGCAGGATTAGCGCTGTAGCTGGTGCGGGTACAGGGAGCACACCATGTGCACATCTAACCTGACCGCTGCCAACGTGTATCGGTGACACGACAACACGTTCTGGGGCAAGCTGTTCCATAGCCATACATACCCCGACTATATCCGCCACCGCATCCATAGCACCTACCTCATGAAAATGCACCTGCGTAACCGGCTTATCATGCACCGTAGACTCCGCCTTGGCGATAAGATTGTATACCGCTAATGCATTATCCTTTACCGTTTGTGATAGGTCAAGGCTGTTTATAATCCCCTCAATCTCGCTCATCCCGCCATGGCTATGGTCATGGT
>CAZAOY010000051.1:13166-18167 GCA_964486925.1 uncultured Oscillospiraceae bacterium
CGTGGTCGTGGCTGTGTTCCTGTTTGCCGTCTATGGTGACATCTACGTGAAGTCCCTTAATTCCGCACTTTATCGACGGGTTCGCAGATACCTTTACCTTTGGGATGTTAAGGTTATTTATCCTATTGATAAACCCCTCCTTATCAGGCATTAGGTCAAGCAGTGCCGCCATTAGCATATCACCCGCCGCACCCATGTTACATTCAATATACAGTGTTTTCATCGGTTTTATTCCCCTCTCGTAATACTACATATGGTTTATCATGCTCGCAAGATACCCCGCGCCAAATCCGTTGTCAATGTTAACCACGCTAACCCCGCTGGCACAGGAGTTTAACATACAAAGCAGTGCTGACAGTCCGTTAAAGGACGCGCCATACCCCACACTGGTCGGCACACCAATTACAGGGCAGTCCACTAACCCCCCGATTACACTGGTAAGCGCACCCTCCATCCCCGCAATAGCGATGACCGCTCTCGCGGACATTATGGTTTTTGAGTGGGCGAGCAGACGGTGGATACCCGCTACCCCCACGTCGTACAGCCTATCAACATGGTTGCCTAGCGCCTCGGCGGTGAGTGCCGCCTCCTCCGCTACCGCCATGTCACTAGTCCCCCCTGTAGCTACCACAATCCGCCCAATCCCATCAGGGGTAGGCATATCTCCTACCAGTCCGATTTTTCCTATCTCGTGATACTTTAGGGGATGCACCTTTGCCACCTCGTCGGCAACCGATTTGTCAATCCGTGTGATAAGTATAGTCTGCTGACCTTTGTTTACCATAGCCGACACGATATCAATAATCTGCCCTACCGTCTTACCCGCACCGTAGATAACCTCTGCAATCCCTTGACGTACCTTGCGGTGGTGATCAATCTTCGCAAACCCTAGATCCTCAAACGGTTGTAGCTTTAACTGAAGCTTTGCCTCCTCCACCGAAAGCTCCCCGCTTGCAACCCTGCTTAGCAGGGTGTTAATATCTAACTCCTTCATATAAATAACACTACCTTTCTATATTCCTGTATTTCGGTATTTCTGTATTATTAAAACTGTGTTGTAAGCCATGCCTTACAATGGTTCGCATGCAATGCGAACCCTACGGTAGTTTACCTTTGTTAGCGAGGCAATAGGTCTAGCATAACTACATCAAAATAAGGCTTTAGCGCTGTGGTAATACTGCCTTTTTTCTCTATAACAGCACCCATCTGCTCTGCTGTGACCTGTATCCTTGCCGCATTGTTAAAGACACGCACCCTAAAGTCGTCAAACCCTAGCTTAAATAGAGCGTCCTCCGAAGCCTCTACCCTTTGCAGAAGTTCATTTGTAATTGTGGTATCGGTTGGTATCCGTGTCGCTAGGCAGGCATAGGAGGGTTTATCGTGGGTAAACAGTCCGGCTTGCTTTGAGAGTCGGCGAACCTCCGCCTTTGTGATACCACATTCACGTAGCGGGGATAAAACCTCTAGTTCCTCTAGCGCTTTCATCCCTGGGCGGTCGGTGGCATCATCCGAGGCATTCGTGCCGTCAATTATGGTGGTAAATCCGTCCTTTATCGCCTGCGCTTTTAGCATACCAAACAACCCCGTTTTGCAGTGGTAACAGCGGTTAGCGGGGTTTTTCGCCACATCTGGGTTTGCCAGTGCGTCGGTATGTAAAACCGTTACGTCGGCGTCTAGATCCTTAGCTAAGCGCATTGCATCCTCATACTCAAACTGCGGTTGAAAGGCAGTTTTTATAAAGTAAGCCTTTACCGTAGCACCATACTTTTTACCCGCATAAAGCAAGAATGACGAGTCCGTGCCCCCAGAAAAACCTAACGCTACTCTATTATTCTTCTCAAAAAATTCCTTTAAATCCATACTATCTATCCCTTTTCTTCCTTCGTTTTGTCAGTAAAACCCCTGTAACACCCGCAAGTGCTAGGGTAATACCGCTTCCAATTAATCCGGCAACCGATGTGCCGCCTTCACTGTTTTTATATCCGTAATCCGGCATTATCGCCGTCTTTTCCTGCACCTGTTCAGACTTCTTTGGTTGTTCCTGCTCTGATAAAAGCTCGCCACCGACCACCCTCTCGATAGACCATTCAAGCCCATCGGGATTTTGTGAAGCGAACAGAGATAATCCCCCCGCTACAACTAAAGTAACCACAAGCAGAATGACCGATAGACGTTTTATCGTCATACCATCACTAGCACTACCACTAGGCAGTGTGCCATCTATAATATCAGGGCGCATTCTATGCACGAATACCAGTATGCTTGCGGTAATAACCCCCTCAATAGCCCCTATAGCTAGGTGGATAGGTTGCATAAACAGGATAAAGGTATTAAACGGCAGTAACGCAATCTTAGAAAGGGATGTTTCGGTCACCACCAAAAGCGACCCTAGCTGTAACGCTACCACCACCCCGACTACCGAAGCAACCGTTAACCGAGTAGCGGTCACCCCCCTTTTTAGGATAGGCTTAACCAGTAGCGGATACACCACTAAGCAGGGTATTACCGCTAGGTTAACTACGTTACACCCAAGTGCCAAAAGCCCGCCGTCCGCAAAGAACAAGCATTGTATAATAAGCACCGCCGAAAGCGATAGCATTGCAGGAAACCCGCCTAGTAGACAGGCTAGCAGTATCCCCCCGCCGATATGCCCGCTCGAACCCGTCCCCGGTATCGTGAAGTTTATCATCTGCGCCGCAAAGACAAACGCGCCCGCTACCGCCATAATCGGAACCTTCTTCTCGCTTAACTCGTCCGCCTTAACCTTATATGCCGAGTACCCTACTGCGGCAACCGCTATTCCACTAGCGGCAAGCCCCACCGTAGGCGACAGCAAAGCATCTGCCATATGCATAAAAAAATCCTCCATAAATAAAAGTATTGTCAAAAAGGTATACCGCATAAGCAGTATCATTACCTTCATGGCAATACTGTAAAAAATCTATTACTATAAAATTTGGCGCCTTCATGACACTCATTGATAATAGTATACCATAGGAGTGTATAACTGTCAAGTAAAAAGAGTAAAATATTGGGTTTGTATTTTGCTAATAATAAAAAGCTTAGTTACTAGTTAAGGCGTCGTTTATTGAGTTGATCCAGCCTATGTCCTTTTCGGCAAAGTTATGTATAAAGAGACCAAAATTACTGCTAGGCTTTTCGCTGTCAATAACCGATAACTCTTTGCATCTATCTTTCATATCATAATAATTCTTTGCGTTAATTAGACCAAAGAGTAATTTGCGCTGATCTTCTCTTGCCTTGTAGTTTTCTATACCTGTGTTCCTCTTAATAATATCTGCATTTTTATTCTTTTTGTGAGATGGTAGTATGACGTTCTCAAAATGTAATATTATTATTTGCATTGTACATGGATTAGCAAAGATAACAACTTTATCAGAAGCATCGTTCAGACCATGAAATTTGTTTATTTTATCCTTAATTTCACCATACTGTTCATATGGCTTTTTATCAGTATCACAGAAAACTAACACAACATCATACGCAGCATTTTGGTATTTGTCTTGATATCTTGCAAAAATGTTGCCATTTGACTCAGCATTTACAGGTTCAATGCTATAACATTTATTCCAAACCTTTAAAGATTTTAATTTGTATAAATATTCATATTCTTCAAACCCCTCACAAATTATGCAGACTCTATGTTGTCTTGATATATTAGGCAAATGATTACTCATTTTGATCACCTCTATTTTCCGATTTGAGGTTAATGAGAGAATTGATCAATTCTGGCTCTGGTAATGCACCAAACATTCCTTTCATATAAATATCTCTTATGGCACTTGTATCTCTCACTCCTTGTTCCGCAGTAAACTCACCTAAAGAGTATACATATACACCATTACTATCTTTATGAACAAACCAAATTTGCTCTTTCCGAAACATCTTCTGGCAGTCCATTAGACTAATGTCATGTGATGTAAAGATTAGTTGTGCATTTGTATTAAGCTCATTGTTAAACATAGCTACAATAGCCCTTGTCAGCTTAAAGTGAATGCTGCTATCCAGCTCATCCACAAGTAACATTCGTCCATTTTCTAATGCCTCAATTACATAACTTGCTAATGCCGCAATTTTTTTAGTTCCTGTTGAATCGAAAAGCAAGCTAGGAACAGATCTACCTTTATAAACAGATACTAAACATAATTTTTGTATTAATTCTTCGGGCATGCTTTCCAAAACCTTCTCTTCAGGCACACCATCACCATTAGATATTAGCTTAACTCTAGACTTAATTTCATCATCATCAATATACATAAAGTTTTCTAAATACAAATCAGCATTTTTTATAAAATTTACAATTTTACTTCGTAATGGGCTTTGACCTTTCATTATCTCAATAGTATGTTTCATAGGAATATTATTCATATTCAGTATATCTACTTTTGAAGAAAATGAAATAAGTATATCTTTGACTTTTTTTACAATCTCGAACGATCCAGTATCAAGAAGATATATCAAAATATTTTCTTTTGATATTATAGGTAACGATTTTTGCAAGTCCTTATCATCGCATCTGTATAATTTATTCACAGTATCTCTTTCAAAATAAATTAATTCTTTTTTATTACCATACTGATCTCTTATGATTTCTACAAATTTTTCGTAAATATATTCTTCAGAATTTGTATCAAATTTAAATGAGTAGCTATATGTTTTACCGCCTTCAACAAAGGTAATGCCTAAATCACTTATAGTATCTGATAAAAAAATATTGGAGGTAATCTTGTTGGGTTTTTGTTGTTTTAATACATCAATTATGCTTCGTATACATTTTAACAAAGAAGTTTTACCAGAATTATTAGCCCCATATATGCCTGCACTTTTTAGTATATTAAAGTTGTTTTCACTATACACATTATAGGAAAATTTTTTATTTCTCATGTCCGCTTCTAAAGAAAATATAATTTCTTCATCGAAGATGTAGCAGTTCTTCGCTTTAACTTCAAGTATCATAATAGCTCTCCTTTTCCTATTTAT
>CAZAOY010000052.1:0-10764 GCA_964486925.1 uncultured Oscillospiraceae bacterium
AGCATAACAAGCCCATGCATCTGCCCCGATAGACCAATCCCCTTGATCTCGCTAGGATTCACCCCGCTAATCGACAGCACCCCACGGATGGTATCTAAAGTAGCGTTCCACCAGTCGTTAGCATCCTGCTCCGCATACCCGTTTAGCGGCTGATATAAAGGGTACTCCTCGGTCTTAGAAGCGATAACCTCGCCATCCTCGCTAAAAAGCACCGTCTTAGCCCCCGATGTACCAATATCCACACCGATTAAATAGCTCATACATTATACCCCCTAATACATCCTTGCAGACCTACCCCGATTATCTGGTTAATCTCTGATAAACCCTTCTCGATAAACCCGAGTAACATCTGCCTAAATTCTTTTTCATTCTCTTTATTTACATTCTCACCCGTGTCCAGAGAGGCTTTTACATTTACAATCCACCGCACCGTAGCTAATACCTTAAAGTAATCAAACTCCGATAGATCATACCCGCTTATACGGTTGTACTGCTGTAAAAACTCTTTCGCAAAGCCTTCATAACCACTTCGCTTTAACAGGCAAAACGTCCATGCCAGATCAAACCTAGCGTCTCCAACTCCCCACACCCAATCAATTACACAAAGCTTGTTGTCCTGCCCCACAAGCACATTCCACGGATGATAATCCCTATGCAAAACCGCAGGGGTTTCACCCTTGATCTGCGGCTTGTGTAGGGATAACCATTCATATATAGGTTCAAGCTGATTGTTTGAAGATAACCTGCTGTTTATATAGGTTAACTCTTGTCCTATAAAATCAGCTTTTACCGCTGTAGCAAAAGGCGTAGTATCAATCCTATGAAGGGTAGCTAACGCATTGGAAAAGCTAATTAAAAGCTGTTTCTTTGTAGCTTCATCCGTACTGCAATAGACATCCCATAGGTTGTCACCATTAAAGCATGATATAACTATGTAGGGTGTTTTCCCCTCAAACTCTGCTAACACGGGGGTTGGAACAGGATAGTCAACTTCGGTTAATAGCCTTAGACCCTCCCACTCCCGTTTAAGGTCGCAAGTATCGCTACCGTAGGATTTTACCACAAAGATTCTTCCATCCTCTAGGGTTATCCTTGACGTTTCTCCCGCAAACCCCGATCTAAAGCGATAGATATCAGTTATCCTACCGCCTAGCTGTCTAGCAATATCGTTATACATCCTTTTTAAAGAAGAACTCCATCGCCATAACTATAGATTTATCCCAGAAATCCCAAGTGTGATCTCCCTTCCAGTCGTGATACTCAAAATCATAGTCAAGGGTGTTCATGTGATCTCTAAATTTAGTGTTATGTGCGTACAAAAAGTCCTCTGTTCCACAGGTTACATAGATACTAGGCTTATCCGACTTCGGTAGCTTGTTAACACTTGAAGCAAGCTTAAATAGATCATTTGAATCCTTTAGCTTAATCTCGCTGCCCATAATACCTATAAGCTCCCTTTCCATCATCGGCTGTTCTTCTTTAAGTCGCTGAATCCACTCGTCACTTACCACCTCGGTCATATCCAAAACTCCCGAGAATCCCGCACCGCCCGCATAGCTTTCGGGGCAGGATAACGCAACCTTAAGTGCACCATATCCACCCATTGAAAGTCCCGCTACGAAGGAGCGCTCTCTACAGGTAGGCAGTCCAAAAAACTTGTTTGCAAGCTCTGGCAGCTCCTTTGACACATAGGTAAAGTACGGCAACCCATACTCCATATCGGTATAGAAGCTACGCTGTACCTCAGGCATAACCACCGCTACCTTAAAGTCACAGGCATAACGTTCGATACTGGTATTTCTAAGCCACGCACTACTGTTATCCGACAACCCATGAAGAAGATACAAAACCTTAATCCCTTTACGTTCCTCTTGTGTAAGATGGTCAGGGATTACTACATTAAGGGTGGTATACATCTCTAATGTTTTTGAAAAAACGTCACATCTAAATAAAGCCATAGACAGGACACCTTCTTTCTTATATTAATTATATAGTGGGTATTTATCGCATAAAGCAGTAACCTTTGCTCTAATCGCGTCTGCATTTGCATAATCTACCACAGTTTCATAGATACATTCTGCAATAACCTTCATGTCCTCCTCTTTGAATCCACGGCTGGTTATCGCCGCCGTTCCAACCCTAATACCACTGGTTACAAACGGACTTTTCGGGTCATTTGGAATTGCGTTTTTGTTCACTGTGATATACACCTCGTCTAGTCGCTTTTCAAGCTCTTTACCTGTGATATCAAAGTTTCTAAGGTCTACAAGTGCTAGATGGTTGTCTGTACCGCCCGACACTAGTGAGAATCCCTTCTCTAGCAAAGCGTCAGCAAATGCCTTGCTGTTCTTTACTACCTGCTCTGCATATGCTTTAAATCCATCGGATAGCGCCTCGCCAAAGCATACCGCCTTAGACGCGATAACGTGTTCAAGCGGACCGCCTTGTGTTCCTGGGAAGATCGCCTTGTCAATCTTTTGGGCAAGCTCTTGTTTACATAGAATCATCCCGCCACGAGGACCTCTTAAGGTTTTATGGGTGGTGGTGGTTACAACATCCGCATACGGTACTGGATTTTGGTGCTGATTACCTGCAACAAGCCCTGCTATATGCGCCATGTCCACCATAAGATAGGCTGAAACCTCTTTAGCAATCTCCGCAAACTTTGAAAAGTCAATCGCACGTGGATACGCGCTCGCACCCGCTACAATCATCTTCGGTTTATGCTGTAAAGCAAGCTCTCTTACCTTATCGTAGTCGATCATATGGGTGTCGTCATCCACACCATATGCTACAAAGTTAAAGTATTTTCCGCTCATGTTAACAGGTGATCCGTGGGTTAGATGTCCACCATGGGCAAGGCTCATGCCAAGGATGGTGTCGCCGTGCTCGAGTAAACCAAAGTATACCGCAAGGTTAGCCTGCGCACCCGAATGGGGTTGTACATTTGCGTGTTCCGCACCAAAAAGCTTCTTCGCACGATCAATCGCAATCTGCTCCACCACATCCACCGCTTCACATCCGCCGTAGTAACGCTTTGCAGGATACCCTTCTGCATACTTGTTGGTAAGCACACTTCCCATAGCCGCCATTACCGCAGGGGAAACGATGTTTTCACTAGCGATAAGCTCGATATTTCTACGCTGTCTGGCAAGCTCATTGTTCATCGCATTCCCAACCTCTGGGTCTCTTTCGGTTACAAAACCAATACTGTCCATAAAATCTTTATACATCTTATATTCTCCTTAAAATTCAACTCTCTACCTATATTATAAAACATTTTATCGGTAAAATCAAGTACCCTTACTATATTTTTTTAATTATTCTACCAGTTATTCAATATTACCTCTTTAGTTAATCTCACAAGTGTTATATTAACTAAAAAACGTATATTTTACCTGATTAATATATTTTTATCTATGCTAAATCCTTAATTCTACGCTAACCTATACACAAGTACGATAAACTCGCCTGTAGTTTCAAGTCGATCTAACTCATCAAGCCGCTTCACATCCTCGGGTTTTGTCCGCCAGAGGTATGGGGTCATGCTAAATAGATCCTTTATATCAGCGTTACTCTCTAGCCGTATTGGAAACGCTACCTTTACCGATTCTAGCAGGGTTAACCCCTCTATAGCAAAATGCTTCACCTCGTTCTCGTATGGAGTGTCGTAGAGATACTCCTTTAGCGAATAGAGATGTCGCCTGTCAGGTATCGCCATCACTAGGATACCGCTTTGTTTTAACACCCGAACTATCTCCTCCCTGCAAAACGGAGCAAACAGGTTTAACATTACATCGCAGGAAGATGAGGCTACAGGTAGATGAAACACCGACCCGACAACATAGTCGATAGCACCATTCTTTCTGCTTGCAAGGCTTACAGCGTGCTTTGATATATCAACCCCCACTGTCGAAATATCTCTACATCTGTTATTTAATGTATCATATATACTATTAGTATAGTGCCCTTCGCCACAGCCCCCGTCCAGAATATTTACGGAATTGACGCTTCTTGTTGTATGCTCAACAATACTTTCTGTTATTTTTAACATATCAATACTATCAGTAATATCAAAATTCGCTAATATAGCATATTTTTCGGCAATATTACAAATTGTATTCTTAAGATTATCATAGTAACCCTTAGACAAAAACCTTTCACGTGAACGGCACATCTCTTTTGTGTCCCCTGGGTCGGTAGCGTTCTTCTGGTTTGGTAAAAGCAGATTTGCATACCCACTTTTCGCACGGTCAAACCTATGATTATTCTCACATCCATAGTATCCGTCATATCTAACTAATGCTTCCCTGCAATTTGGGCATAGTAAAAACTTCATCTTTCATCCTCACTTCATATTAACCGGCAATCAAACGTTGCGTATTAAACTACAACGTTTGTGGTTTTTACAAAACAGTAGCACGCAATATTTTGTTGTCCAATTAATAAACCTACTATCTACCATCCATATACGACACCTTGTCAGGGGATACCGTCTTAACGATATGACTGTCAAACGACTGATCGATTGTCTGGTTCGGCTCTACAATTAAAAAACTCTCCTCATCCCAATTGCCTTCTAAAAAGTCGGTGAGTAGCTTTGTATCCCCCACATAGTCTAAAAACTCCCAGTTATAGTGGTCGGCACACTCCTTTGTATACTCTTTAATCTTTGGCATGTTAAGACCATCAAGCTCCACATAGGCCGCCGCTTTATAATCCTTCATCCATCCCGCATTCATCTCATATAGATAGTCAGCGTTGTCCTCGCCGTACTCCTTAATGTAGTGGTTGTAGGTTAGCTCATCCCGAAGCTTTGAGGGCATAATGCTATTTTCAATCCAACCTGCGGTGTACCAGTAGATCCCGCCTGATTTACTCTCAAAGATCTGCTTGTACCGCTCCTTACTCCCTAAAAATAGTGTGATACAGTCGTGCGCCTTTGGCACTACAATACGATACCGCTTAGAGGATACCCCACAGATTCCGTTACTGCAAAGTCCATATCCTAGCAGTATTGCGTCGTAATCCCCTACCTCGGTGCTACAGCTGTATGGGTCGTCACCGCTGTCGATTCTATCGATATTCTCTTGGATAATCTGTCTTAGCCTATCCGGTTCGTTGTGATACCCCTGACGTAGCCAGGTGGTGTCGATATAGTTTTGTGAGAATGAAGAAAGGTATCCCACCTCACGTGAAAGCACCTTACATCCTAATAGCTTTAATCTCATGTCCCCTCCATTAATGCTGATATATTTATGAAATTTGTGGATAGCTTTAAGTTTATAAAGCTATCCACACAACCTATACAATTACCCTAACAGGGCAGTCATCCCTACAAGCTTTGCAGTTTGTGCAAGCCTCATAATCCACCGTTGCTAGGTTATCACTAACCTTAATAGCCTTAGCTTCACATATCCGCTCACACTTCTTACATCCAATACATCCCTTAGTGCAGACCTTACGCTTTGCCGCCCCCTTCTCATGGGAGCTACAGGCAACAAAGGTCACGCTACCCTTGTCGATAACCTCAATAATATGCTTAGGGCAGGCGGATACGCAAAGCCCGCAACCCACACACCTACAACGGTTAACCCTAGCTAACCCGTCAAACATCTCAATTGCACCGTATGGACATACCCTAGCGCAGTCACCAAGCCCGATACAGGCGGTAGCACATTCCCCCCGTCCATTATATAACAAAGCACAGGCTTCACAGCTCTGCTCACCTTGATAGTCCATCTTATATGAGGTGCTGTCGCAGTCCCCCGAGCATTTTACGATAGCCGCCTTAGCTACCACAACCCCCGCTTCCACCCCTAGAATCTTACTAAGAGCCGACGCTACGTCCGCCCCCCCAGGGGTACATAGCGTAATCGGAGCACCTTCGGCTAGAGCCACAGCATACTCGTTACACCCCGCATACCCGCAAGCACCGCAGTTTGCACCGGGCAATGCTCCTCTAAGGCTTGCCACCCTCTCATCGGTAGGCACAGATAAAAATCGGTCGGCAACCGACAGAATCACCGCCGCAACCACACCAATAACCAATAAAATCAGAAGTGCACTATCCATCTCTACCCTCCAAACAGACCGTTAACAAGTCCCGAAAATCCCATAAACGATACCGATACAATCGATGCCGCAATTAAGGTTGCGGGTATCCCTTTAAAGCTTTGCGGTATATCCGCCCGCTCCACCCTAATCCGAACCCCCGAAAACAGCACCATAGCCAGTAAAAATCCAACCCCCGCACCAACAGCGTTTACAACCGAATGAAGAAAGCTGTAGCTGTTATCGATGTTTAGTATGGTAAGACCTAAAACCGCACAGTTTGTGGTAATAAGCGGCAGATAAACCCCAAGAGAGCTGTGCAGGGATGGCAGATATTTCTTAAGCACAATTTCCACAAGCTGTACCACCGCCGCAATTACAAGGATAAAAGCTACAGTCTGTAGGTAGTTTAATTTTGGATACAGCAGATAGGTAAATATCGGCCAGGTAGCACAGGTAGCGATAACCATGACAAAGATTACCGCAAAGCTCATCCCAACCGCACTGGATAGCTTCTTGCTAACCCCCAAAAACGGACAGATTCCCAAAAACTTTGAAAGTACAAAGTTATCAACCAGTATGGCACTAGTCAGTATAATAAGTATCTCCTTCATTATGAAGCACCTCCAACACGACCGCTGTTACTACCGCCGCAACCTCTGCACATACCGCAGTTTGCGCAGGTAAACTCTGTCTTTGTAACCGCCTTACCTTTAGTCAGCTTGTTAATCAGCGCTACCAGCACACCGTAAACAAAGAACCCACCGGGTGCTAGCATAAATATAGTCATAGAGTTACTGCTAGAGAACAGCTCTATCCCAAAGATTGAACCGTTACCTAAAACCTCCCTAATCGATCCCATTAAAAACAGCGCTATGGTAAACCCAACACCCATCCCGATACCGTCAAACAGTGAAGCCGTCACGGTATTCTTGCTTGCAAACATCTCAGCACGTCCAAGGATAATACAGTTTACCACGATAAGCGGAAGGAAGATTCCAAGTGCGGTATCGATAGCGGGCGCGTACGCCTTAACAAGTAGCTGTATCACCGTAACAAACCCCGCTATAATCACGATAAATGAGGGTATCCGAACATTGTCGGGGATAATCCTCTTTGTAAGGGAGATTACCACGTTAGACCCGATAAGTACAAGCATTGCCGATACCCCCATGCCAAGTCCGTTTATGGCAGAGGTGGTAACAGCTAGCGTAGGACAGGTTCCAAGCAGTAGTATAAGCACTGGGTTTTCCTTGATAATCCCATTCATTAACACCTTAAAATTATTATTCAAAGCTTTAACCTCCCCCTACTTAGTTAGGTTGTCGTACGCTAAGAATGCGTTAGCGACAGCCTTTTTAAAAGCCTTAGATGATATAGTCGCACCCGAAATTGTATCGGCGGACTCCGCTTCTGTAGCGGACTTTTCATAAAACCGTGAGGTAAAATCCGTTAACCCGACCTTACTTCCAAGACCTGGGGTTTCGTTATGCTTTGTTAGCTTTACCTTGATAATCTTGCCGTCGTTATCAATCCCCACCATAACATAGATAGTCCCGCCAAACCCCTTTGAGGTAGCAAGTATCGCATACCCTAACTCACATCTATAGACATTCTCTATCCCCTCAAGCTTTGACGAAAGGGTAACCTTCTCAAAGGCTATATCGGCATTAACGGTGTCACCCATCGTCATAACCTCCGCCCTCGCTCTATCTGCCGCTACCCGCTCCTGCTCCTTTATTATCGGCTCAGTGGTCTTGTGAGTAAGGGATAAAAGTAGCGCTACCACAAGGCAAATCCCGCCTAAAACCAGTATTGGATAGATAAATTCTTTATATATCTTCATACAATTTCCGTTTCTCCGCCGACACCCAAATTAAACCACTCTGCAAACCCTATCTGCGGCGGCAGGATGGGTTTTTCTATTAACTAATAGGCTAAACTTTCGCACCCGCGTAATTCCTAAAAAAATGGGGTCTGGGGTGGTTCTACCCCAGCGGAGTTTGAGGCAGAGCCTCATTATAATAGCCCGCCCGCAGGCGTTTCCTTTAAAAGCGGGCAGAGGGCGGCAGCCCCTAAGCAACCACAGGGTGGTTGCGATAGTGTAGGGCATGAATTTAGGCGTAACATGCAAACAAAAATAGTCAAACTTACCCGCTTTACCATTTTACAGCCAATATTTGCGTGGTGCGAAAGTTTTGTTACCTACCTACCCCAAATGACTTTGGTATAGTTAAATTATCAATATGCGGGGTAAGGATGTTCATTAGCAGTATAGCAAAGGAAACCCCCTCTGGATATGCCCCGAAAAGTCTGATAACCACCGTAATAATCCCGCAACCAAGCGCAAAGATAACCTTACCCTTTGTAGTAATAGGTGAGGTGGAATAATCGGTCGCCATAAAG
Source organism: uncultured Oscillospiraceae bacterium (assembly GCA_964486925.1). GTDB lineage: Bacteria > Bacillota > Clostridia > Oscillospirales > Ruminococcaceae > CAZAOY01. Next base: position 8,461 of record CAZAOY010000052.1, read on the forward strand.
ATAGCACCCAAAAATAACCCTCCCGACATAATCTGGTATAATGGATCAGCCCCTAACACAAAGGTCAGCACAAACACCGTAGCAATATATGTAACCGGGATAAGCGGGGAGATCACCCTCTTGTAGACAAGGTAACACCCGCCGATTAGTAGCGCTAATACGCTAACCTCGCCGATACACCCGCCCTTTATCCCTAAAAACATCTGGGTCAAAGACGGTAGCGTACCGCTTACCTTCTCCCCCATTATCGCTAAAGGGGTAGCGGTGGTAACCCCGTCAAGGGTAAATTTAGTCATCGAGCTTGTAAAGGATAAAAACAGCACAATCCGCCCTGTTATAGCGGGGTTTGCAAAGTTTTGACCAATCCCGCCAAACAACATCTTAACGATAACAATCGCCACAAACGCTCCGATTATCACCATATATATCGGTAACGCAGGAGGCAGATTGTACCCTAACAGTATCCCTGTAACCACAGCACTAAGGTCACCGATAGTGTTTGGCTTTTTGCAGATTATATTAAAGAGTGTTTCAAACAAAAGACAGGATAAAACGCTTACCGCAACCACGATAACCGCCCTCGCCCCAAAGATTACAGCCGCCGCAACCAGTGCGGGTACTAGCGCTATTATAACATCCAACATTATATTTTTAGTTGAAGTATCATCTCTTTCATGGGGAGATATATCAACGATTAACTTTTTTTCCATTGTGGGCATGGTATACCCTCCTTGCACCTTATTTTTTAGCATTTCTAAGCAGTGATTTCCCAAGCTTATGGGAGGTTACAAGCTTTCGCTTAGACGGACAGACATAAGAACAGCTACCGCATTCCATACAGTTGCCCATACAAAGTCGGTTTAACTCATCGATATCTCGTAGCCTTGTAGCCTGCTCTAGCATGGTTGGCATTAGCTTTAGCGGACATGCACGCACACATCGTCCACACCGTATGCAAGCCATAGCGCTCCTAGTCGACACCCTACCCTCGGTAAACGCAAGCACCGCATTGTTATTCTTAAGCACCGACGCTTCGATATTATGTACCGCAATCCCCATCATAGGGCCGCCCATTATAACCTTCGCGGTATCTTGTGATAACCCACCGCAAAACTCAAACAGCTCGCTATACGGTGTCCCTATTAATGCTTTGACATTCTTAGGATTCTTAACCCCATCCCCCGCAACTGTAACACATCTAAAGGTTATCGGCATACCTGTTTTAAGGTAGCTAGAGATAAATGCACAGGTTGTGACATTTATTACCACCACCCCAACGTCGGAGGGTAGCTTGCCCATCGGTACAACCCTACCTGTAGTCTGATAGATTAGCACCTTCTCCGCCCCCTGCGGGTAGCTTGAGGGTAGCTTTACCACCTTAACAGAGCTGTCGTCCTTAAACAGCTCGCTTAGCTTCTCTATGGCAAGCGGTTTGTTATCCTCAATCCCGATAAACACCTGCTTAATATTCATGTATCTTTTAATCTGTAGTATCCCGTCCACAACGTTATCGGAGTGATCCATCATGGTTTTGTAGTCAGAAGTTATGTAAGGTTCACATTCCGCCGCATTTATTACAAGGGTATCCACCTCGTCAATATTTCTAGGGTTTACCTTAATAGCAGTAGGAAATCCCGCTCCGCCAAGCCCTACTGCACCGGAGTCGCGCACCGCCCTTACAAAATCCGAAAGGTCGTTTACCACAGGCTTTTTAATAGATTCATCCACCGTCTGTAGCCCGTCCGATTCAATAGCAACAACCGAAGCCTTTCCCCCCATAGGGGTGGTTACAGCAGTAATAGCAGTGACCTTACCCGACACGCTGGAGTGGATGGGACTAGATAAAAACGCAGTGGAATCCCCAATCCTCTGCCCTACCTTTACGACATCCCCGACCTTTACAAGCTCGCTACAGGGTGGTCCCATATGCTGTGCCATCGAGATAAACACCGTTTTCGGTAACGGCATCACCTCCTGCGGGCTATCCAATGTGCTCTTATGGTGACCCACCTTTATACCCCTTATCTTTTTGCTAAAGATCATAAAGTCATCCCTTCTTTTTCTTTATTACTTTTTTATTGTACACTATTTTGTTTACTTTTGCAATAGGTTTTAACTTGTTAAAAAAATAACTTATGATAAAGGGTTTTTTCTAGATTTTAAGGCAAAAATGATATATTATGTAAAATATTTCTCAACCCCTTGAAAATGTATCTTAATATATGTTATAATAAACATAGGTAAGGATGTAAAGCTTCGCTTTACCTCAAAAATGTTTATTGAAACCTCTAAGGTAGAAAGTCT
>CAZAOY010000052.1:10864-14246 GCA_964486925.1 uncultured Oscillospiraceae bacterium
TAAAGCTTCGCTTTACCTCAAAAATGTTTATTGAAACCTCTAAGGTAGAAAGTCTAGACGACTTTCTTATATGTTATAATAAACATAGGTAAGGATGTAAAGCTTCGCTTTACCTCAAAAATGTTTATTGAAACCTCTAAGGTAGAAAGTCTGGACATTGGAACGCATACAATGCGTTCCCTACATTGCTGCATTATAATGCAATGTAGGGATTTTGATGTTATATTACCCTAAAATTAATAGCAAGCTATAGATAATCAGATAGAAAATAAATTATAAAGGTGGCACTTAAATGATACAATTTTATAGAACTGTTGATAACAAGCTAATACAGGAAGATCAGGCCACTGACGGTTGCTGGATTAATGTAATAAGCCCTACCGTAAAGGAGACAAGCTATCTAATTAACCATCTTGGGGTGGAACGGGATTTCGTAAACGTTGCATTAGACGAAGAGGAATCATCTCGTATCGAGAGCGAGGACGACCAAACCTTAATTATCATAGACAACCCTGTTGCCGTAAAGGATGACAAGGAGGACGCAACCTACGAAACCTTTCCTATGGCGATAATTATGACCCCTAAATATGTAATTACCGTCTGCCTTAGCGAAAATTCCACCGTCCATGATATAGCGGCGGGGATGGTTAAGAATGTGCAGACCCATCTAAAAACCCGCTTTGTGCTTACAATACTGCTTAGAATTGCACAAAACTTTCTTATCTGCCTTAAGCAGATTAACAAGAAGTTCACCTTTATCGAGCGTTCCCTTAATAAAAACATGCGAAACAAGGAGCTTTTACAGATATTAGAGCTTAGAAAAGCGCTAATCTACTTCTCCACCTCCCTAAAGTCTAACGAGGTTACCCTAGAAAAGCTATTTAGAGGTCGGGTTTTCCCTCTATACGAGGAGGATCAGGATCTGCTAGAGGATGTGCTAATCGAGATTAAGCAGGGTGTGGATATGTCAAAGATCTACTCTGCAATCCTTGCAAACACCGTTGAAGCCTTTGCTTCGGTTATCTCAAACAACCTTAACATATCCATGAAGTTTCTCACAATCATCACCGCGATCCTTGCCATCCCTAACATGGTATACGGCTTTTACGGGATGAACGTAACAGATCTTCCGTTGCCAAACGCATGGATAGCGCTAGGTATATCGATAATCCTTAGCATATTTGGCGGTGTGATACTCTTTAACGCTAAGTCTAACAAGTAAATTTGTACAATTGACCACCTATATTAAGGTTTTCAGGTCGTAGATATCTGGGTTCTCCCGTTTTCTACGGCTTTTGATAAATATAAAGATAAAATGGAGGAAAATTATGAACGTTTATGGAATTGAAGTGACAATTAAAAACTCACCAGTGTTAGACCCTGGATTTATCCCGCTCTCTGCCTTTAACAAGGCATTCTTGGCTACCGCTAAAAAGCCTGTGGCAATTGCGGTCGAACGCACCAACGGACTTATGTCGGTGTACGACACCTTTATTCATGGTACACCGGATAAAGCAGAAGCGGACAACTACTACATCGACCGTCTTGTAAAGTTTATGCTTTGGGGACGCGGCGGGTTTAAGATCTATATCTGTGGTGATAAGGGTATCTATGAATACGTTAAAGCAACCTACAGCAAGGACGGCGCTAGAGCGTTTGACTTTGATTTTATGGAGAGGGTTTATGAAAAACCATTCTCGGTATGTTACCTTGAATACGACCAAAAGCCTGCTACAAATGAAAAATCTAAATCTATCGGTAAACACCTTGAAGGCTGTCGTATAGGGTTTGATGCGGGCGGTAGTGACCGCAAGGTATCGGCAGTTATCGACGGTGAACCTGTGTTTAGTGTTGAAACTGTTTGGCACCCTAAGATAAATTCCGACCCTGCATACCACTTTGAGGGTATCCTTGATTCGATGAAGCAAGCGGCGGCGCATCTACCACGGGTAGACGCTATCGGTATCAGCTCGGCGGGTATCTATATCGACAACAGGACTATGGTAGCTTCCCTATTCCTAAAGGTTCCTCGTGAGGAGTTTGACGCAAAGGTTAAGGATATCTACATAAATGTATGTAAAGAGATCGGCGATGTGCCTATCGAGGTGGTAAACGACGGTGACGTTACAGCACTTGCGGGTGCTATGAGCCTTGAGGATACAAAGGTACTGGGTATCGCTATGGGTACTAGCGAAGCGGTGGGTTACGTTGATAAGGACGGAAACATAACAGGCTGGTTAAACGAGCTTGCCTTCGCCCCAATCGACGCACAGCCAAATGCTATGGAGGACGAATGGTCGGGTGATATCGGTTGTGGCGTTAAATACTTCTCACAAGACAGCGTAATAAAGCTTGCGGGCTTTGCGGGAATCGAGCTTGACCCATCCGCTACCCCTGCTGAAAAGCTAAAGGTAGTACAAAGCTACATGGATAAAAAGGACGAGAAGGCGATTAAGATATATCAGTCCATCGGGGTGTACCTAGGTCATGCTCTAGGATACTACTCTGAGTGGTACGATGTAAACCATGTGTTACTTCTAGGACGTGTTATGTCGGGTGACGGCGGGGATATCGTGTTTAGCGGCGCTAAGAAGGTACTAGCCGAGGAATACCCTCACATTACAATGGAGCTTCATCTTCCGGACGAAAAGATCCGTCGTGTAGGTCAATCGGTTGCGGCGGCAAGCCTACCGGCTATCGGATAGGTAAGGTATTGATACAGATAAGTTAACCCCAAAGCTACTCGAAGATGAACTATCAAAAGAGTTGGATAAAGGCTATTCCGATATGCAATTAAGTCGCGTTAAGGCGATATATCAGGTTTTTTCAGATATACGCAAGGATTATAACCTACCTATTAATGGCAATTGTATATTTACCCATATAACAGGGTAAATTTCTAGACCTACCATACATATTTAATGAGGGTGTACATACACCCTCATTCTGCATATAATAGAATATACGTTAATTAGACTATTAATTGGGCAAAAACATTGTGCACTATTGCTTTAACAATCCCACAAATACTGCATTTTTGAAGTAAAAAACGCAATATTTGATTGCCCACTTAATAATTAATACAAATTAAATAAGTAGGTGTAATATGGATAGATGTGAATGTAACGGCATACTAAACGCTTCAGGCTGCTCCCTTACTGTAGCGGCAAGTAGTATCGCAATAGCGCTAAGTAACAGATTAAGCGAGGAGGATCTTACAACGATAGGCGGTTTCTTTACTGCACTAGGTGATTTAATCCTGCTAAATGTAGAGCAAAACGCACGTAGGGCGGCTTGTCTAAAGGATAGCTTACCTAAAGATAGCTTACCTAAAGGATAGCTTACCTAAAGGATAGCTTACCTAAAGGTAGCTTACCTAAAG
>CAZAOY010000052.1:14346-17894 GCA_964486925.1 uncultured Oscillospiraceae bacterium
CCTAAAGGTAGCTTACCTAAAGGTAGCTTACCTAAAGGTAGCTTACCTAAAGGTAGCTTACCTAAAGGTAAGGGATAGCAGAAGGTAGATTTACAAAGGCTTTGACGAGCAGATATCGTCAAAGCCTTTGTCTTTATACTAATATACAGTTAATACCAGCATGTTGTATTAGGATACTACCCCTGCTCTGCCGTATCCTTCATGTTATACTCAAAGCTGACATTGTCACTTTGCAGGTCAAACACGGTGGTGTTACCCTCGTAGAGGATAAAACGGGCAGAGGTATTGTTGCTCTCGTGGATAATTCCATCCATCCGCCCCTCTATTGGGGAGTAAAGCGGAGAGGAATCCCTGCTATTTATATTAACCTCAAGCCTATACCTACCGCAGGACAAAGCGACCTTTTCCCTTGTCGCTGCTATAACGGAAACTCCGTTGTAGGTGGAGAATCGGTATTCCTTGCCATTATGGATAACAGCGCAGATACATCCGTTAAAGTTAAACCCCATAAACGGTACTGCCGCAACAGAGAGCATTATCGAGCTTTTCTCCCTAAAATCATTGCAGTGTAGCCAGAGATACTCCTTTGGAAAGGATCTGCCGCTGTCCATCTCGATGTACCCTACCCCACCGTCTAGGTCGTAGTATCGGCCGTTTACCTTTATCCCGCCCCGAAGCTTGTGGTACATACTTACTACTCCATGTCGGCACTCCATCGGCAAGAACCTAAAAGGACCCATAATATCCGACTTAAGCGGAGTTAACTCCTCATAAGCTATATGCCCCCTTAACCCCCGTTCATTCACCTTAATACCCCATTCACTAAAGATAGAGTTACCCACTGTAATATTCCCTTTTAAGGATATGGACGGACATTTGATGTTATCTGAGCCTTCGTTGGTTATAACCTGTATAAACGCCCCATCGTCAGATACCCCAGGGATAAGCGCTACCGTCTGTCCCGCCTTTTGGTGCTTAAAGTAGTATCCTTTAAAGTAGCCTTTTGATTGCTTTTTGCTTTTATTATCGCCCATGAATACCCTTTCTGGCGGGGTTATTAATTACCCTGCCCTCATCTGTATAACGTGAACCGTGACAGGGACAATCCCAGGTTTTCTCTGCGCTGTTCCATCTAAGCTTGCACCCTAGGTGGGTACAACGTTTCCCACCGATAGATAAAAGATTTCCCACCGCCTTAGCCGCGTTTATCCCAAGCTGTTTAGTAAAGATCCCCCGTGAAGGTGAAAACACCGTTTCACATTCGTTAACATTTCCTACTATCATATCACAAAGTAGCTTTGCCGACACCATTGAGGTGGTCATCCCCCACTTGTTAAACCCTGTTGCAGTGTAGATATCGGGGTATACGTTTGATAGCCCGCCGATATATGGTATACCATCTAGGCTCATGCAGTCTTGCGTCGCCCAGGCAAACCGCTCGGTTGCGTTAGGATAGTGCTTTTTAGCGTAGTTACGAAGTTCTCTCCAGTTGCCCCCTTGTTCCCCTGTGCGGTGGTCGCCCCCGCCGATTAGTAGCAGATCCTTGTAGTTACGAAAGGACATCCCATTCTGTGCTTCATCAACATACATCCCGTCAACATCCTGGGCATTCTCTAGCGCTATAACATATGAACGGTGCTGATATAGCTTTAAGCTGTAGAGTCCCGCAATAGTTATCATTGGAAAGTGGGTGGCTAGGATAATCTTATTGGCGGTAATCACACCATTTTTGGTGATAGCGGTGTTGCTGTGGACACTTTCAACAAGGGTATCCTCATAGATGTTTAAACCCTTAGATATACCGTTTATAAACTTTATCGGGTTAAACTGCCCCTGTGAGGAGAAGCTGACCGCACCCTTTACCTCAAATGGTAGTGTTAGCGTATTGCAAAGCTTTGCACGATACCCTATATGGTTAAGCGCTATAACCTCATCCTCTATCTTTTTTCTGTCGGTTAACGAATAGACGTAGGCGGGTTTTCGCTCAAAGTCGCAATCAATTACCCTTGCCATCTCTGCATACCGCTCCACCGCCCAAAGGTTAGCGGTAAGGTATCTTCTAGCATACTCTGCCCCCTGCTTCTTTACCATATTTGCATATATTAACCCATGCTGTGCCGTTACCTTAGCGGTGGTATTCTTAGTTACACCCCCACCAATCCTACCGCCCTCAACTAGGGTATACTCCACACCCTGCCGGTCCAGAAAGTACGCCGTAAGCACCCCCGCCATGCCTCCGCCGATAATTAACACATCGGTTTTTATATCGCCCTTAAGGGTTCTTCTACCTTTATCTTCGCTCCCTAAAAGCTCCTTGCTCCATATCGATCCCATATTACACCTCACATAACAAATTACAATACTTTATTATTCCACAAAATTTGCTAGATATTATACCTATAAAATTATATGGCAAAGATTACCTTGTGGTACTAGTATGAAATGGTTATACAAGATAGTTTACTAACCTTAATAATAAAAAAGCTGTATCTATACACTTGATGTGCACTAATACAGCTTTAAATGTTTACTATTAGTAATATATCGCTAAAACATAACAATTTAACAGTGCCGATCTAAAATGACAGCCTTGTCTGGGTTTGCTTATTTGAACTAAGCTGTTTTTCGACCACCCTATCCCGATCCTCCTCAAGTAGCTCGCCAATAAGCATATCCCCTCGTGGATTATGGCGGTCATAGCGATTTTTGGTGGTAGCTTCGCTGTTGTTAGCGTAGCAGTAGATACATCCGTTTAAACAGGTGTTGTACATTCCAATATCGATACTCTCCACACACCCGCACCCCGCACGCTGATTTTTATCCGCCTTAATCTCAAGCGGACATCCACAGATCTTCTCAATCACCGCTCTATCAACACAGCTTGCACGATTAATCCCATACCGCCTAAGGTCAATCCCCTCACAGCAGGCGTCCGCTTTGATGCCATACCTCTTAGCCGTACTACCGATAAACTCTGCAAGGCTTGCCATCTCATCGGGTGACAGCTCCCGAACCAGTGGGGTTTTAAGCTTTTTATAGCTGTCCACAAAGCTAATGGTAACGCCGTTAGTAAACCCCGCAAGCCTTTCACAGGCGGACTCAAACTGCTCCTTATGCCACGAAACCGTTAGAGTATCATTTACAACAATAGGGTCATACCGCCAATGTACCCGCTCTTTACCTATGCGATTAGACAGGGTGATAAAGGTGTCCTCAATCTCCCGCTTGTCACGCAGGTTTGGTTCTAGCGTGTTGTCGTATGGGGTTATGGTAAACTGAAAATAATAGTTATACCCCATCCAGTCGATCTCTGGCAGGTGGGGCAGGATGTTCTTTGCGTCCTTTGTCCAGAACACGATACAGTCCACCACCTCATTTGACAGCGGTATTCTACTTAGCTGTGAATTGTTAAAGGGGTTTTTGGTTATCACATACCCCGCCCGCAGTCTGTTTACCAGCCACTCACTATAGTAACAAGGTATATCGGTTCGCCGTGAAGCAGATAGTATCATAATGTTCGCCTTTCTTTGTTGATGGTGTATGGGTTT
>CAZAOY010000053.1:0-17203 GCA_964486925.1 uncultured Oscillospiraceae bacterium
GGGTATACCTTTCTTTTTCAATGGGAGTATCTTCTATCGACTTATTAATGAGGTCAACTACGGTGTTCTCCAGTTCATCCGGTTCGAAGCCTAAGCTCATTGTGAGGTTTGCTTGACTGTCTAGGTCGACAAGTAGTACCTTCTTACCTTGCTTAGCAAGTCCAATACCTAGACTTACTGTTGTTGTGGTTTTTCCAACCCCGCCTTTTTGGTTGCAAATTGAGATTACTTTACACATATGGTTTTTTCTCCTTCAATTTCTAACTCAATGTATTTTCTATAGTACATTGAGTTACGATTTTTAATCATTTCTGTTTCTGATAACACAGTAGCTGTGCTTGTTAACAACACAAGACATCTACTAATTTCTTCCTTTGTTCCTGTTATCCTAACCTTAACCATATGTGTTTACATCACAATGGGAGTTAGTATCAAATAAAAATGCTAACTGCTGATTATCTTTTATCACTGTTTTGTCCTCCTTAACTTTATTAAAGCAAAAAAGCTTTCAACAACACACTAAAATAATGTGATTTTGAAAGCTTTCTCTTGATTTTCCTAGTAATTTTTGGTATAATGGGGGTAATATATAGAAAGAGGGAAGTTATGAGTATAAAACAATTTAGTCAGTTAGCAGAAGAATGGCTAGAAAGCCATATGTGCAACATTAAAAAGTCCACATATGCAATGTATGTCTTACACGTTACACAACTTAATCAAGTGTTTAGTAATACTAATATAGATAAGATTACATATACTGATATCCAACAATATATGAATAATATGTATAGGAACGGTAAGTCAAAATCTTCAATTGAGAAAGCTAAAATTACAATATCACAAGTTATTCAATATGCAAAAAAACTAGGATATGTGAGCGAAGATGTAAGTAAACTTGCAAAAATTCCAAAAAATGCTAAAGTAACAAGGCGTAGATCCTTAACAGATGATGAGATATCTGTTATTTATCAAAGTAACGCATTATACCCATTAGTTCTGCTACTGCTAGGTCTTAGACGCTCTGAAGCTGCCGCTTTAAAATATCAAGATATTGATTTTAATAGAAAAGCAATATCAGTTAACAAAGTCGTAAACTGGAATGGAAATGTACCAGAACTTCACTACTTTCTTAAAAATGGTGAAGAGGAGAGAGTTGTACCTATTCCAAGTATTTTGATTGATAAATTGAAACCTTCTCTAAAGAGTAACGGGTACATTTTTGCTAATGAGCAAGGCGGGTTACTAACTGCCTCTCAAATGAATAACCTTTGGTATGGATTCATTAGAAAATGTAAATTAGACATTACACAGCATATGCTAAGACATACTTATGCAACAATGCTTTATAGAAGTGGAGTAGATATTAAAACAGCACAATACTTACTAGGACATAAAGATATAGCTATGATAATGCAAATCTATACTCACATGGACATAAAAACCACAGTTAAAAATATTGATAAGTTTAATCATTTCTTTGAAACTAATTTTGTATAATGACTTTGACTCCGTCATTCGAACGTTCAAATCGTTCTACCCCAGCCAGTTTATAGGTAAACACAAAATCTACTCTGTTTTAATGGGTGGATTTTGTGTTAGTTTTTTATATAATAATATTGGTATATACATCGCATGACTCTTTAACAGTTTGTCAGTGTAGAAGAATTTTATCCAATCCCGTATAATACAAAGGTAATGGAAAGAATAGTTGTTAGGTTATAGATAGCTAAATTGAATGGATTAAAGCTTAGCTTTAGAATGAAGGTGGAGGAAGAAACGATGAAATATGGGCTTGATCCAATTGTTAATGATAATGCAAAGCTGATTATCTTAGGGTCTCTACCAGGTGAGTTGTCCTTGAAAAAGCAAGAGTACTACGCACACCCACAAAACCAGTTTTGGCGAATTATCTGTGCAATTTTGAATGAGGATCTACCAAGCGAATATAGTAAAAAGTGCGACATACTTTTAAAACATAACATTGCCCTTTGGGATGTAATTCACTTTGCCGAGCGTGAGGGCTCGCTTGACTCTAATATAAAAAATGCTGTTCCAAATAATTTTGATTCGTTTTTTATGCAGTATCCAAATATAAAGCGTGTCGTCCTTAATGGTGACAAGGCGGCAAAGCTTTTTCATAAACATTTTAGTAGGATTGATGTTCAGACAGTAACTGTTGCATCAACAAGTCCTGCTAGAGCGAATTTGACCTTTGAACAAAAGCTACTAAGATGGAAAGAGGCAGTTAACTAAAATACTGCATAACGTTAACTAAAACTACAAGTTTGTTCTGGGTTACCTACCATAATACTATCGATTTAAAAAAATCATCGCCCTTCGCATACGTTGTTCATTACAAGTATGTAAGGGACGATATTTTTAAAGTAGTCACTATTATAAATATAGACAACACCTGTATAAATATTTAATTAAGTCCCGCAAAATGTTTGATAGTTGCAAAACTCGGATGGCGGGAGTTCCCAAAGATCCTCCTGTTCAGAGGTATAACCGTATGGATTTTCTAAGGCGCTAAGCAGTGCTTGAAGGTTAGTTAAGTCGCCTTGTTCAGCAGCGCTTAGCGCTTGCTCAACCCGATGGTTTCGTGGAATTATTGCAGGGTTATAGCGTTTCATTAACGCTTTGATTTCATCTGTTGTTTGTGACTGCCGGCCTAGGCGTGCTTGCCACCTCTTGTTCCAGTCATAATAGTCTGGGTTAGAAAATATAGCTTCATTAGGATATCTGTCCAGTGTAAGTGAGCGGAATGTGTTGGTATAATCCGCCCTTTGTTGCTCCATTAATTGTAGTAGCTCATTTATTAACGATTCATCATCTTCCTCGCTGTTAAACAGACCAAGCTTTGCGCTCATGCCAGTGAGCCAGTGATTATGGTATAGATCCCTAAACCGTTCAACCTCGTCCTGTGCAAGCTTAACGGCTTTATCTGTGTCGTCATGTAATAACGGCAGTAAAGTTTCAGCAAAGCGCGCAAGATTCCAAGCGGCAATCTTTGGCTGATTTTTATATGCATAACGACCGTGTATGTCAATAGAACTAAAAACAGTATCGGGGTGATAGTCGTCCATAAAAGCGCAAGGGCCATAATCGATGGTTTCTCCGCAAATCGCCATGTTATCTGTGTTCATAACACCATGGATAAAGCCAACAAGCTGCCATTTGGCAATTAGATCTGCTTGTAGCTTTACCACCTCTCTAAGCAGTAGTAGGTATCGGTTTTGTTCTGTAGCTATTGCAGGAAAGTGTCGGCTTATGGTGTAATCGGCTAGGCTGGTTACATCATTTTTTGTACCAAAATGTGAGGCATACTCAAATGTTCCTACCCGAATATGACTTGACGCAACACGGGTTAGGACTGCCCCAGGATGGTTTTTCTCACGACGCACAGTTTCTCCCGTCGTTACTACCGCTAAACTTCTAGTTGTCGGGATTCCTAAAGCAAACATTGCCTCACTAATGATATACTCCCTAAGCATAGGGCCTAAAGCGGCTCGCCCGTCCCCGCCCCTTGAATATGGTGTTCTACCAGAGCCTTTTAACTGGATATCAAAACGCTCCACAGTATTGGTTATCTGTTCCCCAAGAAGGACAGCGCGTCCGTCACCAAGCATTGTAAAATGCCCAAACTGGTGTCCCGCATACGCCTGCGCTAAAGGTTCTGCCCCCTCTGGAAGCTCATTCCCCGCCAAAACCTCCACCTGTGGAGATACCCCTAGGTATAAAGCTAATGCCTCATTGAAGATAACAAGCTTAGCTGTAGGCACTGGTGTTGGGGGTTGTTTAGTATAGAAGATATCTGGAAGATTAGCATAGCTATTATTAAAATTCCATCCTTGATTTTTCAATGGTTTACTCCTTATGATAAAGTATTGTTTTAGTTGCTTCTAGTATTTGTTTTATTACGGGGTTTATGTGGGGGATGTGGTGTACTAAATAATAATTCACCTACATAAATTCAATCTAACTAAGATAAGTGCAATGTAAATTGCTTAAAATTAAATTATAGGTATTGAAAATTGAACAAGCATGTGATATGATTATAACTAGATAAAAATAATTTATGGCTGTTCAAATCGGTATAACGGGTAGTGAGAGTAATATATTTTTGAAAGGATAAAGAAATGAAATTAAAAAACTTTGCTAATCATAATATGAATTTAATTTTAGGAGAATTGTCAAACGAATTAATGATAGAGCCCTGGGGAAAGGACAATAAGATATTAAGCACATACATAAATGTAAATTTTGAAATTGCATTTTCTGAAAATAGGATATATCAAAATGAGGAAGAGGGAGTTGCATTTTGGAAAGTTGGTAATTTGGTCAGTATTGCTGGTGATCCTTTATGGTTCTTATATGAAAATAATGTACGTGGTACCCAAAAATGGAATTATAAAAAGTCATATTATGGGACACTACCTCCAATCTCAAACTTGATGGATTCAGCAGACAATTATCAGATACAATATGAAACTCCTTTTTTTAATTCTTCTTGGCAATTCGTATTAGAACCTAAAACCATAGAACATATTATGTCTAGTAATAAGGACAGATTAAAGGTTGTATTTGGTGAAGATCTTGCTGAAAACAGTCACATGTTATTTAGAACAATTTTAGGAGAATTAGAATTACAGAAAAAGCGTAGCGATGTAATGAAACAGTGGTATTATGAAAAGTATCAATTTCTTATGCCTCTATATCTTAAATCTCCTAACGAAGTTAGTTTGACTGCAACACTTGAGCCAATTACTGACCATAAGCAGTATAAAGTTCGCACGCTTCTATATCCAGAATATGCTTATCCTCATGTTAGGGCAGTAGTAAGAAACCGTTCAGCAATAACAGGATGGATGAATATAGAAGACACTAAGCTACAATACCTTGACTTGTCAAATGAAGATCTGTAAGGTAAATATTTATGTTTACTGTATAGGCTTATAGAAATCTATATTAACAAAGTTATACAAAAAACCTCTTGAGCTTAATACAAAGCCTTATATCAAGAGGTTTATGTTATTTAACTGTAAAATAGAGTTATTTTTGTGAAACTCTTTTCACACTTCATATCTTTTCCCTATCCACCTCTAAGCAAACAAACACCAGCGTACACCGAATCTGTCGAGTATGACAGTTTCGCAGGTGCTGTAGGAGCAGGGGGCGGGTTTGTTTGAAACCTTTGCGTTTTCCTTTAGTACCTCGTAAGCCTTTGTAATACATTCTTTGTTTTTCTCACCAAAGAGCAGACATAACATCATTGTGTTACCGGTTATAGCTGTGTCGTCGGTGAACTATGATACCGCTAAAATCTGTCCAAAAACGTTAAGCTCGCTGTGTTCATAGTTACCGTTTGCGCCCTTGTATTCGCATAGTATCTATGCATTAAAAGCCTTTTTATACATCTTAACCGCCGAAACACTGTCCTTTACAAAAACCTGCATTATTGATCTTAACACAGTTAACACCTCCGTTTTGTATCTACTATACCACAGCAAACATGACAATAGTATGTCACTTTTGTTATTCAGCATAAACATTGAAACTAATACTATATATCGTTCTTATGTAACAGATCCGCTAATGTAACGCTGTCAACATAGGTCTGTATCACCTTGTCAAGCCCCACCCAAAAGGGTAGGGTGGGGCAGTTACCGCACCGTGCACATTGGTTTGGTGAGTCCTGTATACATGCAACAGGAGCAAGATTTCCTTCGATGGAGCGAAGGATCTCCCCGACAGTGTAACCTTCGGGTGGGCGGGTTAGCTTGTATCCGCCGCCGTTTCCTCTAAGACTTTTTAGAAAACCCGCCTTGTGAAGCTGTGAGATGATCTGCTCCATATATTTAATTGTAATCTCCTGCCGCTTTGATATCTCCTTCACGGGGATGTATTCGCTATTGCTCTGCTGTGAAAGGTCGATCATCACCCGAAGCGCGTAGCGACCCTTTGATGATATCTTCATAAGCCCACCTAATTCCTTTTCTACCCTAGCAGGTAAAATATCTACTTCATTTTTTGTGATTATTATATCATAGTTATGGTGGGAATGCAAGGGTGTAAATTTTACTAAAAGGTTAACATTGTTTGGTGGGTGGGTACTGATGGTTAAAATAATTAGGCAGTTAGGAAAATAGAGTTGCTAAACTCACGCAAGTTATTTTATGGAGATAGAAAAAATAGACTAATGACAGAGTATACCTTATGCAAATGAGATAAGGTTAATCATTAGTCTATTCCTTTGTTATTATATCTATATTATATGTGAAGATTACCGCAGGTAATCCAGCGTTAACGGGATTTTACTCTCGTCACCACGGCGGATGTAGTTAAATCCGCACTCTAAAAGCATTCTACGGCAGTCGTTCATGTCCATACCTCTGTTTTTGGAGGTGTCTGCGGTGTTATCCCGTGGGTTTGCTCCAGTTTCAGCAGTGATAATGTTAGCACCTGATACATATGCAAGCTGGTTTGGCTCGTGCACACTGCAGTAGGTCATATTTGGGGTGGTAAAGGACGCTAGTGCGACCACCGCAACAATCTGGGCAAGCCGTAGCTCGCTTATCTGTCCGTGAATAGCCAGAGGGGCGCCTGGTACGGCAACCCTGCGCATAGCCGCATGTTGGGTACAACCTAGCTCTATACCGATAAACATGTTATCCACAAGAATATCATTGGTGTGCTCCGGGCCGATAGGTTCACAGCAGGTGTATAGCTTTAACCCAGAATCAATCACGTTTTGCATGGTTTTCATTCTAGCTTCAGGCTTAAGGTTTGTGTCTATCCCTTCGCCAATTCGGCAGACATGGTATACACCATGAACTCCCGCCTTCTTCATCTCCTTAAAGGTATCAATATCGGTGTCCCCCACATTAGCCCATATCTGTGTAGATGGGTGGATTAAAGATTTTGATATAGCTACCGAGTTTAGAAGCACATCTATGTCATAGTCATGCATGGTCATAAGAAATAGACCGTATAGGTCATCCTTGTCGCAGAAATCATTAATCTTGCTATGTAACTCCTCATCGGTCAGTCGTTTTGGCGCAAACTTTGTATGCCCCTCGCCAAAGGTGCAAAACTTACATCCGCCTGTACACTCTGATACATCCACCCCTATCTGCCCTAGTATCATTGCGGAGTTGTCGCTCTTTCTTCGCATAACCTCGTCCGCCACCGAGCGGATTAATGATGCCTCTATCCCTGTTTCATCAAATCCTAAAAGGTATCTGCACCCGTCCTTATCAGGAGATTCCCCATGAAGTGCCCTCTCTAAAATCCCATAAAGCTTACTATTATTTGTTAACATCTCTAAATCTACCCCTTTTCCCCTATACTTTCCGCCACAGCATCTGCCAGACGCTGTATGCTTGTTTTATATGAAAGCAGAGTTTCGCCCCAGTACTTAAGGCACTGCTTTCCATCCTCTGTAATTCTATAGATTCGTTTAGGCTGTGCTATATTTTCGGTATCCCATTCAGAGATTAACACCCCCGATTCCTCCATCTTTTTAAGTGTACGGTATAACCCGGTAGGGTCAATCCCCGAGTAGTCAAGGATATCCGAGTCGATTAACTTTTTATAGATAGAAAATCCGTGTAACGGCTCGTTATTTAACAGCATTAACACCGACGGCTGGATAAATCGTTCCAGAAAAGACCCCTTGCAGGCACATTTTTTCATAGTATGACCTCCTCCACTATTAGATTATGTCTAATAGTATATCAGCTTTATAGTAAAAAGTGTAGTAAAATATATCTGTTTTTATGACAATATTATTTGATTTTTAATATTGTTACGAATAAATTAATAGGTGTGTAGCTTAATAGCATTAATCTAAGCATGATCTGCTTAAAGCTATAATTATAGTTGAAATAATATTTTATCTGTGTTACAATAGCTATAATAAGATAATTGGGGGGTTAACATGAACTTTAAAGAACGGCTTTCTGCCCATGAGTTTCAGCTAAATGATACAGATGATGATATTGCTAACTACATTATAGACCATAAAGATGTTATAATGAAGCTGTCGATACAGCGAATTGCGTCTGAACTGTTCATAGCACCAAATACTATTATGCGCTTTTCAAAAAAGATAGGGTACAGCGGGTTTTCAGAGCTTAAATACTCCCTTCGGGACGAGCTTAAGCCTTCAACAGAGGGTATTTCTATAAGCAGTCAGTTGCTCTCGCAGTTACCGTCTAATATAGTAAAGACCCTTGATATAGTAGAAGATTCTACTATTAAAAGGGTTGCAAAGCTGATGAGTGAGGCGAACTGTAGTATCTTTGCGGGGGTGGGGGATTCAAGCTATTTTTGTGAGATGTTAGGTAAAAATCTTCGCTGTGTGGAGTATCAGGTGCAGTACTATCAGCAGATACATGATATGTTTTTTGCTGTACGCCATGGAACAAAGGACGACCTTTTGGTGATAATAAGTGCTCGTGGGGAGAATGCTAGGCTTTATGAACTTGCGCTTGAAGCAAAGGCAATAGGGATGAAGATAGTTACCATAACCCACTTTTGCGACAACCTCCTTAGCAGTATTGCGGATGAAAAGTTATGCTTTTGGGGTGAGAACAGGGAGGTAAACGACTATAACGTTACCGACAGAAGCGGGTTAATGACGGTGGTACGGCTACTTAGTGAGGAGTTTTGGCAACGATATATTAAATAGTGGTTGGTTTTAAATCTAAAAATAGGGATAAAAATACCATTGACGGAATATGGCGCATACTGCTTAAGTATGATATAATTGTAAGGATTGTGTAAATTTATACAATCCTTATTGTTTACTGTGTAAAAATTATGAAAATAACGTAGCTGTAAAAATTTGTGGTATAATTGTATTACAATAATATCTGAAAGGGGTAGAAGTATGGATTTACAAAGAATCACAAGTCAAAACTTAATCTTTTTAAATCAAAACCTGCAAACGAAGGCACAGGTAATCGACTTTTTAGTAGATAAGCTTTACAAAGAGGGTAAGCTGACATCCAAGGAGGCGTTTCATAAGGCGGTACTCGAAAGGGAAACATTATCAGAAACTGGGATGGATTGCGGGCTTGCGATACCGCATGGTAAGAGCGATGCCGTAAAGACAGCCGCCTACGCAATCGTGACGGTAATTAATCCGATTAAAGACTGGGAGAGCATTGTACCGGACAATCAGGTTACAGTAATCTTCCTGTTAGCGATACCATCCGAACAGGCGGGGGATACCCATCTAGAGATTTTAGGTGAACTTATGTCTAAGGCAGGGGATGAGGAGTTTATCAACAGAATCAAAGCTGCAAAGACCCCTCAGGAGGTATATAGCTACCTTGCGGCGACAGAGGACGCAAAGGATGAAGCTCAAAAGACCTATACCCACAGTATCGTTGCAGTAACTGCATGTCCGGCAGGTATTGCGCACACCTACATGGCGGCGGACGCGCTTGTTAAGGCGGGAGAGGATATGGGGGTTAAGGTATATGTAGAAAAGCAGGGTGCTAACGGTATCGAGGGAAAGCATACCCCACAGCAGTTACAAGAGGCTACCGCCGCAATATTCTCGGTTGATGTAGCGGTAAAGGACAGTGAACGCTACAACCATCTTCCGATACATACAACAAAGGTATCCGCCCCAATTAGAGATGCCAAAGGTATAATACAGACTGCACTGGACAAGGCTAAGACCTATAAAAGAGGAGAGTACTCAGGTCAAAGCGAGCCAGAGCAAAAGCCTACTGTAGGCAGTGATATCAAAAAAGCAGTTTTAACAGGTATATCCTACATTATTCCAATTATAGTTGCAGGGGGTATGATAAACGCATTTGCGGTGCTGTTTGCCCAGATATTTGGGTTACAGGAGCTTTATAATCTGGAAAACAGCTGGCTTTGGATGTTTAGAAGGCTTGGTGGTAACACCCTAGGCACGCTAATGATTCCGATACTAGCGGCTTATATGGCATACTCATTAGGTGATAAAACCGCCCTAGCGCCGGGTTTTGCGGCAGGGGTAGCGGCTAATCTTATAAACGGTGGATTTTTATGTGCCATGCTTGGCGGTTTAATTGCGGGATATACGATACGTTTTCTCCGTAAAGCCGTTCCGGCTAGGGGTGTGCTTGCAGGGTTTATCTCGTTTTGGGTGTATCCTGTAGTGAGTACCTTGTTTATTGGTATTACCATGTTCCTCTTGGTAGGAAAGCCCGTTTCGTGGTTGAATCAAGCGTTAATTGACGTGTTAGGCTCGATGAGCGGATCAAATGTAATGCTGTTAGGTGCAATTATTGGTATCATGGTATCCTTTGATCTGGGCGGGCCTGTGAACAAGGCGGCTTACACCTTCTGTGTAGGTGCTATGGCTGAAGGGATACTAATGCCGTATGCGGCGTTTGCGTCTATTAAGATGGTATCCGCCTTTGCGGTAACCTTCTCTACACTAGGATTTAAAAAATACTTTACTAAGGAAGAACAAGAAGCGGGTATGTCCACCTGGATATTAGGACTTGCGGGGATAACTGAGGGGGCGATACCTGTTATGATGGCAGACCCTATTAGGGTTATCGTTGCACTCTGTACAGGTTCTGCGGTTACAGGCGCTATTATCGGGGTAAGCAACCTAGGTCTTGACGTTCCCGGTGCGGGGATATTCTCTATGTTCCTATTAAAGGATGGTACAAACGGATTTATGAATGCGGCTATATGGTTCTTTGCGGCGGTATTAGGTGCGATAATCTCAACTGCTATATTAGTGCTGCTTAAAAAGCAGAAGTATAACAAGCTAAAGGAGATATAACATGGCTGATAATATTCATGTTGTCCCGCATTTTCATTGGGATAGAGAATGGTACTTTACCGCGGAGGAGAGTAAAATTCTACTGGTTCGTGATATGGAGGAGATCCTTACAATGCTTGAGGAAAACGATTCATATCCCTATTTTGTGCTAGACGGACAGACGGTGGTATTGGAGGATTACTTCTCGGTTAAACCGCAAAATAGAGAGCGTGTGACAAAGCTTATCAGACAGGGTAAGCTGATTATAGGCCCATGGTATACCCAGACCGATGAGATGGTGGTAGGGGGCGAAAGCATTGTCCGTAACCTGCTATATGGTAGAATGGACTGCGAGCAGTATGGTGAAAACCTTGATAGCTTTATGCAGATAGGATATCTACCCGATTCCTTCGGGCAGACTGCAAGGCTACCGCAGATACTAAACGGCTTTGGGATTAGCCGCTGTATGTTCTGGCGAGGAACGTCACAGCGGATGGGTAGTGACAAGACGGAGTTTTACTGGAGGGACGGAGATAGTCAGGTTATCTGTCAGCTAATGCCATTAGGGTATGCTATAGGAAAGTATCTGCCAACAGATCCAGAGGCGCTTAAAGCAAGGCTTAATAAATATTTTGCTGTACTTGATAGCTGTGCCACTACCGACCACATACTACTGCCTAACGGGCACGACCAGATGCCGATTCAAAAGGATATTGTAGCGGTAATGGAACAGATTGAGGACTGCTACAAGGGCAGAAAAGCATTCTTAAGCCGATATGAGGATCTATTTAGTATAATTGAAACGGTGGATAACCTAGATACTTTATCGGGAGAGTTTATGGATGGACGGTATATGCGTGTGCACCGAAGTATCTTCTCTACACGTGCCGATATTAAGTCGGCAAACACAAGGATTGAGAACAAGATTACAAATATTTTAGAGCCTTTAATGAGCGTTGCCTATCGATTAGGGTTTAGCTACGAGCATGGATTGATTGAGGAGATCTGGAAAGAGATAATGAAGAACCATGCCCATGATTCAATAGGCTGTTGCTGTAGTGATAAGGTTCACAAGATGATTATGCATAGATTCTATATAGCAGAGGAACGGGTTGATAGACTAATCGACTTTTACAAGCGTGTTATAGTCGACGGTATGCCTTGTGACAGAGCGCTTGACAAGCTAACTCTCTTTAATCTGTTACCATATGACCGTAAGGATATAGTTACAGCGGAGATTATCACAAAGTATAAGGGCTTTACCTTAACGAACGATCAAGGGGAAAACGTACCTTATACATTAATTAGCTCAGAGGTTGTGGACGCGGGACTAATTGATAGGCAGATTGTCCATTATGGCGATTATGACCCATTTGTACGATATAAGATAGCGGTTAACGATACTATACCATCATGCGGGTTTAAGACCTATCTAATTAATGAGGGTCAGCCTGTTACTGCTTTATGCAGTGATAGCGATATTTTAGAGAATGAATACTACCGCATAAAGGTTTTGCCAAACGGTAGTCTAGAGGTGCAGGATATCATTACAGATAGTACCTATCAAAATGTCCTTATGATAGAGGACGGCAGTGACGACGGTGATGAGTACGACTACTCCCCGCTTTTGGATGATTTTATTGTAACCAGTAAGGATACTATAGCTAATACCACAATTAACGACCATGGGCTTTATCAAACCGCTAGGATAACCTACACTCTAGCGATACCAAAGGATCTGGATAGCCGTAGAAAACGCGTTTGTGATGGTAGTGTTGATATTACATTGGACATTACCCTTAAAAAGGGTTCAAGGGTGGTAGCGCTTGAGGTTACTGCGGATAACAAAGCAAAGGATCATCGGGTAAGGATTCTATTTCCGAATAACCTCTCAACCTGTTTCTCGGTAGCTGACAACCAGTTTGGTATCATAAAGCGGGATGTAGTGGACTCTGCTATGGAGGTTTGGCAGGAACAGAGATGGTCGGAACGTCCCGACAGCATCTATCCGTTCCTATCATATCTGCACTGCGATGTTAGCAAGGGGTTAGCGGTTATCACAAACTCAGTTCGGGAATACGAGATAATTTCGGGCAAAAAAAGCTTTGATACTATAGCGGTAACGCTCTTTAGGTCGGTTGGACTGCTTGGTAAGGAGAATCTGCTACGACGCCCTGGCAGACCATCAGGGATAAAGCTAGAAACCCCAGATTCACAGCTAATCGGCAAGCAGAGCTACAGCCTTGCATTTACCACCGATATAGCTAATGTATCTACCCTTGCAAAGGAATACCTAACCCCTATAGTACACTACAACAAGATGCCGCATAACGCTATGAAGCTAAACGCGCAAAATAATTCTATTCCGTATAATTTTAGCTTGCTTAATGTTACAAATAGGTGTATAATTATGAGTGTACTCAAAAAGTCAGAGAGATCTGACAGGCTTGTAATTAGGATGTATAATCCAAGCCAGTCAGAGCAGTCGGTGGTAATTAACGCTCGCGATATCGACCTGTTAAGACTTGATGAGCAGGTTATACAAAATGATATCCAGCATGAGGTAACCATTGGCAGTAATGTTGTCAAGACCTTTGGGCTAGGTTAATTTAAGCTACAGTTGGAATATCACAAAAGCTACTCCATATCTTCGCCGCAGATGGAGTTTAACGGTAGGTAAAGCTTTAGGTCGGCGGAGAAAGGGAATTGTTATGAAGTTACTATTTGCGTCAGACAGCTTTAAGGGTAGCTTATCCTCTAAGCAGATTACAACGTTACTTGAAGGTGCGGCAAAGAAGGTGTTTCCTGGTTGCCAAACTATCGGTATTCCCATTGCAGATGGGGGTGAAGGAACTGTAGGTGCTATGGTGTCGGCGGTTAGTGGGTTTAAAAAGGTGGTAACGGTGGCAAATCCTCTTATGCAGGATATCTGTGCAGAGTATGGGGTGCTTTATAACGACACTGCTATCATCGAAACAGCGGCGGCTTCGGGGATTACGTTAATCCCGAATGAGTCAAGAAACCCATTATATACCACCAGCTATGGTACAGGTCAGCTTATAAAGGCGGCTCTTGATGAGGGTTACCGTAAGATAATTATAGCTTTAGGCGGGTCAGCCACAAACGACGGCGGGATGGGTGCGTTATCAGCACTAGGTGTAAGGTTTTATGATAGTATGGGTAACACCCTAGAGGGTAGGGGTAGCAGTCTTGCAAAGGTTTATAGGTTTAGTACCGACTACCTTCACCCCGCAATAAAGGAGAGCTCCTTTACGGTTATGTGTGATGTTGATAATCCCTTGCTCGGTAAAGATGGAGCTACATATACCTTCGGGCCACAAAAGGGTGGGACATTGGATATCCTAAACACCCTTGAAAGAGGTATGGAGAACTACGCTAACGTTTTACAGCGAGAGCTTGGGATAGAGATAGCAGCTATAAAGGGTGGCGGTGCGGCAGGCGGATTAGGAGCGGCCTTTACTGCTTTCCTAAACGCTAATATGAAGTCAGGGATTGATACCATGCTAGACACCGTATCCTTTGATACGTTAATAGATGACGTCGACCTCGTTGTAACAGGCGAGGGGAGGATGGACTGGCAGTCTGCATTCGGCAAAGCTACAAGTGGTATTGCTAGCAGGTGTAAGGAGTATGGTGTACCAGTTTTAGCTATTGTGGGTAGTATCGGTGAAGGCGCTGATAGGCTTTATGATATGGGGATAGATAGCATTATCCCTATAATTGACAGCGTTATGACTATTGAATACGCAATGGAGAATGCTAAAACGCTATACGAAGGTGCCGCTCTAAGAGCCTTTAGAATGATTAGGATAGGAAAAGAACTAAAATACAACAAACTTAAAAACAGATAGGGGTAGGGTTATGAAATCATTTAGCTATACAATAAAGGACGCACAGGGTATCCATGCAAGACCGGCGGGTATTCTGGTAAAGAAGGCGGCGGGGTTTAACTGCGCAATTACCATTACAAAGGGCGAGAAGAAGGGTGATTTAAAGAAGGTTTTTTCGGTTATGGGGTTAGCGGCAAAGTGTGGTGATGAGATTATCGTTTGCTTTGACGGTGAAGATGAAGAGTTAGCGTATAACGAGATCACACAGATTATACAAGCGGATCTTTAATATAAGAGTTTTGTGACTAATTGGGCAACCTAATTTTATGGGATCGCTTACTTTGTTGCCCGATTAATAATTGCAATGAAAGGTCGGAACGAGATTATTAATTAATACTGCTCGGCCGAAGTGTGATTACATATGATAGTGATTCAAGGTAAACCTGTATGCGGCGGTATCTCTATCGGTAATATCCTTTTTATAAAGCAGGATGATCAGGTAGTAAAACGATATCATACCGAAGATATCGATAAGGAGATACAGCGTTTTGAACAGGCACAAAAGACCGCTATTTTAGAGTTAGACGAAGTTTTTGAGAATGCTAAGCTTGAGGTCGGTGAGGCAAGCGCTATGATATTTGACATCCATAAGATGATGCTTGATGACGATGATTTTACAGGCTCGGTGAGGAATATTATCACCATTCAGCAGGTAAACGCAGAGTATGCGGTATCAACCACTAGCGATAACTTTGCAGAGCTGTTTGCAGTAATGGATGATGAATACATGAAGGCGCGTGCGGCGGATGTAAGGGATATCTCGAAGCGGCTGTTAAACATTTTGCAGGGTAAGGGGTCTAAGGGGCAGGCAATGCTATCACCTATGATTATTGCGGCGGATGACCTAGCACCTAGTGAAACGGTAACGCTTGATAAGGATATGGTTTTAGCCTTTCTAACAAGTGATGGCTCTACAAACTCCCACACCGCAATCCTTGCTAGAACCATGAATATACCCGCGATTATTGGGATTGGGGACGCCTTAGAGGTGCGGTATAACCAAAAGCTTTCGATAGTTGATGGATATACAGGTAAAGTTTTTATTGAGCCAGATGACGACACTTTACAAAAGTACACCGAAATGCAGGAGCGGGAGCAGGAGAAAAAACGTCTGCTGACTAAGCTAAAGGGAAAGGATAACATAACTAAAAGTGGCAAACGGATAGATATCTTTGCAAATATTGGAAGCGTAAGGGATCTGGGTTTAGTACTGCAAAACGACGCAGGGGGTATAGGGCTGTTTCGTAGTGAGTTTTTATATCTGGAGAGCGAGGACTATCCATCAGAGGAAAAGCAGTTTAGTGTATACAAAAGTGTGCTTGAAACGATGGGTGGTAAGAAGGTGGTCATCCGAACCCTTGATATTGGAGCAGACAAACAGATTGAGTACTTTAATCTACCAAAAGAGGAGAACCCTGCGCTTGGTATGAGGGCGATTAGAATCTGCCTTACCCGCCCGGAGATATTTAAAACTCAGCTTCGAGCGTTGCTTAGAGCGTCGGTGTATGGTCGACTTTCGATAATGTTTCCTATGATTATCTCTGTTGACGAGGTAAAGAGGATCTGGGGCATTATAGACGAGATTAAGTCAGAGCTTAAAAACGAGGGGATACCTTACTCAAATGATGTTGAGTTTGGTATCATGATTGAAACTCCCGCGGCGGCGGTTATGAGCGATGAGCTTGCAAAGCTTGTGGACTTTTTTAGTATCGGGTCGAATGATCTTACACAGTATGTACTGGCGATTGATAGGCAAAACGAGGCTTTAGATCAGTTTTGTGACGTTAAACACCCTGCTTTGCTACGGCTTATTAAGACCGTTGCGGATAATGCGCATAAAAGTGGTATCTGGGTCGGAATCTGTGGTGAGCTTGGTGCTAATGAGGAATTGATGGAGTATTTTATCTCTATAGGAATTGATGAGCTATCGGTTGTACCGTCTGCGGTACTTCCTCTTAGAGATAAGGTTATCGGATTAGAATAGAAAGAAAACAGGAGATGTGACGCTCGTTACATCTCCTGTTTTCTTTCTATTCTGATAGTTTGGTTTTACTACGCTGTAGGCTGCATAGTCTTTGCAAACTGCTTGTTCTTAACTGCTCCTAAGATATATAGCCCCGGCACGACTAGGCCAAATAGAGTTGACACTAAGCTTGCTAGGCTAAAGCCGGAGAAGATAAGCCCTAATAGTGAAAGGGCGGCGATGATTATACCAAAGATTAGACAGCTTGTTGCCCTTTCAGGTTTGTTTGCGTTTTTGATACCAAGTATCGCGGCTACAAGCGAAAATACTGCCTGTATTAGCATTACTACACCAAACAGTATAATAAAAGCTCCGCCTAAGGCTACACTTGTATCGGTTTCACCGCTAATCGCAACAGCCAGTCCGCCAAAAGCCAAAGTTCCAACCGCCCCAATTATCGCAAATATAGCAACGATTAACATTAAGATGCCTGTAACCTTTAAAAGAGTTCTTCCAGGTGCTTGCATACAAATACCTCCAAAAATAAAATTT
>CAZAOY010000054.1:0-16871 GCA_964486925.1 uncultured Oscillospiraceae bacterium
ATTATACCACACATTGTGCTACTTGTCAACATGATAAATTCAAAATATTTGTAAATTTTAGTGGTTTAAGATTATTTATATTTGTTATGGTGTACAAACTAACTATATCACGGAAACCTAAACTGGAATTGGGTATTATTTTTTGCTACCGAACAAGTGAAAATGCCTTTGGGATACCAAAGGGTATTACTTTAAAGTAGGCGAAAAGGTGAAATTTTATTACTGCGAATTATGATCAATCTGTGCAGGGATTATAGATAATCGTTAACATTAACAAGCTTTAGATTATTGTCAGAATTTATTAATTCTCTTAAAATATGCAAATGACCTGCTCCATATAGGATAAATATCTTTTTATTGTCAATCGCTAATTTCTGAATATTTGAAAAAATTTTTAAGTTTCTTTCATACCACTTGGAAACCATAGTTGCTCCATTATAATTATTATCTGAGTTGATTGCATTGGCTTTTATATAGATATTATGATTTAACTTCGACCAAACTTCACCATTGTAATATTTATATAAATCAATGATAGAATCATCTCTATGCTTTTCCATATCATTTTGTAACGCACTTATTGCAGCTGTTAGAGGTTCTGATATAACATTCATATCTAAAATAGTGTCATCATCTATTGCATAAATATTATTTAATTGCAACAATTTGCCTAACCTGTAACCTATTTGAATTAATTCATTATTATATGTTATTGGGTATGTATCACCAAACATATTAATTGTTCCAAGAGTAGTTGTTTTCATCTTATCGTAATTTTTTAAATCCGACAAATCAAACATTTTATATGTAGTATCTATAGTGAGTTGTGAATTGACAGTGGCTTCGACAGCAATTGTGTCTGGGCAAAAGCGTAATAGCTTTTGTGTAAGATTTTCCAATTGGGATTGTGTTTCGTTTGAATAAAAATCAAGATCACTTTCTAAAAAATGAAATGTGCCTAATAACAATATTTCTGACATAAAATTAACCTCCTGTTATATAAATAATCTCTACCAAAACCATACCGTAAACACCTAATACTGCAATACCAATTAGTCCTATTATAATATCATCTATTCTTCCCAGTTGTGCCAGATTTGCAAGACATCGTCGTTGTCGTCTAGGTGTTCAATTAGCTTGTTCATCTTCTCTATGGATTTTGGATCGGTTAGGGTGGTGTAGGTGGATGGTACCTGTTCAACCTGTGCAGTTTCTAGGTTGTATCCCATTGAGGTTAGGCTATCCCTTACCGATTCAAAATCGGCGGGATCGGTGGTTATATATGCTCCGTCCTCGCTAATCTCAATATCTGAAGCGCCTGATAGGATACTGTCCTCCAGTAGCTTGTCGGGGTCGAGGTTATCTCCTGTTATTGTAATAACACCAAGACGACTAAACATAAAGGACACACAGCCGCTAGTACCCAGATTTCCGCCAAACTTGTCAAAGTAGTGCCTAACATCCGCAGCAGTACGATTTTTATTATCTGTTAACCCTTCAACTATAACAGCAACGCCGTTAGGTCCGTAACCCTCGTAGACTACCGCCTCATAGCTGTCCTTTTGAGAGCTTCCGCTTGCTTTTTTAATAATTCGCTCTATGTTTTCATTTGGTACGTTGTTTTGCTTAGCTTTGTAGATTAGATCCTTAAGCTTACTGTTTACCGCAGGATCAGCGCCGCCCTCTTTAACCGATACCATAATCTCTTTACCGATCTTAGTAAATATCTTTGCACGTTGGCTGTCGGTTTTTTCTTTTTTTCTTTTTATTGTGCTCCATTTTGAATGCCCTGACATAGATAAACTCCTTATTTAATAATTCTATTTTTTGAATTTTAGCAGATTTTTTTACATTAAATAACTCGCATATAAAGACCCATTTAGCTTAAAATAATATAGCAACGACAGTTGCACAGTGTGAGGATAAAGCCTCCTATTGGCTTAGAATAGGATTATTATAAATACGATCCTATCATGAATTATCGCACTAGATTTAATTTTTAAGTAATTTTAGAAAAGAGGTATGTTGCGATGGCTAAGAAAAATACTAAAACGGATAAAAGAGAAAAAACCAAAATCTACAACCCTACCGCCAAAACCCCTGATTCGGCGATGAATGATTATGGAAATAGCTTTACAAATTCGGTAGGTGAATTTAGCACACAAAAGGTTTCGGCAGCAAAGAACCGTCAAAACTCTCGTGCCGAAAAGATGAAACCTAACTACAAATAGGTTTTAATTAGCAGGTACCTTTTATCTGGAATGTTCCGTATTTCTCATTAGAGAAGCGTGATATACCCTCACTTCTGCTGGTGGGGGTATATTGCTTTTTTATTTAGATCTAGATTCTTTAGTACTAAAGAAGGAAAGGGAAGCACCAAAAGCCAGTGTTACAGCTGCAAAGAGGATGTAAATTCCTCCTTTAAGCTGATTCTCGACAATAATACTATCGACTATAACCGGTATGCTACCAACTACAAATCCAAGTATTGCAAAATATGCTTGACTGCTGTATTTGTTAAGTATCTTAGCGATAACCATTGCCCCTAAGAAGATACCTAGAACAATCCCAATCCCAACAGGGATTAATAAAAGGAAGTTGTAGTCGCTAATGGCTTGTAGGATAGAGTTGTATGCACCGATTAGCACTAACACAAAGCTACCGCTAATACCCGGAATTATCATACATACCGCAGCTAAAGCTCCCGCAAAGGTAAGATAGATGAATGAAGTGAAGGACAGCGAGGTAATAATGCTTCCGCCTTCGGTAATGTTACTGTTTAACAGCATGAATATCATTATTAATAACGTTATGATAAATGAAATTACATGGCTTAGATTAATCCTAAATCGTGAGGTGTTAGGGTTATCCGAAATATCTGTAGCCTTTCGATAGATAAGAGGGATACTACCTAAGATTACCCCGATAAAGAAAAAGTTTGTCAACATATACTGCTTTTCCAAACAATAGGATAAAAGCTTAGCAAAGAGTAGAATCCCTAGAACCGCGCCAACTCCAATAGGGATTAGCAGCTTAAGGTTATTTTTAATATCCTTTGTGAAGTTTCCGATAGCAGAGATTAGCTTATCATATACATTAAGCACTACCGCCATAGTACCGCCGCTAACCCCTGGGATAATATTTGCAACACCTATAATCGCACCAAATATCATAAGTTTAATCATTGTTTAACGTCCTTTCTTATACTAAGCTGTAGCTAAAACCCTATTAAAGCCTATGAATGGAGCTTATACGGTTTGATAGAGTTGTTTACTACAGATTAGTATTATTACCATTAGCTTTCGTCGTATAGCACAACCTGTCCTGCCTTTATAGACTCACTAGCCAGGATAAGCCGCTGATTACTACTCCCTCTAAAACGAAGGGTTAGATCTCGTTTTTTCATATCAAAACGCCCATCAACAAGCACATCGATCTTTGAAAGGATGGACTGTATCTGTGGTTTTTGCATGGCTAGTAGCTGTTCAAAGGTAAAGCCGCTGTATACCCAGATGTTTTTGCCTATGTGTTTGGATCTATCTACTAGATCCAACACCGCGTCGGGTTGTAAAAAAGGCTCGCCTCCGCTTATGGTAATTCCTGTTAGTAATGGATTTTTCTGTAGAGAAGTTACAATGTCGTCTGTCAATACTAGATGTCCGCCGTCTAGGCTGTGGGTGTTAGGGTTATGGCAGTGGGGACAGTTATGTAGGCATCCTTGGGTGAACACGGTAAGCCGCACGCCGTCGCCGTCTACGATTGATTCATCTATAATTCCCGAAATTCTAATCTCCATACAAAACCACCTTTATTATCAATTATTACTAGGTAATAATAATTCATCAACTGCGGCTAGGATTTCGCAAGGGGCGGATACGACCCTGTCGGCATCGATAATTTCGTCTTTGTTAAACCCATATAGACAGCCGATAAAAGGAATGTTGTTCTCTCTGGCTGCTTGTTTATCAAAATGACGATCCCCCACCATTACCACCTTTTCTGGTGCTACATAGTTTATAAGCTTTCTAAGGGTGGTGACCTTATTCATATCCACCTCTAGTGGTTGTATGTAGTCTATTAGATGGTTAAGGTTTAGCACGTCTAGCACCATCTCGATATAATTTAAGTAAGCGTTAGAGCAGATTGCGGTTTTGTATCCTTTTGCTCTAAGGTCGGTGAGAAGCTTTGTCACCCCATCATATTCAGCGTGAAACTCCTTGATAAACTCCTCCTCATAGGAGTCTAACAGCTTAATAAACATTTCAAGATCTTCTGAGGTCGGGTCGGTTACAAAGTCGTGGATGTAGTCGTCAATCCTACCTCCAAAGGTACCGATTAGCTTTTCATAAGGTACGTCCCGAACATTGAAGTGTTCCAGTGCCTTTTCAAGCGCTTTAACCGCATATATCTCGGTTTGGTTTAACGTTCCATCTAGATCAAAAACAACTAATTTGCTCATAAAAACCTCTATTTCTATTATTAAAATTTTGCTATAGGTAAGGGACATCAAAAGCCCTCTTTCTTTATTATAACACATAATTCTAGTTTTGCAAATAGCGTTACCTGCTTTTTATAAATTTATACAATATAATGGGGACACAGCTTTCTGTGTCCCTATTATATGTGCAAAATAACAAAAATCTACGCAGTCTATTGTAAACACTGCTATATGTTAAAATCAAGCTCTAAAAAGTCCGATACCTCTGTATCCCAACGATTTTTAACGAAGTCAAGATGGATAGGGTGGTTAGCGTAGTTAATAAATTCCTGTTCGCTGTCAAAATCCATTGTAAATCCGTAGGTAAAGCTATTCTTTGGGCTTATTTGGTGGAATACAGAAAAGTTTTGAACGCCTGGGATGGAGGTTAGTAGCCTCTCTCCATCAGATAGAAAAGCCTTTGTTTTGTCGTCATCCTTTGCTGATTTAAGATTAAAGATCACCATATGTCTGTATCTGTTCATAATCTTCTCCAATCATTCTACTTAATAGTCTGTAGTAGGTATGTCATATAACTTATATAATGCGCAAACACAATCCCCGCACCCTCTAGCTCAGGACACCAGCGTTTAACCCATTCTAAACTTACAAACCCGTCATACCCGTTATCCGCCAGTAGCTGTAGCGCATCGAAGATTGGCACATCACCGTATCCCATCATGCGGTAGACAACCTTATCCCCATCTAACACGCTATCCTTCACGTGTATGTATCTAACATAGTCCTTAAGGTTAGCATAGGTTATAGCAGGAGATTCCCCCGCAAATCGGTAGGGATGATGGATATCCCAGAGCACACCCTTGTTATCGCTCGCCACAGTTTCGATAAACTGTTTAAGCTTTGCCGAATCAGCTAATACGCCGTTAGTTTCGATAAGAGGAACGACCCCCTTATCGGAGGCATACTCGCAGATCTCGTTATATCGATTAGCCGCAGCTTGCAGGTCTACCTCCTCTGGGTATGGTTTGTCGGAGATCATTACACGGATAAATGGTGTAGATAAGGTTTTTGCTAGGTCTATGTATCGTTTTGCGGTATCTGCGTCGTTATATTCATCATAACCCATGCTTATACCTGTGGTTAACATAGAGATAGCTAACCTTGAGTTTTTAAGATCCTTTAGAGTGTCGTTAATATGTTCTTCCCTAAAAGGGTAGGCGTTTGGCATATACAGCTCGTTTTGCAGCCCACGCACCTCAATACCATCAAATTTAAGATCCTTTGCGGTAGCGTATATATCCTTCCAGCTCCAATCGGGACAACCTAGTGTTGAAAAAGCAAGTTTCATATCCTTCTCCTTATCTTATTACTCTACACTATACCTTATTAGTGCAGAGTAATAAATATAGTATATTCCATATTATGTATTTCGTACAAAGTATGAAATATTTTAGGCTGTTTCTACATCTGCGGCTTTTTGTAGGTTAAGGTGCTCTACCGCCCAGTCCCTTAACTTAAACTTTTGGATCTTTCCGCTTGATGTCATAGGAAATTCATCCATAAATGCTACATATGCAGGGATCTTATGTCTTGCCATATTTGCCTTTACTGCGTCCTTTACCTCCTGCTCGGTCATCTCACAGCCGTCCTTTAGGATGATACATGCCATTACCACCTCGCCGTACGAGATATCGGGAACACCGATTACCTGAACATCTTTAATCTTTTCGTTGGTGTATAAAAACTCCTCTAGCTCCTTTGGATAGATGTTCTCGCCGCCTCGGATTATCATATCCTTAATACGTCCTGTGATCTTGTAGTATCCGTTTTCGTCTACCACTGCAAGGTCGCCGGTGTGTAGCCAACCTTCGTCATCGATCGCCTGCGCGGTTGCCTCCTCCATCTTGTAGTAACCCTTCATAACGTTGTACCCTCTTGCACAGAACTCTCCCGGTTGATTAGGGCCTAGGGTTTTACCGGTTTCTGGGTCAACTATCTTGGTTTCGATGTTAGGTAATGCTCTACCTACGGTGGAAACACGTAGCTCGATAGAGTCGTCTATTGTAGTCTGGGTACAAACAGGGGAAAGCTCGGTTTGACCGAATGCTATAGTGATATCCTTTTGTCCCATATCGTTTATTACCTGTTCCATTACCTTAATAGGGCAGGGGGATCCTGCCATTATTCCGGTGCGAAGTCTAGGGAATTTATAGTCCTTAAAGGTAGGGTGTTCTAGCATTGCGATGTACATTGTCGGTACTCCGTGTACAGCGGTGCATTCCTCATCCTGTATAGCACGCATAACCTCGGTAGGGCGGTAGGCTTCAATAGGCACCATAGAGGTAGCGTGGGTTATACATGCCATTACCCCTAGCACCAGACCAAAGCAGTGGAACAACGGCACTGGGATACATAGCTTATCGTCCTGCGTAAACGCCATACAGTCGCCAATGCTTTTACCGTTGTTTACAATGTTGTAGTGGGTAAGCATAACTCCCTTAGGGAAGCCTGTTGTACCGCTTGTGTACTGCATGTTTATAACGTCGTCATAGTGTAGTGAGTCTTTTACTGCAAAAAAATTGCTATCCGAAACCTCATCTGCATGTGAGTATAGGTCTTTAAAGTTTAGCATACCTTTTGGGGTATCGTCACCTATAGCGATTATAGATTTTAAAAATGGTAGCATCTTTATATCAAGCTGGTTTGGTGTACTGTCCTTTAAGGTTGGGATAAGCTGATTAACGATACCGACATAATCCGCATCCTTAAATCCCTTTGTCATAACCAAAACCTTAGTGTCGGACTGACGAAGTAGATACTCAAGCTCAAACACCTTGTACCCAGTATTAACCGTTACAAGCACAGCGCCAATCTTTGCGGTTGCAAAAAGGGTTAAAAGCCATTCCGGTACATTAGTTGCCCAGATAGCAACATGATCCCCTTTTTTTACCCCGATTGAAAGAAATCCCTTTGCAACCTTGTCAACCTCTTCGTTAAATTCTTTCCAGCTTCTACAGTAATCCCGATCGATATACTTTATCGCCTGCATATCTGGATATTCATTTGCAACCTCTTCGAGCATACCGCCCACGGTGATTCTAAACATGTCATTATCTGTTCTGTCTTTCATGCGTTTCTCGATATTACTATAGATCTTTTCGCGTTTAATCTCATCCATACTAACCTCCATAAAAATCAAAAAGCCTTCGTCTACTGTCTGTTACCGCTTGAACAAAAGTCCAAAACATAACCAAAACAAGAGACGAAAGCGTAAAATACAACTGTATTACTTCCGTGGTACCACTCTAATTGACATATATCTATCTCTAAGCTTTCACCTATAACATCATTATTATATAAAAATATTTATATAATAACAACCTAAAAGAACAAAAACTCACCAAAATGGTAAAATCCCACCCTGTTAACAGGCAAAACAACCAATAGAATACACGCCCACTTATTGCATCTAACAATGCTCACTCCTATAACGTGGAGAATACGTCTTAACCTAAAGCCTAATAGGCATTTCAGCAAGCTACTCCTGGGTGAGTTCAAGATAGATAGCTATTGCTTCGCACCAACCAGCAACTCTCTGTATCATGGGGTAAACCCCATGAAAGCTACAACACCTCTACTACTCCCAATCGCAGTATTTATGTTATTATGTGCTTATTATATCACACTATAATAGGGTTGTCAATAGCTTTTTTTCTTAAATTTCACTAAATCATATTAATGGTTATGCTATTAGCAAAACCAGAAAGCATACAATGCTTCCTCTAATATGAGAGCAATGTATACATTTATCACACATAGCACTGTATGCAGATGAAGCTTCTATAGGTAATAACTTTTTGTTGGCTTGCGTTAATATTATAGCTATATTAACCAGACAACTTAGACTTTTTCCAAAGTACTGCATTCGTTAGCTCTGCCCAGCTGTATTGTGCCATGTATTCTCCGTTGTAGGAGGTGGTAGAGATATCGTCGGAGGCTAGAAAGTCGTAGTAGTCGCAGTTAATTAGTGAGGTGTCGATGGATATACAGTTCCATTCTTTTCTAACTACATCAGAGATTTTAGCGTCCCTTAGGCTTTCCATCATATAGCCGATTATGTTTTGTGTCTGCTTTTGGAGTGAGCGGTTGTAGGGTTTATCGCCCCAAAGCACCCCTGCAATCTGAGCGGTGGTTATCCCACTGCCTTTGCGGTCAACAAGGTATGCAAACAGCTCTTTCGCCTTTGAACGGCTAAAGGTCAGCGGTTTTTTGTCAACAAATACCTCAAAGTTTCCAAAGGTTGTTACCTCGATGTTTGCTCCGCCCTTTTGTAGCGGGGTGGAAAGCTCTGCTAGCACCTTTCGTACCATCTCGTCGGTTGCGGGCTTTAGGATATATCCGCCTGCGGGCACGCTGTATGCATCAAGTGAGTACTGGCCATACCCCGTTACAAAGACTATCTTTATTAGCGGGTCAAGCTCCTTTATCCGCTTTGCCAGGATAAGACCGTGGACACAGGGCATCTCAACGTCTAAGAATGCAATCGACACACCGCCCTCCCGTACCTGATCTAACGCTAACTGTGGAAGTGTGAAGGTGGTTATACGGCTACCGGGGAGAACCCTTTCCAATACATTTTGTAGGTCAAGCCCCGCATCTATCTCGTCATCAATTATAATTATCTTCATAAAGCCTCATCCTTTCTGGGTATGGTTATGGTTACCATCGTTTTGACATTTAGGGTGCTTTGTATCTTAAGTGAGCCGCCGCACATGGATTTTAACCTAATCTGCACATTCTGTATCCCTAGGTGGGGGGTGTTACCACTGTGAGGCTTATCCACGTCAAAACCTACTCCGTCATCCTCTATGATAACTATATTATCTATAGCGGTTTGGTTCACGGTAATTATGATATTTCCACCGTTAACACGCTTGTTTACACCGTGACGTACTGCATTCTCTACAATCGGTTGTAGCGTAAGCGGTGGTATCATAAAATCTAGTGTAGCGATGTTATATGTGACGTTAAGCCGTTCCTTAAAGCGCAGCTTTTCGATAGCAAGGTAGCTGTTTACATGGGAGAGCTCCCGCTCAAAGGGGATTAGGTCGGGGGTGGTAAGGCTGTCCATATTTCCTCTTAAAAAGGTTGAAAGCTCTGTAATAGCCTGTGCCGCTAACTTTGCGTCCCTTGTACAGACACTTCGTATTGAGGTTAGCGCGTTAAATAAAAAGTGGGGTTGTATCTGTGACACCATGACAGCAATACGGCTTCGTTCAAGCTCAAGCTCCTTCTCGCTAAGTCGTCTAGCCTGCTCTGCTTGGATAAAGATATAGATACAAATTACCGATATATTAGTAGCGATATATAGTAGCGCTATTCCGTATACAAATATCTGGATAGATATAGCGATAACAGGCATGGCAATGTGGAGCACAAATACGGCAAACTCCTTTTTATCAAAACAGCGGCGATAACGTAGTAATGTAACGGCATTTATTACCATCCCTACAAGCCCGAATATCTGGGAAAACCAGAAGAATCCCTGCCTTTGGTAGATGTTATGATCGTCTATAACATAGTACATATGGTTAAACTGTGAAATTATTACCGATAATATAGCGGCTAATGTGATACCTAAAACTACATGCACTACCGTCTTTCCCACACTGCTATCACGCTCTCGGATAAAGGATATAAAGTAATCGGTAAAGGCTGCCATTATAGCATATCCAAAGCAGTATACCAAAAAATTTGCCACCGGTACGGCGAAAACACTAAAGGGATCTAGCCTCCCTTTAAAGAACCAAGCCGCCGCATCGCTAAGTAGTACACAGGCGTTGCATATCAATATACGTATGTAAAGCCATTCCAGACGGCTTTTATTTGGTTTACCAAAGAGTAAAAATTGGATTAAAAGTACAGATATAATCCCGCCAAACACCTCTAATGAAATGTTAATATATTTTACAGTTGTCACAAATTCACCTCGAATTTTTACTGTTTTTCTTGTACTGTTTGTTATATTATATAATATTTGTAAGATAAAGTCAAGCGGTAATACTTTATTCTAGTGCAAACTGATTGAAATAATTAATATATTATGGTATACTGGTGTCACATAAGTGTCATATAGAAAGGAACGAATAACATGCGGATTAACCCTAATATTGCCAGTGATTTGCACTGCTCTCCTAAAGATAGCGTACACTCATTTATACTACCGATTACATCATTACAATCAAGTCAGCTATACATAAGTCAGAAAAAGCTAGATAGAGTGAGGGAATGGTTTAATAAAGATTTGTTAGATCCCATTCCTATTATTAAGCTTAACGGATATAATCTTATTACCGATGGGCATACCCGATTAGTAGCGGCACATCTAGCGGGATTTGATACCATCTGCGTTTATTATGACACTGACGAGCTGGATCTTAAAGGCTACGCTACCTTTATGCAGTGGTGTCTTGATGAGCGGGTTTTTACAGCCGCCGATCTGGCTAAGCGTATAATCCCACATAATGAGTATGAGCAGGTATGGATAAAACGTTGTATGACTTATGAATAAACTTTAAAACTTTAAAATGGGGTTGAATTTGCTTTAAAAGTATGGTACAATCTCTTGTATAAAGGTAGACTTTAGAGGTTAGTTTTTGTAATAGCTTTATCTATAAAAGGTCACCTAAAAGCATTTATCTGAAAAAGGAGAAGGACAAAAATGAATATTGCGCTATTAAGCCAATGGCACGTACACGCAAAGGGGTATGGAGATGAGTTTAAATCGATTGATGGTGTAAACATCAGTGCGGTATGGGATGATGATGTTGCTCGTGGTAAAGCATGGGCAGAGGAGTTAGGTTGTAGGTTTGAAGCAGACCTAGATACCTTGCTAGCAGATCAAACAATCGATGCAGTTAGTGTCTGCACCCAGACTACCATCCATGAGGACGTAATTATAAAGTGTGCTAAAGCTAAAAAGCATATCTTCACTGAGAAGGTGCTTGCGGTTAAATCCGACTCTGCTACCCGTATCGCAGAGGCTGTAAGGGAATCGGGCGTAAAGTTTACAATCTCCTTTCCAAAGCTTACACTTACTAAGGTTATGTGTGTAAAATCGCTTGTGGATCAAGGTAAGGTTGGAAAGGTTACTAACATAAGAATTAGAAATGCACATAACGGAACCTCCGCAAACTGGCTACCTGATACCTTCTATGACAAGGCGCAGTGTGGCGGCGGGGCTATGATGGATCTAGGGGCGCACCCTATGTATCTTGCGCTACATTTTCTACCTAATCCAATCTTTGTATCTTCAATCTTTACAAGCGTTGCGGGTAAGGGTGTTGATGACAACTGCGTATCTGTAATTGAGTATCCTAATGGCGCTATCGTTGTATCTGAAACAGCGTTTGTATCGGGATCTTGTCCGTTCCAGATTGAGGTAAACGGTGAACTTGGAAGTATCTTTATGAGCGATCATATCGAAGGTGTTATGATTACTGTAGACGGTAAGACGAAGGTTATTCCAGAGGAGTCCATGACTAAGGGCACTCCTGAACCGTTATTCCAGTTTGCTGAAGCGGTTATGAGAGATACTACACCAAACAGCGACTTTGATATCGAGAAGGCACTAAACATGTCAAAACTAATGGATGCGGCTTATGTATCTTACGAAACAGGTAAAAAAGCTCCGGTATCGTTATAATTTAATGCGAAACTAAACGAAACAAAACATCACTGCGAAGGTTACTACAGTGATGTTTTTGTTATACAAATTTTAACAGGAGGGATAGCTATGAAGATACTGGTAATTCACGGAAGTATGCGAAAGGGCAACACCTATAAGCTGACACAGGCGGTAATAAACCGACTTAGAGCAAAGGGGGATGTAACGATTAAGGAGATCATGGTTCGGGATCTTAATCTACCGTTTTGCACCTCCTGTCACACCTGCTTTGCAAGGGGTGAGCACCTATGTCCTCATTATAAAGTGGTAGGGGAGGTTGCAAAGGAGCTTGATGACAGTGACGGTATTATTCTAACCGGGGTTGTATATGCAATGCAGTTAAATGCGGCTATGAAGAACTTAATTGACCATCTTGCTTACCTATTTCATAGACCCCGCCTATTTAATAAAAAGGGTCTAATAATCTCCACCACGGCGGGTGCGGGAGAGAAAGCGGTAGCTAAATACCTTAAGGATACCATGGGGATATGGGGTGTTAACGGGATACTAATGCTAAGTGAGAAGATTCAAACCGCCACCTTCTCCCTAACCCCTGCCCAGACAAAGCGGGTAGAGGATACGGCAGATAGCTTATATGATAGGATATTATCCAAAAAATCCTACCCTGTCACCCTTAATCAGCTATCAATCTATAGTGCTTTTAGGGGTATGAGCACTGCCAGTAACCAGATATCGGCGTATGACAATGCCTATTGGTCGGAAAGCGGGTTAAAGGATAAGGCGTATCCTTTAAAGATTAATCCTTTCCAGAAAGCCTACGGAGGGTTAACCTGTTTTATTTTAAGGAAGGTAATAGATAAAAACGTTCAGAAACAAGAATTATCGCACCTTTCTGATAATATTCCGATAGATAACACCCAGAAGGAGTAGGATTATAGAAAGAGATAGTAGCCAGTATTTTTCGGTAATGCTATCCTGTGAAAGCGAGAACAGGTAAAACAGCTTTAGCTGTTCGCCTTGGAATATATTAATCAGATAATAAAAGACTGCAAACATATAACCGATTACAACGTTATTTGAGAGTGAATGTGCCAAAAATCCAAGTGCACCTATTGCCAGAGCGGACGAGATAGTGCCAAAGATAAAGGCTAAGGGGTTAAAGTAACAGTTATTCATCCGCATAAAGAGCACTTTAACACTGATTAAAAAGACCAGCACCGCAAGCGATAATACTATCCTTATTATATATACCTGTGTAGGGGATGTGCATTTGCTTTCAACAAGCTCTTGCACATCCTTGTCACCTTCGGGATAGATAAGTGGAGTAAACAGGATTATTCCGATCAGTGAGGTAAAACGCTCTAAAACAAAGCTTGAAGCCACGCTATCGAGATTTTTCACCCCAAATATTAGAGGTGTTAGCGCTACCATAATAAAGGAAAGTGCTGTATTTAACCCTACACCTAGCTTAATCTGTACCCTTGATATGTCTATAGATTTTTTGTATGCCGCTGATAATATCAATCCGTCCCCTCCTTTTTTGTTCGTACAGATAGGCTGTTAATGCAATTATGAGCAGTGAGATTAATGTATAGGAAACTCTGTTGATGGTGAGGGCGGTTATACCGTCCTTAACCGCTTGTAGGTTACCGAGGGTGTTATGTCGGATTGTTAGCTCTGTGCTGTAGTTACCTCCGTGAAGCCTTGATATATCCATTAGGTCGAATATAAAGCTCCATGCAAGCTGTATTATAATTGCGATAGGTGTGTCTGTCAATACGGTAAAGATAAACCCTACCGCTGTGGTTGTCATAAGGGTTGGCACAAGCCAGGTTATAATGTACTTTACAAAAGCTAATGGATCAACCGCTGTAGATGACTGTATTCCATAGGTTACAAGCTGAACTGTCGGTCTGATAGACAACAGGAAAAACGGAAGTATCATCATTACAACTACAGCGCAGTACCTTGAGATCACTATGCTAAGCGAGCTTTTTTTATGGCAGGACAAAAGCTCATTAATCCTATACCTTCTATCTCGCATTAAGAAAGACACAGGTACGAAGATACTAAACAAAGAGATGGTTATCCCCATGTAGTCGCTAAAAAGTCTAGCGTACGCGCCTAGTATCCTGTCCTCGCTAATAAAGGAGTTGTACTCTGCTAGCTTTTCTTCATAGGTAATAGGTATGCTTGCGTAGCTAGCTAGCCAGTCTTTTGAGTATTTAGAGCCTCCACCCAAAACCTTATCAATCTGCGTTAACCTCTCTTTAAAGGTGTCATAGTCTACAACAACGTTAATTATACCCTCTGTAGTTGGGTCAGGCGCACCATTTAGATATGCCTGTGTACGAGATTCGTTGTATACAGCTAACTTTTTTAGTAGTACATCTATAGATTCCCCTGTTAATTCTTTAATTATATCTGCAATAACTAGCTGTTCCTTCTCATTAAGCTTTATATTTTTGTAAAATCCTATTGGATAGGTAATAAAATTATTTTGTTGATACTCTGAAAGTAACGAAACTATTGCATTTGGCATTACCTGCTCTGGAATTTCCGCCTGCTTTGTGCCGTAGCTTTCGGCATTCGGCGGTGGTTTCATTAGTGGGTTTTGGTATGAGTATTCTGTGTTACTTTTAGCTTGTTTAATATCATCGCCTGCATAGTTGCCTAGCTGTGTAATGTAGAAGATAACCACTACAGCGATAAAGACCAGATAGATTAGACTTTTTAGTAGGTGACCGCACTCTTTGATAAAAAGGCTCATTGTATCTGCCCTCCCATCCTTTTGATGTATGCAGCTTCAAGTCCGTCCTCGTTGCCTACAAAGTCTTTAAGCTTGCCGTTATAGATAATCCTTCCGCTATCCAGTATAGCGATGTTTTCACAGGTTTTTTCTATATCCTCAACAATATGTGTTGAGAGGATAACGACCCTGTCCTTTGCAATTTGGCAGAGTAGGTTTCTAAAGCGGACACGTTCTTCGGGGTCAAGTCCTGCGGTGGGTTCATCTACGATTAGTACCTTTGGGTCGTGCAGTATCGCCTGTGCTATCCCAAGTCTGCGTTTCATGCCTCCTGATAAGGCTTTAACCTTAATACCTCTACAGTCGTCAAGGTTTACCATCTGGAGTAGCTTCGGTATACGCTCCTTTCGGACATCTCGAGATAGGTTTGACAAAACCCCCAGATAGTCCATAGCCTCATAGACGCCCATGTTTGGATAGATCGAAAACTCCTGTGGTAGATACCCGATAAGCGCACGCACCTGCTTCGCCCTGTTAATAGGAACACCACAAACCATAACCTCCCCGCTAGAGGGTACTAGTAGCGTTGCAAGAATCCTCATAAGGGTTGTTTTGCCCGCACCGTTACGGCCGAGCAGCCCAAACATACCGTTATTAAGCTGCAAGGAGATACCATCAAGCGCTGTTTTCTTGCCGAATCTTTTTGTTAGATTATTAATGTTAATCTCTGTTTTCAAGATAACCCCTCCTGTTTTTGTTAGTGTGAACTAGAGCGGGAAAACCATTACTTATAGCGTAGCCGTTGTCTATAGAAAATCCGATTAGGATAACTATAAAACAGGCAATACAAGCCTGTCCCATATCCGCAGAGGATAGGGTAAGCAAAAGAAATATACTAGTTACCGTTATAGCTAGGCTACTGTATATTAAAAGAAGCTGTTTCTTTAGTTTTTTGTCCCTCTGCCTTGCGAGCTCCTTTTGTTGCTCTTCAAACTCTATATCTGAAACGGTCTGCCACATTGCGGCTAAAAATTCCTTTTCATCCCTCACGGATATCAACTCCTTCATATAATAATTTTAGCTTTTTCCTTGCTCTAAAGAT
Organism: uncultured Oscillospiraceae bacterium; assembly: GCA_964486925.1. Lineage (GTDB taxonomy): Bacteria > Bacillota > Clostridia > Oscillospirales > Ruminococcaceae > CAZAOY01. Next base: position 15,977 of record CAZAOY010000054.1, read on the forward strand.
AAGAATTTTAACCTGGGGAACGGTTTTTTGCATGACCTTGGCAATCTGCTTGTAGCTCATCCCATCCACCGCAAACAGGTACAGCGCAGTTTTATAGTTATCCTGCAAGCTGTTTAGCATTGTAAAAATGGTTTGACTTGTCTCTTTAGTCAGTAGCTGTTGTTCTGGTGTACTGCCGTCAGATACGTGATAGATATCATCTATATTTACAGTGGTACGGTGTTTTTCCTTTCTAAGCTCATCGATACATCGGTTGCGGATAATAGTGAATAGGTAGGTTTTAAAGCTGTATGTGGGCTTGTAGAGATGACGGTTTATGTACACCTTAGCAAAACACTCCTGTACAACATCCTCGGCGGTGGATAGGTTTAAAAGAAAGCTGTTAGCAAATTCTATAGATTTTTTCCTGTGCTTTAAAACAAGGCTTTCATAGGCGGTTTTATCTCCATTTTGTGTCCGCTCCATTAATATATTGTCCTCATGCAAAAACCATCACCCCCTATAAATTTTTGTAGCTACATCTATTACACGTATAAAAAACTAAAATGTTACACTTAAATTAATATTTTATTCAGTATATATATTCGGACTTCGCCTTTGAAAAAGTTGCTATTTGGTTTATTCAGCAGAATGTAGCTATTAAAAACAGCGCTATTGCTTAGGTACTTAATGGCAGAAGCTATCCTAACTGGTCCTTGCGCTATCAGTTTTAACTTGAAAATTAAAGCTTACTGCATTTAAGTGCATAACTTATATATAAAATTTACATAATCTATTGACAATGGTTTGCTAAAGTGGTAGAATAGGGCTAACCAGAGTATAGATAAATATCAGCTTTGGGAAAATATAAAAAAGGGGATTTAGTTATGAAAACAAAGATTGGGGTACAGCTGTA
>CAZAOY010000055.1:0-16109 GCA_964486925.1 uncultured Oscillospiraceae bacterium
AACATCGATTTTACAAAGCCTGCAAGGAAGATTCACAAGCTAATCTGCGGTCTATCAAGCTGGCCTTTAGCATATACAACGCTAGAGGGGAAGCGATTAAAGGTATATAATTCGCAAATTATTACGGATTGTATAGATTGTGACAACCAAGGCTTTGAGGTTGGACAGCTAGTTGACCAGAAAAGATTTATTGTAAAGTGTATCGACGGGTATGTCGAATTTACAAAGGTACAGTACGACAACGGTAAACCGATGGACGCAAGGGATTTCTTAAGAGGGAAGCGTTTTGCAAGCCAACGTGTAATTGTAGGTAGCATATAGGTTAACGGTATCAGTCCCAGTAATGTTATTAGGCGTCTGACAGCTTTAATATACTATTAGTTATAAATATTATTAATAATACAAAAAATATATAAGACAGAAAAAAGGAGAGATGAGATGGACAGTTACCCCAAAATTAGCACCCCACTAGTATTAGATGGTGCAACAGGAACAAATCTATATCTAAACGGACTTCCTAAGGGTGTTTGTGTAGAGGAATGGATACTACAAAACCCCGAAGTAATAAAAAAGATTCAAACGGACTTTTACAATGCGGGCAGTGATATAGTCTACGCCCCTACCTTCTCGGCTAACCGCATAAAGCTAGCCCACTTTGGACTTTCAGATAAGGTGGAACAGATTAACAAAAGTCTTGTCGCCCTCACAAAGGAAGCGGCGGATATCGCTAGCACGGCTAGCGGCGCTACTGTCGCTACCGGCAAGAAAAAGCTTGTGGCGGGTAACCTATCCCCTACCGGTCAGTTTATCGAGCCTTTTGGTGATATCTCGATGACCGAGCTAATCACAATATATAAGGAACAGGCTAAGGCGCTAAACGAAGCAGGGGTAGATCTGTTTGTAATTGAAACGATGATGTCGCTTAGCGAGGCACGTGCGGCGGTTTTATCCTGTCGTGGGTTTAACAAGCCTGTGTTCGTTACCATAACGGTAAACGAGCGGGGCAAGACCCTATCGGGAACCGACGCGCTAAACTGTCTTATCACGCTGCAGGAATTAGGGATTGCGGGATTTGGTTTAAACTGCTCCTACGGTCCTGACAAGATGTTACCGATACTAGAGGAGATTATTCCGTTTGCAAAGATTCCTATTATAGCAAAGCCTAATGCAGGTCAGCCTAACATCGATAACCAAAACGAGTACGACCTAACCCCTGATATGATGGCGAAAAGCATTAAAGATCTACTAAACATCGGGGTGTCTATCGTAGGCGGATGTTGCGGCAGTACCGCTTCTCATATTAAGGCCATTTGTGAGGTGGTGGACAACCACGAGTTTTCCCCGCTACAGACGGTATATGATAACCCCGATAACGAGCAGATCTGCTACCTATCGGATGAAACCCATTTTTACATGCTAGACCCACTGCGTTTAGAGGTAAGCCCTACCCTTGAATGTGAGGTGGATATGGCAGATCTGTTCCTTGATATTGAGGATGACAGCGCTGATATGGTAAAGATACATATCGGTTCGCCCGATGACGCAAAGATGTTTTCCCTTAATGCACATTTTTGCAGTCTGCCTGTCTGTTTTTACAGCGAGGATGAGGTATCATTAAAGTCAGCTTTACTTTTGTATAACGGAAGGGCGATGATCGACACAGATACTACAATTAATAGAGAAACACTGCAAGAGATTGCCGATAAGTACGGCAGTATTCTATACTAAGGCTTTAGCTTTAAAGATAAAGCTTGCAGGTTTTCAAAAATTTTATAGAAAGGGGAGGGACAATATGTGGAATATCTAACAGTTAGGGGTTACAGCAGTGACGAGTTTGTCGAGAAGAAGTCACGTTTTATCGGCAATATCGCCCCTGTTACTACCGAACAAGAGGCATTAGAGTTTATTAAAGAGATTAGCCAAAAGCACAAAACCGCAACCCATAACACCTATGCATACATCCTGCGTAATGAGGGAAAAACAGCTATAAAGCGGTATAGTGACAACGGCGAACCACAAGGAACTGCGGGTGTTCCCTCCCTAGAGGTGCTGTCAAAAGAGGGGCTTACCGATGTATGTGTGGTGGTGACACGGTACTACGGCGGGATAATGTTAGGCGCCGGAGGTCTTGTTAGAGCATACTCGCACGCTACAAAGCTAGCGATAGACAGTGCTTTTATTATGCATATGGCTACCTGCTACAATGTTTTGCTAGAGTGTGATTACAACCTTTACCAAAAGGTACAGTACCACCTACCCTCCTATACAATCGTGGTAAAATCCGTGGATTTCACATCCATAGTTAGTCTGGAACTACTGGTTCATAAGGACAGTCTGGACAGCTTCACAAAGCAGATAATTACCCTCTCTAACGGGCAGTCAGTACCTGTAGTGTTAGGTGAGGTGTTTGCAGATATTAAGGATACAAAGACGTAATAAGGTATCGGACATGGATGTATAGTCTGTTACCGTAGTAGCTTTGTAATGAGGTAATAGATGTTTGAAACTACACATGAGAATATACAACGCGCGGTTCTGGTTGGGGTTGATACAGGTGCTTACGACCTTGAATCCTCACTAGATGAATTAGCTGAACTTGCAGTTACCGCCGGTGCAGAGGTTATCGGTCGAGTAACACAAAATCGCGAGAGCGTTAAGGCAAAAAGCTACATCGGAGAGGGTAAGCTACAAGAGATCAAGACCTTCTGCGTGGATAATAAAGTAGAGCTTTTAATCTTTGATGATGAGCTAAGCGGTACACAGATTCGTAATATCGAGGATATTACAGGGATAAAGGCGGTTGACCGCACCACCCTAATACTCGATATCTTTGCTCAGCGTGCAATATCAGCTGAAGGTAAGCTTCAGGTTGAGCTTGCACAGCAACGATACCTACTTCCAAGGCTTGTAGGTATGGGGGCTTCCCTATCACGGCTAGCGGGGGGGATTGGTACTAGAGGCCCTGGTGAGTCTAAGCTAGAAAGCGACCGTAGACACATCCGCCGTCGGATAGAAGCTTTAGAAAGAGAGCTTAAGGAGGTTGAGTCCCGCCGCAGTAACATAAGAGCACGTCGGCACAAGAACAACGTACCGACCATAGCTATAGTGGGATACACAAACTCAGGTAAATCCACCCTATTAAACCACCTTACAGATTCCGATATCCTTGCGGAAAACATGCTGTTTGCAACGCTAGACCCTACCGCAAGGGAGCTACGTCTGCCAAACGGTCAGTCTAGTGTTATAATCGATACAGTAGGGTTAATACGTCGGCTTCCCCACAAGCTAGTCGAGGCATTTAAATCCACCCTAGAGGAGGCGGCTACCGCTGATGTTATCCTAAATGTGGTGGACATCTCCGACGAGCACGCAAGGGAGCATATCGATGTGACTCTATCGGTATTAAGTGATCTAGACTGTATCGACACCCCTATAGTAACGGTGTACAACAAGTGCGATCTTGCTACCGTACCGCTTGTAACAAGCCAGGATGACATAGTATTTATCAGCGCAAAGACAGGACGAGGGATCGACACCCTACTAACAGCGATAATCAAAAAGCTAGATGAGCGTATTACCAACACCACCATAACCTTCCCATACAACAAGCTAAACCTTTTGGAAAAGATACGTCTACGCGGGAAGGTAAATCATGAGGAATACACTAACGACGGTGTTGTAGCGGATATCACCATCGAAAAGAGCATTCTAGGAGGAATCCTAAAGGATATGGAGTCCTAGCTATATACTCTGTTACAGCTAGCGTCTACGTAGGATATCGCATTAAAACAACATCGGGGCGACCATATATGGTCGCCCCTTTATTTTATTTATCAAATAGATCCTTGATCTTATCCATAAAGCTTTTGCGCTTTGAATAGTTGTTTTCGTCGTTTAGGGAGTTCTCAAAATTTTTGAGTGCGTCCTTTTGCGCCTTTGTAAGGTTCTTTGGAACCTCAACTACAACCGTTACATACTGATCCCCTCGTGAGTTGCGGTTTAGGTGCTGTACACCCTTTCCACGAAGTCTAAATATTGTGCCGGGCTGTGTACCCTCGGATATGTCGTACTTAACCTTACCGTCGATGGTCGGAACGGTAAGCTCATCGCCAAATACCGCTTGGGTATAGGTTACCGGGATCTCACATAGGATGTCGTATCCGTTTCGCGTAAAGATTGGGTGAGGTCTAACCCCTACAGTAAGGTTTAGATCCCCCGCAGGACCGCCGTTTACACCGCTGTCCCCCTGTCCCCTGATAGCTATGGTCTGACCGTCGTCAATACCGGCAGGGATGTTTACCTCAATGGTCTTGTTAACCCTAATCTTACCCTGGCCGTTACAGGATTTACACGGATTAGAGATAATCTTACCTGTACCGGAGCAACGTGAGCATGCCGCAGTCGTGCTAATCTGCCCTAGCGGAGTACGCTGTATACGACGCACCTGGCCGGTACCGCTACATTCAGGACAGGTCTGTGGGTCGTGACCCTTCTGGCTACCATTCCCACCGCAGTCAGGACAATTTTCTAACCGTGCCACAGTGATGTTCTTCTTAACACCCTTGCAGGCCTCGCTAAAATCAATCATCACATTCGACCGTATAGTTCCGCCTTGACGCGGCGCATTCGGGTTAGAACGTCTGCCACCGCCAAATCCGCCGCCGAACATGCCGCCTAATATATCCCCAAGATCAAAGTCCTCAAAACCGCCAAATCCTCCGAAGCCGCCAAAACCGCCCTGTCCTTGACCGCCGCCATAGCTAGGGTCAACCCCCGCATGACCAAACTGGTCGTACCGTGCACGTTTTTCTTTATCGGTTAGAATCTCGTAAGCTTCGCTTACCTCTTTAAAGCTTTTTTCCGCCTTTTTATCGTCGGGGTTTAGGTCGGGATGGTACTTCTTTGCCAGTTTGCGGTATGCCTTCTTTAACTCATCGTCGGAAGCACCCTTGCTAACGCCTAAAACCTCATAAAAATCTCTTTTTTCCGCCAAAATATACCACCTTATCTTATGTAGGGAAGGTTAGATAACCTACTACCCCATATGATCTCTCAAATGCGGGAGGAGCTATTAACTATCTACTACCACAAACATTGCGTTTTAAACTATTACTAAGGCTATAGTATAAAGCTTATCATTATACCTTTAGCCGATAGCAATAGAAAACGCAATGCCTATACTAGTTAATACTAACCCATCCACTACAGAATTTTGTCTACTTGTCGTCGTTAACCTCTTTAAAGTCTGCATCTACAAAGTCAGCACCATTTGGAGCGGTATTACCCTGCGCACCCGCCGCATTTGGGTCACCCGCCGGAGCTGCGTCCTTATATACCTTTTCGGATATAGCGTAGAATGTCTTTTGTAGTTCTTCCTGTTTAGCTTTTATCGCCGCAATATCACTGCCCTTTAGAGCCTCTTTTAATGCGTCAATCTTAGCGGTTACTTCAGTTTTATCTTCAGCAGAAACCTTGTCGCCTAACTCGTTAATGGACTTTTCACATTGGAATACCATCTGATCAGCGCTGTTTCTTGTGTCAACTTCCTCTTTCTTTGCCTTATCGTCAGCGGCAAACGCTTCCGCATCCTTAACAGCCTTCTCGATATCCTCTTTTGACATATTAGTAGAGGAGGTAATTGTAATCTTTTGTTCCTTACCAGAACCTAGATCCTTAGCCGATACATGAACGATACCGTTTGCATCGATATCAAAGGTAACTTCAATCTGTGGAACACCACGAGGAGCCGGTGGGATACCATCTAGCTTAAATAAGCCTAGGGTCTTGTTATCCTTTGCAAATTCACGCTCACCCTGTAGTATATGAATCTCAACGGAGGTTTGATTATCCGCCGCAGTTGAGAATACCTGTGACTTCTTAGTTGGGATGGTGGTGTTTCTTTCGATAATCTTTGTGCTAACGTTACCTAAAGTTTCGATACCAAGAGATAACGGGGTTACGTCAAGCAGTAGGATACCCTTAACATCACCGGTTAAAACCCCACCCTGTATAGCCGCACCGATTGCAACACATTCGTCTGGGTTAATTCCCTTAAACGGATCTTTTCCGATAAGCGCTTTAACTGCGTCCTGTACCGCAGGGATACGTGTAGAACCACCTACTAGAAGAACCTTGTCAAGCTCACTAGAGCTTAGCCCTGAATCGGATAGTGCCTGACGAACAGGTCCCATGGTAGCTTCTACTAAGTCAGAGGTGATTTCATTAAACTTTGCACGGGTTAGGTTTGTGTCAAGGTGCTTAGGGCCTGTAGCGTCAGCGGTGATAAACGGTAGGTTAATGGAAACCTGTGTCATCGATGAAAGCTCAATCTTAGCCTTTTCAGCCGCTTCCTTTAGACGTTGAATAGCCATCTTATCGTTTCTAAGGTCGATTCCTTCTGATTTCTTAAACTCATCAGCAAGCCAGTTCATTACACGGTCGTCGAAGTCGTCGCCGCCTAGCTTGTTGTTACCCGCTGTAGCTAGTACTTCCTGTACACCATCACCCATCTCGATGATAGATACGTCGAAGGTACCGCCCCCAAGGTCGTATACCATAATCTTTTGATCTGCTTCTTTGTCCACACCATATGCTAGTGCCGCCGCAGTTGGTTCGTTTATAATACGTTTTACATCAAGTCCCGCAATAGTACCCGCATCCTTGGTTGCTTGACGCTGTGCGTCGTTAAAGTATGCAGGAACGGTGATTACCGCTTCAGAAACGGTTTCGCCAAGATAGCTCTCTGCGTCCGCCTTTAGCTTTTGCAGAATCATAGCGGAGATTTCCTGTGGAGTGTAGTTTTTGCCATCAATTGTAGTTGTATGGTTTGATCCCATATGACGTTTAATCGAGCTTACAGTCCTGTCTGTATTTGTAATTGCCTGACGTTTTGCAACCTGACCTACCATTCTTTCACCGGTTTTAGCAAACGCTACAACCGAAGGAGTAGTTCTCATACCCTCTGCATTTGCGATAACTACCGCCTCTGTGCCCTCCATAACAGATACACATGAGTTTGTAGTCCCTAAGTCGATACCAATAATTTTTCCCATAAATGTTGCCTCCTATATTAATTAATGCCCTTTAAAATTTACGGATAGAATCCCCTTTCCGCATGGGCGCCTAATTTTAGTTTGCCACTACCACCATTGCATGGCGCAGTACCCGCTCACCTAACATATATCCCTTTTGGAACACCTGGTGTACGCTGTTTGGCGGTGCATTCTCGTCCTCAATCTGGCTTACAGCATGGTGTAGGTTTGGGTCGAATGGCTCACCCTCTGCCTTAATCTCTGTAACCCCTTGCTTTGTTAGGATATCCAGATACTGATTAAATATCATCTGCATACCTTTTTTATAACTCTCATCGGTAGTTTCCACCGCTAAGGCACGCTCGAAGTTATCGATAACCGTTAGAAAATCGCTGATACAGGATATCTTTGCGTAGGCGAACATATCCTCCTTCTCCTTAGCGGTACGGCGTTTAAAATTTTCAAACTCCGCCATTAATCGAAGATTTCGCTCGTTTAACACCTTAACCTGATCGTCCTGTTCTCCCTCGGTAGCAGAGTCATCCGCTACAGTATCGGCGGGATTTCCTGCTGTATTTTCCGCAGAATCTACACCATCCGCCCCTTCGGCACAGCTGTTTTCGCAGTCTTTGGCATTCTCACATCCACAGTCTGTTTCCTTCTTTTCTGCGGTAGTATCTGACCCCTTCTTATCTTTTTTCTTCATTAATCAAGTTCCTTTCGCTTGTGATTTTTTATTATCATCAGATAACATCATCGTTACAGATGAGGATATATAATCAATATACGGAATAACCTCGCTGTAATTAATCCTAAGCGGGCCTATTACCCCAAACGAACCCGCATAACGGTCGTTTATGTTATAAGGCGATACGATTAGGCTTGAATTTGAGATAACCACATCGTCGTTCTCCTGCGAGAACAAGACATTAACCCCACTAAATACCGAGGATAAAACAGCGGATAACCGATCCTTTTTTGTAATTAGATTTGCCACCTGCTCACTCTCGATATCCGACATCTTAAGCAGTCGTTGCTGTCCCGTTACCTTAACATCACTATGGGCTAGATCGGTGGTCATCTCACATAATGCGGTTAGCAATGGGGAGAGGATCATCATATATCCGCCTAGTGAGATAAATAACTTTTGCAAAGCTTCGTCTGAAAGCTGGCTTATATTAATCCCTTGTAGGTTGTTGTTTAAGAAGGTCTGGAAAAACTCCATCTGCTCGGGGGTTATATCAAACTCCAGTCGGCATACCTTGTTTTTAACGTTACCCAGTGAGGTTACAATAAGTATCGCATAAAGCCTCGCCCCCGCCGGGATTACCTCTACCTTGGTTATAACCGATACTGTCGGCAGTGCGTTTGTGTTAATTACCGCAAGGTCGGTTATAGAGGATAGAACATCCACCGCATTCTCGACAATAAGGTCGGGGATATATCGTTCCTTATCGAGTAGCCGATCCACATCCTTCATCTGCTCTTTAGTAAGCTTTTGCACCACCATAAGATGGTCGATATAGTACCGATACCCCAAAACCGATGGAATCCGCCCCGCCGAGGTATGGGGCTTCTCCAAAAGCCCCATATTTTCCAGTGACATCATATCATTACGGATGGTCGCCGACGACACATTAACCCCAAGGTGCTTTATAACCTCCTTAGAGCCAATAGGCTCGCCGGTTCTTATATACCGATCAACTATTACAGATAAAACCCTCTGTTTTCTTTCATCAATCAAATACACACCCCACTTTATGCTAATCCACAACCACCATCGGTGGCTTAAGGCTTTGCCACAAACGGATCTGTTTAATCTATCCGTAATAGTTAGCCATTACGAAATAGTATTATCATTGTTGTGGTAGGGTGAATATCCCAAACCCTAGCTAAAAGATAGTTCACCCAAGATACTAATTTAAATTAGTATCTATGTTAGCACTCATATATGCTGAGTGCTAATTAACAATACAATACCATTATACAGCAGAAAAATCAAGTAGAATTTTTTATCGTTTTGTAAATTAAATATTAACTGCCTTACTAATTGTGCATCAAAATACTGCACTCTATTACTTTAGCGATCCTACATATATTAAGAGATAAGCATACATACGTTGTTTGCGTACTCTACTGGATCGTCGATAGGTAACCCTTCGATTAATAGTGCTTGATTTAACAGCACATTCGAGATAGCCTTTAGTTTATCCTTATCATTTGCAAAGCTATCCTTTACAATTGTGTAGACAGGATGAGAGGTGTTAAGCTCTAGCACCTTCGCCGCCTTAGGCGCACCGCCTACAGCGTTTGGCATAGCACTTAGAATCTTCTCCATCTCGATAGACACCTCGCCGCTTGCAGATAGACATACAGGGTGGGTCTTAAGCCGTTTAGACGGGATTACATCCGCAACCTTATCCCCTAGTGTTTCCTTAATAAAGGCAAATATCTCCTTATCGGTGTCATTCTCTTCATCTTTTTTATCGTCGTCATCAAACTTCGCGTCCGATACCGATAGGAAATCCTTCTCCTTGTAGTTTTGTAACATCTTAATAACAAATTCATCTACATCATCGGTTAGGTATAGGATCGGATAACCCTTATCGAGTAGCATTTCGGTTTGAGGAAGCTTTTTAATCTTATCCACAGAATCCCCTGTAGCGTAGTAGATACCCTTTTGATCCTCTTTCATCTGCTCTATATATTCATCAAGGGTTACAAGCTTGTCGTCATTAGAACATCTAAATAGGATAAGATCCTGTAAAAACTCCTTGTTCATGCCATATTCGCTGTAAACACCGTACTTAATAATACGTCCAAAGGTGTCCCAAAACTTTTCGTAGCTTTCACGATCCTTAGTAAGCATAGCCTTAAGCTCGCGCTTTATCTTTTCCTTTAGCTTTTTGGCGATAAACTTAAGCCCTACATCCTGCTGTAAAAGCTCTCTGGAGATGTTTAGCGACAGATCCGCTGTATCCACAACCCCTTTAACAAACCCAAAGTAATCAGGTAGAAGGTCACCGCACTTTTGCATAATCATTACACCGTTTGTGTAAAGCTCAAGTCCCTTTTGGTACTCCTTAGTATAGTAGTCAAACGGTACGGTAGATGGGATGTATAGAATGCTGTTGTAGCTTATGTTCCCTTCAACGGAGGTATGGATGTACTTTAGCGGTTCATCAAAACCGTAGTGTTTATCATGGTAGAAGTTTTTGTAGTCCTCATCGGTAAGCTCGTTTTTATTCTTCCTCCAAATCGGTACCATTGAGTTTAGAGTTTCAACCTCCTCAAACTCTTCAAACTCACCTTCTGAGCCCTCTTTTGGTTTGGATTTTTTGGTTTTCATTTTAATAGGATACTTTATAAAATCCGAGTATTTTTTAATTAATGAGGTAAGCTTGTATTCCTGTAGGTAGTCGTCATAAGATTCATCGTCGGTATTTTCTTTAAGCTTTAGGATAATCTCAGTGCCAAAGGTTTCCTTGTCACATTCGTTTAACTCGAAGGTATCCTGCCCTGTAGAGCTCCATTCATATGCCTTTTCTGCTCCATGCTTACGGCTTCTTACAGTTACTAAGCTAGCTACCATAAATGCAGAGTAAAACCCTACCCCAAACTGCCCGATTATATCAAGGTTGTTTTTAACCTCGTTCTCCTCTTTAAAGGCTAAAGAACCGCTTTTAGCGATAGTCCCTAGATTCTCTTCAAGCTCCTCCCTACTCATACCAATCCCGGTATCTACTATAGTAAGGGTTCTTGCTTCTTTATTCGGGATCAGCTCGATATAAAAATCCTCCTTATTAAAGGAGATGTTATCGTCCTTTAGAGATAGGAAGTAGCTTTTATCAATTGCGTCCGAGGCGTTAGAGATAAGCTCCCTTAGGAAAATCTCCTTATGTGTGTATATGGAGTTTATCATTAACTCGAGAAGTCTTTTAGATTCCGCTTTAAACTGTTGTTTTGCCATATCGTAAATTCCTTTCCTATATAATATACCTTTACTTTGTTGGTTAGCACTCTAACTACTAGAGTGCTAATACATATTATATACCTTTTTCTGAAAAAGTTAATTACATATTTTATAAAATTTTGTAAATATTCTTTGAATATGCTTTTTTATTGCAAATTCAGCTAAACTATTACAATACTAAACCGATATGATATCTGTAACCAGTAAGATGGTTTTTGGCTATAGGGGGGTGTATTTTATTATTTAAACCGAAAGAAAATCAACCTAGCCAGTTGTTAAAATTATAGTGAAAAAATTTTTGAAAAAAACTTTTAAGAAATGCTAAAGTTTTAAAACTACTAACCGATATATAGAATGTAAGCAGTAAAACAGAAAGTTAACACAGCCGCTCTACGGATGCTTATCCGATAATAGACCAAACAGGCTGCTGCAAGAGGTACGAATGTTTTATACTTATTCAACCAATAGAGGTTGGTAGATCAATAACTTTAAGAAATGTAAAATATTAGTTTAAAAAAAGTTTACAAAAAAGCTAAAGTTTTGAAACAACCATCCGATATTAATAGTGTAGGGGTTAAGTAAAAGGTAGATTAAAGTTACATAAACTAGCTACTGATTATAGACCACTAGCAATAATCATGGATATTCATTAAGGTCCGCTAAGACGTCAAGTGGACTTTAAGGATAACATAAAATTATTTTAAAATTATTTTAATCACAACTTAAAAGGCAAAAACGGATTTTTGCCTAGATGAAATCATGGAGGATTTTACAATGCGTATTCAACATAACACAACAGCTCTAAACGCTCATAGACAATTAGGTGGAAATAACACCGCAGTAGGCAAAAACCTAGAAAAACTATCATCAGGATTTAAGATAAACCGTGCAGGTGACGATGCTGCTGGACTAGCTATCTCTGAAAAGATGAGATCTCAGATCCGTGGTCTTGAAACTGCTTCTAAGAATGCTAGCGATGGTATCTCTCTTGTACAAACCGCAGAAGGTGCACTAACTGAAGTTCACTCTATGCTAAACCGTATGGTTGAGCTTTCTACACAATCTGCTAACGGAACCTACGCTCAACAAGACCGTAACAACCTTCAAGCAGAAGTTGATGCTCTAAACGCTGAAATCGAACGTATCGCTACTTCTACTAACTTTAACGGTATCGACCTTTTAAATGGTAACATGGGTGGATATGCACTAAACACTGCTGGTTCTACAGGTGTTGCTGCTGGTTCTATCTCTGCTAAGGGTGGTAATATCCCTAACGCAGGTGCAATATCAGTAACAGTTGCTGGTGGCGATATTACTGGTGCAACAATTAACGGTCAAAACGTTGGTACAAATGCTGTTGCAGGTATCAGCTTTGAAGTTGAGATAATCGGTGCAAATGGTAACAAGACTGTTTCTACTGTAAATCAATTAGATGCTATTACCGGTACTAACGCAAACGATAGCATTACCATTAAAGCTAAGGTAGATGATACTACTGCTTCTAAGGCTGATGCTGATCTATTTAAAGGTTTTGAACTTAAATTCCAAGTAACCGGCGCTGCTGCTACTGTTTCTGCTAATGTTACTGGTGCAAGCGGACTAAACCTACAGATAGGTGATACTGCTTCTCAAAGCTTAAACGTTAATGTTAATAGTATGAAAACAGCTGACTTAGGTACAAGCGGTCTAAAGATAGACTCTGAAGCTGCTGCAAAAGCTGCAATTACTACAATCAATACAGCTATTGAAAGAGTTTCTACTCAACGTGGTGCTCTTGGTGCGCTTCAAAACCGTCTAGAACATACCATTAACAACCTAGGTGTTACTACTGAAAACATGAGTGCTGCTGAATCTCGTATCCGTGACGTTGACATGGCTAAGGAAATGATGGACTTTACTAAGAACAACATCCTTACCCAGGCTGCTCAAGCTATGCTTGCTCAAGCTAACCAACTTCCACAGGGTGTTCTACAGCTACTAAGATAGTTTATATCTGGTTACTAGCTAACTTATTTAGACTGTAAATAATGCATTTAATAGTTACTACCCCATCTGCTTAAGCAGATGGGGTTTAATTATTGTTCTTGAACTATGTGGGAAAACACCATGCTCTTTATTAATGCACCATCAGATATTAAGAATGATAATTTACTATAAGAGTGGGTGATTTCCTGTAAACAACGAAGGTCAACCTCTAAAGCTTATGAAAAAACTAGATCTTGACCCAAACCTTTTAGAACAACCCTTGTATAGATAGACTTCAATTAAATTATTTGTCTGCATATTAAAGAGCGCTTATAGCAAGGCGTTCTTTTTTTATTTCCAGATAAAATAAAGCTTGACAAAAGCATATCCTTATGATATAATAACACTGTTAACTAAAATAACAGTGTAAATTCAATTAACAATGTTAACAGGCGAGGTGGATATTTTGGGTTTAAGAGCACGGCGAGAGCAAGAAAAAGAATATATGAAGGATTTGATATCAGAAGCTGCTATTAAAATCATTATAACAGAGGGTTATGATAAACTATCTATACGTAAAATAGCTGATGTAATCAACTATTCCCCTACTACAATCTACATCTATTATAAAGATAAAGCTAAGATTGTTGAGGATATTTCTAAACAGCTCTATCTAAAAATTGTTGATAACGTAAAGAAAGATTTAGAGCAGAATAAGCACCTTCCGATGGATGAGCAGATAGAATCAACATTCAAGGTATTTATTAATAGCATAACATCTAATACCGAGATGGGAAAGGCTATCATTCGCAGTGGAACTAAAGCAGTTTTTGGCCCATCAGAGCTGGAAGACAGTGACGAAAATGGTACAGTATTGTTGCAAAATCTTTTGTTAGCAGGTCAACAGCAAGCTATACTGCGAAGATTAGATGATAACGTCGCTTGGATGATTATTACAGCACTCTTAGGTTTTTGTATGAATGCCATTGAAAACAAGCTTTATCTAAACCCTAATTGGCCTGAACTAGTCGGAGAATATACTAGGATACTGATAAACGGCTTGTTGGCAAGGGGGGATGACTAGCATGAGTAAAAAGATGAAAAAGGTGCTTATTGTAATTGCAATAATACTTGGAGTGATTATCTGCGTTGGAGGATTTGTTATCTATAATATATCACAAATGCCCCTACCTTCTATCTTCCAGATAGATAATATTGATTTTACTAAGATCGCAAACGGCAGTTATATCGGGTATTCAGACAACGGGATGATTAAAGCAAAGGTTTCTGTGGTAGTAACGGATGGGAAGGTCACAGCTATTGAGATACTTAAACACGATAACGGACTAGGTCGAAAAGCAGAGGCAATTACAACAGATGTCATCAATGCTCAATCATTAGAAGTGGATGCAATTTCATCCGCAACCTATAGTAGTAGCACCATTCTAAAGGCAATTGAAGATGCCTTAATACAGGGGGTAAAGGAGAAGTTAACATGAAAACTTTAGTACTATATTCAAGCAAGTATGGTTGCACAGAGGACTGTGCTAAATATCTTAAAGGTAAGCTTAACCACGAAACTAAAATTGTAAACCTTAAAAATGTTCAAGGGATAGATCTACAACAATATGACTTTATAATTATTGGTGGCTCAATCTATGCAGGCAATATCCGAAAAGAGGTAAAGCTTTTTTGTGAGCAAAGCTTACAAGCACTACTTACCAAAAAACTCGCACTGTTTATATGCTGTACAACTCCGCAACAGTCGGATAATTTTTTCAAAGGTAATTTTCCTGAAAAGCTACTTAACCATTCGACTCAAAACATAAACTTTGGAGGAGATATCCGCCCAGATAAAATGGGATTCTTCGCAAAATTAATAGTAGCTATAGTATCTAAGTCCCAACCTAAAAAGGCAGAGATATTGTATAGTAATATAGACTATCTTGCAAAGTCAGTAAATGCAGAAGATAAATAGTATTATGTTAAAAAATGGCAGTATTACAACTTCTCTATTGTAATACTGCCACTTTTTATCTATAACAATTACCTATCTATATAAAGAATGTGATACAATTAAATTGCAGGTAAAACTGCATAATAGATACCCTCATATATATGAGGGTATCTTTCAAAAATATTAATTACACATTCGCAAGTAACTCAAAGCTACCCTTTAAACTAGGGTATAGGCTTGTGTAAACCTTGTAGTAGCGTTCGTATTCTACGGAGTTTTGCGGGATAGGGTGCTCTACCTTATCCGCCTTGATAATGCTGTCACAGCCTTGTAAAACGCTGTCATAGATACCCGCTCCAACCCCCGCAAGGATCGCCGCACCAAGTGCCGGCCCTTCCTTAGAAGATACTGTCTTAACTGGGCAGTCGTATAGATCCGCTAACATCTGACGCCACAGTGGACTAGAACCGCCCCCACCGCAAGCCATCATATCGTCCGAATCAATGTTAAGCTCTCTAAATACCTCCACACAGTCACGAAGCGAGTAGGAAACCCCCTCTAACACCGCCCGAAGCATATCCTTTTTGGTATGCATACCTGAAAGGCCGAAGAACACTCCCCTAGCGTTAGCGTCAAGGTGCGGTGTCCTCTCGCCCATTAGGTATGGCAGATAGAGTAGCTTGTTCGCCCCGATTGGTACGGTGGAAGCCTGCTTGTCCATTAGATAGTACGGGTCAACCTCCATAAGCAGTGCCGTCTCCATCTCGCTAAGGCAGAGGTTATCCCTAAACCATTTTAGCGAAAGTCCCGCACCCTGGGTAACCCCCATAACATGCCAGCTGTTCGGTACAGCACAGCAGAAGGTGTGCACCCTACCCATAGGGTCGATAGATATACTGTCGGTGTGAGCGTATACAACCCCGCTAGTTCCGATGGTGGTAAAGGCACGTCCCTGCTTTACAACCCCTGTACCTACCGCCGCCGCCGCATTATCCCCCGCTCCGCCGACAACGATAGTACCCTCACTAAGTCCTGTCGCCTTTGCGGCACTACGTGAAACCCTGCCGGTTACCTCAGGGCTTTCATAAACCTTGCCGAGCATTTCCTTATCAATGGAAAGCTTACCCAAAACCTCGTCCGACCAACAACGGTTCGGCACATCAAGTAGCTGCATACCGCTCGC
>CAZAOY010000056.1:0-15884 GCA_964486925.1 uncultured Oscillospiraceae bacterium
TTATATCATTGTAACACAAAAGTATAAATGTATCAATAGTTTTTTCTGATATAAGAAAAAACTATTGATAGTATAGATTGTTAAAAAGTGACCTGCATATATCGGTTCCTACTTTTTTTACCCATCGGTATATTTTTGCTTTACCAACAATTGACTTAAGCAGAAGGAAAACTAACACTTGCCCAAATTCACTTGTATTATACATAATCTTTTGCATAATGTCTTAATCTTCACACCCTGCCCAACAAGTAAATATAGTAGATACATACCGCCAAAATCACATACATCAACGTCAAGCACTGGCACAATTGCATAAACAAAAAGATCTACCTATTAATGGTAGGTCTTTTTACTATCTATACATATTAACAACTACTTTACAAATATTACCCGATCGATAAATCCGAATACCTTGGTATACAAGTTAAACACAAATTTAAGGGAGAACAGGTATACTATTACCACGGAGATTACAAGTGATACTACAAGGTAGAGGAGTGGGTCTGCGATTTTTTCTAGGAGTTTAACTGATATGGCGGGTAGGATGAATAGGTGTCCGATATAGACGGTGAGGGTTCTTTGACCTACACCCGAGAGAAAGGTTTTGCTTTTTGGGCATAGATTAACTAGACAGATAAAGGCTATGATAGCTAGCAGATAGATAAACGCTCTGCCGACCACCCCTTGTATTAAGAATAGATCGGATGAAACGTATCCTTGACGTAGATATAACATCTCACGTGGAAGAAGCTCGGTGGCGGATAGGAAGTATGATATGGCTACTAAAAAGGTAAATATTCCGCCTACTGCCCAGACTGAAAGCCGCTTCATCCTTTCGATTCGTTCTTTAGTCAAAAAGTACCCGCTTATGAAGAATGGGGAGAAGGCTAAGATTCGACCCATCGCAAACTCACTGTCGAGTGTAGGGAAGAACCCTGCGGCAAGTCCTATAATTATGCAGATAACAAGACTAAACCTTATCTTAACCAAGTCGTTTAGCATTATCTTCCATACAAACATGGCTAGTAAAAACCACATACCCCATCTAGGGTAGAGTAGGTTTAAGCTAAAAAAGTATTTTTGGCTACCTTGCAGATAGTCCTGCGCAATAAGGAGTAGGTTAATGATAAAATATGGTATAAAAAAGCTTCTAAAGGCGGTATCACGTGATTTTTCGGCGTTTTTGGAGAAGTAGCCTGCTATAAGGATAAATACCGGCATATGGAAGGAGTAGACAAAGTAGTACAAAGCCCTCACCATAGGGTTATCAAGATAACCTGTAAGGCAGTGTCCGAATACCACTAAAAATATTAGTATTCCTTTGAGATTATCAAACATGTAATCCCTACTATTGATTTGAGCTTTCATTCTGATACCCCACTATCCGCAAAATAATAGATGTTACAGCTTGCTGTAACATCTATTATTAACATATTTTAACAGTAATATTCTATCCTATTATGATTGTTTAGCTTTAATATCAGCTAGCGCATCCTTACGTGATAGGTTTACTCTGCCTTGAGAGTCAATTTCGGTAATCTTTACTACGATAGCGTCACCAACGTTAACGATATCTTCTACCTTTTCAACTCGTTTATCATCAAGCTTGGAGATATGACAAAGACCTTCTTTGCCCGGTGCAAACTCAACAAACGCACCAAAGTTCATAATACGAGTTACCAAGCCTTTATAGATAGCTCCAACCTCTGGCTCCATTGTAATACCGTTAACGATATCAAGCGCACGCTTAGCGTTGTCAAGGTCAACACCCATTATTACAACCTTACCGTCATCGGAGATATCAATCTTAACGTCACAGTCCGCACAGATTTTCTGGATAACCTTACCACCTGTACCAATAACGTCACGGATCTTATCAACCGCAACCTTAGTCTGTAGTACCTTAGGAGCGTATTTTGAAACCTCTGGTCTGCACTCCGGAATTGCCTTTAGCATGATATCATCAAGGATATATAGTCTACCTTTGCGTGTCTTTTCAAATGCTTCGGCAATAACCTCCATGCTAAGTCCGTCGGTCTTTATATCAACCTGGATAGCGGTAATACCCTTATGAGTTCCCCCTACCTTAAAGTCCATATCTCCAAAGAAGTCCTCTAGACCTTGGATGTCTATCATAGTAGCAAAGCTGCCGTCTGCTTCGGTGATAAGTCCGCAGGAGATACCTGCTACCGGAGCTTTTAGTGGAACACCAGCATCCATTAGCGATAGGGTAGAGCCGCAGATTGCACCCTGCGAGGTGCTGCCGTTGGAGGAAAGGACTTCCGACACAACTCTGATTGCATATGGGAATTCGTCCTCTGATGGGATAACTGGAAGCAGTGCTCTTTCAGCTAGCGCACCATGTCCGATCTCACGGCGTCCAGGACCACGGTTTGGTCTGGTTTCACCTACAGAGTATGATGGGAAGTTGTACTGGTGCATATAGCGTTTTTCTTGTTCTTCTGTAATACCGTCTATCATCTGGGCATCCCTTAGCGGGCCTAGTGTGGTGATAGCTAGCACCTGGGTTTGTCCTCTTGTAAACAGACCCGAACCGTGAACTCGAGGGAGCACTTTAACCTCGGAGGCTAATGGTCTAATCTGATCCATTGAACGACCGTCTACACGTTTACCTTCTAACAGCCAGCTTCTTACAATTGACTTTTGAAGCTTATAGATACATTCATGAAGCTTTGATTGTTGATCTGGGTAGCTTTCGGCAAGGGTTTCTAGCACCTTTTCGGTGATAGGTTTCATACGTTCATCACGTACTAGCTTGTTATCGGTATCTAATGCGTGTTTAACATCCTCGTATGCTATTGCCTTAACCGCTTCGTACATCTCGGTAGGAACAGCTTGGGATTCAAAGGTAAACTTTGGTTTGCCAATCTCGTCTTGTATTCCTTTAATAAAGGTAACGATATTTTTAATCTCATCATGCGCCGCAACAATTGCCTTTAGCATGGTTGCTTCGTCAACTTCATTCGCACCCGCTTCAATCATAACCACCTTATCATAGGTAGCCGCTACAGTTAGGTCTAGGTCGGATTTTTCTCTTTGGGCGGTATTTGGATTTAGAACAAGCTCGCCGTCAACAAGTCCAACGCTAATGCCGCCTACAGGGCCGTTAAACGGTACATCCGAGATAGACACTGCAATAGAGGCGGCGATCATGCCCGCAATTTCAGGGGAATGGTCAATATCTGTTGCTAAAACAGTCATAACGATACATACGTCGTTTCTCATCCCTTCTGGGAATAATGGACGCATAGGGCGGTCAACCACCCTTGATACTAGTATTGCATTTTCAGAAGGACGACCCTCACGTTTCATAAATGATCCAGGGATCTTTCCTACTGCGTATAGTTTTTCTTCGTAATCAACCGATAATGGGAAGAAGTCTATACCGTCACGTGGTTTTGAAGAGGCGGTAACGTTTGCCATAACCACCGTTTCGCCGTAGGTTACCCAACATGATCCATTGGATAGTTCACAGGTTTTGCCAACCTCAACTGTTAGCTCCTTACCTGCAAAGGTTGTTGTAAACTTTTTGTAATTCTCAAACATAAAACCTTCTATTCTGCCGCTTATACAAATTACGATACCATCGATATAGCGACCGGTCGATGATAACACACTAGTGTAACAGATATCCGGTTTTAGCACAAATCCCTAGTAGCAGCGCTCTTACAAGATGATTCTACTCCCACGAATTAATGCTAACCACCGATTCTGTTTTCCTATTAATACCCGCAACTCCCTTACGGGTTTAGATGAGGTTATAGTAATAGACCATGCTATTAAAGCTGTAGATTAGATTTAGGGGCAGTAGCTGTATACAGCCCCTGCCCATAAATATTTGACTATTTTCTAATACCAAGCTTAGCGATAATCGTACGGTAACGCTCAACGTCAGAATTTTTAAGATAGTTTAATAGATTACGTCTATGTCCAACCATCTTTAGAAGTCCTCTGCGTGAATGGTGATCCTTTGCATGAATCTTTAGGTGGTTGCTTAGGTCGTTAATTCTGTTAGTTAGAATAGCGATCTGAACCTCCGGAGAACCGGTATCGGTTTCATGCAGACGATTTTCGTTAATAATCTGGTCTTTTTGTTCTTTTCTCATCATAGTTATTCACCTCTTTATATTTATTTCGATGTCGTAGCAGAAGGCAGGGAATCTTCCTAATATAATAGGCTTACTCCTAAAGCCACGGCAACACATAGTATTATATCATATTTATTTGCCAATGTAAATAGTTTTTGCAAAATTAAATAAATATATTAATAATTTTTACGGTGTTTTGGTTTGAATGGTAAAGTTATTATTCCAAAAGTCTTATAGAAGAATATCGAGATTAATAAGGTGCGGTTTTTCTGTTTGTAATGATAGCTTAAAAATAACGTTGTCAATGTAAGTGGTTGATAATTTTGTAAACTGCAAGTAATTATCTTACATATTTTGCATTAATTATTAATTATAAATGTATTTTGACAATAATATTATTGACAAATTTAATTAACAGTAGTATAATTAAAATACAATGAATAATTTACATTTATTTACATATTGTGAGCAACGAGTTTAATTCTTTTATTCTTCAAATTTAAAATTGAAATAAAATATAAATTATATATATTATACACTATAATTAGAAAGGTTAATATGAAAAGACTTATAGGAAGTGCAGTATCTCTACTTATGGTAGCGGCAATGCTAACATCCTGCACTAATAGTAACACAGGACTTAGCTCATCTCAAAACCCGCAAACTTCTTCAGCACCTAACCTTGTTGCTGATAGCGATAATACTGAAATAGTTAATATCTTTAACTCGCTAACCGACGACAGTATGAAGGGTAGGCTTGCAGGAACGAAAGAGAACAAACAGGCGGGACAGCTTATTGAGGACTACTTTAAAAAGATAGGATTATCGCCATATCAAAACAACAACTACTACCATGAGTATACAGCGCCTTATTATTCTCCATATAATCCAGAAGATATGAGCTTAAAGCTTACAATAGATAATAAAACAACAACCCTTGAATTTGCTAAAGACTATTTGGCTGATAACACAGCAGATAAAACAGCTCTTAAGTTAAAGGTTACTAACGATAAATCTGTTAAGAACAAAAAAACTACGCATACATTACAAAAGACTTTGTAGAGAAAGCAAAGCTTGCTAATACATTTGGAGCTACCATAGGTCTGGATGAGTTAAAAACTCACCCGTGGAATACAATTAATGGTCACAATAATTTGCGTGTGTCTAACGAGATATATGATAAAATACTAGCGAATATTAAAGATGTTACTATTGATTTTGAGTGTAAACCCAATATTAAGACTGGTACGCTTAAGAATATAGTTGGAAAGATCGCTGGGCAGAGTTCTGATAGAGCGCTTGTTATCTCCTGTCATTATGATGCTGTAGGGTCATTGCAGGATCATATTGTTAACGGTGCTATTGACAACGCGTCCGGAGTTCTTACTATGTTAAAAACAGCAAAAAATTTAGCAGAAAAATACTCTGGTGCGATAAAGCCAACCTTTGATATTTATTTTGTAGCATTTAATTCAGAAGAAATCGGGTTAACAGGCAGTGAAGAATTTGCAAAGGAATTTGCAAAGCAATATCCACAAAATGTTGTTAACCTAAATTATGACTGTTTCACTAATAAAAAGACCATCTTTTTAGGTAATGAAAATGAGTCGGAAAATATATTTTATGAGGAGTTAAGAAAGGAGTTTAGCGAAAACAACATAAAATATACCGATGGTATCTATAGTTCTACTGATCATACAAACTTTAAAACACCGGGTAATCTTGCCATAACAATTGGGGAGTATACCCCACCGCCGAAAGGGTTTATACATTCCTTACAAGATACTGCGGATAAGGTGGATACGACATTTTGTGTAAAGGTAGCGGATGTAATGTCAAGTTATATCTACCGAAAGGGGGGAAAGCTATTTGACTTTATCGAGCTAATATCCCAAGCTGAGGGACTAGGAAACCTAGAGGATATTGAGGAACAAAGAAGAAATTCAGAAAAGATAGATAAAGAGGTTGAAGAAGTTAAAAAAGCGGTGAGTTTAAAGTTTAATGAGTACTATACCTTTACCTTTTCGGAGGATAAAAATACAGCTATTCAGATTCAGGGGCAACGAGAGTTTAAAAAGTTGGCTGAGTTTGCAAAGGTCTTTAAAGATGTTAATATCTCAGATATTCCAACTACAATAGGTAATGCCGAATTTGTAGATATAACCCCATTTACTAGTACAATAAAATTAAGATATGTCACCTATCCAATAGACATGATGGAATCTAATCCGAAGGATTTTTTAGTTAACGTTATACCTGTTTCGCCGTCAGACTTTAACAAGGTCATGAAGGCAGATATATCGGATATAGAGAAGGTAGAGTTATCCTATGCTCACGTAGGCAAAAAGAAAAATTGGGTTACCCGTTATAGTGTAATAGCTAAAGATAATGCTACTAGTGCTTTTGTCTATTTTGCAGAGTTTCCAAAACAAGATGTAACTAGTGGGGGTCAAAGCTATCAAATCTATAATTTGCAGAATCAGATTATTGATCCAGTTACATCATATGTAACCTCTAAAAAGCATGATGACTTATTTGAAGCATTTAGTGTTGTTACAAATAACTGTACAGTATATGTCGAAGCTGCAAGATTTGAAGATGCAAAGCTAGTAGCTTACACTAAAGAGGATATGATAGAGATTATTAAGTCTATCCCTATTGCAAGTTTAGAGGCGATAACGCGGCTTGTTAGATAGATAGAAACAAATTAATTAAAATTCACAAAAAAGTATTGACTTTCAGGTAAAAGTCGTGTACAATCAAGACAGTGAAAACTAATGTGTTTCGGTGTTTAAATGCTGTCATATGTTGGAATTATAGTTTATTTATTTTTGGAGGAACAGATTATGGAAGAACAAAACGAACTTTTACCTGATATCTATACATTAGTGGATGACGAAGGCAATGAGCAGGCGTTTGAGCTGCTTGATGAGATGGAGCTTGATGATGAGAGATATTTCGCATTAGCACCATACTTTGATGATCCCGCACAGCTTGTTGAAGAGGAATGTGATCTTGTTATCCTTAAGGCAGTTACCAGTGAGGACGGCGAGGAACTAATGGCTACCATCGATAACGAGGAAGAGTACGAAAAGGTAGGTAATATCTTTATTACTAAGCTAATGCAGGATCTAGAGGACGACTACGAGGATGAAGTCACTTTATAGAACACTGTTGTGATATCTATACAATCTAGGGAATAATTTTTTGTTTATAGATACAAAATTCACAAATGGGTATTGTATTTTATAAGTTAATATGGTATACTAGGTATAGACGAAAGAATTTCTGCCTTGTTTAGTCAGTGTGAATTTTATTGATCCAACACTTACCAATAGGGAGCTATCTCTCGGTGTCAATTGCAGACCTCCCACGGTTGTGGACGAAGGGAGCAGGCGCATTGAGGAGAGTTTTACCCACTTATGTTTTATGCGGGTTTGCATGAAACCACACAACTTCAAGGTGGATTTAATTTATTAACGAGGGATGGTACATTATGTATCATCCCTTTTAGTTATGTTAATTAATTGTAAATAATATAGTAAAAGCTTGACATGGAGCGCACACCATAGGTTATTATCTGTATAGGGGTGATAGACAATGAAATATTCTGCCGCTGAGGTAGCAAAAAAATTAGGAATAACAAAAGACAGCATACGTTATTATGAAAGGGAAGGGCTCATCCCGAATATTAAGCGGGATAGGTCAGGTCACAGGGTTTTCTCTGATTCGGATCTGGAGTGGCTGTTTTTTATCAAGTGCTTAAGGGATACCCACATGCCGATACGAAGAATTAAGGAGTATATATCAATCTTAATAGGGCAGGGTGGTAGGTCGATACCACAAAGGCGGGCAATGCTGATAGAGCATGAGATGTATATAGCCGAGAAGATCAAAGTATATCAGAATGTGCATAGGCTTATTGAAAAAAAGCTAGAGTTTTATGATACCGCACTATCCAACGAAGATACAAAAGCTATGGGGTGTATGGATTACGCCACAGAATGGGAACGGTTTAAAGCTATGCTTTACAAGGATGGTGGGGAACATGACTAAGAATGTGCTTATTACAGGTTCGACTAGTGGTATAGGGAAAGCATTTGCAGATAGGTTTGCAGTGGAAGGGTATAATTTAGTTTTGGTATCCAGGGATTCTGTAAAGCTAGCTATTCAGGCAGATAGCCTTATGTCGAGGTTTGGTATAAAGGTTAACTATATTGTGTCGGAGCTATCAAGGGATGGTTCTGCAAAGCAGGTAGCTGATACCGTAAAAGCGCTTGGAATTACTGTACACATATTAATTAACAATGCGGGTT
Organism: uncultured Oscillospiraceae bacterium; assembly: GCA_964486925.1. Classification (GTDB taxonomy): domain Bacteria; phylum Bacillota; class Clostridia; order Oscillospirales; family Ruminococcaceae; genus CAZAOY01. The sequence continues at coordinate 8,426 of CAZAOY010000056.1, forward strand.
TTAACGAAGTAGGTAGTTTTTTAGACACAAATATCGATAAAGAGTTGGGGATGATTAGGCTTCATGTTATATCTACTACTGAACTAACAAAGCTGTTGCTTCCTGATATGGTATCACAAGGATATGGGCGGATACTAAATGTTGGCTCAACAGGGTCGTATATATCCTGTCCTAATGATTCTGTTTATGCCGCGACAAAAGCTTACCTACTTCATCTATCCAATGCGCTTTACCACGAGCTAAAAGGTACGGGTGTTACGGTGACGACACTGTGTCCCGGCTCTACTAAAACAGAGTTTGCTAAAAAGGCGGGTATGGAGGATACTTTACTGTTTAAGCTGTTTGTTATGGATGCAGATAGAGTTTGTGAGATAGGGTACAGGGGACTTATGAAAAGCAGGCGGGTAGTTATCCCAGGTTTATACAATAAGCTGCTGGTGGCGTCGTCAAAGGTTTTGCCGATGTGGATAGTTAGTTATATTACAAAGATTATGATTAGCAGACAGGGATAATATGTAGCTTACAGATTAACTTTAAGGTATAATAATTTAATCGCCGACTACCATTAATAACATAACGGTTGTCGGCGCTTAGCAACAATAGTATTATAGTACCTTTGACAAAAACTCTCTTAGTCTTGGATGAACAGGGTTTTCAAAGAATGCGAGTGGTGCATTCTCCTCAACCACCTCTCCTTGATCCATAAACAGTACTCGGGTCGCAACCTCTTTTGCAAACCCCATTTCGTGGGTTACGACAATCATAGTCATGCCGTCGTTTGCAAGCTCCTTCATAAGGGATAAAACCTCTCCCACCATCTCGGGATCTAGGGCGGAGGTAGGTTCATCAAACAGCATAACATCCGGATTCATTGCAAGTGCTCGTACTATTGCTATCCTCTGTTTTTGTCCACCTGAAAGCATGTTTGGATAGGTGTCTGCTTTGTCTAGCAGTCCTATACGTTCTAGCAGACGTAAGGCATCCGACCTTGCTTCCTCCTTTGATTTTAGCTTTAGCATAGTAGGAGCGAGGGTGATATTTTGGAGTATAGTTAGATGGGGGAACAGGTTAAAGTGCTGAAACACCATCCCCATCTTCTGACGAAGTCTATTGATATCAGCCCTTTTATCGTTTATTAGGTTACCCTCAAACCAGATCTCACCGCCTGTTGGAGTCTCTAAAAGGTTTAGACAACGTAAAAAGGTACTTTTACCCGACCCTGACGGCCCTACTATAACAACCTTTTCTCCCTGTGATATAGTCTGTGTAACTCCGCGTAGCACATGGTTATCACCAAAATGCATATCTAATTGTTTAACCTCTATCACTTAGTGCTAACCTCCTTTCAAGTCTACCAAATAGTTTGGCAAGTATAGATGTGATTGCAAAGTACATAAGTGCTGATATAATAAACGGTAGAAATGCTTCAAAGGTACGGCTACGGATAATATCGCTGACCTTGGTTAGATCTTCGATCGCTATATATCCGACTATAGCGGTTTCCTTTATTAGCACGATAAACTCACTGGTATAGGTAGGGAGTATCTTTTTTACTGCTTGCGGCAGTATAATCCTTACCATAGTCTGCATAGAGTTTAGTCCTAGTGACCGCCCCGCTTCTGTCTGACCGATGTCAACGGCGTTTATCCCTGCACGGATAATCTCTGCAACATATGCACCCGAGTTTAAGCTAAATGCGATTATTGCAACCGCAATCTTTGAGATATCCACCGAGGCAAAGACCCCAAAGTAGATAAGCAAAAGCTGTGTTACAAGTGGAGTTCCACGGATTATGTTTATGTAGGCAGAGGAGATAAATTTAAGTGCCTTATTCTTTGATAGCTTCATAAAAGCAAGTAGTGTGCCGAATATCGTTCCTATTACTATGGAACAAAGTGCGATCTGTAGGGTTACGTATAGTCCTTTTAGCAGATATAGCCACCTGTTATCGGTAAACAGGTTTAACTGTATCGAGTTCCAAAGACCGGTAAAAAAATCCCCCATCTTATCCTCCTATCTTCGCCGTCTAAGATTTATTAAAATATACTCCAGATACGGCGAAAGATGGAGTATTACAGTGTTCTTTTTAGTATAGCCTGTACCCATTAAGGGTGTGAGGGTTAATATGTATAGATAAAGGGCGAGGACGTAATATACATAGATATTCGTCCTTGCCCTTGCACTTGCCCATTTGTCATTTATTCTGTATTGTAGAATATGTACTACTTAGCTTTGTAGTCAGTTTTACGGATAAGCACTACCTGTGAAGCGTTAAAGTATTCGGTTGAGAAGTCAACGTTTTGTTTTCTTTCTTCGGTAACAGACATACCTGCAACAACAAAGTCAACCTTACCGCTTGTTAGTGCAGGGATTAGGCTATCAAAGTTCATATCTTCAATCTTTAGATCCTTCGATAGGCTCTTAGCAATCTCGTTAGCTACTTCGATATCATAACCAACAATCTTGTCACCTTCTCTGTACTCAAATGGTTCAAACTCGGCGTTAGTTCCCATTACAACATTCTCGCCAAAGCTAGTTTTTTCTCTTTCAGCCAAAGGTTTTTGTTCAGCTTTAGGAACGATAAACGCATTGTAAAATTCGTCCATCTTACCGTTATTCTTTAGCTCAGTAAGAGTGTTATTAATAGCTTCAAGTAAAACGGTGTTACCTTTCTTTACTGCGATAGCATATTCCTCTGTGCTAAGCTCTTCATCTAAGATCATTAGCTCAGGGATCTGCTCTGCAATCTTCTTAGCAACCATAGCGTCCATTACTACGCCGTCAACCTTACCGTTCTTTAGGTCTACGCCGCAGTCGATAGCCTTCTTAAATCTTGATAGTGTAGATTTACCAAAGGTTTCGGTTGCAACCGCGTCCCCTGTAGTTCCTTCTTGCACTGCAATCTTTAGTCCATCAAGGTCAGCGGGAGAGCTAATCTCTAGATTTGCAGTTTTGGTAGAACAGCCAGACAGCATAACTAGTGTCAGTGTGAGTGATACTGCTGAAGTTAGTATTTTTTTCATAACGTTAATACTCCATATCTACCGCTAGTAATGATTTAAGGTAGCTTTAGCTAGCGGTACTAAAGTTACCTTTTTAGCCGACATGTTGTTATGGTCGGCAGTTAACCTTTGTAAATAATTATACGTTGATTATAACATAAAACCCTATAAAAATCAACCCCTAACAGATAAATAATTTATAATTATACAAATATTACAATTCTAATGAATAATTATGCATTAGAGTATCGTCAAAGTCAATGGCAATATTTACAGGGATATTGTTATACGGTGAGATAAAGGATACAGATGAGCATAGTAGCATTTGGTGGGGATATTCGCTAACCCCGATATTGCCGTTATACCCATTGGTATTGGTAACGTTACCGCCGTACATGGTATCCCCGACTAGTGGATGGCCTATATGGGAGAAGTGGACACGTATCTGGTGGGTTCGCCCCGTGTCAAGCTTTATCCGCACCTTTGTGTAACGTTCGCTTCGTGAGATTACGGTATATCGTGTAACGGCGGACTGTGCTTTGGGGTTATCCCTGTCAAGACAGACTGCACGCTCGATATAAAAGTCATCTGGACGGATTATGGGAAGATCTATCACACCGCTGTCCGTTGGCAAGACTCCGCATACCACAGCGGTATACTCCTTTTCTAAGGTATCGGACAGTACCTTAGCCGAGAGTGCATTCTTTGATACCACGCAAAGTCCCATTGTGTCACGGTCTAACCGATTTATCGGGCGAAACTGTAGCGATAGTCCCTTTTTTAGCATATAGGCTGTATAGAAATTTGCAAGGGTATCGGTTTGGTGGTTTCTTGAAGGGTGGACGGGCATATTAGCGGGTTTGTTAAACACAATAACATCTTCGTCTTCATGTATAATGTCTACCTTAAGGTCGTAGTTTGGGGCACAGTAGGTTTGATCTCTGAACTTCACGGTAATAACATCACCGATCTTTACAGGGTCGACCATGCGAACGTGACATCCGTTTAGCAGTATGTCGCCTTTGTTCTGTTTTAGCCTTGTGATAATTCTGTGTGAAAATGAGTGTACGGAGAATAAAAACTCCTGTACACTCATATTTTGTGAATCTCGTGAAGTCATGCATTTTTGCAGGGAATCCCCTGATACAATATATTCTCGTGTAGTGTAGCTACAGGTGGTATCCATCTATATCTTTACGCTCCAACCGAATGGATCAGGAATCTTACCCCATTGGATACCGGTAAGGTCATCGTATAGCTTTTGTGCAATAGGGCCTATAACGTTGTTGTTTACCGTTACGGTTTCATTATTATAGGTAAGCTCGCCAACAGGGGAAATTACCGCCGCAGTTCCAGTACCAAATACCTCTTTTAGTTCGCCTGATTTAGCAGATTCCATCACCTCGTCAATGGTAATTCTGCGTTCCACCACCGTCTTACCCTGACTGGTTAACAGCTCAATTGCAGATTTTCTAGTAATACCAGGTAGGATACTTCCGCCTAGGCTAGGGGTTACTATCTCATCTCCTATTACAAAGAAAACGTTCATTGCTCCAACTTCTTCTATATATTTATGCTCAATACCGTCTAACCAAAGTACCTGTGAGTAACCTTTTGCTTCGGTTTGTGCCTTTAGGGATGCGGCATAGTTACCGCCGGCCTTTGCAAATCCTGTACCACCCTTAATTGCCCGTACATAGCTTTGTTCAACAAAGATGTTTATAGGGTTAAGTCCGCTTGCATAGTAAGCGCCAACAGGCGAGAGGATAATAATAAATTTATAGTTGGCTGCGGCATGAACCCCAAGGAATGGCTCACAACCGATTATAAATGGTCTAATATATAATGAAGTGCCCTCACTTGAAGGAATCCAGTCTTTTTCAATGTTAACAAGTTGTTTTAGTGCCTGTAGCGCAGAATCAACATCGATAAGCGGTATACAAAGACGTTCATTCGATACGTTAAGACGTTCAAAGTTTTCGCGAGGTCTAAATAAAAGTATATCATCACCTTTTCCGCGATAGGCTTTCATACCTTCAAACACCTCTTGACCATAGTGGAAGCAGGTGCAGGCAGGATCTAAGCTTAGAGGACCATAAGGGATAATTTGTGGGTCGTGCCATCCTAGTCCATTGGTATAATCCATGACAAACATATAATCTGTGAAGATTTTTCCAAATCCTAGCTTTGTTTCATCGGTTGGTTTTGCTTTTAAGTTCTTATTTTCAGTTACATTAATAAACATTACACCCTCCATTTTAGCTATATGTTACTTGTATCAAGATGACAAAATTATTTTGTCATAATTATACCATGTTTTTCAAAGTATTACAACTAATATAATCAAATTAAGTTAAATGGACAGATAATTCTATATATTGGTGTAAAATTTTTAGTATATTTTAAGTTTAATAGTTAAAATGATGATTAGATAAAAGATAACAGCTTGTGAGAAATAATGTATGTTTTATTGATAAATGATAATAATATAGTCAAATATTGTAGGGAGGTAGAGTATAGATGAACTATACACCTAAAGAATATAACGAGATAGCAAAAAAGGCTTCACCGAAGAGCAAGAGTTACATTAACATTCCTATGGCATTTTTGATAGGAGGAGCAATCTGCGCTGTTGGGCAGGGGCTTGTTAATCTATATAAGAATCTGGGTCTTTCGCAGGAGATCTCTGCTACTACTGCATCGGTTACCTTAATTTTTATTAGTGCGCTTTTAACAGGGCTTACTGTTTTTGATAACATTGCAAAGTATGCGGGAGCGGGTACTTTAGTTCCTATTACAGGGTTTGCAAATGCGGTGGTATCCCCTGCATTAGACTTTAAAAGCGAGGGGTTAATCCTAGGACTTGGGGCAAAGATGTTTATTATTGCAGGTCCTGTTATAGTATATGGAGTGTTAGCTTCAGTTTTATATGGAATAATATATTATTTCATTAAGTAAGGGGGGAGTTGAATAGAATGTCTAAAAAGCTATCGAAAAATACATTTTTGCTTAACAATGTCAGCGTTGTATCCTATGCCAGCGTGGTTAGTAAAAAAGAGAGTGAGGGCCCTTTAGGAAAAGGGTTTGATGTAGTTAATGAGGATTCGTTCTTTGGCAAAGAAACCTGGGAGAAGGCAGAGAGTGAAATGCAAAGGCAGGCAGTATCTACCGCTATTGAGAAGGCGTCGCTTGCTAATGAGGATATCGACATTCTTTTTGCGGGGGATCTGCTTAATCAGTGTATCGCTTCTACCTATGGGCTTCGGGATTTAAATATTGCTATATATGGACTTTATGGTGCGTGTTCTACCATGGGAGAAAGCTTAGGACTTGCAAGCCTCTTTGTGGATAATGGGCTTGGGGATTACTGTGCGGCAGTGACGTCATCTCATTTTTGTTCCGCAGAACGGCAGTATAGATTCCCACTAGAATACGGAGGCCAACGCACTCCCACCTCGCAGTGGACGGTTACCGGGTCTGGTAGTGTTATAGTTGGAAAGGCGAAGGAAGCGCCTTATATTAAGGGTGTTACGGTTGGTAAGATCGAGGATTTTGGAATTACCGACGCAAACAACATGGGGGCGGCAATGGCTCCTGCGGCGGCATATACAATAAAGAAGTATCTTACCGATACAAACACCTCGCCTTCGGATTATGACAAGATATTTACCGGTGACCTAGGGCAGGTTGGGACTACGATACTGATTGATCTTCTTAAGGAAGAAAACATTGATATATCACAAAACCATAATGACTGCGGCAAGATGATATATTATATGGAAGAACAGGATGTTCATGCAGGCGGATCTGGTTGTGGGTGTAGTGCAAGCGTTTTAGCTTCTTATATTATGGAGAGGGTAAAGAGTGGTGAATTTAAGGATGTACTCTTTATCGCTACAGGTGCTATGCTGTCGCCTACAAGTATAAACCAGGGTGAAACAATCCCTTCGGTTGCTCATCTTGTGCATATTGGGCATGAACGGTGGAAGAGTTAGGAGGAAGTGATGGATTATCTAAAGGCATTTTTGGTAGGGGGAGTTATCTGTGCAATTGGTCAGGTGCTTATCGATTACACAAAGTTAACACCGGCAAGGATTTTGGTTAGCTATGTTGTAACTGGTGTACTTCTTGGTGCGCTTGGTCTGTACAAGCCTATTGTGGACTTTGCGGGAAGTGGTGCGACTGTACCGCTTACAGGGTTTGGGTATCTTCTCTCTACCGGAGTAAAGAAGGCGGTTGATGAAACCGGACTTATTGGAGCATTAACAGGTGGATTAACTGCAAGCAGTGGGGGGATAACGGCGGCAATTCTATTTGGGTTTGTTATAGCTATTATCTTTAAACCTAAAGAAAAGGCATAGTTGTGGTAATAACTATGTAAATCTAAAGCAATTCTAAAGTAAAAACTATAAATTGTCACAAACTCTGGAAAAATACTAAAAAACGATAAAAAACGT
>CAZAOY010000057.1:0-3491 GCA_964486925.1 uncultured Oscillospiraceae bacterium
CGGTAAACGGCCCATCCCCCCAAAGGATAAACGCAAGCTCCCTTAAGGTCTTGCCATCACCCTTGCTGTCAACCAAAACCGCCAAAAGCTCCTTTGCGCTCGCCCGCGGGAAGCTAACAACCCTGCCGTCAACAAATACCTCAAACCCGTTAAAGGTCTGTATGCGAACCCTGCCCCCGCCCGACCTTGGCCTAGGGGATAAAGCGCTGTCAACCTCCGCCTTTAGCTCCTGCGGGCGAAACGGCTTTAGCAGATACCCATTAGAACGAGCATTAAAAGCGTTTACCGCATACTGGGAATAACCCGTTACAAATATAATCTTAGTCTGGGGCGAGATGTCCTTTAACGCCTTAGCAAAGGTAAGCCCGTCCATAACAGGCATCTCAATGTCCAAAAATGCAATATCAGGGGTTATTAAATTACTGCTTAAGGTGTCCAAAGCCTCGTTTACATCTGAAAATGGATAAACCTTACTACCTTGATACTGCTCATTTAACATCTGGGTCATGGTGTCAACCATAATTGTTTCATCATCCAAAACAAGGAATGTCATCTCTTCGCCCCCTTCTTCGGTATTTTTATGGTCACTTTAGTTCCAATATTTTCCTCACTAAAAACCTCCACTACACCCCCCGCCTGTAGCAAAACTCTGTTTTTTACATTCGCAATCCCTATATGCGTCCTGCCGTCAACCTTAACCGCACCGTTCCCCAAAACACCAACATATCTCCCCGTTGAGGTTGTGGGAACAGAGCTAAACCCTACACCATCATCCGAAACGACAATTATGTAATCCTCGTCTGTCATGTCGGTCTTAATCCTAACCGTGCCACCCCCCTTTTTCTTTGTAACACCGTACCTAACAGCGTTCTCAACGATAGGTTGCAGGGTGAGAGAGGGTATCAAAAAATCACTAACCTTTAGGTCATACTCAATCCTTAGCCTGTCACCAAAGCGAAGCTTCTCAATCCAAAGATAGTTCTTCACATGGGTAAGCTCGGTTTCAAACGGAATAAGCTCAACGTTACCGATGGTGTCAATGTTGTTTCGTAAAAAATCAGAAAAAGCCATAGTAGCCTTCTTCGCAGTCTGGCTGTCATGGTCGCATAGATATGAGATGGTCCCAAGGGTGTTGTAGATAAAATGCGGTTGTATCTGGGAGAGCATTATCGCTGTGCGGCTCTTTTCAAGCTCGAGCTCCTTCTGCGCGTAAGCCTTGCCCTGCTCCGATTGGATAAAGATATATATGCAAATGCCCGAAAACGTCGTCGCAATATAAAGAAATGTAATACCGTATGTAAAGATCTGCCCCACAAGAGCAAGTGGTACAACGGTCACAAACGAAGTTAAAAGTAACCTCTCATTCTTTGCCAAGTTTTTCCTGCACCTAAATACCATGTAAGCACTAACCCCAGCACCCAAAATCCCAAATAGCTGTGATAACCAAAACAAAGACTGCCTGCGATACACATTAGCATCATCAATAATATAGTACATCCCATTAAACTGCGACAATATAGTAAGCGCAATCGCCACCACCGCACCATACCGTATAATGCGTATATACCTGCTAACCATCCTATCATCCAATGCCGAAAGAAAGCTTATAGCATAATCCCCAAACGCCGTCATAAGTATGTACCCAAAACAGTACCCCAGAAAGTTAGCGATATAAACAATGCTCCCTCCAAGCACATCAGGCCGCCCATTAAAGACCCACGAGGCCGCGTCCGCAAGCTGTACCACAGCATTTGAAACTAACAGCCGAATAAAAAGCTTGTCCTGTAAACTCTTTTTACGTTCAGTTATAACCAAGAAAAATAGTATAATTATCGATAGTAATGCACCAAAGATTTCCAATGATACATTTATATATGTAATAGTGCTCATGTCCCCGCTTTCCCTCATGCTTTTCATATCTCAACCCGACCTTTTTACCCCTAACCACCTCGTAAAAGCAATTCTTATTAAAGCTTTACAGGTTATAAGACAGCATAAAAATCCAGATTGCAAAGTACCTCCGTCCAACCTACCCACCGTAGCATTTGACATCCCAAAAAATACCAAGCTCCAGGGTAGTGTATCTATGTAACATTATAAACTATTATTCTGTAAAAAGCAATGGATAAGATGTGAATAATCAGTACCTCCAAGCTTTCCAAAGATATAACCTCGATAAACAAAGCCATAATCCTTGCCTGGCAGAAAGATCCATAACAACAGCCGTATCACAACTAACTCGTTGTACAGCCGTTATTATGGATCTTTATCACAAACCACATACCGATACTAAAGCTTAAAAATTACCCATCACTTCGCAGTATCTTCTCCATCGCCTTCCCCTTTGCAAGCTCATCGATCAGCTTATCGAGATAACGGATCTCCTGCATTAGCGGATCGGCGATCTCCTTAACCCGCACCCCGCAGATAACCCCCTTGATTAACCGCCTAGCAGGATTAAGCTTAGGTGCTTGTCCAAAAAAGCCTTCAAAGTCAGTCTTAGCCTCAAGATGAAGCTCAAGCTGTGCTTGACTATACCCTGTAAGCCACAAAATTATCTGGTCAACCTCCTCCTTAGTCCGCCCCTTTCGCATAACCTTGTTAAGATAAAGCGGATAAACCTCGCTAAAGCTAACCGAAAAGATCCTATTTACTGCCATATATTTCCTCCCACCAAAAACACCGTTCAACCTTAAAGAATATAATTATCCAACCGATAACATCCATCCTTAAAGTATTACCATCTTTAAATTCTCCTTACAATATACCATTAATATATGAACATTTCAACTATCAAAAGCAAGCAACAGCACTTTACAGGAGGCTTTGTGCCTTCCCGCTCTGGTTGTTTACAACCCATATTAATGTATCTATCTTACCACAGGTAGTATGACAATAGTAGGTCATACTATAAGGCGACGGTGTGAGGAACTTCTAATTATTTTAATGCTACCTGACAAACATTACGATAAACATCAATGTTATAATCTAATAATAAAATTGCCACACTTACTTTAGTTTATGTTAAATATGCAATCCAAATTCTATTCTTTTCGACAAAATTTTACATTTTAATTATTGATTTTAATGAAAAGTTATGTTATAGTATATATAGTTAATATTTTCCATTAAATTATTCTCAAAATATAAATTCACCGATAAGGAGAAGATCATGAGCGATAAAAAAGGAAATCGATACAATAAAAGCAAGCAAGACACCATAAAAGACATTAAACATAACTATGAGCAGGTTGAAAAGTTTTTTGTAGAACAGCTATATATGAAGCATAGCTTGCACGGAACAACGATAGGGTCAGCAAGGGAGGATATATGGAAACAGCTTTTTGAGATGATTATCCCTAAAAAATTTGTAATTGAACAATCCGTTTTTATTATCGACTCAAGCTTCAAAAACGATGATAGCCAAACTGGGATTTCAAGGGAGGTCGATCTTGCAATAATCGATGAAACATACACACCGTATATCTTTA
>CAZAOY010000057.1:3591-15859 GCA_964486925.1 uncultured Oscillospiraceae bacterium
TCAAGGGAGGTCGATCTTGCAATAATCGATGAAACATACACACCGTATATCTTTAAGTTCGGTAGAACTAAATTTGTGCCTATTGAAGCTGTTGCAGTCGTGGTTGAGTGCAAAAGCAAGAGTAGTGGAAAAAGCCTAGAAAGTTGGATTAATAGTATTAATGCCCTTAAAAGCTCTGATCTTGGGATTGCACGAATGGTAAGCTTTATGCAGTATAAACAGGATAAAGACGATAATACAAGCGATAAAAAAAACGTTACACAAACTTCAACCAGACCACTAAAGATATTTTGTGGACTAGAAGGTAGATCTATAAATAAAAAACTAAAAAATTGTTTTGACTTTACAATTTTAGCAAACAAAGATAACAACAGTTTAAATATTTCCCATAGAGATCTAGAGTCTTTGGAGCAATGGGCAATCTACTTAAATAACCCAAACTTTGATATAAAATTACCAGTGTATAGCTTAACAGAGCATTTTAGCGTTTATGAACTGGATAAAAACGGTAACAAGACTATCAATACTTTACTAACATTTAACTTCCAGCTAAACCAACTACTTATGCTAATAAACAACCCATTGCTTTTCCCACACCTCGCATATGTTAATATGTTTAATAAAAAGGTGAAGGAAGGAGGGATAACCAATGCAAAGTGAAACCTTAAGCTGTAAAGTCATAACCCCTATGTTTTCATTTGGACAAGGCGCTACCCCAATGGTTCGTACCACAGAGTTAAAAGGGATTATGCGTTATATCTACCGAATCAGCCAGCAGGAATTAGATACAAAAAAACTTTTTGATATGGAAAGCGAGTATTTTGGAAGCACAAGCAAACCCTCACCCATACGACTACAGATTATACCTTATTCTATAAAGATTAATCCTCAACAGCCATTAACATTACATAATCCTCGAGACTATAAAAATTCTATAGCGATTGATTCTAGATTCGACATTACTCTACGGTTAGTAAACCATTCTAATATTAACCTCGAGTGGTACAAGGATATAGTTAGACTGTCATTCTACCTTTTTGGTATGGGTAGGCGTGCGCGACGAGCAAGGGGTTGTTGTTGTATAGCAAATGAGATAAAATCTGAAGAAGATACTAAGGTTGAGATACTGCGCCTATTAAATGGTATCGATAAACAGAATAAACAGGTGTACAGCCTGAATAGCAACTGTATAAAACCTATTAATATATACAACACAAAAAAGCTACGACCTGTTATTCAAAGAATATATTTTGGTAAACCAATTGTAAGTAAGGACATTAATTTTTTAAAATGCATTGACCACAGCTGTCATAATATGAAGTTAGATGGCTTTGATTCTAAGCTTGCCTCACCTATTATAGTAAGTGTAGCAAAGATAGATAAAGGTTATCTGCCAATCTATACCTTTGTTAAAGCAGTCTTAGGTAAAGAGCTTGATGGTAACTTTCGGAAGCGATCTGCGTTTAAAGATGATGTTGAAAGGCAGGTGTACAAACGATGAATGTAATGTTTGCATTCACAATAGGCCCCGTTAAAGCATTTATTGATAATTCCCGTAAGATGATTGACCTGCGAGGTGGCAGCAGAATCCTGTCGGAACTGACAAAAAAGGCAATTGATAAAGTAATAGATATGGGAGTAGAGGTGGTCTTTCCTGTAATCGATAAGAATGACAACCTAGGATCTAACATCCCAAACCGCTTTATTGCTATAATTAAAGACGTTAATGTAGATAACCTTCATATATATAAGCAAAAGGCAGAGGATCTAACAAAATGGGTTAAGGACAGCTTTATGTCAATGTATGAAACTGTCTTTACATCAGTTGGTATAACAGATAAAGAGCAGTTAGCTATAGGCGCTAAACAGCTATCGGATTTTTTGGAGGTACATTGGATCTTCCACGAGTACCAAGATAACGAAAAGGGAAGCTACCATACAGCATATAATGCCGTCTTTAAAGGAATGCAGTCAGTAAAAAGTATCCGCCCCTTCCTGCAAAGTGATGAGCAATGGGGGCGCAAATGCACACTTTTTCCTGAATATAACGCTATCGTTATAAAAAAGGACAAAAAAGATAACCACCCTAAACATACAAACACCTTAAACCTTAAAGGCTATATCGATGTAACCGATAACCAAAAGCTTAAATACATTATTAAGGATAAGGAAGCGCTATCCGCCATTGCCCTCTTTAAACGTGCTTTTCTTATTGATAAAGGCGATAGAAAAGAGATAAAATCCCTAAGAAATATGCTCCTAGAATCCTACTATAACAATATAGTTGATGATGAGGACTATAGCCATACCACTGATCCTACATATATCGCTAATGCAATCTATGACCTTTACAATGAGAACCCACCAAAAGATGAATACCCTGAAAAGGACAAAATGATAGCTAGCAGAATATATAAAGATATACAAAAAAACAAGGTTACCCTAAGCTCATACTATGCCTGTGTAAAATTTGATGGGGATAGTATGGGGACTAAATATCAAGAGATAGACGACAAGGATACCCATACAGAGCTAAGCAAAAAGATAAGCGATTTTGCTAGACAGGCAAAATGTATTATCGAAAAGGACTGTAACGGAATCTGCGTTTATGCAGGGGGCGAGGACGTACTGGCATTCTTCCCGATACACAAGCTTTTTAAAGGTTTGCAGACACTTCACAAAGCATTCTACGAAAAAACAGGCCTCACCTTCTCTGCGGGTATCGCTATTGCACACCTAATGCAACCACTAAAAGAGGTATTAATAACTGCAGAAAATATGGAGCACTACGCAAAGGAAATAGATAAGGAAAACCTAAAAGAACTAGAGTCTGAAACCAAGAAGAATGCATTTGCACTATCACTTATTAAGCGCAGTGGAGAGCTTCGTACAATACGTCACAAGTTTAACCTAACAAACCAACATGACTACAAGCTGCTTAACACCATAGATGAAATGGTACAAGCCTTAGCAAAGACAGAATACTCAAAATCCCTAATCTACGACATAATCAAAATCCTTAGCACCTTTAATTACAGTGATAACATTACCGTCAACACCCAAATTTCAAAGGTTATTATTGATCAGATATCCGCACAAAAAAACATAACAAACCAAAAATTAATACAAAGCTTTAAAGATCTACTGCTAAACTGTACATTCTTGCAGGAATATATTAACCTTCTGGATGTTGTATGCTTTTTATCAAGGGAGGTGTTTATCGATGTATCAGATTAACCCAATAGATAATTTTTTCTTCCGCTCGTCAGTTCCCTTTGAATGTTCAGGTGAAACAAGCCTAATAGGTAACACCTTCCCCCCATTCCCTTCTACATACGCTGGAGCACTAAAGCCTTTTAAAACCGAAAAACGGATACGTGTAGGATTTAACGGGATTGCTATTAACAATGAGATCTACCTACCAAAACCCCTAGACCTAATGTCGTATAAACAAGGGTCAGAGATTTTTTGTAGAGGTATGGAGCTTGTAAGCTCACCCTTATCTAGCTTTCCACTCCCCTACCTCCTAGCTACAAGGACGGAAAACGCTTCAAAGGATAAATCCTTTGATGACCTCTATATAAACTATAATGATTTCACGAGATATCAAAACGGTGTAGAAGCTGACTTTAAGTGTATTAGACTGTCGGACTATATAATTAAAGAGCCCAAAATTGGAATTGCTATCGATAAGGATAGTAACACCGCTAAAGATGAACAGCTATATCAAATCCAGATGTTGCGTCCCGATAAAGGCTTAAAGATTATCTGTGACGTAAAAAATACTGCTATTAACGAGGAAGTGGTCGTTAGGCTTGGCGGCGAATCCAGAATGGCTAAAATTAGCCCATTTGATGTAGAGCTTAACGACAGCCTGAATACTACAAATTCATCTTACTTTAAGTTGTACCTTGCTACCCCAGCCATCTTTAAAAACGGATGGTTACCTGCATGGATCGACCCAGATACATATACAGGACGATTTTCCTTTAAAGACAAATCAATTGCAGTTTCGCTTATATCCGCAACTATAGGCAAAAAGCTACCAATAGGCGGTTATGGTTACGATCTGACGTTTGATTCAAATAAAACAGAAAAACGCATATCTAAACCAAAAGAGATGAGATATGCCGTCCCTGCGGGTAGTGTCTATTACTTTAAGATTACTAACGGAAGCTTCCAAAACGCTAAGTCCCTTTTTAACCAAAAATGTATTAGTGATTATCGTGAAGACTATGGCTTTGATTACCCTGAAAAGCAGTACAATAGGATTAAATATTGTGATAGAGGCTTTGGATATGCTATAGTAGGCAAACTTATTAACTTAGGCACTTAGTGGTAGCAACTGTGGTTTGCATTTATTTCGATTCTGGCTATAAATTTAGACAAAAAACTTTGATATTTAAGTGCCGAAGTAATAAGAAAAATCAAGAGGAGATGTTAAAATGAACAGTTTAAAGCAACTAATGATGTTATATGCCCTGACCTCTACCCATGTAGGAAGCGGAGATGATCTTAACTATATCGACCTGCCGATACAACGTGAAAAACATACAGATTTTCCTAAAATCGAAGCCTCTAGCCTAAAGGGAAGCGTACGGCAATCGATGGAACAGACCTCCAAGCAGACCTATGATGTGAACAATCTTTTAGGTAGTAAGGATAATTGTGACCATGGTTCGGCCATATCCTTCTCCGACGCAAGACTAATGTTTTTCCCAGTAAAATCCGCAAAAGGTATCTTTGCCTATACAACATGCCCTTTTGCTATAAACCGATTTATATCTGACTGTAAAATTGTGGGGATAGATGATTTTAAAGATTTAAAACTTGATTTGCCATCAAGGGAAATTTCATATGTAGTCCATAATAATGTTATTGTAAATAATAACAAGGTAATCCTTGATGAGTATATCTTTGATGTTAAAGAAGATAAAAACCTTAGAGAGTTTATCGGTATTATTAAGGATAGGCTACCCGAGTTAATCGACAACAACTTGGACGCTAGAGTTATCCTTATAAGTGATGATGACTTTAAATATTTTGTAACAAACTCGACAGAGGTTGTCACAAGGATAAACATCGACAGCGACTCTGGCGTGGTGAAGAACAAGGCACTATTTACGCAAGAAAACCTTCCCCCAGAAACCATTCTATACAGTTTGATATTTTTTACAGATTCTAAAGTACCACAAAATGGCGGTAACAGTATAAATTCCCGTGGTGTTAGGGAAATGTTTAATGAACTGTTTCCAGATAAAATATTCCAAATTGGCGGTGATATGACACTCGGCAAAGGATTGTTTAGAAAAAAAACATGGCAAGGAGGCGAAATATCAGATGATAAACATGAATAACAAGCGGGCTGAATACGCTTTTAAGAATATCGCAAAGATACGAAACTGCCCTCCAAAGATACAATCTGAGTTTCGTACACTAGCCAGAAGCCTCCCAACCATGGTACAGTCTAATGGTCTTACAGCCGCAGTAGCATATCTGTACTCAAAAAAGAGCAACAATAATGCGCATAATCTAATGTATATTATTATGCATAACTGGCTTATAGACAGAAAGGACATTTTAAAGGATGATAAAATCGAGCTAATGTACTCTATCTCAAAGATGGATAGCCCATCTTTACGAATAACTACAGCAGAGGTTATGGCGCTTCTTGTATGGATAAAACGTTTTGCAGAAGGGATGTTTGATTCTAATGAGCAGTAGTGAAATTTTTGACAATATGCCCTCAAGCTGTGATAATCTATATCTACAGCATAATAAATTCTTTGAGATTAATAAAGATAAAACAGGAATAATAAGCATGCTTTATAAAAGCAAAGCTATATCAAAAAATATTAATAAGAACCATATCTTAAAGTCACTTAACGATAGAACGATAAAGCTAGCACAGTCTTATCCGTCATCCCACTGCATTCCCTATACCCCAAGTTATGGGCTAGTAATCGGCACAGGAGCTCCATCCCCGTACAACACAACACTGCTTATGACCCTCCACCAAACATACGGTTTTCCCTATATCCCAGCGACAGCTATAAAAGGCTGCCTTCGCAGTTATCTTGAGCAAGAAAACTGCACTGATGTACAGATCGACAAGCTATTAGGATCAGACAGCGATAGTAGCAGATCAAAGGGTTGCTTAGTATTCTTCGATACCTTCCCATCTAAGTTTAACCTAACCTTTGACGTTATGACACCCCACAATTCTACATACTACTCAAGTAAAGGCGCAGTACCGCCTTCTGATATAGGCAACAAGACCCCCATATCCTTCCCATTTGTTAAAGAATCAACCTTTAACATCTATATTGCCAACACAGATACGACCCTAGATAGCAACAGCATGATAGCTTCTTATCTTAAAAAGGCGCTTAAAACCTACGGCTTAGGCGCTAAAACCGCCTATGGGTATGGACTAAGTAGGTAGTTTAAGGTTTATTGCTATCTAAACACACCTCTGTGCTATAAACTATCTTTTTTATAATTTCAATTTAATTCATGCTACCCTGCAAAGCACCATATAAAACCAGCCAACTACACGCCCCAACACCGTGTAATTGGCTGTTACCTTTTACCTCAAAAAACTACCTATATACACTCAAGCAATAGTACGTCGGAGTGTCTGGATCAGCATTGTCCCAAAGCTCGTGCTCTACAACTGCCTTTATACTCTCCGACCGCAGTTCATCAATGTGAAGGTCTACCCGCTTAACCATAGGCGGATTATAATCCGATAACCACACCTTCCACACCTCTACACAGTCGGTAGAAGATAGAGCATTTTTAATGTATTCGACAATTCTCTCTGCCCTATTTTTAGTGTAATAATGCCATTCTATGTAAACACCATTCTTCCTCTTAGAGTAATGACGCACCCCGTCAAAATCCAAAAGCGCATAGTTGTCATCTGCGTCACCATCGTTAACACCCGACTCATCCACTATAAGGTTATAGTCCATTACTAAAACAACATCGGGTTCATCTTGATTAACTGTGCCATCAAGCAAAGAATCATCCACCTGAATACCCTGACTTAATGCCTGATCTATCGAAAGCGTCCTGTAATAAGGATTTTTAACCTCCTCTAGCCTGCCGTCGGACGCGATAATTAAACCAACACTCAACTCCTCCACCTCCACCAATTAAACCCAACTGCTATCAGTATAAGCATAACCTATATACTATCAAACTGACTGGCAAAGCTCCTGTAAGCACCCGAAATAACCATAGCTAATCCCGCCACTGAGCGACTTCGGCAATCCCTTTCCTCCCCCTGCTTTGAGGGTTTTCGTCCGCATACCCAACTGACAAAGCGGCAAAAAGCTCACCATCGGTATTAAGCCAACTTAATAATTCCTTGTATGCAAAGTAGGTGTCGCAGATCCATAAGCTTCCAAGACCCAACTCCGTAGCTGTAAGGGTCATGTTCTGGATAGCCGCACCTATCGACTGCGCATTGCAGATCTCATAGATACGTTGCTCTAACGTTACAGGGTCGCTAATGCTAAGTCCAAGCGGATTTACAATAAAGATGGTTACAGGCGCTTGCTTCATTATGCTAAGCGTATGCTCTGCACCCCTTAGATACTGCCCGCTTTGTGGAAGAAGCGGGTCTAACCTTTCCCGCTTAAACCCCTTCTCGATAACCTGTATCATTTCATCCTTTGCGTTACCAGTAACTACAATAAACCTCCACGGTTGGCGGTTCTTTGAGGATGGAGCAAGTATCCCTGCCTGTAGTATCTCCTCTATAAGCTGTTTTGCTACTGGTGTGTCCTTGTACCTTCTAATACTTCGTCTGTCTGAAATTGCCGATAACATTAAATCTCCCCCTTAATAGATATCCCCTACTTTAACTCATCACTAAAGCATTTTAAGTCACGCTTAACCTCATCGGTCAACCTGTTGTACTCCACTCCGTCAATCGCCCCTTGAAGGGTGTATAGATGAACCAAGCAAACATTAGGATACCTCATCTTTAATCGGATAAACGCGCCCTTGCTTCCAACCTCGATTAACTCTTCCGCCGAGGTAATCCCTACAGCTTTTAACTTCTTTTCAATCTCCTTGCCAATATTGCACATAGAGCTTAATTCAGCCATAATCCCTTTCCTTTCCTAAGCTAAGATAAATTCCTTTATATCAGTATACCATAAAACAACCCACCATTCAATCAATCTTTTGTTAATATTAAGCCACAAGATAACCCAAACAACCTCATAAAAAGCTTGTGGAGTAAAGGATGGATCAGCCAAAACTTTTTTGCGACACAGGTAACATAGCAACAACACTCCAATTAATAAAGCTATTGAAAACCCATTGATATTGTGATACAATATAGCTAAAGCTCTAGTCCCCTATTCATAATCCTAACCCCAGTGAAATACTATATTATGTGCACACAAAACCCGCTATACATACCTAGTTAACCTATAATCTACCAAAGTAGTTAATATAATGCAGTACCAGTCATCTATACAAAGCTAATTTACATAAACAAAGAAAGATAAAGAGGAGTTACTAAAAATGCTAAAAAAGATATTTAACCAAAAAACCTTGTTTGGATTTATCTTCCTAACAATGGTACTATCCACCGTGTATGTTGTCATAAAAATTATCCTCGCACCCACCGTGGTGCATGCAGGTGAACCCACCGTTCGTGTTAAAGGGGATTATACATTAATGCTACTCCAATGCGCATTTGGGATAGTCGCCTTAAACCTGCCAAGCTTTATCGAAAAGCGGTTTAAGATCGCAATCCCCTCGGATATGATTATAGCCTACGCCGTCTTTTTGTTCTGCGCAATATACCTCGGCGAGGTGCGTTCCTTCTACTACAACGTGCCGCATTGGGACACCATCCTACATACCTTTAGCGGGGCAATGCTCGGAGCACTGGGATTTACGCTAATAAGCTTTCTAAACAAAACCGACGGTATCCCCGTAAACCTCTCCCCCCTCTTCGTCGCCATCTTCACCTTCTGCTTTGCGGCAGGGCTAGGGGTTGTCTGGGAGGTATACGAGTTCACCATGGACAGCATATTACTAACCAACATGCAAAAATTCGCACTAGAAAACGGCACTCCCCTAATCGGCCAAGCCGCACTAAGGGACACAATGAAGGATCTAATAGTCGACTGTATAGGCGCACTAGTATTCTCGATATTTGGATACATCTCGCTTAAAACCGACAAAGGTTGGTATAATAATCTGTTTTTGAAGAAGCTGGACTAACCCACAAAGAATGTACACCTAACCATACCCTGTAAAAAAGGCATGTTAAACGTTAAACTTATAGCTAAAGCCAGAATAAAGCTCTATCTTTAGTAGATTTTCATATAAATATATAAATATTTTATATTTTTTATCAAGGTATTGACAAAAGTTTGTTTTAGCTATATAATTTAGATAGTTACTAAATTAATTAATGGAGGTACAACATGTCTAAAAAATTACTATCAATTCTTATTTGCGTTATGATAATTGCCAGTGTATTAGCTATTCCACAGGTAAGCGTTAGCGCAGCAACACCAAAATTTATGACCGCCGCAACTGCATGGGTAGGTTCAGGAGTAGTGCCGCTATCCGACTACATCTCAAATTTTGGCAATGCAACCATCACAAAGTATTCTTCAACCAATCCCAAAGTCCTTGGAATGAGCGATTCCTACGGAACTATCATGATCCATCCAAACGCTGTAGGTACATCTACAATTAAAGCAACCGTTAAGGTAGGTTCAAAAAGCTATACCATAACTAAAAAATTCAGCGTAAAAAAACATCCAAACCCAATTACCAAGCTAACCTTAAACGGCGAGAGTATCTACAACAAAAACAAGCCTAGCTATATCTACAACACTACCCCGACCTCAGACGTAGCAAAGATAGGTCTAACATTAGCTAAGGGCTGGAAGCTAACAAAGATGGAAGCAGTTAACCCTATGATGATGACTAAGGATACCGTAAAGCTTAATACTGACATCCCTGTAGTAAAGGATGAAGGCATTATCATCTCGTTATATCTAAAAAACACAAAGGGCGAAGGCTTTAAATATATGGTAATGATTATGCAGTAATGCGCTGATCTGTTTCCAGTGTAAAGCAATAATTACCTATAAAATGTTAATATTTTAATGCGGCATATCATTGGGTAACGCTAAAAAAGCGCCCCCAAAGCTTGTCGTGGCTATTAAAAAAACAGCGGACTATATAGTTCGCTGTTTTTCATTTCACATCATAACCATACACGCTTAATCTAACGGCAAAGCCTAGAGAAAATGCGCTTTTTCAATGTGGATTTAGCCGAAAGTCGAGCCTACTGCGTTGGGATAGTGGTTGGTTGTTGGAGTAGTGGAAAGGTAGTAATATTGTGTTGATGAATGGTTGATGATTCACCGACTGTTGGTAAATTGTTACTGTACATTATAAAGATAGTGGTAAGTTCTTTTAGCACAATAAGCTTTCAGTTTATATGTGTTTTAACTATAGAATGTAAATTAACACCCAGTTGCTCTAGCACATGATTTGCATTTTTTAATTGAGGCTCAAACACGACTAGACACTCGTAAACTTTGTATCCAGAATTTTTCAAATCGTTAATTAATTCAGAAATCATTCTTCCACCAGTAGTGCTATCATCAACAATAAGTGCTATTTTACCTTTAATTGGTTCCTTGAAATAATCGAATCTTTCCATGAAAATATTTTTTTGGTTATTAACTCTTTTTTCAGTTTCATATAAAACATAAGGCTTCTTTATAAGTTTAGCAAATTCATATCCTAAGATTGGACTTCCTCCTTTAGGTGTTACAACAAAATCAAATTTAGGCACTTGTACTTTTTTATTATCTTTAACTATTATATTCCAGTAAGTACTTAAATAACGTGCATACAACTCTGCATTTTTTTGCTCGGTTGTAGCTCCTATTAAGTCAATATACTGGTTGGCTCTTACTGTCGATGTCTTACCTACACTGACGTTACCGATAATTGATATCTCTCTAAGTTTCTTTGACACAATGTTTTCAAGTTCTGCTTGATTTTCAAAGCTTGGGAAGCTCATAGACAAATTATTCCTCTGGTATCTATCATATTCTATTCCTAAATCTTTAAGCGTTTCTAAAATAATAAAGGTTTTCTTTCTATTTAAAAATTTAACAACTTTGCTTGGTAAGAAACCTAATGATTCAAGAAACATTATAATTGTTGAAATAGAAGATGCTACCAATATTATACCTATAACAATTTTATCTAACATATTATCTTATTCCATTCTCTTTTACTTTTTCTAATATATAATCACTACTTTTTTTATATACGTTGCAATATCTACTCAATTGGTCAATTATAATTTCTTCATCCGTGTTTTCTGTACAATAATACAACCTTTTGTTTCCGACAGGAGCTAACTCTTTTGATTTAGAATCAATTTCAAATAGACTACCAATCACTATACTTGTTATATTGTATTCTTTTATTAATTGTATATATTTGTCTATATCTTTAATTGTGAAATTGTTTAATACAGGCTTAATATAAAGTATAATTGGAATATCTAAAACTTTCTGTATTTCAAAATTTAACATTCGATCTTTCACAGATGTTGTTCCATTTTCAAAAACATAGTGATAACTTATTGTCGGAATGCTAATAAAAATAGAAAACTGATTTTTCCATAAAATATTTTTTTTAATATCAGTTAATTCGTATATGAATATTTGCTTTTTAGTTGCCAATTGAACAGGATTTCCTTGTCTTAAAAAAAACTCAATGAGTTTTTTTGTTGTTTCTTTATTTGCACTATCCCAACATTCTGAATAACACCCCAAAGATACAATAGTACCATCTATCCCTTTTCTAAAATCATCAAATAATTCAACCAATGAAATAATTTCATCAGCTGTTTTAGCGCCAGTATCTTCAAGTTTCAATAACGGTAAATAGCAATATGTACATTTTAAACTGCAACCTATTCTTGAATTGATAAATATTCGATTTTTATCCCCCGAAAGATAATTATTCATTCTGCACCTCCATTAGGTTATGTCAAAATTAATACACTGCTTTAGCTAGTTATTACTTAATTAAGAACTTTCCATTTCATACTTCTAATAATAATTTGTTTTTACAATTAGACGACATTTCCACTATGCTGAAAATTACATAAGTAAACAGAAATTTATTTATATTATTTAATTCCCATTATTGCCATAACCCACATATCCCTCATATATCCCATTACCCATCTCTA
>CAZAOY010000058.1:0-15778 GCA_964486925.1 uncultured Oscillospiraceae bacterium
AGTGGTGCTCCAGTATTATCTCCTTATCTGTTAGATAATCCCCTATTACCTGTGCATTCTGCTCTAGCACGCTTAGTAACGGAATTACAAAGAATATCCGCTTTTTGTTATACTGTTTAGCATGTGCTACCGCATATCTTAGCGATGATAAGGTTTTTCCTCCCCCTGTAGGAACGGTTAAGCGATATATACCACTTTTACCTAATGCAAATTCCTTACACCTATCAGATATGTTACACCTCAGATTATTTATCGTACTATCGGACTTTGGCAGCCTATTAAGCTTATCCTCTAACCCCAAAAGCTCCCGCTCCCAAAGCGGTGTCATGTTTTCTGGCTGTGTGTTATAGCTAACATCCTGCATGAACTCGGCAGTGTCGCGCCTGTCACCATCTATTAAAGCGGAGGTTATAATCCTTACCAGTAGTCCAATTATAAAGTAAAATGACCTCATATTATCTATGTTGCTTCTCGCAAGGGTTAAGAATACTTTAATCTCCTCAACCGACATTTCAAATAAAGCCTCTATCTCCTGTTGTGTCTTACATTCTGCCAAAAAACCTTCAATCGCTTCGTTGTAGCAGAGTTTTTGCCTATCCTCATTAATTCTGTGTGAAAATCCATCCACTCCATCCTCATTAATACAGTCAAATAGTCCATGATGTGAGCCTATTGCATGGGAGATAACCTCTACACAGATATTTTCAAAGCTTTGCTCACCAGTTTTATAAAACTTAGAAAACAGAAATATTACACCACAGAAGGTGTGATTAACACTTCCTCGCTTAACCTTCTCGCCCCTAGCTGCACCTTCCAGATAATCCTGAAATTTTTGTGTGTATTTCCCCATATCATGTAGTATCCCCGCCAGATACCCTGTATGTTTAAGATTAATACCTTTTAGATTTGTTGACGTATATTCAGCGGTATTGATTAGATGAGCTTTTAAGCTTTGGCTAATTTTATCACCATAATCCTGCTGATCCTTGTATTTTATATGAGCATTATATACCATTGCTACAACTACCCCCTTGTATTTGCTCTGTAGATTAACCGTATCATTGCATATTTTACACCGCTCTAAACCTCATATTTTGTCTAAATATGGATTATTATGTAATAATTATAGTCGATTTCTTTATAAAAGTCAATAGCATTTTTATAAAAAACACATAAAGCGCTAGTTATTGGGTAATTTATTACCCAATAATCTATAAAATATAGAACCACTCGACCATTTGCAATGAATCCAAAGGTCAAGTGGTTTTATATTTATCTAATTTGATATATTATCTGATACTATCTATCACTTAAATCTACTAGATCGTCGGTTTTAGCTAGGATGTTCCTCCTGTAAAGCTTGCGATACTGCATTGGGCTTACCTTAAAGGCTCTTTTAAAGGCTAACGCAAAGTTTTGTCTACTGTTAAACCCTATGTCATAACCAATATCGGTAACTGGCTTATCGGTGTTTATCAGAAGTCGTTTTGCGTAGTCAAGCCTCACCTTATTTACATACTCCATTACCGAGCAGTTAAGCTGATCGTGAAACAGCTCTTGAAGGTAGGATTTGTTAATCCCAACCTTATCTGCAATCATAACCACAGTTAAATCCTCATAGTAGTTTGACTGTATATATTTAAATGCAGTATTAACATAGCTATACCCACGGCTTTGCTTAACTACACATCTGGGTAGCTCCACAAGCATACGTTTTAACAGCAGCTGTGACATATATGTATCTACAGAATGCTTTGTAGCTTCTAGAATAATATCCTTTACCGCAAGTCCCAGCGCACTGTTGTCCGAGGTGCAGATTACCCGATCTGCCCTCTTGATAAACTTCATAAACTCTATGTCTGCTACCTTGACCTCCTCAAGATCAGCGGTAAACCTACCACCCTCACTGCTACATAAAAACTCCAGATTTAGCATATGACACCCTACCGCACTGTCAACGTAAAGACTGTGCGGAATATACTCATCTAAAAAGATAAAATCCCCCTCTCGAAGTCGATGGCTGTCACCTTCTGCCGTTACCACACACTCCCCGCCTGTTACATACATAATCTCACAACCATCATGGCTATGAGGTTGCATATCGTAGGATTTGTGAAACAACGCATAATACCTTATTACTTTGCAGTATCGGTTACCCTGAAGATAAAGGCTCATATAAGTTTCCTCCATTATAAATATATAGTCGATTGGCAAAATGCTAAGACTACCGTTAAGCATTTAAAGATGTGTAATCGACTACTTACGTAATTTAAGCCACCCTTTTAGGATGGCAATGTGAGTTACGTGAGTGATATCTCACATAATAATAATTAGATGAGTATAGTGGGCACTAACTTTATTACGTCAGTACCCACAGTTTATTATTTTATCTTTATTTAATTTTCTTGGTTTTATGATGTTGCCAGTCTACCCATAGAGGACCTGCAATAAAGATTGTAGAATATACCCCGGAAATCATACCAATTATCATAGGGAATGCAAAGCTTATTATCGATGTAACCCCTGTAAAGACTGATACTATGCAGATAACCACCATTACTAAAACCGTAGAAATTGTGGTGTTAACCGAACGGGTAATAGACTGATTGATACTATGATTTACAATCTCTGAGTCAGTCATAGTCTGGCCAAAGTGTCTTTGGTTCTCTCTGATACGGTCGTAGATAACGATAGTATCGTTTATTGAGTAACCTAGTATAGTAAGCAGTACAGCGATAAAGTTGTAGTCTAGCGGTAACCTAAAGATTACAAATGTACCATACACCATTATAATATCATGGATAAGCGCTATAACCGCCATAACCCCAGCAGACCAACCGCTGATACGTTTAAATCGAAGCGCTATATATATAATTAGCACTAACGCTGAAAATGCAACCGCAACAAAGCTTTTTGCTAAAAACTCTTTACCGATAATAGGGTCAACGTTTGTAATCGATAGTAGCGTGATAGAATCACCATACTTCTCTTGAAGCTTTGAGGTAAGAGCAGAGGTATCCTCCGATTCAACCCCGATATCCTCTGTAAGGGTTATATCAAAGTTGTTCGGCAGATCTCCAAACCCTTCCTTGTGGTTAACGTTAACCTGCTTTTTAAGGATATCAGAAGCGATAGTCTTAACCTCGGCAGTATCGATCTCACCGGTATAGGAGTAGTTAATAATCGAACCACCCTTAAACTGGATGTCAAGCCTTACCCCAAATACAAAGGATGCAATCAGTATGATAACCATTATAGCTAACGAAATTGTATAAAACTTCTTTCTGTTACCTATAAAGTCAAATTCACGTTTAAACATTACTTTGCACCTCCATAAAACTTAGGATTACGGAAATACTTAAACCTAGAGATAGATTTTAGCATTAGTCTTGAACAGGTTACCCCAAAGATAAAGTTTAGGATAACGCTCACCATTAGGGTGTAACCAAATGAGTAGATAGCACCCTGTGTGGATGGTCCAAACATAAAGAATATCGGTGTAAATATATTTGAAAGAACTGAGTTTGGTGAACCAAAAGCACCCATTAGGATTAGAGCAATGATAATTACGGTAATGTTACCATCAAATATTGCGGTAAATCCTCTTTCAAAACCAACCTGAATCGATCCGTCAATCGATCTTCCCGAACGAATCTCTTCCTTAATACGCTCTGATGTAATTATGTTCGCGTCAACACCCATACCAATACCAAGGATAATACCCGCTATACCAGGAACGGTAAGGGTAAAGCTGTTGATACCATCAAAGAATCCTGTAATAGCCGCGATAGTCGCACCAACCTGTCCAACTAAAGCAAGTACCGCTATAAATCCAGGAAGTCTATATACAGACACGATAAATATCGCTACTAGGATAAAAGCTATAACCCCTGAAAGTACCATTGAATCCCTAGCCCCAGAACCGAGTGTTGGGGTGATGGCACTGTAGGTTTCGGTTTTTAGCTTAAACGGTAACGCACCGCCCTCGATTTTGTTAGCTAGTGCTTCCGCACTTTCCTGTGTAAAGCTTCCGCTTATGGTCGCCTCACCGTTAGGGATAGCCGAATTAACCGATGGATTTGAGATAACTGTTTCATCCATCCAGATAGATATTGACCCCTTTTCTTTTGCTAACCTACCAGTCGCTTCTGCAAACTGCTTTGCGCCTGTGCTGTCAAATTTAAGGGAAACATACCACTGATTACCACTGGTTTCATCAAGCGGCCCATAAAGCGCTTTGGCTGAAACCACGTTTTTACCCTCAACGATAATTTTTTCGGTTACACCGGTAGGAAGCCCTGAACCGTTAACATCATAACCCTCTCTGAAGGTTAAAAGCGCGGTATCTCCAAGCTCCGCAATTGCCGCCGCCGGGTCAAAGTTTTCCTCCCCATCCTTCCAAGGGAATCTAACAATTACACGATCCTTACTGTTATCAACATATACCTCATAGTCGGTAATGTTTAAGCTAACAAGCCTTTGCTTCATAACCTCGCTAGCCGCTTTCATCTGGTCGTCTGTAGCATTAATACCTTCAGGCGCAGAGAAGGTAACGTCTACCCCGCCTCGAATATCAATACCCCAACGAATGTCTTTTGAGCCCTTTACATACACCGTAGCTTTATCGCCAAAGTGGGTTGTTATACCAAAGAAAGATAACGCTGTAAACGCAAATATCAGTATAACAACTATGAAAAAGACCGGTTTTCCAACTCGTTTCATAGTCTTAGCCTCCAAAAAGCATTTTTGCCATAAATCCTTATCTACCATTCAAAGATTTGGCAGTCAATCTATATTATATTATATTATTGACAATAAGTCAATGGTTAATTTAAAATTTATACAAAAAGTTCTGCATTTTCCCCTAAATCGTCTTTATATTTAGCACGTATTGGGTTAACACAATCATCAATAAACTCCGTTACCTGTGTAACACTGCGTCCTACAAAGTTTATCGGTTTTAGAACAGCGTTAATATCCTCTTTGGTAAGCTTAAAGGATTCGTCAGCCAGTATACGGTCGATTAGATCATTCTCTAAACCTTCCTCCTTAACCACCTTAGCCGCCGCTATAGAATGGGTACGTAGCTTTTCATGAAGCTCCTGTCTATCCCCACCCTTTTTAACCGCCGCCATCATTATATTTTCAGTTGCCATAAACGGTAGCTCCTTTAGCACCCGATATTCCACAACCTTAGGGTATACCACTAGCCCATTGCACACATTCAGCATTATATTAAGGATGGAATCCACCCCTAAAAATGCTTCTGCCACAGCGATACGTTTGTTTGCGCTGTCGTCAAGGGTGCGTTCAAACCACTGTGTAGCGGAGGTGAAGGCTGGGTTTAGGCTGTCGATTATAACGTACCGTGCAATCGAAGTGATACGCTCACTACGCATAGGGTTACGCTTGTACGGCATCGCAGATGAGCCAATCTGGTTAGTTTCAAACGGTTCTTCCATCTCCTTAAAGTTTGCAAGGATACGAAGGTCGTTTGAGAATTTGCTGCAAGACTGGGCAATTCCGCTAAGGGTTGCTAACACCGCACTGTCAACCTTACGTGAGTAGGTCTGGCCCGATACAGGTACAACCCCGCTAAATCCCATATCCTCACAGATATATCGGTCAACCTGTTTAATCTTATCGTGATCCCCTTCAAACAGCTCCATAAAGCTAGCCTGTGTTCCTGTAGTACCCTTTGAGCCTAATAGCTTAAGGCTGTCAATACGGTACTCCACCTCATTAAGATCCATCAGCAGTTCATTCGCCCATAAGGTCGCACGCTTTCCTACAGTAGTAAGCTGTGCGGGTTGAAGATGGGTGTAGGCAAGGGCCGGCATATCCTTGTACCTATCGGCAAAGGTTGCTAGCATATCGATTACATTTACAAGCTTTCTTCTTGTTACCTCGAGTGCCTGCTTCATCACAATTACATCGGTGTTGTCCCCAACGTAGCAAGAGGTTGCTCCTAGATGGATAATCCCTTTAGCTTTCGGGCACTGTTCGCCGTAGGCGAATACATGCGCCATAACATCGTGGCGAACCTGTTTCTCACGTTTAGCCGCAACATCGTAGTTTATATCCTCTACATGTGCCTCTAGCTCCTCAACCTGCTCTTGTGTTATAGGCAGTCCTAGCTTCATCTGTGCCTTTGCTAATGAAACCCAAAGCCTTCTCCATGTTCTAAACTTGTTGTCTGATGAGAAGATAAACTGCATCTCATCGCTTGCATACCTTGAGCTAAATGGACTTTGATACTGATTGGTCATCTATGTACATCCTTTCAAATTAATATACTAATATACAATATCCTCTAAAATACCCGAAAGCTTGGCTAAGACTATGCCGTAGTTGCTTATCGGTACACCCTGTTCCTTCGCACGCTCAATACGTGTTAGAACATGACGGCGGTTAAACATGCATGCACCGCAGTGTATTACTAGATTATATCCTGTTAGATCCTCTGGAAAATCTGCACCGTTTACTATATCGATTGACAGCTCTCCATAACGCTTTTTAAGCAGATTAGGTATCTTCACCCTGCCGATATCCTCACCGGTTGGTGTGTGGGTACATGCTTCTGCAATTAGCACCCTATCTCCCGACTTTAGACTGTCTAGCGCTGTAGCGCCCTTTATAAACTCCTCTACATCCCCCTTATATCCTGCAAACAGCACCGAAAATGAGGTTAGCTTACTCTCTTTAGGCTTTAACTCCTTTACTAAGGAGAACACCTGAGAATCGGTTATTATAAGCTTTGGCGGGGATTTTAAGGAATCAAGTGCCGCTTGTAGCTTGTCCTGTGTAACGCTTATAACGACGCATTTGTGGTCAAGCAGTTCTCTTGTGGTCTGCACCTGTGGTAGGATAAGCCTACCCTTAGGGGCGGCTATATCCTGTGGCATAACAAGCATTACAGTGTCACCCTCCGACACAAGGTGTGCGACGATCTTTCTTGTAGTCAAACCCTCGGGGAGTAGCTCGGCAATAGCACTAGTAACCCTTTTAATCCCAGTCTTAGCGGTAGCGCTAACTACCACAGCAGTTAGATTAAACTCCTGATCTATCCGCTTTACTAGGTCGGATACCACGTCCTGACCTAGTATATCGGATTTATTTATCACCGCTACTATCGGTATGTTACCCTGCCTAAACCGCTTAACCCATCCTGCTTCCGATTCAAAATCATCGCTATCGTTAAATATCACAATAGCCACGTCAATTTTATCAGCAACCTTCTTAGTCCGTTCGACACGAAGTTCACCTAACGAATTATCATCATCAAACCCAGCCGTATCTATTATCACACAAGGGCCTAGCGGATGAATCTCAATTGACTTGCTTACAGGGTCGGTTGTAGTCCCCGCTTGGTCTGACACGATTGCAACACTATGTCCTGTTAACGCATTAATTAGCGAGGATTTTCCTGTATTTGTTCTGCCGAATATCCCAATATGGATTCTGTTTCCTAATGATTCTTTCTGGTTCAAATCTCTACCTCATCTAAAATCTAAAATCACGCTGTCCTTCTTCTATTAAATCAAGATACCTTGTTGCCTTGGATAACACCTCTTTGTGAGGTATCTTGGTTAGCTCCTGCTCTATAACCGAAAGTCCAATCTGTCTTGTATCCTCCGGCGCATAGTCGGTAAGGTATTCCTTCAAGGTCATTAACGAGTTTGCTTGACATACATTCGCTATCTGTCCTGACTTGGCTAACTGCATAAACCTATCCCCGGTCCTCCCCTCACGATAACATGCGGTACAGAAGGATGGCACATACCCTAGCCTTAACAGCCAGTTTACTATCTCGTCAAGGGTTCTAGTGTCCTCAATTGAAAACTGCTCTGTATCGGTATCCTGCTCCTTATCATACCCGCCAACGCTAGTCTTAGACCCGCCGCTAAGCTGTGATACCCCAAGCTTTAATACCTCGCCCCTTACCTTCTCCGATTCACGGGTAGAGACTATAATCCCCGCATATGGCACGCTAATTCTAAGGATTGCAACAATCTTTTTAAATACCTCATCGGTAATAGCATTGTCAAACTCATCCAGATTAACATCATCTGCGCTACGGATACGTGGAACGCTTATGGTATGCGGGCCTACCCCAAACTTCTCCTCTAAATGCTTAGCATGAAGCATAAGTCCCGTAAAATCATAGGTGTAGCTTGTAAGTCCGAATAGTACACCTATCCCGACATCATCAATCCCGCCCTGCATTGCCCTATCCATCGCTTCGGTATGGTAGGCATAGTTATGCTTAGGGCCTGTCGGATGTAGCTTTTCATAGTTTGATTTGTCATATGTTTCTTGGAATAAAATATAAGTACCGATCCCTGCTTCTTTTAGCTTTTTGTAGTTTTCCACCGTAGTAGCCGCCACATTAACGTTAACCCTGCGGATTGCACCGTTTTTATGGTTAATGCTATAGATGGTTTTCATACTCTCGATAACATACTCAATAGGAGAGTTTACTGGGTCCTCCCCTGTTTCTAGCGCCAGACGCTTATGCCCTAGATCCTGTAGTGCGATAACCTCTTTTGTTATCTCCTCTTGGGTTAACTTCTTTCGGCAGATGGTTTTATTCTGATGGTGATACGGACAGTAGACACATCCGTTTACGCAGTAATTTGAAAGGTAAAGCGGGGCGAACATTACTATCCGTCTTCCATATATCTTCTCTTTTATCTGGGCGGCAAGGCTATATATCTGTGACAACAGCTCGCTGTCGTCACATTGAAGTAAAACTGCCGACTCCTTGTAATCGAGCCCCTTGCAGGCTCTGGCTTTCTCGATAATGCTACCGATAAGCTCTTTATTATCTTTATTAGCCTTTGCATAGGCTACTGTATCTAGTATCTCCTGATGGCAGATAAACTCCTCTGCCTTGTCTGACTTTATATTAAACATATTAATGCCTTTTCTATTACATAATTGCAGATACACAGTAGCGGACACGGCGTACCGTGTCCCTACAGTATCTGCGTTATTTAGATCCGCTATTCAGCTACGCTTTCTGCACGCTTCCTGCGATACCTTTACGCTACTTGCGCTTACTCAACATAGTTTCTTCCGTACTTTTCATAAGCCGCATCAATTAGCACTACCAGCCCATAAAAGAACACGCTTATAGCCGCTATAGTTGTAAAAAACCTTAAGATACCTCTCATGCCTAACCCTCCATTCAAAATAATTTATATACTCAAAGTTTAAACCTTTTAACTAAATCCAATTCTATTTTAGATGGCTTAGTAATATTTACGTCTAATTTACTTCAAAGACTCTAATCTAGCTAAAATGTTATTCCGTAATCTGCCGAGTGTGAAATATCTTCCTATATATATTATTCTTTTCAAGCATCCTCATAAATGGGATCCCTAAACCATAGCATACCACAAATTGACCAATGAATACGCTAAAGCAGTTTACAAGCACTACATTTATTTCGGTAGTTCCCATAAACACTATAGATATCTCGTACCCAATAACCACCGCATTTATAAGCACGGGTGCTAACGGCACTAATATATACCTAAGCCACCGTTTACTAAGCTTACCTGCATAAAAGCTTACAATCGCCGCTACTAAGGTTGCGCTAGAACCAACTACCGCATCGATTAACCCCGCCGGGTTTACCCCCATAAAGTACCCCACAAGGTTAGAGAGCGCACAGCCTAAGGTAAGCCCCGGTATAGCCGCCACCGTAAACACCGGTAGCACCGTTAAAGCCTCGCTCACACGGTACTGCACCGCCCCAAATGAGATAAAGAACATAGCGAATGATAAAGCTGCGTAGATCGCCGCAATTAAAGCGGTTTGTGTTAATGCCTTTGTGTTAATCTTCATAATTTTTCCTTTTCGTAGTTTTGTTTATAGTCAGGATCTCTCGACTGACTCTGTGTGTTATACACAAGTTACCGATTAGGTTTTTGTATATTCGTATGATTTATAACATTTTAACTTTTTAACGTTTAAATTCGTAAAATCTCATATATCAGATTTTTTACAGAATATCTAAATAATAAAAAAGTTAAAGGGCTATACGATTAATGCTTGAAGGTTAGCTAAAAATCTCGTTAATATCTATATCTAACCTTTGACAAACATCCTTTAAGATATGGTTAAGCGTCCCTATCTTTATAGGGTCATGGTGTGGAATTGTTATATGGTGTTCTTCACCTTTATCTGATGAGACGTTAGCCTTATATGACTGCCTGTTTGCCTTGTAACAACATACCAATTTTTAGAGAGTATCTTTATTAATTTAGCGGCATTAACATCGCGTGGCAACCTCATACGGCCATTACCTCATCTCTGACAAAGTGGATTCTTATTAACTTTGGCATGTCTTTCTCATCAAAGTGACATCTTACCGCATCTCTAAGCAGATCTGGTAACTCCTCGTACTCCTCACACTCGGTAAAGATTGAATAACCTATCGCTTGTGCTTCGTATCCGCCTTCATTTGATAAAACTACATTAAATATAATTTCTGTATTCAAGTAACTACCTCCTAAGCTAAGCTACTAAAATCTAACCATTAACCCCCACAGCACTTCTTATACTTCTTACCGCTACCGCATGGGCATGGGTCGTTTCTGCCTACATTCTGTTTACGTACAGGTACACGCCTAACAACCTTTTCCTGCTCACCGTGGGATTCGTCACGTGCTACTGCAACCTGTTCTCTGCGAACCTCGGGTTGCTCAACCTTTATCCGCATAGATAGAAGTACACGCACCGTTTCTTCTTGAATCTCTTGAATCATACGGTCAAACATCTCAAAGCCTTCAATCCTAAACTCGGTGATAGGATCTCTTTGACCATACGCACGAAGGTAGATACCACGTCTTAGCTCATCCATCTCGTCGATATGCGCAATCCAGTTGCGGTCTACATTCTTAAGCAGTACCACCCTCTCGATCTCACGCATAGTTTCGCTTGGTACAACCTTCTCCCTTTCTTCGTATAGGGTCATTGCACGGTTAATAAGCTCATCGATAATATCCTGTTTTTCGATGTCCGCCTGTTCATTTATAGTGTAAACAAAATCATCCTCTTTGGTTAATACCCCAAGATAATGCGCTCTAAGTCCCGCAACATTCCAGTTGTCATGCACCTCATCATCCAGTAGATACGAATTTACTGTAGAAGCGATGTTATCCTTAATCATCTTAATAACGTACTCTTTTATATCGTCGTTGTTAAGCACCTTATCACGCTGTCCGTAGATAATAGCACGTTGGTTGTTCATAACATCATCAAAGCTTAGTACGTTTTTACGAATTGCAAAGTTCTTACCCTCTACCTTACGCTGTGCCGACTCGATAGAGTTTGTAAGCATCTTGTTCTCAATCGGCTGATCCTCATCAACCTTTAGTACATTCATTAAAGACTGTATCTTATCGCCGTTAAACAATCTCATAAGATCATCCTCTAGCGAGATAAAAAACTTGCTCTCCCCTGGGTCACCTTGACGTCCTGAACGTCCTCTTAACTGGTTATCGATACGTCTTGATTCGTGGCGTTCTGTACCTATAATAAATAACCCGCCTGTTTCGCATACAACCTGTGCGTCAGGTTTAATCTTCTCTTTAAACTCCGCTAAAAGCTTGCCATATACCTCTCTTGCGGCTAGGATCTCCTCATCGGTAACCTCGCTGTAGCTAGACGCTTCATCGATTAGCTCCTGTGAGTATCCCTTTTTAATCATCGCCTCCACAGTTAGCGCCTCTGCGTTACCGCCTAGCATAATATCGGTACCACGTCCCGCCATGTTGGTAGCGATGGTTACCGCACCTTTTTTACCCGCCTGTGCTACGATATGTGCTTCCTTTTCATGAAACTTTGCATTAAGCACCTCATGTCTTACACCACGTGCCTTAAGCATACGGCTAAGAAGCTCCGATTTATCGATTGATACAGTACCTACAAGTACCGGCTGACCCTTCTCATGACACTTTATAATCTGCTCTATTACCGCATTGAATTTACCCTTTTCAGTCTTGTACACAACATCATCATGATCCTTTCGGATACAAGGCTTATTAGTAGGAACTTCGATAATATCAAGCTTGTAGATCTCTCTAAATTCACTCTCTTCGGTTAACGCTGTACCGGTCATACCCGAAAGCTTTTTATAAAGCCTAAAGAAGTTTTGGAAGGTAATGGTAGCTAGGGTCTGGGATTCACGTACTACCGTTACCCCTTCTTTAGCCTCAATTGCCTGATGAAGCCCGTTACTATAACGACGTCCTATCATTAAACGCCCGGTAAACTCGTCAACGATTATAACCTCGCCGTCCTTAACCACATAGTCAACATCTCTATGCATTAGCCCATACGCTCTTATAGCTTGGTTAATATGGTGCTGTAATGTAGAGTTTTCAACATCAGCAAGGTTTTCAACATTAAAATGCTCCTCAGCCTTTTTAATACCGTGCGGGGTCAGAGTAACGGTCTTAGCCTTCTCGTCCACTAGGTAATCGGCATCCACATCGTCATTTAACTGCTTGTCGTCAAGCTCTACCACCTTGTGGATACGTAGCCTTCTGGCAAAGTTATCCACCTGTGTATATAGGTCTGTCGCCTTTTCTCCAGGGCCAGAGATAATAAGCGGGGTTCTCGCCTCATCGATTAGGATGGAGTCAACCTCATCCACGATGGCAAAGTTATATCCACGGCAAACCTTCTCACTAAGATATGTCACCATGTTATCTCTAAGGTAGTCAAAACCAAACTCGTTGTTAGTACCATACACGATATCACAGTTATACTGCTCCTGCCGCATTGATGGATGTACATCGTGTATTATAATCCCTACAGACAAGCCTAGGAATCGATAAACCTTACCCATCTCCTCCGACTGGTACTTTGCTAGGTAGTCATTTACTGTAACTACATGCACTCCATTCCCTGTAAGCGCATTTAGATATGCGGGTAGCGTTGCGGTTATGGTCTTACCTTCACCGGTTTTCATCTCAGCAATACGTCCTTGATGAAGCACAATTCCCCCTATAATCTGCACAGGGAACGCCTTCTTCCCAAGCACCCTATAAGCCGCCTCACGGCATACTGCATATGCATCAGGAAGGATGTTATCAAGGTTTTCGCCGTTTTTAAGCCGCTCCCTTAACACATTAGTCTGAGATTTTAACTGCCCGTCCGACATATCCTTATATTTAGGCTCAAGGCTTAGTACCTGATCCTTTATAACGTTTAAGGTCTTTAACTCTCTTTGACTGTATGTGCCAAAGATTTTGTCTAGTAATTTCATTAAAAAACTCCTTATACAAAGCACAGCAAACCGCCACGCCGTTAGTAGGTCTATTAATTAGCATTATAGTATCGTTACCATTCACAAAAACAGTACTGTTATTCAAAGCCTTAACAATTTTTAAAGCCGATTGTTTTACTGCAGTGTAATAAACCTACATATATTATAATATTGTTTTGAAAATTTTGCAAGTCTTTTATGTTAACAAATTAATATATTCAATTTTTATATTAGTTTTTTGGCTAAATGCTATTAGAAATTTTGTGCAAAACGCTTAAACATTATAAATTTTACAAAAAGTTAAATTTACACTTGATTTATTCATAAAAAACCTTTATAATATAGATGTGTGCTAAGCATTATCGTTACTGGTTATGCTTTTTTTACCCAAACTCAAAGCGGTAAAGGCTATTAATATTGCCAAGCTCTTGCTATTTTGTTGTGTAGCTAGGGTTTTGTCCGTGAATTTCGTATGTTTCATATGGACAAGGTGATATCTATAGTCTATGTGATTGCAGTGTAAAAACACATAAAGTTTAATTAAGCAGCAGGGAAACCCTGCCGAAAGGAGTAGTAATATGAATTATTCTCATGAAGTTGAGAGAATGTGTACCCTTACTAAAGGACCACATCATGGACCTGCCCCAATTCCGGAAGAAGGAAGATGGGTAAAATCATACCAAATTACAGATATTTCAGGACTATCTCATGGTGTTGGTTGGTGTGCGCCACAACAAGGTGCTTGCAAACTAACTCTAAATGTAAAGGACGGAATTATTGAGGAAGCTCTAGTTGAAACCATTGGTTGTTCTGGTATGACCCACTCTGCGGCTATGGCAGGAGAGATCCTTCCAGGAAAAACTTTACTTGAAGCTTTAAACACCGACCTTGTTTGTGATGCTATAAACGTTGCTATGAGAGAGATTTTCAAGCAATTAGCTTACGGTAGAACCCAAACTGCTTTCTCCGAGGGCGGCTTACCAATCGGTGCTGGACTTGAAGATCTTGGTAAAGGACTTCGTTCACAGGTTGGTACTATATTCTCTACTAAAATTAAGGGTGTTAGATACCTTGAAATGTCTGAAGGATACATACTAAACGTAGCTGTTGACAAGAATGGCGAAGCTATCGGTTACAAATTTGTTAGAGTTGGTAAGATGCTTGAAGATATCAGACACGGCACCGAGCCTACTACAGCCTATGAAAAGAATATCAGCACATACGGTCGTTATGATGAAGCTGATAGATACATCGATCCTCGTGAAGAGTAATAAATAACAAATAAGGAGGTAGTTAAAATGGCACAATTTGAAAGTAAAGAAAGAAGAATGCCCAAAATCGAAAAATGTTTAGCAAAGTACGGATTTGAATCCTTAGATGCTGCTAGAGATTTTTGTACCGATAAAGGGATTAACGTTGAAGAAATAGTAAAAGGAATCCAACCA
The DNA here is from genome assembly GCA_964486925.1 of uncultured Oscillospiraceae bacterium. Lineage (GTDB taxonomy): Bacteria > Bacillota > Clostridia > Oscillospirales > Ruminococcaceae > CAZAOY01. Next base: position 14,728 of record CAZAOY010000058.1, read on the forward strand.
ATCGCATTTGAAAATGCTGTTTGGGCATATACACTAGGTACTGCTATCGCTCTTAAGAACGATGATAAGGTTGCGTCTGACGCGGCTGTTTCTATCGGCTTAGGACTTCAAGCATTCTGTATCCCTGGCTCTGTTGCTGAACAACGTGAAGTTGGTATCGGACACGGTAACCTAGGCTCAATGCTTCTAAAGGAAGAAACTAAATGTTTTGCTTTCCTAGCAGGACACGAATCATTTGCGGCGGCTGAAGGTGCTATCGGTATCGCTAAAACCGCTAACAAGGCTAGAAAAGAACCTCTAAGGGTTATCCTAAACGGTCTTGGTAAAGATGCGGCTTACATTATCTCTAGAGTTAACGGCTTTACCTATGTTGAAACCGATTTTGATTTTGGAACCGGTGAACTAAAGGTAATAAGAGAAGTGCCTTTCTCTGAAGGCGAAAAAGCGGCTGTTAGAGTATTTGGTGCTAACGACGTTCTAGAAGGCGTTGCTATCATGAAGATGGAAGGTGTTGACGTTTCTATTACAGGTAACTCAACTAACCCTACCCGTTTCCAACATCCTGTTGCTGGTACATACAAGAAATGGGCTATGGAAAACGGCGTTAGATACTTCTCTGTTGCTTCCGGTGGTGGTACTGGACGTACCCTTCACCCTGACAACATGGCGGCAGGGCCTGCTTCATACGGTCTAACCGATACTATGGGTCGTATGCATGGTGATGCACAATTTGCAGGATCTTCTTCTGTTCCGGCTCACGTTGAGATGATGGGACTAATCGGTATGGGTAACAACCCTATGGTTGGTGCTACCGTTGCTTGTGCTGTTGCAGTTTCAGAAGCTTGCAAATAGTGTACTAAAAGGTTTTCACATAACATAGTATTATAGTAGACAATACTACTACGCAATATAGACTATAAAAAAAATCGTGCAACACCTATAATTATCGGGTTTGTACGATTTTTTTGGATATTGCTGATTAGTGTTTATAAATTTTAGGCACTGTTAAGTAAAAATGAAAGAATGTAAGCGGAAATCGTAGTATAACGAA
>CAZAOY010000059.1:0-2477 GCA_964486925.1 uncultured Oscillospiraceae bacterium
ACATCTTTGGGGTGGTTACTTTTGAGGGGTGACATCGTTGGGTGGTTACATCTTAGCGGTGACATCTTTGGGGTGATTACTTTTGAGGGGTGACATCGTTGGGTGGTTACATCTTAGCGGTGACATCTTTGGGGTGATTACTTTTGAGGGGTGACATCGTTGGGTAGTTACATCTTAGGGGTGACGTCTTTGGGGTGGTTACTTTTGAGGGGTGACATCGTTGGGTGGTTACATCTTAAGGGTGACATCTTGAGGTGGTTACTTTTGAGGGGTAACATCCTTGAGGTGATGTCCTTGAGGGATAGCTTCTTTGGGTGTATACATTTAGTTGTGGCTTCTTTGAGAGGGTTGCTTTAATGTAATACTTTTAAGCGGGGTCACGTTTTGAGGATTACTTATTTTAGTAGTACAACCTAGGGTATGCTTTGGCAAGCTGTTTTGGTAGTGCGTTTTGGATAATTGGGGTAATTATGCGGATTGATTATACAATTAGTATATTGTTTAGTTTATATAGCATAAAGTAGATGATATGGGGGTGTGGGGTTTGACCTTTTCTCAACAGGTAAAGAGCCAAGTATGTGAAAATATAAACGATCAGGTCTGCTGTTTGCAGTCACTGGTGTTTAGCATACTGCTCTTTTCACGTGGGTATGTTAAGGATACCATCTCCTTTCATACCGAGAATAGGTTGGTCGCGCACCTTTTTGCTAACGCTGTCGCCGAGCTTACGGGGGCGAGCGTGTCGGTAATCTCCCCGATTAAGAGCGAAACCGCAAAACGAAAGCTTTACACCGTGTTAATGGAGGATGAGCAGGACAAGGACATGGTTTTGTCCTACATTAACGAGCAGTATGACGCTGTAACAAGGCGGGTACTAAAGGAAAGATGTTGCGCTAAGGCTTTTGTGGTGGGTGCGTTTTTGATTGCGGGCACGGTGGTTGATCCAAAAAAAGAGTACCATCTTGAGTTTGCCTTTACCAATGAGGGTTCGGCTGATGTGCTAAAGCGGGTGCTTACCATGCTAAAGCTAAAGCCTCATGAGATAAAACGGCGGACGGATGTAGTGCTATACTATAAAAACAGCGAAAAGATAGAGGGGATTCTTACCCTTATGGGGGCGGTGCAATCCTCCTTTGATCTTATGAACCTAAAGATTGAGAAGGAACTGCGAAACAACGTTAACCGTGCGCTAAACTGCGAGAACGCAAACGTTGACAAGACTATAAGGGCGGCGGTTGACCAGATAAACTGCATAAACCGTTTTATCGAGGCGCATGGTGAGCTTAGCATACCACAAGAGCTTAGAGAGATTGCAAGGGTACGGCTAGAGAACCCGCACATGTCCCTTAGCGAGATGTGTGGTTTGTTTAGTGCGCCCATTAGCCGTTCCACCCTTAGCCGAAAGCTAAAGCGGCTTTGTAATCTAGAGGAGGAGCTGTTTTAGTAGGATATGTTGCGGTTGTTTCGGTGGATGGTTTGATGGGATGGTTTCATAAAGGTTCGGTTTGATTAAGGAATAATTTGATTAAGGGACGCATGCAATGCGTTCACTACGGCGGGTTGAGCGTACAGATTCTGATTACATGTAGGGTTCGCATTTTATGCGAACCGTGTTTTGTCGTTGGTGGACGTTTTGTTTTAGAAAGAGATTTTATTGATATAATGATGGGTGAGATTAGCTGTGTGGGTATGGTGAGGGTAGCGTACTGCGTAGAGGGTTATTATGGTTATGCAGGGGTTTGCTATAGACTTGTAGGAAGCATGGCGGATGAGGGGTGTTATTTTGCTTAGATATGAGATTGTTGAGAAGGACGACAGAGAGGTATTTTCCATTATCGAGCGCTGGGACAACGATATGGAGATTGCGAAATTTCTTCGCCCAAACCAGAAGGAAGGGCCACTAGAGCCGGTTACGGCGGACGCGCTGTTTGAGGGATACGTTAAGAACAAGACAAAGATACTGTTTATGATATACGACGATATAACCCCGATTGGTAACGTTAGCGTGGATTTTTGTTTCCCGCTTTTTGCGGGGGATAAGGAGTACAGCGCTTGGCTTGGGATCTGCATAGGTCACCCTGACTATCGTGGTAGGGGGATTGGTAAGCAGGTTATGGAGTATATCGAAGGCTTTTGCCGAGTACATAGCATTAAGCGGATGGAGCTTGGGGTTTTCTCCTTTAACGAGGCGGGAAAACGTCTTTACGAAAAGATGGGGTACAAAAAGATTGCAGTAAACAAACACTTTGTCTACTGCAATGGTGAGTGGTATGATGATATAAGGATGGAGAAATACTTGTAGTATTTTGTCAGGTTATGTAATGTTTGATCTTGAAAGATGTGTTAATCAGAAGATTTATTTAATCAAAAGATTAGGTTTACTTAATCAAAAGATTAGGCTTATTTAATCAAAAGATTAAGTTTACTTAATGTTAAAGATTAGGCTTATTTAATCAAAAGATTAAGTTTACTTAATC
>CAZAOY010000059.1:2577-15162 GCA_964486925.1 uncultured Oscillospiraceae bacterium
TTAATCAAAAGATTAAGTTTACTTAATCTTAAAGATCATCTTTATTAGACCTGACAAAAACTTAGGACTTTTTACAACGACTATCTTCAAAATGTTACCTCCTATCTTCGGAATAGATAAAAACCGGCAATAATTAGAAATACCCCACCTATAAGTAATAGAACCCTATATGAGAATATTACCAGTAGCAATAGGAGTACACCAACGCTTATACAGCAGATTGCGATTTTTTTTTGCTTACACGTGGGATTTCACCTCCAATTGGTTTTATTGCAATTTGACTTTATGTATACTTCAAACTGCTGATAGATAGAGTGAAAGGCTAACAGTTATGCGGTATTAGCTTTCGCCTAATGGTATATTATATGCAGATATAGGCTATCCGTTACAGCTATATCTTTACAGGGAAGATGTGCTGGTAGAAGGGGTAAACGACTATGTTACGGTTTTAATCAGGTAGGCATTGAATAAGGGTGAGGAGCATTACTATATTAGATGGAAAAAGATAATCTTCATCCTTGTTTTTTACACAAAATGGTATTTGTGATAGATATCTGCGGTGGCAATTATTCTATTATGTTATGTAGCGTTTGATTGGTATGATACTATAGTTAAATGTAAATTATTTTGATATTACTTGATTTTTTATCCGTAGTTTGGTATAATGTATAGTAGTGCAGATGTTACATAGACGTTAACGAGGACATCTAATCGTAGTTTAAGGGAGGGGTTTTACTGGCACGAAGGGTAATGATTTCTTTGCTTTTTGCTATTATCTTTGTATCGGTTGCGGTAACGCTCATCCTGTTCAAGCTAGACAAAAACGGCGAGATGGCTAAGAGCATAACACAGATTGTAGAGGGCATATTCGTAAATGAAAGCGCTGATGTTAAGAGTAGCAGTAAAATTACAGCGATAATAGAAAAGGATAACACACAGCTTACATCGGGGGAGAGGATGGATTTTTCCTACCTTGACGATACCGTTTTTATAGGGGATTCACGTACCAACGCTATGGCGGTGTACGGACTTTTCCCACCGGTACAGGTATTTGCGGAGGATGGGTTAAACCACCAGTCCGCACGGACAAAAGCATACATCAGCGTTGACGGTGTTAACTACTACACCATTAGTCAAGCGCTGTTAAACCAAAACCCAAACAAGGTTTACATCGGGTTTGGGATAAATGGCATTGGGTGGCTTACCACCGAGGAATTTTTTAGTGAGTACGTCGGTATGATACAGGATGTTCGGTCTACGCTTCCGAACGCTAAGATCGTTATAACCTCTATCCTTCCGGTATCTCGCACCTTTGAGCAGATTGAGCCTACCATAACAAACAGCTTAATCGATGAGTACAACGGCAGACTCCTATCCTTAGCGAAGGAGCAGGGGGTATACTACCTTGACACCGCAAGCGGGGTCAAGGATGGTAACAATGGACTTAATGCGCTATACGATTCAGGCGATGGGTTACACCTAAACAAAGCGGCATATTCTGTAATATTTGATACCATCCTGACCCATCCGATCTAATCGGTGTGTCTGCGGGGGTTGCCGTTCGGGGTATTGGATTTTCAGTTGAATTTTGAGTTTTAGTATGCAGATAGTCTGTAAAATCATCTGCTTAGACTGTCCATTAATGCCTCCTGTTCAGACTATAACTACAAACGAGGTCTGGCGGGGGTGTTCGTTAAGGTTATGTCAAGGGTGGTTTTTAAGTCTTTTCAGTAAATCTGTTTAGCTTGATTGCAGAATGGATTTACAGACGGCTTAGGTAACACTGTAAAGACTGGCTGTCACGGAGAATTTTCAAGACTAGCTGACAAGGCTGATTATTTACTGGTTGTTAAGACTGATTTTTTTAAGACTTGCTATTAGACTAGCTGTCAAGATCCTCTAGTATTCGGTCAAGTGCCTCGTCGTCCTTAACGTAGATACCGATCTGCATGGACTGCTGATCGTATTCGGGGAGGGTGGTTATCGACACATCTACGATTCTAATCGGGTTTTCGATATCCTGTTGGTAGACAGCGATCTTGTTGTCTAGCGCTTTTAGCAGATATTTGCCCGAGCTAACACCATTGTTATCTACTATAGCAGGGGAGTTTGTGGTGGTGGTTTGTCCTTGATTTTTTTCCTTCCAGACGGTATCGATAGAGATATAGGCGATTAGCATAAAGCTTACCGCGATTACAACAAGCATTTTACGGTATAATGATTTAGACATTTTAACCTCCATTCCTTGTGCTATTTGGCACAGATAGTTGCGTGAAAGGAGCTTTCACGCTATGCTCCTTTCTTAATTTTATATATTTTATATTATTTTGGACTAAAATGCATAAACTATGCAATATTACGAATTATTTTACTATATAGACTATCACTCTACAGCTTTACGGTAGATTTTTGAGATAATGAGATTACAGTCAAGATGCACACAAGCGGGCAGACGACGAAGGTTTGCTACTGTGGTGCAATAGGAGGACTTAATATATATGAGCGATCAAAATAAAAAAAGGGTTGTTAGGGGCGGGGCGCCGAGCTCACAAAACAAAACTGTAAGCGGTAACCAACAAAGCAGTTATAGCAGTTATGGATCACCCCCTACAAACAGCAGTACAACCAAAACCGGCTCGAGTAGCGGGAAAACCGTAGTTCGCGGGGGACGGTCGAAATCGTCGCCTAGGGTGGTTCGCACCCATGTAAAGCAGACCACAGGTAAAAAGGTGGCAAAGACAGCGGCGGGGGTTTTGGGTACATCGGTTAAGGGTGTTTTTAACTTTATACTAGCGCTTTTGCTTATCCTTTTAATTACAGGATGTATCGTATTCTCCGCTATAACCATCTATGTAATGAAGGTGGTTGATGGTGAAACTCTGATTGATATCACCACCCTCGACCTTAGCTACTCCTCCTTTATCTACGCTAAGAACACAGAAGGAAAGTATCGTCAGATTGAGCAGCTTAAAAACTCCGAAAACCGCGAATGGGTGGAGATTGATCAGGTGCCACAGCATGTGCTTGATGCGGTGGTTTACACCGAGGATAAACGGTTTTACGACCATGAAGGGGTAGACTGGAAGCGTACCATAGCGTCCTTTGCAAACCTTTTTGTAAACGTTTACGACATCCGTGCAGGTGGTTCGACCATTACCCAACAGCTTATTAAAAACATTAACGGCGACTTCTTTGAACGTTCTATCGAGGTTAAGATAAACGAGATTGTAGCGGCGATGAACCTAGAGCGTAACTTTACAAAGCGCCAGATTCTATCGGCATATATTAACTACATTAACTTTGGTAACAACATCCATGGGATACAGTCTGCCTCGAAGTACTACTACAACAAGGATGTTTCTAAGATAACGGTAGCGGAGGCGGCGGCACTAGCGGCGGCAATCCAAGCACCTGAATCGATTAACATTAAAAAAGACCCAAAGGCGAACGCAGAGCGTCGTACCTATACCCTTCAAGCTATGTTAGACAGTGGTGCTATCTCTCAAAAGGAGTACGACAAGGCGATGAAGGAAAAGATTGTCGTTTACTCCAAGCAGACCACACAGGAGGGAGATCTTACACAAAGGCAGTTCCAAAGCTACTTTGTTGACGCCCTTATCGAGGATGTTATCACCGATCTAATGGACGCTTATGCCTACTCATATGAGTACGCAAAGCAACAGCTATACAACGGCGGATTTAAAATTTACTCAACACTAGACCAGAAGGTTCAAGGTCGTCTTGACTGGTACTATGCGGATATCTCTAGACTTTATGGCTATAATCCGGGTTACGACCACCAGTCCGCTATGGTTATTATGGATCATGATGGAAACATTAAAGCTCTTGTCGGCGGAATTGGCGCTAAGACAGGGGACAGGGTGTTTAGCCGTGCTACCCAGTCTACCAGATCTCCTGGTTCTACCATAAAACCGCTATCCATCTATGCGCCCGCTTTCGAGCAGGATATAATCTACTGGTCGTATATAATGGATGATGCTCCGGTAATTAACCTAACCAATGCGAGTGCGGGGCCTAACTGGCCAAACAACTACAACAAGCAGTTTCAAGGGCCGATGACGATAATCGATGCGATTCGTGTATCTAAGAATACCATCCCAGTACGGCTAAGTAAGCAGATGACCCCACGCTTTAGCGTAGATTTTCTGCAAAACAAGCTAGGTATCTCCACCCTTGTAACCACAGGTCACACAAACGATATAAACCTTGCACCTATGTCTATCGCTTCGTTAAGTAAGGGCTTTAAGCTTCATGAGCTTACTGCGGCGTACCAGATATTTGGCAACGGCGGTTACTACAACAAGCCTACTACCTATACAAAGGTGGTAAACACTGCGGGTAAGGTTATCCTTCAAAAGAATAAAAATCCAAAACAGGTTATCAGCACCGAAACCTCATATGTTATGAACAAGGCGCTATGGCAGGTTGTTAACACCATGGGAGCTTCGGGGGTGGAGGCAAAGCTTGCTAACGGCATGCCGACTGTAGGTAAAACCGGTACCTCTGATGACAGAAACGACCTTTCCTTCGTTGGACTTTCCCCTTACTATGTAGCGGGTATCTGGTACGGCTACGACAAGCAAAAGCCGCTACCAAACGATGCGTCACAGATTAGGGCATGGGCAAAGATCATGAATGATGTTCACAAGGGTCTGCCTGTTATCGATTTTGATATTCCGGACGACAATGTAACCCAAGCTTCCTACTGCACCTACAGCGGAAAGCTTGCTAACGGAAGGTGTCCTTCCACCAAGATTGGTTACTACAAAAACTCGTTTATACCGGATTACTGTACAAACCACTAGATTTTCATATTAACTGGGCAATCAACCGTTACGTTTTTAACTTAACAACATAGCGGTTGTGGGATCAGCAAAACAATATTTATGTATTTGCTGCCCAGTTAATATTCAACAGACTCGGAACGCATATTATGCGTTCCATATGTTTATACACTAAAATTTTGAGTTTGCAGATAGAATATCTGGGGTTATATAGCTTTTTGGCTATTGTTTGTTAAATTTATTTTTACCAGATAAGGTCAAAGTGCATATTATAAAAACCCTAGACACAACTCGCATTAAAGATTGACACTGGAAATGGGGCTTATTATGATTAAACGTTGGGTTGTCAGAGCGGGAGCAACTAACAGGACAAAGGCAGTTGCAAGCCAGATTGCAAAGCGGTTTTCACTGCATGAGCTTGCCGCTACACTGCTTGCTAACCGAGGGTATGACCTTGAAACAGCGGCTGAGTTTTTAGGTTATTCCGATGATGAGGATTATCAGCTTTTTGAGGGACTGGAAGATCCGTTTGTCCTTTGTGATATGGATCTGGCGGTTAATCGGATTAACAAGGCAGTGAATGACGGTGAATCTATTGCAGTGTATGGCGACTACGACTGCGACGGGGTTACCTCGACGGTGCTGTTATACAGCTATCTTCGGTCGATCGGGGCGAATGTGACCTACTATATCCCCAGCAGGTTTGGCGAGGGGTACGGGATGAACAGGTCTGCAATAAAAAAGCTTAGCGAGCAGGGTGTAAGGCTTATCATCACGGTGGACAACGGCATAAACGCTATAGCTGAGAGCGTTTATATAAAGGAACTGGGGATGGAGCTCATTGTAACCGACCATCACAAGCCGACACCTTCCCAAGACGACAACGCTCTAGAGCAGGCGGCGGACAGGCTTCCTACGGCGGTAGCGGTAATAAACCCTCATAGGGTAGACTGCAAGAGCCGATACAAGCCGCTTGCGGGGGTTGGGGTTGTCTTTAAGCTGGTTGCGGCTTTAGAGGGCGGGATGTATGAAACCACTCTAGAGCAGTTTGCGGATATCGCCGCGGTGGGTACTATAGCGGATATTGTGCCGCTTACCGGCGAAAACCGTATAATTGTGACATATGGGTTAAAGCTACTAAATAATAGCAGTAGTCTGGGTGTTAAGGCTCTGACCGAGGTAGCGGGGGTAAAGGGGTCGCTTGACTCACGTTCCGTCGCCTACATGGTTGCTCCACGGATTAACGCTTCGGGGCGGATGGGGAGTGCCAGTCTGTCGGTAAAGCTACTGTTAGCCGAAGATCCCGACAAGGCTTTGGGATATGCAACCAAGATAAATGAACTGAATATACTACGTCAAGAAACCGAGCGAAGGGTGCTTGACGACATCGACGGGATGATAGCCAAAAACCCACGGATTATCCATAGCCGTAGTGTCTGCTTCTTTGGTGAAGGCTGGCACCACGGGGTTATTGGGATTGTGGCGGCGAGGGTTGTACAGCGGTACGGCAAGCCTACATTTCTAATGTGTGAGGATGAGGGGATTGTGGTTGGTTCAGCTAGGGGGTTAAACCTTGATACTGACAGCGACAACGTGTCGATATACGAGCTGTTATCAAGCTGTAGCGATATACTGCTTCGGTATGGCGGGCACACGGCGGCGGGCGGGTTTAGCCTTAGAAAAGAGGATGTACCTGCATTTATAAGCAGGATTGAGGAGTTTTTGTCGCTTCATTATGATATAATGCCTTACCCGACAATCTATGCTGATTTAGAGCTTTCAAGCAGGATGTTACAGCTAGAACAGTTTGAGCAGTTATCACTTTTAGAGCCGTTTGGACAGAAGAACGACCCGCCTGTGTTTGTTATACGTGGTGCAAGGATTCTAGGAATCACACCGTTATCACAGGATAAGCACCAGCGGTTAATGCTACAGGTCGGGCAGGAGAGGATGACCGCACTGTTCTTTGGGGTAAGCTTTGACAGGCTTATCTACAGCGAGGGGGATAGTGTGGATGTTATCTGCACGGTGGATATAAGCGAGTACAACGGCAACCGCTCACTCTGTGCAAAGGTTATCGATCTTCGAGCATGCGGGGTGGCTGACTCAGATAAAAAGATTACCACCGCAAGGCTTTACTACGAAAAGCTAAAGCGTAGAGAACCACTGCCCGAAGCGGTGCTACAGCGCTGTATCCCGACTAAGCAGGAGTGCAGGGCGGTATTTCGGTATCTTACCAGTGTAACTGCGGCTAACAAAAATCCCGATATGGATGAGCTTTATCTGCCGCTCTTTAAAAGTGGGGTAAACTACTGCAAATATCGGATTATACTGGATATCTTCACCGAGCTTAAGATATTATCCCTAAACAATAACGGCTACGGTTTTACTATAGACCAAACCGTTAAGACCGACCTTGAGCGGTCGAAGATATACAGGCATTTTGCGATTGATAATAAATAGGCTTCTACGTTTAACTTTGGTTTTGGTTTGCCATGTAGGGAACGCATTGTATGCGTTGCAAGGCTAAGCTGTGATTATACATAGTGTGTTACCATCTCTTATCGGGCAGAGGTTGCTCAAAAAAAGCAGAATATCGGGAGGTTTTATGGGTAGGAATACAACTAACGCTACTAACGCTACTAACGTAACGATTGATGATATTGTAAAGAGCATTAAGGAATCAGGTCGAAACATTGATGTTGATTTGGTGCGAAAGGCATATGAGTTTGCGCTTGAGTACCATGCTAATCAGTTTCGGGTATCGGGGGAGAGTTATATAACCCATCCCGTGCAGGTTTGTAACATCCTATTAGAGTTTGGGATGGACACCGACACCCTCTGTGCGGGGTTACTGCATGACGTGGTGGAGGACACCGAATGCACCTGCACTATGATTGAGAAAAGCTTTAACTCTTCCATCGCAAATCTGGTGGACGGGGTTACAAAGCTAGGGCAGATCTCTCTATCCACAAAGGAGGAACAGCAGACCGAGAATGTCCGCAAGATGCTGTTTGCTATGTCGGAGGATATTCGGGTAGTTATCATAAAGCTGGCTGATAGGCTTCACAACATGCGAACCATGGACTGCATGCCCGAGAAGAAGCGGCGGTTTAAATCGCTAGAGGTTATGGAGGTGTATGCACCTATCGCCCACCGTCTTGGGATGACCAATGTGAAGGAGGAGCTAGAGGATCTTGCACTCCACTACCTTGACCCTATAGCGGCGAGCGAGATTGAAAAGACCCTTGCGATGAAGAAGAACGACCGTGAGGAGTTTATCAAATCTATCCAAGCAAGGATAATCGAGCGGCTAGCACTCCATCAGATTATCGTGCATATCGACGGCAGGATAAAAAGCTTATACGGAATCTACCGCAAGGTGTACATGAGCGGGAAAAGCTTTGACGAGGTTTATGATATCTTTGCGGTGCGGGTGGTGGTAGCGAATGATTTTGACTGTTATAATGTTTTGGGGATAATCCATGACATGTTCACCCCAATCCCGAATCGGTTTAAGGATTATGTATCCACCCCAAAACCTAACGGCTACCAGTCGCTTCACACCACCGTTATCAGCAAGGACGGTATCCCATTTGAGGTGCAGATCCGCACCCAGTCTATGCACTACACCGCCGAATATGGTATCGCCGCCCACTGGAAGTACAAGGCGGGTATTGAGAAGAAGGATAAGCTGGAGCAGACCCTAGCGTGGGTTCGCCAGATTATTAAAAATCAGCAGGAGTCCGAGGGTGCGGAGGATCTAATCAAGACCATCAAGACCGACCTTACCGCCGACGAGGTATATGCGTTTACCCCAAAGGGGGATGTAAAGTGTCTGCCTATGGGTTCAACGGTGGTGGACTTTGCCTACTCCATCCATGGTCAGGTAGGAAACCGCATGATAGGTGCTAAGATAAACTCACGTATTGTAAGCCTTGACACCAAGATAAAGACAGGGAACATAATCGAGATTATCACCACAAAGTCCATTAATCACAGCCCAAACCGTGAATGGATAAATATAGCCAAGACCAGCGAGGCGAGGAGCAAGATTAGGGCATGGTTTAAGAAGGAGCGCCGTGAGGAGAATGTCGCAAACGGCAAGCAGGAGCTAGAGCGAGAGTTTAAAAAGCACGGGATTAACTTTTTGGATGACCAATATGAAGGATACATTAAAAGTCTTGCAAAACGACAGCATTATGAAACCATCGATGATTTCTATGCGGCGATTGGATACGGCGGGGTAATACTAAACAAGATTATGCCGCGTATCAAGGAGGAGTGTCAAAAGCTGATACGTCCTGCGGTGGAGGTTATCGAGCCGATTAAGATAGTACAAACAGAGTCAAAGTCCACGAGCATTGTAGAGGTAGCGGGTATCCCTAACTGTGATGTCAAGCTATCCCGCTGTTGCAGTCCAGTCCTTGGGGATGAGATTGTGGGATACATCACGAGGGGGCATGGGGTTTCGGTACACAAGCGGGACTGCTCTAACATGATAGCGCTCTACAGCTCCGCTGAGCACGAACAGCGGTTTATCGATGTAAAGTGGTCTAGCCGCACCGTTGTAACTAAGTTTAAGGCGACACTTGAGATTGTTGCCACCAACCGCTATAATCTTCTAGTCGAGGTTGGAACGGTACTATCGGGCTGTCACGTTCCTATTAACGAGATGAACGCCCGAGAGCTTAAAAACGGCAATGCTATCATAGTCGTAACCATTAGCATTCCCGACACCGAACAGCTTAAGTCTATAATGCAAAAGCTAAACAAGGTCAGCGGTGTCATCACCGTTGAACGTACGGGTAAGAGTTAGAGGTTTTGTTTGTTTTTGTTGGGCGGACACGTCAACCCGTGTCCGCCTTTACGTTTTTTCAACGTTTCACGTTGGTTTTGCGTATCGCCAATGTAGGGAACGCATTGTATGCGTTCCAGATTGAGCTGTGGTTTGTTTTTGTGGGTACACCCACGTATTTTACGCACGTGCGTGGTTTGTACGTTACACGTGGTATGTGGGTTTATCCTTTTCGGGTGTTCTTTGTTCCTACGCATTACGCCTAATCATTGCAATTGAAATGTAGTCATTGCATGTGTTCCTATGGTTGCGCTGTGATTAGTAGTTTTTTTATCTGTGTATAACAGTACAAGGAGATGGATTATGAGATGTCTGATGTGCAAGGGTAGCTTAAAGGATGAAGCGGCTAGCTTTATGCTAGATTTAGGGGGATGCATTATTATAATTAAAAATGTACCTGCTCAGGTTTGCAGTCAGTGCGGGGAGGTTTCCTATAGTTATGCCGTAACTAAAAATCTTGAGAATATTGTTAACAAGGTTAAAGCGCTAGTCAGCGATGTAGCGGTGTTTGAGTATTCAAAGCTTGCTTCTTAGTGGTTGTAGTATATGGTATCTTAGGGGGCAATTGTAAGGGTTGCCCCTTACGTGGTCTGTGCGTATAGCGCATAATCAATTGGTTGTATACATTCCTCGCGTGGCATGATTTATGCAAACAAACACTATAAAATTAACCCAATATGACATACTGCTGTCTAGTTATATATGGTATGATAGTGATACCAATAATTATAACGGAGGGATGTTATGAAAAGGATAGTATCGGATGTTGTAGGTTTTCCTAATGGGTGTGAAACGGTGAGGTTTACGGCATGTTTTGTGTCAATGCTTATGCGGGCAGATGGTATTACGAGCGATAAGCAGTGCAACTTATTTTGTGCAGGTCAGGATGATAACGGTGTATGCTGTGGGCAGTGCGGTGAGGTTTCACCGATTAGAAAGAAGCATGAGGAGTTATACAACCTCTACACCGCTGTAACAGGGTTTGGTTTTTTACAGCTTGATCTATCAGACGATGGACAGATGTCCGAGGGGTGGAATCAGGTCTGTAACGTTTTACTTCGACAGCTTGACTGGTATATAGGCTTTACCATGGATTATGCGGGGTATGACTTTAAGGAGCTAATATTCCCTGATAACAACAAAGAGGAAGTCTTTTGCAGTATTAAGGAGTCGATCGATCGGGATCTGCCCGTGCTAGCGCTGTTTGGCAGAAAGTACAGCTGGGTTTTAGTGACAGGATATGATGACGATGGTGTTTTATATGGTCTAGACGGCTCACAGGGATACTGGGGTAAGCCAAGCACCGAGGCGGCGGGGTATGACAAGGACGGTTTGTTTATCATGCCCGACTGGTACGAAAAGGCGGGGCATGCTTTTATACTAGGTGATAAAAAGGAGAAAAACATCACACTAGGTGACGTATTTAGTCATGGTATTACCATCATGGAGGAGATGAAGTGTAGGGGATACTACAAAAACTCCGCTCACTTTATGAGGGATGACAGTAACTTTGAGGGGTTAACCGATGATGAGCTACTTAAGCTTCGGGATCGTATCTCTGGATTTATCGGACAGCCTATCGATCAGCGTGCGGTGTTAGGGTGTGCAATGCGTTCGCTTGCTGTGGGTGCGAAAGGCAGGGAGGCTATGGTCTACAGGCTTATTAGTGAGCAATGCTCGAGGATTCATGATGTTTTATGGATTGCTTGGAGGGCAATTGGTGAGTTTATGGATGGTGACCCTTTGCAATGGGCTAGGGGGTTACAAAACAAGGTTATCCGCAACATGATTGCCGACTGCTTTGACATTGTATGGAGTAGTGATGAGATGATACTAAAGTATCTTAAGGAAGTGTTTTAGTAGTGGAATAGTGTGTTATATTTTAGGGGCGACATGGTCGTCCCTATTTTGGTTTTTACCGTTTCACTGATGTAGAGAAACGCATTGCATGCGTTCCAATGGTATACGATTTTGCATATAAATATAGGCATATTGTATTGACAATGAGCGTATAATATGATATACTTTGCATATAGTAGCAAAGAGCAAAACAGATGAAAAAAAGAAGACAGATAAGCAAGGAACTAAGAAAAAGCGAATAGAAGGGCTAAGAAGGTTAAAAAAGGGTATAGGAAAGCAAGCCTAGAGGCTAAAAGAGTAAGTATTAAGTTAGCTTTAAGTCAAGCCAACCGTTTGACCGATTTAGCAGAGCGATAAGAGATAGATTTGCCGAGTGATACGGTAGCGATGGCTATAGCTAAAAGGGAAATGTGAGCTAAAGAGTTAAGGTTTTTTACTGAATTACCATTTCTAACAAATACCCGTTCACAACCTGATTGTTTAAATCTGGAATTATAGCGTTCAGCTTCAGTTCTAAGAGAATAGATACTTTTAAAAGATATAGAGTTTCTATCAATTTGCAAACGATAATCTTCAGGAACAGTAACATACTTTGTGCAGCCGGTAGCCTTTCCTGTATTTTTGAAGTTTTTGTGGTTACAGGGACAATGAGCACCCTTTTTACGTTTAAAAGGACAGCAGAATTTTTGCCGTGTACGACCTGAATCGGACTGCTTACCATCTTTTAACATAGCAAGTCCAGCTTCACAAATAGGATTACCAACAGGCAGTTTTTTAGGATTTTTAGTGTTTCTCTGATTGATGGGGATATAACATTCACCACTGTAAACGTTCTTTACTGTATTGTAGATATCTTTAACATCATAAGCTTTGTCGGCTAAGAAATAGCACTCGTTAAGAGGCAGGAACGTATTTGTTTTTGCAAGTATGTCAAGACAAACAGAGCTATCAGAAGTATTGGCACCAGTTGTGACTTCACAGATGGGTAAGCCCGATATACAGTCAACTAAGATGTGATTCTTGTAACCCCAGTAAAACTCATACTTTTGCTCATTTTTGTTG
>CAZAOY010000060.1:162-14611 GCA_964486925.1 uncultured Oscillospiraceae bacterium
AGTTCTGCAACTAAGGCAATTTAGTGTAGACAACCTCTGCTTGTGCACCACCCCTTTGAAGGGTAACGGTAAACAGCTTGCCAAACTCAATTGTTTTATATGTCATGCTCTGTATACGACTGTCCTTTACAACAAATTCTACTGTTGCAATGCCAGTGCCATACTCTTTAGAGAAGGTTAAGTCGGGTGCATTCAACTCTACCATCCTCTTAGAAATTCTTGTGGCAATAGGGTAAGCAGTATCATCTACAACACCTGTAAGCCCCATAATATAATCCTTGTCTGTAACGTGTTCTTGCCATGTAAAGCTTTGTAGCACTGTAGCTTCAGCCGAAGTGAACACCATGCGAGCCTTAGCGATCTGTGCAGTGCCTTGTGCCTTGTAGATATTATCTATAAGGCTTGGGACAATCAGCATAATTAGTAATGCTATTACTGCAAGCACAACAAGCAGTTCTGTTAGGGAAAAGCCTTTTGTATTTCGCATGGTGTGTTAGCTCCTTAGGTTAGGTATATGAAATAACAGTTTTACCAGTAGAAGGTGTAAATGAAATTGTGACTTTTTTGGTATCTGGTGCAGTGTAGACGGCACTTATAACAGCGCCAGTAGCATCAACGTTGATTATGCAAGAACCAGGTAATCCAAGAATTAATTCTTTCCATTGTTTATCCGTTTCAGATCCAGAACCAACCCAATAATCTGTCGCTGTAGCTGTATTGAGAGCCAGTGCACCTGTAATTGTTCCGTCAGCATAGTTTTTCGTTGCAATTGACTGTGCCGCCACATAATAAGCTCTTGCGGTAGAGGTGTTAGCCGTTTTCTTTGCGTCATTAATATAACCCATCATAGTAGGGATAAGTGCCGCGGCTAGGATTGCGATGATTACCATTACGATAATTAATTCTACCAGAGTAAAGCCTTTGCGGTTTTTAAGGCTTTGTTTCATCTTTGTTAGTTTGTTCATAAGTATCTTGCTCCTTTAATGTTTACATGTAAAATATATAGTAAAGCCGTTGCACCTCGGCTTATACCCAAAGCTACATCCGCCCGACAGCGGAGTTAAACTCCTGCTTGTTGGTTACCTTTTCAAGCGCATGCTCTCGCTTAACCACACCCTGCGAAACAAGCTTTGCAAGGTAGCTGTCTAACAGCACCATGCCCTGTCTTGCTCCCGTCTGGATGGTGGAGTTTAGCTGATGACACTTGTTCTCACGGATTAGGTTTAACACCGCGTCGGTGCCAAGCATTATCTCAAATGCCGCTACACGTCCTCTACCCGTTGCCTTTGGCAGTAGGGTTTGGGTGATAACACCCTTTAGAACGCTTGCAAGCTGTGTTCTTATCTGTTGCTGATTGTGCGGAGGGAATACATCGATAATACGGTCAATCGTCATTGCCGCCCCCGTGGTATGCAGGGTAGAGAGCACTAGATGACCTGTTTCCGCCGCCGTTACCGCCGCCGATATCGTTTCGTAGTCCCGCATTTCCCCAACTAGGATAACATCGGGATCTTCACGCATAGCGCTCCTAAGCGCACCCGCAAAGCTTCCTACATCGGTACCGACATCCCGCTGATGTATCAGCGCTTTCTTCTGCTTATATAGATACTCCACAGGGTCTTCTACCGTTAGGATATGACATGCCTTGTTTTGGTTTATGTAGTCAATCATCGCCGCTAGGGTGGTGGACTTACCACTACCTGTAGGGCCTGTAACCAGAATTAATCCTCTTGGCTCATCCGCTAGGGTGCGAAGTACCTCGGGAAGGTTTAGTTCTTCAAAGGTTGGGGTGTTATCGTTAATAATTCGGATAGTTGCCGCTAGCTTTTGTTGCTGATGAAACACATTAACACGATGTCTAAGGTTTCCCTCGACAGCAAAGCACATATCTACATCCCCACCTTTGTCTAGGTGTTTAAGCTGTTCATCATTAAGGAGCTCTCGTATTAGTATTATCTTTTGTTCTGTCGAAAGCTGAAACTCAGTTTCGGTTAGTGTTCCGTCGATACGAAAGATCGGGTTTCTATCCATTGTTAGATGTACGTCACTGGCACGCTCTGCACGTGCTAATAAAAGCAGTTCTTTAACCTTCAAATTAATTTACCTCCGTACTAATTTCGCTGTTTATCTCCATCTGTTGACCACAGAATGAAAGCGTTATAAAATTCTTAAAAAGATACCGTAGCCTTAAATACCCAAAGCTAAATGCCGCTATTCCGCTTATTAACAGTACCCCACTTTGTATAATTGTCGAGTTGTAGCGATTCCAGAAAGTTCCCATTAGCATTAGAAAAGCAAACATCCCTACTCCAATAATCACAAATCTAGCTTGACCTAGCTGACACAGCACCGCAAACAATGCGCCCGCTACACAAACAGGCAGAAAGGTCGCAGTTACCATGGTAACAGGGGTGATTATATGTAGAGGTAGAAAGGTACGATAACCGTTTCCGTATATCAGTATACATGCAACAAGCGAGATAAACATCTGTAACCCTCCTGCCTTTAACAGGTCGTATGTCAGGGTTTGTTCTAGCCTAAAGCTTTCGGTAACAATATCCTGCCTGCTTCCGCCTATTACAGCTTTTGCACATCTATCCTTCAGAAGGTTAAACTCAGGCAGGATTTTGACACAAAAGGTTAGTATAAAAGGGAGGTTACATGCGGTTGCTATAGCTATTATGTAAAAGCTATCCAAAAAGAACGATACAAATAACACAGACAAGCAGATAGCTAAAAGCACTAAAGCAAACAACAAAGGAATCATCCAGGATGGTTTTTTACTTAGTGCCTGACCCAAATCTCCAAAGGTTTTGTTCGCAAGTGTTTGCCGTGTATTGCCAGAAAGGCTAAGTCCTTGCATAACCGCTTTTATTATGTTATCTCTTCGCATACTTTGTCCCCTATTCTACAAAGTAGGTAAGCTTTAACAGCTCCTCTACTGTGGTCTTGCCGTCTAAAACTAGCGTTATTAAGCTTTGTTGCAGGCTTTTAAGTTTACCGCTTTCCCTAATATAGCTGTAAATCTCCTCTGTAGGGGCTTTTCTTGAGATCATGTTTCTGATCCTTGTGTCTACTGCCAACACCTCATGCACAGCGGTTCTGCCCCTGTACCCTGTATTGTTGCAGTTGTGACAGCCCTTACCCCGCTTAAGACTAAATACCTCTGCACCTCCTAGCACCTCTATCTCATCATCGGTGGGGGTGTACTCTACCATACAAAACGGGCAGATCTTCTTTACAAGTCGCTGTGCTACTACCCCTGCTAGGGAGTTTGCAAGCAGATAGTCCTCCATCCCCATGTCAAGTAACCTAACAATTGCAGATACCGAGTCGTTGGTATGGAGTGAGGATAGAACAAGGTGACCTGTTAAAGCGGCACGAACCGATATGCTTGCCGTTTCGGAGTCACGTGTTTCCCCAATCATAATTATGTCGGGGTCTTGACGCAGGATAGAGCGAAGTCCCGAGTCGAAGGTTAGCCCTGCAAGCGGGTTTATCTGGGTTTGGTTAACCCTAGCAAGATTCTTTTCTACGGGGTCTTCAATGGTAGAGATGTTTACATTCCGCTTTGCTAACATCTCCATAATCATGTATAACGTAGTGGTCTTACCGCTTCCTGTAGGCCCTGTTATGTAGATTAGCCCATGGGGGACACCAAGAATACGTAGCATCTTTTCGTAATCGTCCTTCTCCATCCCAAAGGTATCGGCGTTATCGAGTACACTGCTCTGGCTCATAAACCTTAGCACAAGCTTCTCACCGTACACAGTTGGAAGGGTGGATACACGTACGTTAATCTCGATATCCTGTAGCTTTGCCCGAAAGTGACCATCCTGCGGTGCTCTTTTTTCCGCTATGTCAAGGCTTGAGAGGATCTTAATTCTGGCAACGATTGAGTTGTGGAGTGCCGACGAAAGGGTGAGGTAATCTACAATCTGACCATCCACACGGATACGTACGTTGGTACTGTTCTCAAATGGTTCGATATGTATATCACTCGCTCCCGCGCTATGAGCTTTATAAAGGGTGGAGTTTATCAGTGTTACCACAGGGGTATCGTCCGCACCCTCGGAGATATCCACATAGCTAACTGCGCTTGACTGCGCAGTTGCGGTTACGTTAGCACCCTTTGCCGCCTTTTGGGTTTCGATCTCTGAATAAAACTCACTAATTGCCCGAACAATTTCAGCCTTTTTACAGACTTGAACATCAAGCTGCATACCTGAAATTAGCTTTATATCCTCTAAGGCATAATAATCTAACGGGTCATTGATATTAATACGTAGGGTAGCGCCATCAATATGGACAGCGATAAGACAGTATTTGTTAGCAACCGCACGGGGGATCTTTGCTACCGCTTCAAGATCCACAGGAAAATCGCTCATAGACACATACTTTATGTTTAAGCGTTTTGCAAGCGCAGAGAGCAGCTGATTTTCAGTAATAATATCGCTTTCGATTAACACTTCGCCTAAGCGTTTTCTACCTGCTGATGACTTTTGCAGTGCAAGTGCATATTCAAGCTGTTCTCCTGTAATATTTCCTGTCTCGACAAGCACCTCACCGAGCCGCAATTTTGAAGTTCCAATTGTCGTCGTAGTTGTAGTCATATGTACTCCTCCATTTCATTCTGCTCATATTGCGCTCTTGTTTGGACAGCATAGTTGTGGCATACCATAGGTTTTTTGTTTTGTTAAAGCAGTTATATAATAGTTAGTTTGCTGTATTTGTTACTTTTGTTGATAATGGTATCAAATTTTCTGTGGTTGCAGCTATTTTTGGAAGATTGGCGGTAACCATGGTGATAGTGCAGATATAATATAAAGTAAAATAGTATATCCTTGAAGTTATGCTTAATGATCTTTGTAAAACCGTATAATATAGAAGTAAGTGCAATACATTGCTGTGCATAGGAGATTATGTTATGATTATACATGACCCCCTAAAGTACACCTTTCGGGGGAACAGTGTAAAATAGCTGTACAACAGAAGTTTTGTTACATAAAATCTTGGAATAGATAGTGAAATTTAAAAGTGTTACCAAGTTTTTACAAATTATTTGGGCTTTGTTATTTTGTAGCATAAAATTGCAATATAAAGAATAGATTAATATTGTTGTTATATCTAGCTATATCAGTATATAAATATATCAAATTAACCTCGTAATTAATATAAAATTCTAGATTAGCAATGCTATATCAAAACTAATACTTGTACATATATCTATAAATAATTAACTATCTTTGACATATGGAAAATTATGTATATATTACATTTTGTTAGCTGTAATGTAAAATATTTAAATATGCAATACTTTTTGGCAAAAGTAAAGATACAATTTTTAATGCATTTTCTGGATAAATTGGTTAAATGTTAGGTGAGGCAAGGGGGCTAGAATTTTGTTGAATTGTATTGACAAATAAATATAAATATGATATTATGATACATACTGATAAGATTATACATAGCAGCTTCAATCATCCCCGAAAGGTGTACTTTTTGGGGTGGTTGTTTTTTTATGCAGGATATGGTATAATTATATGGAAATATACAGATAAAAGGGGTTGCACAAAATGGGTAATACATATGGATATGTTCGGGTGTCTGCCAAGGATCAAAACGAGGATCGTCAGTTAATTGCTATGCTTGAGTTTGGTATTAAAGAGCACAATATAATTGTGGAGAAGCAAAGCGGAAGGGATTTTAAGCGACCCAAGTATCGTGAACTTGTGGATAGTATACTAAAAAAGAATGATCTGTTTGTAGTTAAAAGCATTGATCGCTTAGGGAGAAATTATGATGAGATACTAGAGGAGTGGAGGCGGATAACCAAAGGAAATAAAGCCGATATTAAGGTGCTTGATATGCCTTTGTTGGACACCACCATAAACAAGGATTTAATGGGAACGTTAATTAGCGATATAGTTTTACAGTTACTCTCATTTGTAGCGCACAATGAGCGGGATATTATCCGCCAAAGGCAGGCGGAGGGGATTGCGGCGGCTAGAGCAAGGGGAATATCATTTGGCAGACCAAGAAAGCCCTTTCCAAGTAACTTTAGCGAAGTATACAAAGGTTGGAGGGATAAATCTATCGCACCCGCTGACGCGTTTGCTCTAATGGGGCTTACTCCAAAACAATTCTATAAAATGGTAGAACGGTATGAGCGGTATTATAGTTAGCTAATTAAAGTATACGCTGATCCCACAGGTTTGACTATTTACGTTGTTGAAGCAGACCTTCGGATAATTTTTAGCCTAAAATAAGCAGGAACGGCTTGCGTCCAACTTTGGAAAGTGGAGGCAAGCCGTTCCTGCTTATTTAGATAACATTCGTGTAAGGCTGTAGTTTTCATGGCCTAGCATGCAACGAAAGTTCGATTAAGGGTATCCTAGCCCTTTTGTTATATAAAGCTTGGATATTGCAATTTGATTATATATATGATATGATTAGAGAAAAGTATAACCTTTGTTTTCTGCTAGTTTAAGCTGAAAATAGGTATAGCCGTCTCGTTTTTCTTTTCGCAACCCCCTTTTACAATAAAGGTGCATATTATTGGATATGTTATCTATATAGTCTAACCTTAAGATACCGCAAATCAGGAAATGTTTTCTTTTATTTTTATGATATAATTTACCTGTAGCTACAAGAAACAAGAAAGGGGCGGGGAGATGAATTACCTAGATATAATTCAAAGCAGTATCGATTATATTGAGGAAAATCTAAAAACCGAGATTACCGCACAAGAGCTTGCAAACAGAGCAAATTTTTCTCTATTCCATTTTTACAGATTGTTTCGATCAGCAACCGGAATGCCTGTTATGCAGTTTATAATCCGCAGGAAGCTGCTTAATGCTATCTACGAGGTACATTGTGGAGGCAAGATGATAGAGGTTGGTTTGGAATATGGTTTCTATACTCATGCAGGCTTTTACAAAGCATTTAAGCGTGAAATCGGCTATACCCCTACCCAATTTCTCAAAGGAATTAAGGTAAATAAGCCATTTAAGGTTAGTCTTTTTACGGAGGAATACATTATGATAACACACAAGAAAATTTCACAGATTCTCAAAAATTGGAATCTAGAGGATCAACCAATAAAGGATTTGTTTTATGAGAGTAGCGGTGTGAAAAGCGATAATGCTTTTTATGTCGGGGATGATTATGTTATAAAGTTTTCAACTAATTCAGGTGCTCTATACAACAATATTGAAGTATCAAAGGCGCTGGAAAGCGTTGGGGCGTATACCGCAACACCGGTTAAAACGGTACACAATCAAGAGGTGGTTCAAGATGGGGAGCTTTATTATGTTGTAACAAAGCGACTACAAGGCAGTTGCTTGAAAACGGTAGATATGTATGAAGGGGACTACAAAGCAAAGGCAAGGTTTGTTGGCGAGGTTATCGGTCATCTTAGCTTAGCGCTTAAAGACATCGATGTTGTGGTAAATGACAACAATATGCTATCAAGCGTTAAGGACTTTGGGTTACCAAAGACAAAGAATATCATTAATATTTCAGATAGTCTAGTAGCTGATTATCTTGACACCTTTGGAAAGCTGTATGATAAGCTACCAAAACAGATAGTTCACCGTGATCCAAACCCTAGTAACATTATCCTAGCGGATGAAAGGTGGGGGATTATTGATTTTGATCTTTCAGAAAGAAACGTTCGTATCTTTGACCCATGTTATGCGGCAACCGCTATCCTTAGCGAAAGCTTTGATGAGAAGGACAATGAGAAGCTGTTAAGATGGATTAAAATCTATAAAAATATCCTCTACGGATATGACAGTGTTGCAAAGCTAAGTGACGACGAGAAAAAGGCTGTTCCCTATGTTGTCTTGTCAAATATGTTTATCTGTACTGCATGGTTTTCAGAGCAGGAGAAGTACAAACACATCTTTGAAACAGAAAAGAAGATGACAAGATGGATTTGTGATAACTTTGATAAGCTTACCATTGAATAGGTGATATGCTTTCGGATGGTGTCTTTTAAGCTATGTAAATTCTAGGCTATACAGTATAATGTCTTATAAGTTAAAATAAAGCTAGGCTGTGACGGTTTATCTATCGTCACAGCCTAATTCTATATTGGTAGCCTTTTCTTTTTAAATATTATCACACTTGCGATTAACAATACAATAATTCCACCGCCAAAGGCAAGGTACATCCACCAGGTAGCTACACTGCCGTTAATTATACCTACACTGTCAAGCCAACCAAAGGGTGATATATCCTTTAACCATTTTAGCTGTTCGCCTCCCGCACCTCCGAGCATACTCATTAGCATAAGAGCGATGGGAACGCCGGCGGCAAGTCCTGTACCGAGCTTTGTGTCACAGAATGCTACTGAAAAGAGGTAGCTTAGCATAGCAATCATTGTAGTTAGTAAAAATGTTACCAACACAAGGTTAAGGTAGGAGGATAACCAGTTGCTTTGAAGGTAATCCCTCATGGTTGCCAAAATCCCTGCACCTACAGAAAACATTAATACAGCGTGGATAAACATTGCAAAGATAAGGTACAAACCCTGTGTAAGTGCAACCGAACCACGGGAGATTGGCATTGAAAGGGTGTATGCCATCGAGCCTGTATCAACAGGTTTTGCTATTAACCGTCCGTTTTGGATAACGTAATACACCATTGTAAAAGCCATAACAATAAGTGCATAGAATGTGGAGGCGGTATAGGCTAGCGGGTCGGTCATAGTGTCCATACTAATACCAAACGCTCCCATGAACTCTCCCATTGTGCCAAAAAGCTCTTTAATCTTAGCCATATCTGCGGGGTCAATTAACGAGATGATTATCCCAAGATACCCACACAGAACCCCCGCAAAGATAAGTAAAAGTCCCCAGTTACGCTTTAATGTATCCTTAAAAAGAGTAGTATTCATACTATCTGCCCTCCTTTACTAAACTATCCTGCGAGGTGGTATCGTAGAAGCTCATAAAGATATCCTCAAGTCCTTGTGTCTTAACATTAAGCCCCGTAATGTCTATTGTCGACAGCTTTTTAACAAAGCTGTTAACCTCCTCACCACGAACATAAACTACCGTACCATCACTACCCGACGCGCCTATCTCAAATCCAAGTTTTTGTAACGCGGACGTGTTATCCGTTTTAACTACAAAGGCTTTTCGCTGACCTGCTTTAAGGGATTCCACATCTGACTGCTTAATAATTCTACCGTCCTTAATAATAAGCACCTCATTACAGGTTTTTTCCACCTCCTCAAACATATGGCTCGACATTAATATTGTCTTGCCATTCTTCTTTTCCTCGTTAATAAGGTCGATAAACTTGTTTTGCATAAGTGGGTCAAGTCCGCTTGTCGGTTCATCTAGGATAACTACATCGGGGTTATGCATAAAAGCTATAACAATACCAAGTTTTTGCTTCATACCCTTTGAGTATTTCTTTACCTTACCCCGCATATCCAACTCAAATCGATCTATCAAGCTTTTCATTCTAGTAAGATCGGTAGTTCCACGCATACGGCAGATAAATTTTAGATAATCAGCACCGTCAATTCCGTCTGGGAAGGCTATCTCCCCAGGTATGTAGCCTAGTATATCTTTAATCTGCTTTGCTTTGCTATAGCAATCAAGACCGTTAATGGTAGCTACACCTTCGTTAGCCTGCATAAACCCCATAAGGGTGCGTATAGTAGTGGTTTTGCCCGCTCCATTTGGTCCTAGATATCCCATAACCTCACCCGCTTTGACCTTAAAGTTAAGATCAAAGACACCTTTGCCGCTTGGGTATCTGAGTGTAAGATTCTTTACCTCAATCATTGATATTCCTCCCTACAAACTGTTTATCATCATATTTATGCCTATTAAATCCTTTTTAACATACGATACTGATTGCCTTCCTTTTCCTTAACATCAAGGGGATAACTTTATCTTAACATTACCACATCTATTTTAGATAAACCGAAACGGTTTACTATATTATATCATAATTAACCGTTTCGGTCAATAGATTATTAAATTTAATTTGCACTTGTAAAGCTAAATCTAATTTTATAACTTATGATCATAATTACATTATATAATAATATGAAATTATATAAACATACAAATATTAGTTTAACTATTGACAGCCGCCACTACTATGTGTTACAATGTAGCGGTAGTAAGTGATACAGAATATCTGTTATACTATATAGTGAAAGGGAGGGATAGATTTGGATAATTTAACAGAGCTGTTGAAAGGGGTGCTAGAGGGATGTGTGCTAGAGATTATTGGGCGAGAGCAGACCTATGGTTATGAGATTACACGAAAGCTAAACAGTCTAGGGTTTACAGACGTTGTTGAAGGAACGGTTTACACGATACTCGTGCGGGTTGAAAAGAATGGACTGGTGGAGGTGGAAAAAAAGCGGTCTGATATGGGGCCGCCACGAAAGTTTTACACGCTGAATAACGCAGGGCGTGAGGAGCTACAAAGGTTTTGGCAGAAGTGGGAATTTGTTTCATCAAAGATAAATCAATTAAAGGAGAATGGGTAGATGTCTGATTTTTTTAACGAATATTTTAATATTAAAAAGATAATTCAAGAAAAGAGAGAATATAAGCAACAGATGGCAAGGGTTGATGGGTTGCCAAAGGATTACCAATTTGTATTCAAGAAGATTCAAAACTACTGTTGGATGTTTGCGGCGGGAAGTGGGTTTGATATGATGCAGATTCACTATGACCTAATAGAACTGTTTGAACAGGGTGCTGCGGATGGTCAGAGTGTCTTAGAGATAACAGGCGAGGATGTTGCTACATTTTGTGAAGAACTTTTAAAGAATGCGCAGACCTATACAGAAAATTGGAAGGATAGGCTTAATCGCGAAATTAGGGAAGAGTTAAAGGGGAAGGGTAATGATAAAAAGTAATATAGCTATCTCTGTTGAGGGGCTAAAAAAATCCTTTAAGGATGTGTCGGTTCTACGTGGGGTGGATTTTACAGTCGAGGGGGGTAGTGTTTTTGCACTGCTTGGAAGCAATGGTGCAGGTAAGACTACCGCAATTAGGATACTTGCAACCCTTTTGAAGTCGGATGGCGGGACAGCTACCGTTAATGGGTTTGATATTTTACAAGAACCCGAAAAGGTTAGACAGTCAATTAGCCTTACAGGGCAGTTTGCCGCTGTAGATGAAATTCTTACCGGCCGTGAGAACCTTGAGTTGATCGCAAAGCTACGTCATCTTGACAACCCCAAGCAGATAGCCGAAAAGCTACTATCCAAATTCGGTCTTACCGATGCCGCTGACCGTAGGGTATCAACCTATTCAGGCGGTATGCGCCGCAGGATCGATATAGCTATGAGCTTAGTCGGAAGTCCGTCTATTATCTTTCTTGATGAGCCTACAACAGGGCTTGACCCCGAAGCGCGTATAGAGGTGTGGAAGGCGGTTAAGGAACTGGCGAGTAGCGGGACTACGGTACTTTTGACCACACAGTATCTAGAAGAAGCCGAACAGCTTGCCGACAGGATTGCAATTTTACATGAAGGCAGGATTATTGCAAACGGCACCCTTACCCAGTTAAAGGAGCTATTCCCACCCGCAAAGGTAGAGTATGTGGAAAAACAGCCGACACTAGAGGAGATTTTCCTCTCAATAATAGGCAAGAAGGGAGAAGAATAACATGGAAGGAACAAAAAACTATATATTGTCTGACATTGGGGTTATGCTTGGTCGGTCAATTAAGCATATTACTCGTAGTGTGGATACCATTATAACCACCGCTCTTATGCCTGTTGCAATAATGCTATTGTTTGTATACGTGCTAGGGGGTGCAATTCAATCCGGAAGTGATAACTATGTTACCTATCAGCTACCCGGTATCCTGCTTATCACCATTGCCAGTGGGATCTCCTATACAGCATATAGGTTGTTTACCGACAAGCAACGTGGTATATTTGAGCGGTTTCACTCTATGCCGATCTCACGTTCTGCCCCCTTATGGGGACATGTGCTAACCTCACTTGTGTCTAACATAGTATCGGTGGTTGTGGTTACGTTAGTAGCTTTGCTTTTAGGGTTTCGTTCATCGGCGGGAATCCTTTCGTGGCTTGCAATTATTGGGATACTGGTGCTGTTTACCTTAGCTTTGACATGGGTAGCGGTGATAGCCGGTCTTGTTGCAAAAACTCCTGACGGGGCTTATGTATTCTCGTATCCGCTAATGTTTCTGCCGTTTATGAGCTCTGCATTTGTTCCTACCGAAACTATGCCTACTGCATTACGTATATTTGCGCAGAATCAGCCTGTGACCTCGATTGTTAATGCAATTAGATCATTAATCACCGGTCAGCCAGTTGGAAGTGATATCTGGATAGCTATTGCGTGGTGTGCTGGAATACTGGTGGTTTCATATCTCCTTGCGGTAAACATCTATAGGAAACGAGTATAATTAACAGAGGGTTTATGCTATGTTATAGAAAATTTATTCTTAAATAATGAAACAAAGCATAATACCAATTTGCTATTGACAAGCGATAGATACTGTGTTATAATACCTAAAACAGGACACGTTGTCCTACATTTAAGATTAAAGACAGCGTTTGTCGTTTGAAAAGGCAAGGGATGGAGTTATTATGATTGCTAAAATAACCTACAACTATAACTATAATAACAAGTCTGCGTATCCATATTGGTACACAGGCTTTAGTCCTTTTGCTTTATATAGGTCGGCAGAATAGATAAAATAAACCTATGCAAAACAAAGAGCGGCTAAAGGATATAAGCGATGAAATTCGTTAAACCTTTAGCCGCTTTTAATTTTACGAATGAAAGGTAAAATATGGATAGGATGGGATATCTAACTGACTACTACAGTAGCCGTAACGAGTATGAGCGGCTACTGATACGGCATAGATCGGTAGAGTTTTTGGACACCATTCCCTCATCATACGCTAGATATATTTAGAGAGGATTAAAAATATGGCAATGGCAGTTTTATATTTAGGTTATTATTATCGGTTATAGTCTTGGTGGTTGTTTTGTATGCAAAACGGACCAAGGCTTTGACCCTTTTGGGTTTATGCTTATGGTCTGTTTTTTATTTATATTAACAAGGAGAGTAAAATTATGAAAACACAAGAAATTTTTGAGATAATTAAGCGTGACGCTGTTTCGATATTCTCAGAGGAAACCCTGCTCGCAAAGTTAGAGTGTGGACGAAGGCTTAAGATTAAGCTTGGGGCAGACCCTAGCCGTCCGGATCTACATCTAGGACACTCGGTGGTTTTGCGTAAGCTTCGGTTATTCCAGAATTTAGGACATGAGATTATCTTTGTAATTGGAGATTTTACAGGGATGATAGGTGATCCCTCGGGCAAGAGCAAGACACGAGTACCCCTAACCTTTGAGCAGACAAGGGCGAATGGACAAAGCTACTTTGAACAGGTAACAAAGATTCTAGACAAGGATAAAACTAAGATAATCTATAATTCTGATTGGCTGTCTAAGCTAAACTTTGCGGATGTTTTATCGCTTGCGGGCAGGTACACCTTAGCACAAATCATGGAACGTGATGATTTCTCAAAACGATTTAACGAAAATAAACCCATAGGACTTCACGAGCTTTTTTACCCACTAATGCAAGGGTACGACAGCGTTGCTCTAGGGGCGGACATCGAGGTAGGCGGCACAGATCAGACCTTTAATCTGCTAGTAGGTCGGGAGCTTCAAAAGGATTATAATCAGGAGCAACAGGTGGTTATTACCTTCCCACTTCTTGTGGGGCTTGACGGTGTGGAGAAGATGAGCAAGTCCCTTGACAACTACATTGGCATAGACGAAGCACCGGAGATAATGTTTGAAAAATGCATGAAGGTACCCGATTCCTTGCTTGCGGATTATTTTCGCCTTACCACTGATATCCCGCAAAGCGAATATGAGGCTTTAATTGTTACAGATATTAGGCAGGCACATTTTACCTACGCAGGTGAAATTGTAAGGCTGTACCACGGTGACGATAGTGTTCATTCTGCCCAGAGCCGTTACAAAGAGGTAGCACAAGGCCGACTTCCTGAAAATATCGAAACTATAGCAATACAGGCTAAAAAGATAGGCATTGTAGAGTTACTTGTTAAGACTGGGTTAGCAAGCTCTAACAGCGACGCTCGCAGACTTATTATAGGAGGCGGAATTAAAATTGATGGTACAGTAGTGGAAGATATAGGTTTACAGCTTATCCCACCATACGAGGTTGTATTAAGTCGTGGGAAGGGTAGGTTTATTAGGGTTAGGGTTTAGAGTTGTATAAGCTAATTAAAACAGTTACTATATTAATCTATAGTGTTTTTTGTTTAACATATACCACAAATAAATTGTATTATATGCGTGTTATTTGTATAAAATAGCTTGACATACTCTATGAATATATGTTATAATCCCATCTTTAACACTAAAAAGAAAAAACATCCTTAAAAACCCGC
>CAZAOY010000061.1:0-6195 GCA_964486925.1 uncultured Oscillospiraceae bacterium
GGATGGTGCGTTTGCAAGTTGCACTAGTCTATCGTCGGTGATTATTCCCGAGGGTGTGACTTCTATTGGGGTTAATGCGTTTGCAAATTGCACTAGCCTATCGTCGGTGGTTATTCCCGAGGGTGTGGAATCTATTGGGCATAGTGCGTTTGCAAATTGCACTAGTCTATCGTCGGTGGTTATACCCGAGGGTGTTACTTCTATTGGGTATAGTGCGTTTGCAGATTGCACTAGCCTATCGTCGGTGGTTATTCCCGAGGGTGTGGAATCTATTGGGGATAATGCGTTTTATTTCTGCACTAGCCTATCGTCGGTGGTTATTCCCGATAGTGTGGAATCTGTTGGAAATTATGCGTTTTATTTCTGCACTAGCCTATCGTTGGTGGTTATTCCCGAGGGTGTTACTTCTATTGGGCATAGTGCATTTGCAGATTGCACTAGCCTATCGTCGGTGGTTATTCCCGATAGTGTGACTTCTATTGGAGATTATGCGTTTAGCAGTTGCGTGAAACTATCCAAGGTAGTATTTACTGGTGGGGATACTGCTCCAACTATAGGAGAAGATGCATTTTATCATCTCAGTGAAGATTGTATAATCTATACCCCTGTAGGGTGGGGAACGCTTTCTCTCAACGGAATTACAACAACGCCTTATAAACAATCCATTATTACATTTAACCCAAACGGCGGTAGTGTTTCCGCAAACACACTTGAAACATCAAAGCTAGGTAAGCTTGCCTCTCTACCGACTCCTACAAGAGATGGTTACACCTTCGACGGATGGTATACCTCTAAAACTGATGGTACTAAGGTTACAACTGATACAGTGTTTGCAGAAAACATAACCCTATATGCGCACTGGACGACGCAGACCAACGGTAGTAACACAAACACAGGCGGCACTATAACTCCGCCAACCCCGCCACAGCCTACACCTCATGCGCTTACTACATCTGCGGATGTGTCTAAGGTGGTATCGGTAGTACAGGGGGCTAAGGATGGCGATACTGTGACTATAGCTGTAAAATCCGGTGAGAAGCTACCTACTGATATTCTGGCGGCAGCTAAGGGGAAGGATATTACCATCACGCTGAATTTTGGGGGTTATTCATGGAGTATTAACGGTAAGACCGTTGGTGCGGTTTCGTCTGGTAAGGTGATTGATCTAGCGGTTAAGCAGATAAAAAACAGCGATATCCTAAACCTTTCGGATAATAAGTCTGTGGTTAAGCTCCTGATAGCCTACAATGGTGCGTTACCGTTTACCGGTGTGCTCTCCTACCCTATTGACAAGAAGTATGAGGGTAAGACGCTATATCTTTCATATTATAACGAGGTTGCAAAGCGTTTAGAGTACCGCTATTCTGCGGTGGTTAAGAATGAGAAGATAGATTTAACATTTAACCATGCTTCAAGCTATACATTAACTACGGCGATACCTAAGGGTATGTACGTTCGGGTTACCCCTAGTATCGGCAAGGATAACATTAATGCGTTTGTGCCTTATCTAATCGAGGGCAAGAAGGCTACAGCGGTTAATGACAGTGCGGTTATCGGCAGGGATCTTGTGTTTACCGCTCCTGCTACGGGGGTTTATGATTACCGTAGCAACGATAAGGGTTTGATTGACATTGACAAGCACTGGGCGAAGGATTACATTACCTTTGCTACTGCTAGGGAGCTTTTCCCTACCGACACCATTAGGTTTACCCCGAACGGCAAGGTTACCCGCGGGATGGTTGCTACTACCTTAGGAAGGCTAAGCGATGTTGATGTGACGAAGTTTAAAAAATCCACCCTAACGGATGTTAGTGCGAAGAAGTATTACAGTGGATATGCGCAGTGGGCGGTACAAAGCAAGGTTATGACTGCTAGCAAGGGTAGGTTTAACCCTGACAAGGCTGTGAGCCGTGAGGAGCTTGCGGTGATACTATCAAGCTATGTTAAGGCTAGTAAGCTACAGCTTGCTAAGGTGCGTGATAGGGTGGACTATTCCGACATCGCTAAGCTTAGCAAGGCTTCTCGAACTGCTATAGCTACGCTACAGCAGTATGGGGTTGTGGTTGCGAAGGATGGTGATAGGTATGCGCCGACTATATCGGCTACTAAGGCGGAGCTTGCGGGGGTGCTCGCTCGGCTAGAGTCGGGTAAGGTCGGGGTACTTAGTAAGGGTAGCGGTTTTTTGGATGATAGCGGAAAGGTTATCTAGCTGCCATTTAAAAGGCAAAAAGGCTATGACGAAGCATTTTGGTGCTTCGTCATAGCCTTTAATTATCTGATTACCTTACGATGATGGTTTTGTTTGGGAAGTTTGTGTAGTCCATCCTTAGGCTGTCTAGGGAATAAAGGTTAATTTGCTATGTTTGTGTGGATTATTCAGCTAACCTCGAAAATGACATACTGGGTGTGTAGCCGAGCGAATGCTCATAATGTGCGAAATTAACCTTTTTTGCTTATTGTAGGCTTTAGATTTTGACCCAACATATCAACTATTTTTTTAAAATCGCTCTGCCTTGTTTCCTCATTCTTAAATGATAAGTATCTTCTCACGTATGCCACCTTAGCGGAGCGTGACATTTTAATAAAATTTTCATGAGCTATAGAAAATTCAGATAATTTGACTAGAAAATCCTCTATCTGCTCGTCGGTTATCCCACCAGAGGGTGAAGTATCCCACATACCATTTTGTTTGGCAATCTTAACGGCTTTTTCTCCCAAATCAGTCATCAAATTTCTCTCACGAAGCATTTCAAGTATGTTCTTGTTTTTATCAGACCACGGACTTTTAGGGCGACGGCAAGCAAAATATTTGCGATATTTGGTGTTGTCAATACTTTTCATTTGTCCATCTATCCATCCGAAACACAATGCTTCTTCCAAAGCCTC
Source organism: uncultured Oscillospiraceae bacterium (assembly GCA_964486925.1). GTDB lineage: Bacteria > Bacillota > Clostridia > Oscillospirales > Ruminococcaceae > CAZAOY01. The sequence continues at coordinate 2,887 of CAZAOY010000061.1, forward strand.
ATTAGCGGTCAGTGTAACTACCGTCTTTGTCTTTCCAAATATAAGCCATACGCCGCTGCTTGTTGTTGCGTTTTCACATAACCATTCCCGAAAATCATGGCGTGTGGCAAAAAGTAGTTCAGGCACATCAGCTTTCATAACTATAGCATCTCCTTTACAGTATATAAATAATCTTCATACCTCACCATGCGTAGTTTCACAACGCAAAACAAAACCGTAACGCAGGAAACTAATCAACCATATTATACCATAAAATTAACATCAAATCAATTACAACACTGTAAACATTGCCAATGCATATTGATACAGCCCTATCGCTATGTTTGTAGAATATATTATTTTGAAAGAGAAATTCAATAACATAAAATAATGTTAATTTCTACACTAAATAACCAAAAAACAACTTTTCACTCTTAACTCAATGTAAGCCCAAATGTAACGTTTATCCATATCGGGATTACCTTACGATGATGGTTTTGTTTGGGAAGTTTGTGTAGTCCATCCTTAGGCTGTCCTCGAATAGGGATACCGCTTCTTTGGCTAGCCTTTTGTAGCTTAGATTGATCTGCTTTATATCCCTATCGATAAAGTAGGTGGGTTCTGAAAAGAGGATGGCGGCAAGGTCTTTATGGTTTAGGTACTGCTCTGCCTTACTGGTTAGAAGCTCCCCTATTACTACGGTTTTTTGCCCCTTTGCCTTGGATACTAGCTCCTCTAGGTCTTTTGTGTTGTCGTTTATCAGTATCTTTTTTATATCAAAATGTCGTGTTATGTAATTTAGCAGATTTAGGTTTGTGGTGCTGTCGATTAGCAGGTAGGGGGAGATTGACTGTAGCATTACCTTCGCTTTGTTGATTGCATAGTCGTAGTCGGGGATTATGCGGTAGAACAGGTCGTCCGCTATAAGGGAGTCGATTAGGATTAGCGGGGTGTAGAAATGGTTTGTCACCTTATAGAAGTTTTCGTTGTCGATATCTATTATAAAGGTGGCTTCAAAGGAATGCTTGAAGATTACGTCTAGGTCGTGGGTTAGCTGGTCGGTGCTTGCAAAGATGGTGTCGTAACCCTTTTTGCTAAGGTAGTACTGTAGCTGTTCTACTAGGTCGTAGTAGCTGTAGCGTTTGGATTTGGTGGTCGCTTTGTTATAGTTTACGATAATCCCCACAAGGTTGCTCTTTTTGCTTGCCAGTGACCGTGCCGACAGGTTTGGTACATACCCCATCTCCTTTGCGGCGGCGAATATCTTTATCCGTGTATCGTGGCTTATCTTTTCTTTGTTGGAATAGTTTAACACATAGGACACGGTGGATAGTGATACCCCTACCCTTTGTGCTATATCCTTCATGGTCACCCTTTGCTTCTCCATCTTCTCACCCCTTGATATGTATTTTAGTGTAATATTTTGTAATTTTTATGCTTGTGGAATTGGTTCGTATACAATGCGAACCCTACGGTGGTTTGTGCGAAGGTTTTGGGAAATGGTTCGCATACAACGCTAACCCACGGTGGTTTATGCTAAGGTTTTGGGAATTGGTTCGCATACAATGCGAACCCTACGGTGGTTTATGCTAAGAATTTGGGAATTGGTTCGCATACAATGCGAACCCTACGGTGGTTTGTGCGAAGGTTTTGGGAATTGGTTCGCATACAATGCGAACCCTACGGTGGTTTGTGCGAAGGTTTTGGGAATTGGTTCGCATACAATGCGAACCCTACGGTGATTCGTGCTAAGGTTTTGGGAAATGGTTGGCATACAATGCAAACCCACGGTCATTCGTGGGGTCGCATTGTATGCTGTTAATTTATGATTTTAAGATTGCAAAGCCGTGTGGTGGGAGGGTTATGTTTTTAGTGTCTATCTGATTGTTTGACATAAGCTCCACCATTCCGATTTTTGGAAGGTCTAGCGTTTGCGGGGTGTCCGAGCTGTTTAGCAGTAGGTAGATTAAGTGGTTACTCCCCTGCTTTTTGTAGGCGATACAGCCGTTATCGTCATCAGCGGCTATCCATTCCAGCTCAACCGCTTTTGTTGCGTCGTACTGGTTGCGGATTTCGATTAGACGTTTTATCCCCTGCTTTAGCTTTTGGTTTTGCTTTGCTTCATCCCATTCCATGCATTTACGGTTGTTATGTCCGTCGCCGTCTAGCCCTACCTCTCCGCCGTAGTAGATGGCGGGACTTCCCGCTAGGGTCATCTGAATTGCGTAGGCTTGCAGTGCGATATCGTCGTTACCGCCGCATACCGTAAGCAGTCGTGGGGTGTCGTGGCTGTCTAGCAGGTTAAAGAGGTTTGCTGTTAGGTTTCGTGGGTAGCTTGTGAGAAGTGCGTCGATCGCCTGCTTAAACCTTGTCGGGGTGTAGCTGCGCACTATATGCGGGTCTACCCCTAAAAAGTTCCATACAGGGTTTGTAAACTCGTAGTTCATTACCGCATCCATCTGGTCGCCCATCAGCCATGGGTAGGAGTTATCCCAGTTCTCACCTAGGATATAGACATCGGGGTTAATCGTCTTAATCCTTTGTCTAAAGGCTCTCCAGAAGTCGTGGGATACCTCGTTTGAAACGTCAAGCCGCCAACCGTCGATACCGTACTCCTTCACCCAAAACTCCGCTGCCTTTAGCAGATAGTCCCTTGCAATTTCGTTTCCTGTATTCCACTTTGGCATATCCCCCACAAACCCGAAGGTTTTGTAGTTAAGCTTCTCTTTATCGTTTGTCACCTCAATCGGTTTTGACCTGTCCATGATATAAAAGCAGTCGGCATACTTAGAGTTTACGCCGTTTTTAAGGACATCCTGCCAGAACGGGTGCTCCCCGCCGCAGTGGTTGAACACTGCGTCAAGCATTATTTTAATGGATCGCTTGTGCGCCTCATCGATAAGCTGTTTTAGCTTGTCGTTACTGCCAAAGTCGGGATCGACTGAGAAGTAATCGGTGGTGTCGTACTTGTGGGTGGAGGGGGATTTAAAGATTGGGGTGAAGTAGATCCCGCTAAATCCCATCTCTTTAAGGTAGTCTAGCATGTTTATCACACCCTGTAGATCCCCGCCGTATCGCCTGTAGATGTCGTGCTCGCTGTGTACCTCCTCACCCGCTCCCCATGGGAGTAGGTCTTGTTTGTTATCCTCGCCCTTGCAGAATCTTTCGGGGAAGATCTCGTACCAGACGGTATCCTTAACCCAATCGGGTGCTTTGTAGACGTCCTCACGGCTTATATAAGGAAAGTTAAAGTAGTTCCTCACATCATCGGTAACTGCACTATCGCTATCGGTGGCTATTGCGCCGTTACAGCCGAAGTGGTAACATTCG
>CAZAOY010000061.1:6295-14142 GCA_964486925.1 uncultured Oscillospiraceae bacterium
TGCGCCGTTACAGCCGAAGTGGTAACATTCGCTCTTGTTCTCCACCACAAAGCCGTACCGTATCCGTTGCCATTTAAAGCCGGTAACCTCTGCAAACCAGATGTCGTACAGCTCGGTGCTCCCTTCCTTTACCATCGGGATAACACAGATGGAGTCGGTATCGAACACATACTCCCCGCTCTCTTTCTGAACCCAGTTAAAGGGGTCGACCGCCTTTAGCGTCACCTTGGTTACGTCGTCCTTTGCGGTCTTTAGCCTTATATGTAGGGTCTTATCGTCGAATGGGTAGGAAAGACTGCTCTTTGCGCTATGGATTATACCTTGTAGATTCATTATACCACATCTCCTCTAGTAAATGCAAACTTTAAAAAGGGTGGGATTAGCCTCTGCCAACAAAGCTCGTTATGCTCTGCCCCCTCGTCGATGACCGAATGGATGTTATCGGATGAAACTCCCTTACCCGCTAGGGTTTTCGTGATCATAGAATATCCGTCGAGATATCGCTGTGCTAGGTCTGTGATCTGGGGTGCGTGACCTTCGTTAGTGCCCACCGATAGGAAGAATTTTTGGGTAGGGTCAATATCCGACTGCTCCAGAAAGCGTTTCATCTCGTCATACGCTGTCCAGCAGGCGGTGGAGAACGCCCCCACCGTGCCGTACAGGCTACTGTTTGTTATCCCGCAGAATAGCGATATCACCCCGCCCATCGAGCTTCCTAGAATTGCGGTGTTTTGCTTGTCTTTAAGTGTCCTATATTTATCGTCTATATATGGCTTTAGGGTGTTTGCCAAAAACTCGGCATAGAGATGACCCTTGCCGCCTGTGTCGCTAGGGTCACAGATACCTGCCTGCTTTAGGATGGTGCACTCCCACGGCGAGTATTCGGTAAACCGCTGTAAGCCGTTGTTGTCGATACCGACAAGGATAATCCCCTGTCCTGTTTTTGCTTTAAACTGCTCTAGTGCTTTTAGCATATCCCATCCTACCCCGCCAAACGCCGCCTGCTTTTCAAACAGGCTCTGTCCGTCGTGCATGTACAGCACGGGGTAGCGTTTATCGCTGTTTTGGTGGTAATCATCGGGTAGGACAATCCTTAGGGTTTTATCATACCCTAGCTGTGGGGTGTATAGCTTATCAATTAAAACTTTGCTCAAGTCAAACCTTCTTTCTATTCACTCGCTACAAGTGCGTCAAAGTCGGCTTGTGCCTTTTCGGCCGCCTTTTCTGGGGTTAGCTTGCCATCAAATACCGCACCGAACACGTTCTCGGAGATGGTCCAGTAGTAGGAAACTCTGGTTGCGGTTGGCATTGGAACAGCGTTTTTGAACTGCTCTAGGATTGGAGAAAGGTATTCGTCCTCGTTTAGTCCCTTAACGTTTGTTATATCGTTTCTTGAGGTGATCTTTACCGCCTTTTCATATAGCGCTGTCGCCGCTTCTTCAGAAACTAGGTACTCTGCCAATAGCTGTGCCGCTTTTGGATACTTGCTGTAGGCGCTAACATGGGCATTCTGCACGAAAGCCATAGGTTTTAGCGTCTTGCCTTCAAAGGTTGGAAGTGGGTATACTCCAAAGTTAACGTTAGCGTCCTTTAGCCCCTTAACCGCCCATGGTCCGTTTATATAGTAGGCGGTCTTTGCGGTTTTAAAGGATTCCTCTAAGAATCCGCTTGCCGCCATCGTTAGGTCGCCCGAGCTGATTGGGATAATCTCTTTAAACTTGGTTAGCGTTTCCATCGCCTTAACAAACCCTTCGCTCTTAAATCCAGGGTTATCGTTGTCCGTTCCGTCCTTACCAAACAGCTCTACGCCGTTCATGCTAAGGAATGGGAATGCGCCGTTGCCGTTTGCGATGGAGCTTAAGAACCAGTATTTGTTGTCTTTAGGCTTGTTGTAGGCTTTGCTCTCCTCAAAGATCTGCTCAAAGGTTTTAGCCGGCTCGCCCTTTACAGCGTCCTTGTTGTAAAACATCGCTACCGTTTCAATCGACACAGGCACACCGTACATTTTTTGATCCTTTGTTACGGTCTGCACCGCTACTGGGTTTATAGTTTGGGTTACCGCCTCTTGGATCTGTGGGTCAAGCGCTACCGCTAGACCGGATGATACCAGATACTGCACCTTGTCATGCGGGGAGATAAACACATCCGCACCCTTGCCCGCAGGGCCGTCAAGCGCCATCTTATCCGCACTGTCAAAGCCGATCTCCTCTACCGTTACTTCGATACCGGTTTTAGCTTTAAACTGTTCGGCTACCGTTTTGCCAAACTCTAGATCCCCTGTCCAGAGTAGCAGGCTTGCGCCATCCTCTGGGGTATATTCCTCCGCTACGGTGGAGGAGTCCTCACCGCTTTCGGTTGAACTGCTTTCGCTGGAGCTACCTTCGGAGCTAGTTGCGGTTGGTGGTGGGGCTTTACATCCCGCTACCGATAGACAGATTGCCGCTGTTAGCGCTATGGTTAGTATTTTTTTAAGCATGGTATTAATTCCTTTCGTTGTTATATATCTACTTGTTCGCTCCCGCTGAGATACCCTCAACTAGGTAGCGTTGGAAGATGATAAATATTGTGGTGATCGGCACTGCGATTAGCAATGCTCCCGCCGCAAACATGGTAAAGTTTTGGTTTTCTTTGCCCGATATTAGGCTAAACAGTCCTACCGCTAGGGTTTTGTCCTGATCCTTTGACAGGATTAGTCCGGGTAGGATGTAGTCCATCCATGGAAGCATAAACTGGGATACCGCACAGTAGGTTATAATCGGCAATGAGAGCGGGAGTATCATGGTAAAGAAGGTTCTAAACTTGCCGCTACCGTCGATGTATGCCGCCTCGTCGATTGCCTTTGGGATACCATCTAGGTAACCCTTTACAAGCCAAGTGTTGTAGGGAATCGCTCCTGCCGAATAGATGATAACCAGTGAAAGCGGGTTACCCAGTAGCCCGAAGGTCAAAAACAGGGTGTAGATTGCTGTCATCGACAGAAAGGTCGGGAACATGGATAGAAGCAGTATGGTCATTAGACCCGCCTTCTTGCCCCTAAAGTTAAAGCGGGACATAATCCATGAGGTTATCATAATTGCTGTCACCGACACAACGGTATTGACTATCGCAATCTTTAGGGTGTTAAGAAACCAAAGCTTGTAGCTTGTGTCGTTTATTAGCTTTATATAGTTATCGATAGTAAGCTTACTGGGGATTAACGACGAGGAGGATAGGCTGTTGCCGTCGTTAAAGGAGGATAACACTATCCAGACTATCGGCACTAGCACGATAAGCGACATTATAATAAGCTCTGCATATAAAAGTATTGATGTTATAATCTTCTTCACCTTGTAGTTACACCTCCTTAAATGAGCGGGTTCTACGTAGATTCCAGTAGGACACAGCACCCACGATAACGAAGATTAGAATGCTCATTACCGCCGCCATGTTGTACATCTGCTGGTTTAACGTTAGCTTGTAGATCCATGAGATTAGGATATCGGTGCTTCCTGCAAACTGGTAGCTAGGGTTTGCGGGGCCTCCGTCGGTAAGGAAGTAGATCGCTCCAAACCCGTTGAAGTTGCCCGCTAGGTTCATGACTAGAAGCGGCGCTGTTGCCTGCATTACGAGCGGCAGGGTCATCTTAGTAAAGATGGTGAACTTGTTCGCTCCGTCCACCGAAGCCGCTTCATATACGCTCTGGTCGATGTTTGCAAACACCCCTAACATCATTACCATAAATATTGGGAAGCCTAGCCAGAGGTTTACAAGGATTACCGTAACCTTTGCGATAAACGGGTCGTTTAGAAACTGTATCCGCTCGGTGATTAGCCCTAGATCAAGCAGTAGCTGATTAAGCGGACCAAACTGGGAGTTTAGCAGACTTTTGAATACCAGTAGCGATATCATCTGCGGGATTGCCCAAGGTAGTATCATTATCGTTCTAAAGATCTGCTTGCCCTTTACGAGCGGGTTGTTTAGGATAAGTGCTTGAAACATCCCCAGAAAGTAGGTGGAGAAGGTGGTGCAGATCGCCCAGATTACCGTCCATCCGAGTACCGAGAAGAAGGTGGACGACCAGATTGGTACATCAAACAGCTTCTTAAAGTTAGCAAGCCCCACCCAGTGGATTAGGTTTGCGGGCGGGAGGTGTTCCTTGTTGTAGTCGGTAAAGGCGGTCAAAAAGGTAAAGAGTATCGGCAAAAACACCACAAAGAGCATTGCTACCGCAACGGGTGCTAGCACGATATACTCAAAGCTTTTCTTGCCCGCTTCTTTAGTGTAGGCGGCGGTGGTTATGTACTCCCCTGTTTTATCGATATGGTCGGCGGTTTTGTATGCGTCACGGATGTTCCATATGTAGACCGCTATAAAGAACAGCAGTGCGAAGGTTGCGATTAACCCCCCGATTAACAGCATCATCGAGTGGTCGCCCGATTTCGCCCCCGCCTTCTCCCCTAAGGTGGCAAGTCCCCAGACACCTTTTGTGAAGAATCCCCCATGAAGTCGTATTGTAAAGTCCGTAAATGCGCCTTGCAGATATTCCATCCAGTACCCTGTTGACAGCTCAATTGCTATAAATGCCGCCTGGATTATAAAAAACAGTATCCCTTTTATCCTCTGCTTACAGATAAAAAACTGTCCGCTCCCCCAAAACAGTACTGAAAGCACCACTGCTTTGGTTTTCTTGCTCATTCCCATGAACACGCTCCCTCCTCTTACATTTAATTCTGTACGATGTAATGTCTTAATGGTACAACGCAAAGCTGTCAAGCTGACTGGTCTGGTAAATTCCATTTCACCTAACCGTTCAATGTTTACTTAAGCGCTTAAGTTAATGTAAGTATATCATTATTCTAGCAGTTTGTCAAGTAGTTTTTCTACAAATTGTAGAAAAACTTAGGCTTTTTTTATGGTTTATAGTGCAATATAGCTTAAAGTGTTGTAGATTAAGTTAGTAGTTAAGTTAGCTAATATAGGGGGGTTTTTAGCGTAAATTCGCCATAATTGGCTTACGTGATTTAATAATGTTAAGCAACTTATTTAGTATGTTAACAGCGTAGGGGCGTTACTTCGTGACTTCGTGACTTGGTGTGCGCCCGCTCTTGTGTATGCGCACTTGTGTGTACGCACCCTATGCGAATATTCCCGCCACGTTAATGCGCCGTGAATGTGCCCCTTCCCCATCCCGATATTACACAGTGCAGATGACATTACTAAAAATTACAAAATATGCGTTTATTTTATATTGACTTTAATGTACTGGTGTGGTATAATAAAATCGTAAAGAACAAATTTTTGCGAAAGTATGGTTTGTATAAACTTATTAAGATTAGTGAGGGTGAAGTATGGACAAGAAAGATGAGATACTGTTACTGTTAACCGATAGGTGGTGCGATTGGGAGGCGGGGTATGCTACTGCGGTGGCTAACTCCTACTGCGGGTTTAAGGTAAAGACTATTGCAGTTGATAAAGCGCCTAAGATCTCAATGGGCAATCTATCCGCTAACATTGACTGCGCTTTATCGGATTACAGTGATTTCTCTAAGGTAGCTATGGTTATCCTGCCAGGCGGGATGTCTTGGGAGGAGAACGATTACAGCGAGATAGCCGCATTTATCAAGGAGATTGTAGCGGCAAACATCCCTGTTGCCGCTATCTGTGGTGCAACTACCTTTTTATGCAAGCATGGATTTTTAGATAATGTAAAGCACACTGGGGATAGCTTAGAGCTTTTTCAAGGTCAAAATGGTTATAACGGGCAGGCTTTATACACCCCTGCTCAGGTTGTGGTTGACGGTGGTATTATCACCGCTAACGAAACCGCCGCTGTGGAGTTTGCTTGTGAGATATTTAAGCTGTTACAGGTAGACAGCGAGTATGAATTAGAAAAATGGTTTGATAACTTTAGGTATGGTGCGGTGCGGTAGGTTGCAGTCTGAATTTGTTGTAGGCAACGACCCTCGTCGTTGCCTACCCATATATCATTGCGTACATTTGGCAATATATCTTTATTTACCCATTACAAAACAACCCTTTGTCGTTCTAATCAATCTGTGGTTTTAATCCCCATGTGTTCGATTGTGAATTAAAATTAGAGTGCGGGTGCACACTTAGGTTCGTAGGCACGTCGCTACCGATGGTTGAATTTAATTACTTATTGAAGTCACAATATTCTAGTTGACGTTACGACTGATTTATGGTATATTATTAAAAGATTATTATCTTTATGAGGTGTACATTATGACAATAGAAAGATTGGGAAAACGAAACATCGTATTAAAAAATAACCTTACCGATTGGGATTTAAACTTTCATTTAATTATCGGAAATAGGTACAATTATATTATTGACACTGGTTTAGGCACTCTAAGTATTGCTCCCGTTTTGGATTATCTGGATAATAAAAATCCTATTGTGGTTATTAATACCCACTACCACTGGGATCATGTTTGGGGAAATAGTCTATTTCGTGATTCAACTATAATATCCCACAGGACTTGCAGAGAAATGATACAGACAAATTGGGATCAGATGACACAAAGACATAGTCAATATATGAATGGCGAGGTGCAGATCTGCCTTCCAAACCTAGTGTTTGAAGATAGTTTATACTTTCCTGATGATAAGGTTAGGCTATTCTACACCCCGGGGCACACGATTGATAGTATCAGCGTATTTGATGAGCAGGATAATGTGCTTAATGCAGGAGATAACATTGGTGATACTCTAGAGGATATTCTCCCCTCCATTAGCGCAGGAAAAGATTTATATCTACAGTCTATATGCAAGTATAAAGCCCTTGATGTTAACGCATGCATTTCGGGTCATAACGCTATCCTTAAAAGAGATGTATTTGATACAATTGAGAAGAAGCTGATGGATTAACTGCTGTTATACGTATAGCGGTAGCTAGGATTATCTAAGTTTTATAAGGTAGGTTTATCTTAATCTATCTGATTTTATGGTGCATGAAATGCTAGGAAAGGTATCTTTCTTTTTGATATAATAATCATGGAAGGGGTGGATAAAATGGATTGGCTTAATAGTATGAATCTGGCAATGGAGTATATCGAAAACAATCTAAGCGATAGGATTTCTTTTGACAGGGCGGCACAGATTGCTTGTTGCTCTACCTATCACTTTCAAAGGATGTTTTCCTTTATTACAGGCGTGCCGCTGTCTGAATACATTAGGCGCAGAAGGTTATCTTTAGCCGCCTTTGAACTACAGTCAGGGGCTACTAAGGTTATTGACGTTTCACTTAAGTATGGCTATGAGTCGCCTGAAGCATTTGCCAGAGCGTTTAAAAAGCTTCATGGTGTTATACCTATATCAGCGCGCGATAAGGGTGTTTCACTTAAAGCCTATCCAAGGATGTCCTTTCACATTTCTATTAAAGGAGATACCGAGATGAACTACCGAATTGAGAAAAGAGAAGCATTTGAAATGTTTGGGGTATATGGTGAGATCAGCACCCAGCAGGAGAAGGCTTTTGTGGAGGTTCCACAATTTTGTCAAAAATGCGACGATGACCACACTGTGGATGAGATGAACGAGCTGTTAGGTCGTTTTCATGACAACCATCTGCACTCCGCACTGTATGATTTTACAGAGGACACCTTTAAGTACATGATCTGTTACTTCCTGCCAAAGGGTATTAAGCTCCCCGATAGATATACTATGCTTAGCGTGCCTGCTTCTACCTGGGCGATCTTTTCTGTGCCAGACTGCGATATTCAAGGCACATGGAAGCGGATCTGGACAGAGTGGTTTCCATCATCAGAGTACCAGACGGCTAAAGGGCCGCAGTTTGAGATGTACTACGGTATGGCAAACCACGGCATGGGTGAGATCTGGGTTCCTAT
>CAZAOY010000062.1:0-13193 GCA_964486925.1 uncultured Oscillospiraceae bacterium
CCTATTTATAATATATATTATACCATAATTTAATTTTTTATGCAATATATTTTCATAAAAAATAAATTTATTTTTTACTAAACCACTATCATGTGATTATTGATTGTAGGACGACGGCAAGGTTCACCCTGCATTTATATATACTACACATAGCTATATAAGTGTAGCAAATATATCCAAATACACAAAAGGGATTGCGACGAAACTAAAATCGTCACAACCCCTTTCTCCTGTACTGCTATACTCTGCTACTCCGCCTCGCATTCCTGCGGCTGTTCCTTTGATCCGTAGTAGTTGTTTGTGGTATTTCCGCTGTTGTTGCCTAGACCAAACTTAACCGGTGAGATTAAAAATCCCGCTACCATGCCTAGCAGTAGCCATATTAGACCGACTGCAAATACACCCTTTTTGCTCATAACCCTTCTCCTTATCTGTATTTATTTTAATGAAAATACCGGCTTTATCTCCCCGATATTTTCACCCATACAGTTTCGCTTAAAGGGTTCTCTAAGCCCTTCAAGCCGCTTAAAGGTGTCCTCACCTTTATACCCTAGCTGACGGAGTATCTCTGCGATTATTATCGGCCAGTTGCTCTCTGAGCCGTCCGCAATTTTAAGGAATACCCCTATCCGCTCCCGCTTTAGTCCAAAGCCGTAAACGCCGTCTGCCCCGCCCTTTGCTACAATGTTTTGGTCTAGATTCATGATAGCGCAAGGAAATCCTGTTCCACGCATATATAACGGGTTTTGGTGGATATACTGCTCGTTTTGTACAACCGCCTCTGCCATAGCTTTATCAAAAAGGCGGTCAGGGCAGGCTAGGTTTAGCTCCGATACCGCTATGTCACGGGATGGAAGCGCATAGACAAGCACCCCACATCCGTCAATTCCAGTCTTAATCTTATCCACGCTAACCTCTGCCATATCGGCGATTACCTTTATAACACATCTCTGTGACAGGCTGTCCTTGTTAGCGTAGCTCCTATAATCTCCGCCTAGATGGCGTTCTAACATCATTAGTGCAATATGCTTAGCAGCACAGTTGTGGATAACCTTTCGTGGTGGTAGATCGTTCTTTATCATGTGGTCATACGCTGGCTTGTATGCAGGGTATGACGGCGGAAGAACCAGGTCATCCTCGGAAAACCCGCCCTTTTTAAGCAGTGATTCGATTGCGGTGACATGATAATCCTCCCCCGCATGTGACCCTGACATTATCGCTACCTCACTGGATGTTAACCCATACTGCTTGTCTAGATTATACATAAGTATTGGTAGTGTCTGAATCGGCTTTGCGGCAGAGCGGTAGTAGGTATACTGTGTAGGATCTCCTACCGATCCTATTATCTCTTTTTTGTCGTTTACAACGGTTATCTGACCATAAAAGATATTCTCTGGGATATCTCCACGGTATTCGTGTATTAGCTCATTGTTCATAGGTATTGTTAATTTCTCCTGACTTTTACTACTAAATTCGGTGTAGCTAAGATAATAATCATTACCTGTTACTACAGATATATAATAGCACTTATTATGTTAAATGTCAACTACCGCGATGAAAAATTAATTTATTTTATTTGATAATAAAGCTACATTCTACTGCCATTAAAGCTACTTTGTTAATGAATTAATCAATAAAAACGTAGAATTTAAATAGCTAATTAACAGCTAGATTAATAAAAAATAAGAAGTTTTTGTGCAGATACTTGACTTTCATAAAAATAGGTATATAATATTAGTATGGAGTATTGTTACTCCATACTAAACATACCTCGTATGATGGTATAACTCTCTATTAGAAAGGCATTTGCGTGAGAGAATATTTTACCAATAAATTCAAACTGAAAAGAGGATGTATATATGAAAAAAACGGCACTTGTTCTAGCAGGAGGTGGGTCTAGAGGGGCATTCCAGATTGGTGTTTGGAAGGCGCTTATCGAGCTTGGTATCGAGTTTGATATGGTGCTTGGAACCTCTGTAGGTGCGTTAAACGGCGCTATTATTGCTCAAGGTGACTTTGAAAAGGCTATGGCAATCTGGTCTAACCTTGAAACAAAGATGGTGTTTGACGTGGATGTGACACTACCAGACCTTTCTAAAAAGAGTCAGCTTGCGGCGATGAAGGGATTTTTTAAGGAATTTGTCAGCAAAGGCGGCGCTTCCTGTGAGGGTCTACGTGGGCTTTTACAGCAGTATGTAGCAGAAGAGGATGTTAGAAAATCTAAGGTGGATTACGGTTTGGTTACCTTAAAGCTTACCGACCTAAAGCCTATTGAGATATTTAAAAAGGATATCGAGGACGGCAAGATGCTTGACTATATGGTAGCTAGCTCCTCTTGTTTTCCTGCGGTTAAAGCATATGAAATTGATGGACAGGTGTTTGTAGATGGTGGATATGTGGATAATATCCCTGTCGATATGGCGCTTAGTAGTGGGGTTACCGATATTATCGTAGTGGATCTAGAATGCATTGGTGTGGTGAAAAAGGCAGAGATACCTAAAGAGATCACCGTTAGAACCATACGTTGCAGATGGGATTTGGGAAACTTTTTACTGTTTGAGAAGGAACTTATTAAGCGAAATATCGACCTCGGCTACTACGACACTATGAAGGCGTATGGTGTGTATGATGGGTACTACTACGCCTTTGTAAAATCGGATATTAGAGAGATCTTGTGTCGTATAAGCGATAGACTTTTAGAGTTTCATAGCAAGATAGGTATTACAATTATTGATAAACTCCCGAATGTTGTGGATGAAACCCTTAGAAAAACCCTAGTAAAGTTTATTAGCAAGCACACTAACGGTGCAGAGCTTTCAATAAAAAACATACTGCTTACCTGTATGGAATGTAGCGGGCTTATCTTCTCTATCCCCCCTACCACTTCATATAACATAAAAGAATTTAGAACTGCGCTTGCTACTCGACTAGACGAGTATTTAATTGAATATACAAAAAGCCTGCATGATCAGGGTATCTGTGAGGATAAGGTAAAACTTTTGGATATTCCTGCTATGCTAAAGCTTTTAAATAGCAGATCAGTTACAATTATATTAAGTCAGGTTATTAAACGACTTCATAACGGCGAGGAAAGACCTAAGAATAACCTATTAACCGTCGCCGCATTAATGCCAAAAGAATTTTTTAGCGCTATGTATTTAGCTTTAAACAACGAACTTACATTGGAGGACTAGATGGATATTTGTATTAACACTAAACAGGTCGGAGAACGAATCGTTACCCTTCGGGAGATCCTTGATATCCCGCCGGAGGAGATGGCAGTCGCCACAGGTACTACCGTAGAACAGTACCTAACTATCGAAAAGGGTGAGCAGGATTTCACCTTCACATTTTTACATAACACCGCTAAACGGCTTAACGTTGACCTTGTAGAGCTGCTTACCGGAGAGAATCCAAAGCTTTCTTTCTACGCTATTACCAGAAAGGACAAGGGGCTTGTTATGCACCGCCGCAAAGGATTTGACTACCGTCATCTAGGCGGTCAGCTTCGTGATAAAAAGGCAGAAGCTTTTGTTGTCACCGCCCCATACAACGAGGATGAGCAGTCACAACCTATTGCCATGTCATGTCATGCGGGACAGGAGATTGACTTTATCCTAAGCGGTTCGCTAAAGGTGTGTATGGAGGGTAAGACCGAGATACTACACGAGGGGGATTCTATAATGTACGACTCCTCCCACGGTCATGGAATGATCGCTACCGGCGGCGAGGACTGCAAGTTTTTAGCGGTGGTAATAAACGGCTAAAGCCTTGCTCTTAATAATAGTAAAGGAATTGATATATTGATACAGTGTGATGAGCTGTTACAACAGCTAAACGCTATTAAACCAGAGATAAAAGAGCTCGGCGACGCGCTCTCAATCGAAGAAAAGATAAATCAGATTAAGGAGCTAGAGGAGCAAGCGGCGGACCCCGATTTTTGGGCGGACGCCGACAACTCCAAAAGGGTTTTACAACAAACAAGCAGACTCAAGGCTATCGTATCGGGATATGATAGCCTTGAGGTGTTGTGGGATGACGTTAACACTCTAATTGAGATGGCAAATGAATCGGGGGATCTCTCCCTTGCAGAGGAAGCTAAATCCACATTACATGGGTTAGAGACCACCTTAGAGGAGAAAAAGCTACAGACACTGCTAAGCGGCGAGTACGACAGCAAAAACGCTATTATCGCCTTTCATTCTGGTGCGGGTGGTACAGAGGCACAGGACTGGGTTATGATGTTATACCGCATGTACACAAGGTGGGCGGATAGACATGGTTACAAGGTTAAGGTGCTAAACTACCTAGACGGTGACGAAGCGGGGATAAAGAGCGTTACCATCCAGATTGACGGGCTATATGCGTACGGGTTTCTAAAATCCGAATCTGGGGTTCATCGCCTAGTTCGTATCTCCCCCTTTGACTCCTCGGGTAGACGTCACACCTCCTTTGCCTCGCTAGAGGTAATGCCCGAGATCGACGAGGAGATTAACATCGAGATTAACGAGTCTGACCTTAAGGTGGATACCTACCGCGCAAGTGGTGCGGGTGGACAACACGTTAACACCACCGACTCGGCTGTACGGATTACCCATCTACCTACAGGGGTGGTAACCGCCTGCCAAAACGAGCGAAGTCAACACCAAAACCGCGAGGTTGCTATGAAGATGTTAAAGTCAAAGCTAATCGAGATAAAAGAACGTGAACATCTTGACAAGATTGAGGATATAAAGGGTGAACAAAAGGAGATTGCATGGGGGTATCAGATACGTTCCTATGTGTTTATGCCCTATACCCTTGTTAAGGATCACCGCAGTAACTTTGAGAGCGGCAACGTAAACGCCGTTATGGACGGAGAGATCGACGGCTTTATCAATGCATACCTAAAAGGTAAGAGCAAGGGATTATTTTAGACTGTAAGCTATAAAACATGATGGAGGTGTTTTGGATGGTTAGTAACTGCAAGGATTATGAATCCTTTTGTAAAGCGGGGTTGTCCGATATATACCAAACGATTGGAGGATATAACCTATTTATGGTATGTGAAAAACCTGATAAATCCGCCTTTCGCCCATTGCCAAGCGGGTACTCAATCAGGCTTTGCAGAGAATATGAGATTGAAGCATGGCAGCATGTTGTAGTTGAGGAGCAGCATGTTTCTTACGTAGGTGAGTATTATGACAAGGTATATGCCAAGAAGAAGGATGAGTTCTTTCGCCGCTGTACCTTTATCTGTGACGCTAACGATACCCCTGTAGCAAGCAGTTTTATCTGGAAGTCCTACGATATGGTAAACACGGTAGGTTGGTTTAGGGTTCTACCCGAGCACGAGGGAAAGGGGTTAGGACGTGCACTACTCACCTGCCTTTTAAGCACGGCAGAATACCCAGTATACCTGCACACCCAGCCAACCTCAATCTGTGCGATAAAGCTTTATTCTGACTTTGGGTTTAAGCTAATCACAAACCCTGTAATCGGCTACAGACAAAACCACCTAGCAGAAAGTCAGATATATCTACAGAAGGTTATGCCGAAGTCCGACTATGAAAGACTACAGTTTGTCGAGGTTAACGATGACCTACATAAGGCGGCTTTATCGTCTAAGCAGGGTGAATTTTAGGATATTTTTATTATGTGTGGTTAGGACAGAAATTTTATGTAATATTGGTTGTACCGCTTTTGCGTTATAATAAATACTTTAATTTGAAAGGATTCCAAACTATATGAATAAATTATTAAGGAATGTAAAGCTGTTCTTCGTATTATCTTTCATCTGGACTTGGGTGTTTTACTGTGCAATTATCTTTTTTGGGCTGGATCCTTATGCAGGAATGGGTATGGTTTTGCTTATTTGTGGCGGCTGTTCCCCCACATTTGTCGGACTTATTTTGGTGATAACCACATACAGTAAAGCAGACAATATAGAATATTTCAAGAGTTGCTATCAGGTAAAGCGCATAAATGCACGATGGTGGCTTTTCATTTTACTTATTTTCCCTGCCATTTTCGCTGTTAGTATCCTAATTGATATGTTAATTGGCGGTTCACCGCCAGAGATGACAAATCTAAAGGCAGTGCTTTTAGATCCTATTTTACTTCTACCGCTCCTGCTCTTAAGCTTTATGTCAGGCCCTTTTGCGGAGGAGTTGGGTTGGCGTGGATACTCCCTTAAACCTCTCATGGACAGATTTGGGTTTACTAAGTCTTCCGTGCTACTAGGTATTGTGTGGTGCGTTTGGCATCTACCACTTTTCTTTATGCCACAAACTTGGCACGGTCAGATAGGGTTTAGGCTGTCGGGCTTTTGGATGTTTCTCCTTATGAGTGTGGGGTTGTCGATGATTATGAGCTTTGTGTTTACAAAAACGAAACAAAGTATTCTATCTGCTGTACTTTTGCACCTTTTTAGCAACTTTACAGCACAACTGTTGGCTAAAACATCTGATAATGTAGAAATAGCTAGAAGTTTGCTCACATTAGCCGTTGGTATTGCACTGTGTGTAAATGTAAGCTTTGCTAATAGGCGGAAAATATAATTCATATAAACATTTGGTGACGGAGTACTATGACCACAAATATAACGTAGACACATGATTAAGAGTGTGTCTACATTATCTTTATCTATACCTTAATGGATGTCAACCACATTAGCGCCCTTGTAGTAGTGGGTTAGGATCTGCTTGTAGTTTTTCCCCTTCTGCGCAAGTAGGTTTGCGCCGTTTTGGCTTAAGCCCACACCGTGTCCGTACCCTTGCGAGGTTATCGTAAACTCTCCTGATTTGTAGGATACATTAAAGTTTGCGGATCTAAGCGCTAACGCTAACCGTAGCTGTACCCCCGTTACCGTTCTATCACCCACACTAACGGTAACTACGTTACCCGATGGGGTGCGCTCCTTTACCTTAATCCAGTTCTTTCTGGCGGCGGAGAGTGTAATCCCTTCAAACTTCTGCTTTAGGATCGACTCCAGTTCTTCGGTAGTATAGCTTACGGTGGCAGCCATGTTAGGTAGTGTTTTCTCCTGCTTGCTGTCAACGGGTACAAGGTATGGCACAGCCTCACCCCATACATTCACTGCATCCTCGGTTACACCACTTGACATTGCGTGGAATGCCGCTGTAATAGGCTTATCTTCATACACTACCATCTTACCGATTACCGCCTCTACGCAACTTTTTAGCTTTTTATAGTATGTATCAAAGTTTTTGCCATACACCGATTTCATCCTTGAGATTGTCATGTATGCCTGATCGGTATCGGGGTTAGTAGTAACCGTCGCACCGTCGGCCAAAGACTGTATAGGAGGGTTAAATATGCTGTTTATCACATTTGTATGGGCGGCTACTGCCTGCGCTTTTATAGCCTCCTCCTCGTAAACAGCGGGGATCTCGGCGGCTACCACCCCGATTATATAATCCACCGCCTTTAACTTTATCACCTTTT
The DNA here is from genome assembly GCA_964486925.1 of uncultured Oscillospiraceae bacterium. Classification (GTDB taxonomy): domain Bacteria; phylum Bacillota; class Clostridia; order Oscillospirales; family Ruminococcaceae; genus CAZAOY01. The sequence goes on from CAZAOY010000062.1 coordinate 7,447, forward strand.
TAGCTTTATGGTCGTAGACCTTGTAAACCGCGTCCTTACCGTAGCTTGCGGTAGGCTGGCTTTGATCATTACCGGGTTTAGTTTTAACTCCCTCATTCTTTTGTAAAACAGGTAGAATTAACATTATAACCACCGCAATGCCGCAGATAACTAAAAATTTTTTCATAATAGTTCGACACTCTCCCCTATTCCATGAATTTGTACAACTTAAATTATTCATAAATAATACGATATATTATAAATATTATGACAAAACAGTGACAAATATTAATAAATTGCAATATTTATATGTAAAAATTTCAATTTATCCAGTATTTGCTTGACATGCAAAACAAATTAATATATAATATAATTGTACTATTATATAAAAATATATTAAAGGAGAGAACTGAATATGATGAATGTTAATGATCTAAACAACAACTATTTAGCCGGGCTTTACGAAAAAGTAAAGGGAATGTCAATTTCATCTGATCTCTTTAGTAAGTTTGAAGTTAAGAGAGGGCTACGAAACAACGATGGTTCCGGTGTAATGGCGGGGATTACCAATGTATCCTGTGTTCATGGCTATGTGGTTAGCGAGGGCGAAAAGACCGCAGTTCCGGGTGAGCTTATCTACCGTGGGTATGATATTAACGACCTTGTTGCGAACGCTGTAGCTGAGAACCGCTTTGGATATGAGGAATGTGTATTCCTACTGTTATTCGGTAAGCTTCCTACAGTTGAGGAGTACGACAAATTTTTCGAGCTGCTAAACGAGCTCAAGGATCTCCCTGAAAATTTTGTTGAGGATATGATGATAAAAGCTCCATCCTCGAATATTATGAATAAACTATCACGCTCTATCCTAGCGCTTTATTCCTACGATGATGATATCGAAGACGCCACCATTGAGAAGGAGCTGTTAATAGCACTCACCCTAATTGCCAGGCTTCCAAGGATTATGGTTAGTGCATATCAGGTAAAACGTCGCTACTACGATAAAGAGAGCATGTTCTTCCACCCAACAGGAAAGTATGACCATATCGCACAACGCATACTCTCCCTACTACGTTATGACCGCAACTTTACCGATGAGGAAGCTAAAATCCTTGACTTATGTTTAATGCTACATGCAGACCACGGTGGCGGTAACAACTCCACCTTTACCTGTAGAGTAATCTCCTCCTCCGGTACCGATGCATACTCTGCATATTCGGCGGCGGTGGGTTCGCTTAAAGGGCCAAAGCATGGTGGTGCTAACGTTAAGGTTAACGAGATGATAGAGTTTATCAAGGACGAGATCGACGATATAACCGACCCTGCTAAGGTTGAAGCGGTGCTTACACGGATACTAAACAAGGAAGTCGGCGATGGCTCGGGGCTTATCTACGGTATGGGGCACGCTGTCTACACCGTATCCGATCCACGTGCTATTATACTTAGAGAGAACGCTATGAAGCTTGCATTAAACAGCGAGTTTGAGGATGAATTTAAACTACTTATGTTAATAGAGGAGTTAGCACCCATTGCCTACGCTAAAAAGCGTGGTGGAGTTAAGGATATGTGCGCTAATGTAGATCTATATTCCGGACTTGTGTATAAGATTTTAAAGATTCCGACCGATCTATACACCCCTCTGTTTGCGGTATCTCGTATAGCAGGGTGGGCAGCTCACCGTATCGAGGAGCTTACTACCTGCAATAGAATTATGCGCCCTGCCTATAAAGCTATTAACATGGGTAAGACCTATGTTCCGTTTAAGGAAAGAACATAAAATTTTTAATTAACTACTAGATAATTACCTACTGAAAAATCGACTACATATCAGAAAAAACCACGGCCTTTTGGGTCGTGGTTTTACTCTTTAACTATTTAAATGCAATAGTAGCTTTAAAGCTAAATTCCTTCTCATCAAATCTGTAAGCAGGTAGCAATGCAGGGCCACAGCTGTTTGAGCCGATACCGCAGTTTTTATAGTCGATACAGATTACAGTATAACCGCTCTCCTCTAGCTCATAGTTATGTAGCTTCTTCTCTAGCTCCTCTTGTGTGTATACGCTTGCGTTAAAGGAGAAATCCTCGCCGTATACCTTTATCATCCTATCCCCGCCTGTGAGCGATAGCTCGTCACAGCCGTAGTGAGATCCGTTCTCCTGCGGATAGATGTAGTCCTCATGTAGGTCTGCTACGGTGGTGTCAAATCTACCCTTGTATGACGCTAGATTTTTATCAATATAACTTTCATACGGGCCGTACCCTAGATAGCTACAATCGGTAAGCGCTTTGTCTGCAAATATCCTAAGCCCAAACCGTGGAAGTGCGCATACGCTGTCACGGATAACGGTTTCATAGTTAACCTCGATAACCCCGCTGTTATACACCGTCCAAACCACCTTAACCCGTGCTAGGTTCTCCATAATAACCATTACTAGAGATAGATCGGTGGTAATTTTGATACCGTTATCTATGGTTTCTACCACGGTGTCGTAGGTGTATGCCGATACCCTGTCAAGCTTGTGCTCATACCAGGTGTTACGTACGTTACGGTCGTTGTCGGTTGGTGCTCTGAATACATTAAACTCTATAGCTCTATCGGTAATGCTTTTGCCGTTTACCTTGATATTGTCAAAGCTACCGGTTAGCTTGTTATAGTGGTAGTTAAATCCGTCACCTGAAAGTGAGATACCCTTGTTGTCCTCATCCACAGTGATATCGTTACCGCTTGTGTCAAGGCAAGGCTTTTGCTTTTCGGTGGAGATATCAAACTGTTTGTATCCTAAAACATCACCTTGTGCTATAAAATCGGTTGCAGTTTTGTTTATAATCTCAAACATTACAAAGATGTTAGCGCCTTCTAGGCTGTTAACCTCGATAGGAAGCTTTACCTTGTTATGAGGTGCACACTTAATATCTAGTAACTGTGTATCGATAACCTTGCCGTCCTTAGTGAGGGTGTATCTGATCTGTGCTTGGTCGATAAGGTCGGTAAAGTCTAGCTTGTTCTCTATGTAGTATGCCTTTTCCTTGTCGCAGTAGCTAAATAAAGCTGGTGCTGCCGCCTGTTTAAGCTCGTATAACCCTGTATGCGGGGTGCGGTCTGGGTATACAAGTCCATCCATGCAGAAGTTTACGTCATGAGGATACTCTCCAAAATCCCCTCCGTAGCCGTACATGGTCTTGCCACTGCGTTCACCCTGTATAACCGCATGGTCACACCATTCCCATACAAATGCTCCGCAGAAACGGTCAAAACGGTAGATTAAGTCATAGTATTCTCGCAGATCCCCAGGGCCGTTACCCATAGCATGGCAAAACTCGCATAGTACAAGCGGACGTTTCTCGTCCTTGTTAGCAAAGTATTCATCCTCAATCCACATAACAGACGGATACATCTTGCTTACTATATCAAATATCGCAAACTCCTTCTCGGTGGTAGAGCAGGTTGACTCGTAGTGTAAAATCCTACTGCCGTCAAAGGACTTCATCCATTTTGCACTCTCTAGAATATTACAGCCATACCCTGATTCGTTACCCATCGACCACATAACCACACAAGGACGGTTTTTATCACGATATACAAGCCGCTCCATCCTATCCTGTATCGCCGCACCATAAGCAGGGTCGTTTGTGATATTCTCCATCATTCCATCAAAGCTGTTGTATCCTGGAAGTACATCAGGATCTATCTTCTCACTATCTACTACAAATCGGTCAACTACACCGTGAGTTTCAAGGTCAGCTTCGTCGATAACGTAAAAGCCATATCTATCGCAAAGCTTGTAAAACTCTGGGCGGTTAGGGTAGTGTGAGGTACGGATAGCGTTAACGTTGTGCTGTTTCATTAGCATTAGGTCTTTTGTAATCTGCTCAAGGGAGGAAACGTATCCTGTATCTGGGTAGCTGTCATGTCGGTTTACTCCCCTAAACTTAACTGCAACCCCGTTTACTAAAACTACACCCTTGTCGTTAATACAGATATCCCTAACCCCTACATTATCGGTTATAACCTCACCTTCTGTCTTAATGGTAATGTTATAAAGATACGGTTTTTCCGCATTCCATAGGGTTGGGTTTTCAATGGTAAACTCTACATGGTTTTCATTAGTGGTAATACTGCTAATAACCTCACCACAAGGGTAGGATAACGTTACAACCCGCTCGCCGCAATCGCCCACAACCTCAAGGTCAACGGTAACTAAAGCGGATTTATCCCCTAGCTTTGTCTTGATAAAGTAATCTCTAACATGGTTTTTAGGACGGCTTAGGATATACAGGTCACGGAAGATCCCGCTCATACGAAGCTTATCCTGATCCTCTAGGTATGTTCCGTCGCACCATTTTAGCACAACGATACAAACCTTGTTATCTCCCTTTACGATATAGTTTGTGATATCGTATTCAGCGGTGGAGTGGGATACCTGACTGTATCCTACAAAACTGTCGTTTATGTATAGGTAATGACAGGAATCCACCCCTTCAAAGTTTAGGTAGTAGCTCATATCTTCGCATTTGTCAACGGTTATAACCTTGTGGTAAAGTCCGCAAGGGTTTTCCTTTGGCACGTACGGTGGGTTATATGGTATTGGATACCTTGTGTTTGTATACTGGTGACCATCGTAACCATGCATCTGCCAGTTGGATGGTACAGGTAAAATGTCAAAGCTGTCCACATTAAAGTCAAAGTCTAAAACGGATGGGAAGAATTTGAAATCCCAATCTCCGTTTAACATCATAACACGTTTGTTTCCCTCTTTTTGGTCTGTGATGTTACATTCACAGCTAGGTATGTAGTAGGAGCGATTAGGCTCTAGGTTTACCTTAAACACATTAAGGTCTTGATAATAGTTTGCTAACATATAAATACCGCCATTTCTTTAATATTGGGTAGATAACCCTACAAAATCATTCTATCACACAATAAATCAAAAGTAAAGCAGATAGTTATTAATGCCTTAAAAGATAGATAACTTTGTATTGTTGCATAAAATATAACTACTATTTTTGTGAATTACCACTATGCAAAAGCTTTTTGTAGCTTCGTTCAATTAACAGCGACCCTAGGGGTGCAGATATAATAATTGCCAGTACCGCAACCGTTAAAACCATCCTACCACAGTTAAGTCCCATAGACAATGGAATAGACCCGATCGCCGCCTGCACAGTCGCCTTTGGTAGATAAGCAAAGACACAAAATAACCGCTCTTTCCTCGATAAATCCGACCTAGCAAAGGACAACATAACCCCAACCGCTCTACATATTAACCCGATAAACAGCAGTATTATCAGCATAACCCCCGCAGTGATAGCGTAGGATATATCCACCGTTGCCCCTACCAGCACAAATAACAGTACCTCTGCTACAATCCACAGCTTAGCAAGCTTACCCGAAAGGCGGGCGGATATCCTACCATCCACCCTATTCACCGTACCACCCATACAGGTGACCGCAAGTAACCCAGAAAATCCGACAATACCTGACAACGCTCCCTCTAAGCTTACTAACAAAAAGGCTACACAAAGCAGTATTACCGCCTTAACGCTGTCCCTAAGCTGTAGCTTGCGAAAGATGAATACCAGTATAATACCACAAACTATCCCTACCGCAAGTCCAAAGATAATTGCAGTAGGGATAACGATAGCGGTATAGAGTGAGATCCCCTCCCCATTTGACAGCGTTAAAAGAGAGCTAAACAGTACAATTACAAAGATATCGTCCAACGATGCACCAGCCATGATAATCTGCGGTATCCCGTTGTTAGTACCAT
>CAZAOY010000063.1:0-12826 GCA_964486925.1 uncultured Oscillospiraceae bacterium
TTACCATTCTTTATTTTTTTGTTTAGGTTAGATATGGATTAACATTATAAATTTTAATCTATAGTTATATCTTAGCCTTCTGCCACCTTCCCGTGGAGTAGAACCATATCCCTAGCAGGATCGCTCCAAATGATGAGATTGGCACGGCTAGTCCTATTCCAAATAATCCCATCTTTAGGGTAAGTCCTAGCAGTAGCGCCATCGGCATACGCAGTACAAAGGCGGATAGGGTGTTATTTATTAAGCTAAACGTACTACAACCCGCTCCGATAAACAGTCCGTTTAGACAGAATGCAAACGGCACTAGCAGATAGTCAATGCTAAATGCTTTAAGATATGTAACCCCATCCCTTATCATGTTAGGGTCGTCGTCGAATATACGTAGGATCTGCTCTGGGAATATCTCAACTATAGCGAATACAACTATACCAACCCCTAAGGCGATCAGCGCACCCACTTTAAATGTAGTTTTCGCACGTCCTATCTCCCCTGCACCGATGTTCTGCGCCGCCATAGCGGATACCGCCATGCTCATTGCGATAGCGGGCATAATCCCAAAGCTGTTAAACTTACCGGCAACCCCAACAGCCGCCGAAGCACTAACCCCTCCAACAATGTTAACCACCGCGGTTAGCAGTAGGAAGGAAAACCCGGATATTACGTTTTGTATCGAGGTCGGGATACCAATCTTAAGCAGTAGCCGCATACGTTCGCTATGAAACGCAAAGGATCTTAACTTAAAGTCAAAGATAAAATCCTTTCGCTTAAGATAGATTATACAGAGTATCATACTAACGGCTTGCGCAATAACGGTAGCGATCGCCGCCCCCATAGCCTTAAGCCCAAATGTGCCTACAAGCAAAAGGTCAAGCAGTATGTTAACCACACAAGCTATAGAGATAAATACAAGGGGACTTTTGCTGTTTCCAAGTGCTCGCATTATAGCACTAAGTGCGTTGTACCCAAAGATAAATACCACCCCGATAGCGGTTACCCAAAGATAGCTCTTTGCTTCCTCAAACGACTCCGTAGGGGTCTGTATTAACCTTAAAAGAACATCTTGAAACATTAATACTACAATAGTTATAACCACCGAAGCGACTAAGAGCATTGAGAACAACGTCCCAATAGTTTCCTTTACCGCCTTTTTGTTGTTCGCACCGGTGTACTGCCCTACTAAAACCGAACCGCCGGTGCAAAGTCCGAATATAAAGTTTGTTAGGATAAAGGTTATCTGCCCGCCTATATTAACCCCAGATATACTGTTTGTTCCGCTAAACCTTCCGACAATTATCATATCCGCTACGCTGTAGATCGACTGAATAAAGTTAGCTACCATAAATGGGATCGAGAAGATAACTAACTTCTTTACCACACTACCCTGTGATAGATCATTTTCAAATGCTGACATTTACTACGCCCTTTCTCTCTTTACTCTAATTTTTATGTACATTATAAGTATAGATTATAAAGATTGACAATCTATTTCCAAATATAGTGTTTTATGTTAATGATATGTTGTTGTCCATAAAAATATAAGTTTACGACACGATATTTATATTTTAATTCTACAAACCACTATAATTAACAGTAATATATTCTTGTTTTTTATTACAACTTTACCCTTAAACAAAACGTGCTGTAACATAACTGCGTATATATAGGCTTTACCTTGCCATAATATACCGCACCTGTTACAGCACCTTAGCTGTCAATACATCTTAATATACCCTACCGATCGTTTCGGCGGGATAGAAGGATTAAACGTAGTAGAGTAGCCAACGATGAAACCAGCGCCGCTACATAGGTTAAGCCTGCCGCAGTAAGCACCTTTTTAGCGTCGGCTACCTCACCCTTGTCCAGTAACCCGCTAGGCTCTAGCGCCTTTAGCGCACGACTGCTTGCGTTAAACTCCACAGGTAAGGTGACTAGCTGAAACAGCACCACTGCCGAGAACAACACAACCCCGATATCCACTAAAAAACCAATCCCCGCAAACAACCCTAGCATTGCAATAGGGATCGCCGCCGCTGAACCGATGTTAGTAATTGGTATTATAGCCGCTCTAATCTTCATTGGCGTATATGATACCCCCGCCTGTATAGCATGACCCGCTTCATGCGCCGCCACACCAATTGCCGCTACGTTAGTCTTGCCGTAGACATCGGAGGATAGCCGTATAACGTTTGAACGTGGATCAAAATGGTCGGTCAAGCTTCCCGCAATGGCTTCAACCTTAACATGCTGTAGTCCGTTACGGTCTAGAATTACCCTTGCCGCCTCGGCTCCTGTAACCCCTCGTTTACTAAGCTCCCTGCTGTATCTGCTAAAGGTGGATTTCACATTAAACTGTGCCCACAGACCTATTAGCATTGCAGGGATTATTAGGATGAAATAGTACCTGTCTAGATACATTGTAAAATCCCTTTCTTTGTACATTAAAGATAGCAAACCCCATCTTTACTTTATCTGATAGAGGATGGAGTTTGCTACTTTTTAGTTGTTATTCTGGTTTATTGCTGTAAAAACCCAAACTATATTAATGAAGATCATCTATAATGTCCGGAAAATCCACCTCATTAATCTCGCTAGAGCTATGCGGCTCACTAGAGTTTACCATAGTGCTAGAGCTAGGCTCCGGCTCGCTTGAGCTTGGAGGTTGGCTTGATGACGGCTCACTAGAGCTTGGAATACTAGTACTTGTCTGTTCACTTGATGAAGGCGGTTTACTGCTGCTGCTACTGCTACTTTCGGTTAACAGACCGGTATTAGGCCCTGATGTTAGGTTGTAGCTTCCGCTGTCAAAGTTTACATTATAGCTACTATATGGCTTTTCTGCCCCGCCTATTACAACGTTAACAGTAAGCTTTCCTGTTCCGCTCTTGCCCTTTGCGTTAACCATAAATCCGTTTGACTGAGAAGGATTTACAGTATTACTGCCGATATACGTTCCGTTTAGATAGCTCTTAAAGGTATATGCCTTGTTGCTGTTTCCACCTAACGATACGTTAACTCCAATAGATTTTTCTTCCTCTTCACCTCTAAGCAGACTTAGTTCTGTAGAACCAATCTGTTTTGCAGTGCCCGCTACAAAGTCTATCTCAAAGGAAGCATAGTCCTTGTTAGAGCCGTTTATAGAAACCCTTATAACGAACGAAGCCTTCTTATCGCCGCTTCCTGTTACAGCAAAGGAGATTCCCTTGCTACTGCTTGGAGTAATTGTCTTAGAGCCGTATGCTTCGCCGTCGAGGTATCCTGTAAATGTGTAGCTTCCCTTAACCGCCGGGGTTGGCATTGGTGCGAATACCGTAACAGTCTTTTTAGGCGCTATACCTGTACTTACAGTAATGGTAACCTTCTCACGCTCTTCTACCTCTTCGCCGCCCTTTGGTGACTGCCTTATTACCTCACCCTTTGGTTTATCGCTGTTTTCACGTTCGACTATCGGGGTAAGCTTCTGGCCTACAAGGATATCAGAGGCTTCGCTCTCTTGTTTTCCTAATACGTCAGGTACTTTAACCAGTGCTCCGGATTTACCAAGGCTAACCACTAACGTTACCTGCTGATCCGCTTTAATCTTCGACCCTGCCACAGGGTTTGTGGAGAGTACCGTTCCCTTAGGGGTGGTTAAATCAACCTTTTGGGTTACCTTGATTAAGCTTGAAGGGATACCCTCTTTAATAAGCATCTCTTTTGCCTCGGCTTCCTTCTTGCCAACAACGTCAATCATGGTTGTGGTAACGTTTCCGACACTTAGGATAACCTTAATATCGGCGTCCTCTTTAATAGTAGTACCCGCTTTAGGGGTGGTTTCGATAATCATACCCTTTTTATATTTAGAGGACATTACCTCCTCAACCACCTTGTAGTTAAGCTCTGGATACTTAATCTGCGCCTCGTCCAAGGTCATACCCACTAAGCTTTCCAGTACTATATCGTCCGCCTTATTGCTCATACCCTTTAAGAACATAAATATCGCTACAATCGCCACGATAACACAGGTAGTAGCGATCCCCGCAAGGATCGGCATTACATAGGATTTCTTCTTTGGTTCATCATCCCCATCCACAGGTACAGCCACCGCCTCTAATCCTTTAGTAGTTCCGTCCTCATTTAGATATCTATACCCAAATATAACATTAGGGTCAGCCTTAAGCTCCTCGATATCCTTTAACATCTCGGAAGCGGTCTGATACCTAAAATCGATATCCTTTTGCATTGCACGGTTTACAATCTCCTCAAGCCCTATCGGTATCTCCTTGTTTATAGTCCTTACCAAATCCGCTTGATTTTGCATATGTTGAATCGCAATCCCTACAGGGGTGTCGCCATCAAATGGTACCTGCCCCGTTAGCATCTCATACATCATGATCCCTACGGAATAGATGTCCGCTCTAGGGTCGGTTATATCCCCTCTTGCCTGCTCTGGGCTTATATAATGTACAGAGCCTAGCGCTTTGTCCGCTATCGTCTTGTTGTTATCCCGCTCAAAACGCGCTATCCCAAAGTCCATGACCTTGATAGAGCCGTCCCGCAGTAGCATTATATTCTGCGGCTTTACATCACGGTGAACGATACCGTTATCGTGCGCTACCTGAAGTGCACGCAGTATCTGTACAGTAAAGTGTACTACCTCTTTCCAACGTACTATATGTTGTTGTCTAATATACTCCTTAAGGGTTATCCCGTCGATATACTCCATAACGATATATTGAGAGCGTTCCCCAAACCCAACGTCATATACATTCACCACGTTAGGATGGTTTAACAAAGAGATCGCCTTAGATTCGTTTCTAAACCGCCGTTTAAACTCCTCGTTGTCCAAAAACTCATCCTTTAGTACCTTTATGGCTACCTCACGATTCTGTGCCAGATCGTAGGCTCTAAATACTATCGCCATACCGCCATAGCCGATAAGCTCCTTTATCTCGTAACGTCCGTCCAGCTTTTTACCTACATATTTATCCAAAATACCCACCCCTAATCCATAATTCTGTTGTCGATAACAACAACAGTAATGTTATCTCGTCCGCCTGCTTTGTTTGCACATTTGATAAGTCTTTCAGGGCAGGTCTGCCCAACCTCCTCAACGAGTACCGTTTCGATTAGATGGTCACTGCACATATTTGTAAGCCCATCGGTACAAAGAAGAAGTATATCTCCCTTTAGAAAATCAAACTCCAGATAATCCACATCCACGCTAGCAGACACACCTATAACACGTGTAATAATGTTCTTCTGCGGATGGTTTTCCATCTCCTCTTTTGTAATCTTTTGCCTATCATAAAGCTCCTGTACAAGCGAATGATCCACCGTAAGCTGTTTAAACACTCGGTCACGGTAGAGGTACAACCTGCTGTCACCTACATGCACAGCATGTACTTTATTGTCAAGCACTACCGCTGCTATAAGCGTAGTTCCCATACCTGCGTAGTTGCTGCTTAGCGCCGCCTTGCCGTATACTATATTATTAGCTTTAGAAACGCATCTAAACAAAAAATCTTGAACCGTTTGAGAATTTATCTTCATATCGATAAACCCCTGTGTCAACTCCTCCATAAGGCTGTTGCAGACTAGCTTGCTGGCAGTGCCGCCATGACTTTGACCACCCATACCGTCGCATACAATACCAAATCCCATAGTTTTAGAAAATCGATTAATGTAGTAGCTGTCTTGGTTTGTATCCCTGCCCTTGCCTATATCTGTTTTTCCGAAAATGTTCAAGTTTTCACCTCCGTTTCCGAATTATCTATCATAAACTGCCGTCTAAGCTGTCCACATGCCGCATTAATATCCTGTCCAAGTGTACGCCGCACTGTAGCGTTAATACCGTGGCTTGTTAGGTAGCTGCAAAACTCTAAAACACTGTCGTTATCCGATTTTTTATATTGGTTATCCTTTATCTCGTTCACCGGTATAAGGTTTACATGAACTAAATTCATTGTATTTATCTTCTGTAACAGTAGCGTAGCTAACTGCTTTGCATCCTCTTTGCTGTCGTTAACCCCTTTAATAAGTGCGTATTCAAAGGAAATCCGCCGCTTTGTCCTACTGCTGTAGTGCTTGCACGCCGCTAACAGCTCATCTATCGAGTAACGATTATTAATCGGCATGGTGCGGCTACGCAGATTATCGGTGGCGGCATGTAAAGAGATGGAGAGCGTCACCCCAAGGGATAGCGAAGCCATGTCATAGATCCTAGGTACAACCCCGCAGGTAGATATTGAAATATGACGTGACCCTATGTTAATACCATCGCTGTCGCTTACTATAGATAAAAACTTTATAACGCTTTCGTAGTTATCAAGCGGTTCACCGATCCCCATAAGCACTATCCCGCCAATCCTAGCGGTATCATCTATAGCCTTTACATAACGATCAGCGTAGTACACCTGATCCAACATCTCGCTTGCGGTAAGGTTTCTGATAAACCCCGCCTTTGCAGAGGCACAGAAGGTGCACCCCATCCGACAACCCACCTGACTGGAGATACACACCGAATACCCATGGCGGTACTTCATTATAACAAGCTCGATACATTCCCCGTCGATAAGCGAAAGCAGTACCTTTTTGGTAAAATCCCGCTTAGATTCAAGCACCTTTTGCGCGGTAACCTCATTAACATAACACCGCTCGTTTAGCGTTTTCATTAAGGACTTTGGCAGATTCGTCATCTGCTCAAAGCTTAAAACCTGTTTTTGGTGAAGAAAGGTAAATATCTGCTTTGTCCTAAAGGATGGTTGTCCGAATGAAGCGACTAAAGCCCCAAGGTCATCCTTTGTCATAGATTTAATATCTATTCGTTCTTCCTGCATTAAATGCCCTCAAATTTCCATTTTAATAAATATTATCCAAAATAAACATATACCGTTATTATATCACATTCTACCCCTAAAATCAATAATATTTTAATTGTAAAATATTAATGAATATAAAAAATTTTTTATGAACAAAACGTTGTATTATCTTTGATTATGTGCTACAATTAAAGGTAAAGGAGCTGATAAATGTGTTTTCTAGCATGACAGGCTACGGCCGTCAACATACAATAACCGAGGATAAAGAGATACTTGTCGAGATTAAGTCGGTAAATCACCGTTACTTTGAGTTTACCGCAAGGGTTCCACGTTCCTACGGATACCTTGAGGATAAGCTTAAATCCCTTGTCCAGTCTAAAGTTTCTAGGGGAAAGGTCGAGGTAAACCTCTCTATCTATCCTACTAAAAGCTCACAGGTTACCATCTCGGTAAATAAAGAGCTTGCCCAGTCCTACACTACCGCCCTGCGGTCGTTAAATGAGGATGAGGTGGGGGCTAGCGGTCTTAACCTGTATGACGATCTCTCACTCTCGGTAATCTCCCATTTTTCGGATATCTTTACCGTTAAAAAGCAGACGGAGGACGAGGAGAGCGTTTGGGCGGCGGTTATGCCGGTTACAACTGCGGCGGTGGATAGCTTTGTAGCTATGCGGCTAGATGAAGGCGAGCGTATGCAGACCGATGTTATAGGGCGGCTTGATACCATACTAGAGGATGTAGCCACTATTGAAAAGCAAGCCCCATCTATTATAGAACGATACAAAAAGCGAATATCCGACAAGCTGGAAGAAATTTTACAAACTAAGGATATCGACGAAAACAGGGTGCTAACCGAGGTAGCTATTCTTTCGGATAAAATCTCGGTCGACGAGGAAACTGTGCGCCTAAAGAGCCATATCGAGCAGTTTAAATCGCTAACGCAAGCTATAGAGCCGGTTGGACGAAAGCTTGACTTTTTGATACAGGAGATAAACCGTGAGGTGAACACCCTAGGCTCAAAGATACAGGATATAGTAGTAACCTCGGTGGTGGTAAACCTAAAATCCGAGCTTGAAAAGATTAGGGAACAGATACAGAATATTGAGTAGGATGGTTTAAGATATGAAGCTTATAAATATAGGATTTGGCAACATGGTGTCGGCTATGCGGGTAATCTCTATCGTAAGCCCCGAATCTGCGCCGATAAAGCGTATTATTCAGGATACAAGGGAGAAGGGGCTTTTAATCGACGCTACCTATGGCAGGCGGACTCGTGCGGTTATTATTATGGACAGTGAGCATGTAGTGCTCTCCGCTGTAGCCCCCGAAACTATAGCTAACAGGGTGACAAGCCATACCGCCCATACAAAGGACGAGGACGAAGTGGAGGAGCAAGATGACGACGAATAGCAATAAAAAGGGAATTTTACTGGTTATAATCTCACCCTCAGGGGGAGGTAAGGGCAGTATTATCGCACAGCTTTTAAACAAACGTAACGACCTATTCCTGTCGGTATCCGCCACCACCCGTTCCCCTAGAGCGGGCGAGGAGGAAGGAGTTCACTACTACTTTAAGGATAAAGCGGAGTTTTTATCCCTTATCCAAAAGGGCGAGATGTTAGAGTATGCCGAGTACTGCGATAATCTCTACGGCACACCAAAAGCACCGATTGAACAGCAGTTAGCTAAGGGTAACAGCGTGATACTGGAGATTGAAACCAACGGCGCTTCCCAGGTTAAAAAGCTCTTCCCCGACTGTGTAACGTTGTTTATCGCCCCACCAAGCTTAGAGATTTTAAAAAGTAGGCTGATTAACCGCGGCACAGAAACTATGGAGGTTGTAGAAAAACGTATAGAAACCGCAAAGCGGGAGATGGAGTACCAAAAACTCTGCGATTATGTGGTGGTAAACGACGTTTTAGAGGACGCAGTCGAAAAGATTAATGGTATTATCGATAAAAGCCTTAAAAATATAGATGAATAATTAATACAATATTTTTGTTACGCTTAACTTTAGGCGTGGTCAACAGATATATAAACAAGTAAATTATAATAGGAGAATATGACTATGAACAGACCAGCAGCAAGCGAGATACTACACGACAAGGAAAGCACCTACTCACTAGTAATTGCAGTAGCAAAGCGTGCGAGAGATATCGCTATCGATTCTGAATCAAGCGGAACAATCCTATCCGAAAAACCGGTTAAGCTAGCGGTTGAGGAGTTTCATAAAGGTAAATTCAGACTTACAGAATCTCCTGAAGTCTTTAAATAATAAGCTTACTATATTAAGATAAAACGCTCTGTACAAGACCTTGCGGACACGATTACCGCTATGGACTGGTTTGGAGCAATGGTCATAGATATCGGAGGGTTATAGGTGGGTGAGTTGTTACAAGGTAAACTGGAAATTACAAAGAGCAAGACCGCTTTAATCGCTGTTGATAAGACCTTCGTAAAGTTTGATAGATTGTATCTTTATAGCGTTCCGTTTTCAATGGATGACGAGGTAAAGGTAGGTTGTCGTGTTATAGTACCGTTTGGGCGGGGAAACTCAAAGGCTACCGGACTTGTCTTTTCGGTTGGAGAGCACCATGATATCGAGGTTAAGATAAAGCCGATCCTGTCGGTAGTGGACAAGGTACCGCTTATAAATCAAGAATTTTTCCTCATAATAAACTATCTGGTGGAGAACACCTTCTGCACCTACTATGATGTAATCAAAACGATAATTCCGCTAGGGCTGTCCATCTCGGTAGGGGATAGCTACGAGGTTAATCGGGATATCTCTAATATCGATCTGGATGAACTATCCGAGTTAGAAAAAAACCTGCTAGAGCTTTTATTAAAGGCTGAAAGCGCTAGCGAGGTTAACCGCATTATTAACTCCCAAAAGGGTAAGGGGAGCGGGGCAATTGCAAGGCTTGCCGACCTTTCGGTCATCACGGTATCCAGTAGCATTAAACAGCGGGTAGCGGACAGCACCATTAAGATGGTACGTCTAAACCCCGATAGAAGCACCGCACATCGCCTTACAAAGCTTCACGAGCGGGTAGTTACCTTTTTGGATCAGGTGGAGTATGCTATGGAGAAAGAGGTCTTGTACTTTTGCGGGATTACCGACTCTGTGCTGAAAACCCTATCAAAGAAGGGGATTATCATCCAGTATAGGCAAAAGGTTGAACGTATCCAAACCGACCTGCCCGAAGAAGCTACTATCTCCCCCGATTCGATAACGCTATCCGACCCGCAACAGCAGGTCTACAGCGGAGTGTTACAGCTTACACAGCAGGATAAACCGAATGTAGCGCTACTTCATGGTATTACAGGAAGCGGTAAAACCCAGATATATATAAAACTAATAGAACAGGTATTAAAAAGCGAAAGGCAGTGTATTATGCTAGTTCCCGAGATAGCGCTTACGCCATCGCTTGTAAGCAAGTTTACCGCTATGTTTGGAAGCAAGATAGCGGTATCCCACAGCGGACTTTCGGTGACCGAGCGGTTAACCCAGTGGAATAGGATTAAAAAGGGACTAGCGCAGATTGTTATCGGCACAAGGAGCGCAGTGTTTGCACCTTTATCCAACATCGGGCTTATAATACTTGATGAGGAGGGTGAGGGCAGCTATAAATCCGACGCCTCCCCACGTTACCATGCCAGAGATATCGCAAAGCTTCGTGCGGCGTACCATAACGCCACCCTACTGCTAGCCTCCGCCACCCCTTCCCTATCCAGCTACTACAACGCAAAGAAGGGCAGATACCACCTCTTTACCCTAACCGAGCGATACAGCGACAGCATGCTCCCTGAGGTGCATATTATTGATATGAACAACGAGGAGGATAACGCGGGGGTGTCGCTCTTTAGTCGGACATTACGGCATAATATCGAACAAAATCTGATAAACAACGAGCAGACGATACTGCTAATCAACCGCCGTGGCTATAATACCTACCTGTCCTGTATGAACTGTCAGACCACGGTAACCTGTCCACACTGTGACGTATCCCTAACCTACCACAAGGCAAACGAGCTTATGATGTGCCACTACTGCGGGTACAGCCTGCCGCATGTTACTCGATGTCCTAGCTGTAAGAGCGGACTTTTAAAGTACATGGGGCAAGGAACACAGCGGATTGAGGACGAGATAGCTACCTACTTCCCAAGCGCAAGGGTGCTTAGGATGGATACCGATACCGTCTTTTCAAAGGACAGCTACGAGCAAAACTTCGAGGACTTTAGTGCAGGGCGGTATGACATACTGGTAGGGACACAGATGGTATCAAAGGGACTTGATTTCCCTAACGTTACCCTAGTGGGGGTTTTAGATGCAGATAAGGGGTTAAACTCCCCAGACTTTACAAGCTCATCAAGGGTATTTTCACTAATAACCCAAGCGGTGGGCAGGAGCGGCAGGTCAAACAAGGCGGGCAGAGCGTTTATCCAAACCTTCAACCCCTCTAACAGGATTATCCAGCTTGCCGCACTACAAGACTATGTAGGATTTTATGAATACGAAACCGAACACCGAAGGTTAATGCTCTACCCGCCGTTTTGTGACATGGTGATAGCCACCTTCTCAGGAAAGGATGAGCTACAGACCGCCCTTGCCGCAAAGCTGTATCTCCTTAGCCTTAAGGAGGAGCTTACTATACTAAAGCTTCCTGTAAGGGTTTTAGGCCCAGCACCTGAATCGGTGTACAAAGCAAACGATAACTTTAGGGTTCGGATAACGATAAAATGCAAGCTTAGCAAAAGGATGAAACAGCTACTAAAGGATACAATGGATAAAACCTATGCCGATAGTCGGTTTAGCAAGATCAGCATAATCCTAAACGTATCCAGTGATTAATTTTTGGAGGAAGAAATGGCAATTAGAAACTTAGTTTACGATACAGATGAACAGCTACGGAAGAAATCCCGCCCTGTTACCGAGTTTAACGAGAAGCTTTGGGAGCTACTGGACGATATGGCGGACACTATGAGAAGATACGACGGTGTAGGACTTGCCGCACCGCAGGTTGGGATACTCCGCCGTGTATGCGTTATCGATGTGGGCAAGGGGATCATCGAGCTTATTAACCCGCAGATAGTGCGTACCGAGGGCGAGGATGTACAGCAGGAGGGCTGTTTATCCTCACCGCAGATGTATGCACCTGTAAACCGACCGCTTTCGGTAACGGTAAGTGCTCAAAACCGTTATGGCAAGAACATTATGTTAACCGGTGAGGATCTGCTGGCACGTGCTTTCTGCCATGAGATCGACCATCTGGACGGTATCTTGTTTGCGGATGTTGCGTTAGAACCGCCGCAGAGGGTGACACAAAAGGAGAAGAAGTAGATAATGGATATAATATTTATGGGAACTCCCGACTTTGCGGTTAAAAGCCTTGATTCGCTGATTAAGGCGGGGCATAACGTTAAAGCGGTGTTTACCCAGCCGGATAAGCCAAAAGGCAGGGGGCATAAGCTACAGCCTACCCCGGTAAAGGAGCTTGCTCTTTTAAACGGTATCACGGTTTATCAGCCAAAAACCCTTAAAAACCCAGAGATGACCGAGCTTATAAAGTCGCTAGCCCCCGAGGTTATCGTGGTGGTAGCCTATGGAAAGATACTGCCAAAGGCGATACTCGAGCTACCAACCTACGGCTGTGTTAACGTTCATGGGTCACTATTGCCACGCTACCGTGGTGCCGCGCCGATTCAGTGGAGCATTATAGATGACAACGATGTGACAGGGATAACCACCATGTATATGGCAGAGGGTGTCGACACAGGGGATATGATTCTGACAGAACAGACCGCTATAGGTGAGAACGAAACCGCAAGCGAGCTTTTCGACCGCCTAGGTGATATCGGAGCTAAGCTAATAGTCACCACCCTTGACAGGATTAAGGACGGTACTGCACCACGTATACCGCAGGATGAACAGCTATCCTCCCATGCTCCAATGCTAACTAAAGAGATGGGCAACATCGATTTTACAAAGCCTGCAAGGAAGATTCACAAGCTAATCTGCGGTCTAT
>CAZAOY010000064.1:0-12774 GCA_964486925.1 uncultured Oscillospiraceae bacterium
CTTTTTACTTCCTACGGTTTTTTGTCGCCCCCTGCGTGGGGGTGTGGATTGAAATGAGTTGTTTCCGGTTAGGTTTAATGGATTACCTAGTCGCCCCCTGCGTGGGGGTGTGGATTGAAATTTAACTGTGTGCTTTTTACTTCCTACGGTTTTTTGTCGCCCCCTGCGTGGGGGTGTGGATTGAAATATCATCTCCTTTATGGTATAATGTTGGTATGGGGTGGTCGCCCCCTGCGTGGGGGTGTGGATTGAAATACCCCTGTATTACCATATTAAACAACGCATTTGCAAGTCGCCCCCTGCGTGGGGGTGTGGATTGAAATTCCAGCTAACTTGACTAGACATTGGAATAGTCATAGTCGCCCCCTGCGTGGGGGTGTGGATTGAAATTACCTTTGCTTTCCTTATGCGGCAGATATATCCACGTCGCCCCCTGCGTGGGGGTGTGGATTGAAATAATTAATCTGCCATGTACCATGCGCCATAATACCGTCGCCCCCTGCGTGGGGGTGTGGATTGAAATGTTACTGTCACCTCCTCACTATCCATTATGTTAGTGTCGCCCCCTGCGTGGGGGTGTGGATTGAAATAACTTATATGTATTTATATAAGTGTGAGTTTGACGAGTCGCCCCCTGCGTGGGTGTGTGGATTGAAATGGATGGGAGATGTCGCCGCCTACTGATAAGCAAAGTCGCCCCCTACGTGGGGGTGTGGATTGAAATGTAAGATGGGAAAAAAGACAGGCAAACCCTGTCTTTGTCGCCCCCTGCGTGGGGGTGTGGATTGAAATACCTGAAACTCCCATATATATTAAGGCAATACCATTGTCGCTTCTTGTGTGGTTTAAATCCAGACAGGATAGAAGTAGCTCCAAGAAATATATGTCGCACACCGCATGGGGTGTAAAAACTCTAACAAAAAAATCCTAATACTAGCTACACATAGCTAATATTAGGACTTTCCCCCATATATCTTATATCCCAATGTAAAACAGACAAAGCAAAATTTTCACACCTATCTAGGTGAAAAGATGAAACAATATACCTGCGATTATACCTATAAATATGTATCCTAGGTTAAATTGATTAACACTATTAAACATGTAAAACAGTGTAACTAGTAGTGTTATAACTGGGATAAATATGTATAGATATTGAGGGATTAGATTTTGATTAACTTCTACCTGTTTCATACTAACCTCCAATCAAATTGTTAATAAGCTCACACCCTATAATTGCTTAGCACTTTAGTGGAAATTTGTCAGAAACAGTAAGTGCTTGACTTGAAGGTGTTAACTATGTTTCAATGTGGTCATTAAGTATTCGTTATGCATTCGCTCTAAGACCTTTTTAATACTTGACACTTTATAAGATTTTCCCAATTTAGTGGTAAAGAGTAGCGTTCTTAGGTTACCTCCGCTTTCATTATAACCTTAAAGCATATAGCGAGTAGGATTATAATTATTGCCGATATGGCGATAACCTTAAAGACAAGCGGGATACCCGTTATAGTAGATATAATTGGATTTCCCGAAAGTTTTGAAAGGGTATCCCTTACAATACTACTGCCGAATAGCGTACTGCCAAAGATAAATAAAAAGTATATAATGGTAAATCCGATTAATCCAAACTTTAGCACCACCGCACTGCAAATAATCCCCGCAACCATTACCAGTAATCCTACAATAAAGGATATGTATGGATTTCCGGTGTACACCCTTTCAAAAAGCATCTCTAGTTTAATATTTTTGTATAGGTTTGAGTTAATATATATCTCAAGCCTTGCTAACATTGGAGTTAGTGCGCTAGCAACTAATATCGAGATAAAATAGTATGCCATCGAGCCGATCAGACAGCTTTTACGGTTAATGCTTAACTTTACAATATTTTTATAATCAACCACAAAACTGCTTATAAGCATCCCTATGGTTACAAAACTAAAAAACATGCTGGATATAAATATACCTATATTAGCGTAGGTATCACTGCTAGTAAGCCTTACAATAATGTATACCAAAACTATACCCAAAACAAAGCTTCCTAGCAATGTGGGAATCTGTATCCTTAAATTTTTAAAGTTATGCCTAAAAACCTTGTATATTTCTGTAGTATTCATTTATCATACCCCCTAGGACTGAATAGCCATCTTTTTAATAAGTATCCAATTTAAACCCCATAATACAACTGATATAAATAATAATGCAAAGTATAAGTATGGTGAGGTTAAGGTAGATGATACATTATTAAAGTAATCTTGTTTAGACAGATACGAGGCACTAAACGCAAAGCCAATCCCCATAGCTATAAACCAGATAAAATATAGAAAATATCCCACCGTGCGAAACCTGTATACTATAGTGCCAATAACATCACCTAAGCTCCCTACTGCTAGTGCGGTAAAAAAGATTGCCATTAGTAGATATACATTATGAAAGGGGATACTTTTAGCAATAAACCCAGATAAAAACCCTACTAAAACAGCAAATAGACCAGATATTGCCTTTGTCACAGTACCTGATAGAAAGTAATTCCTGCGGGTCATACTAAAGCCAACTATACTCTTGTAGTAGTTAATGGAGCGTATAATAAGCAGGAATGCAGGAAGGTAAGCAAAGGATATACCAATAAAATCCGCTGTAATGGAAAGCCCTATTATAGGATAGAAAATATAGGTCGCGATTAAAATTGGAATAATTGGGAGCATAGTAATTATAAATATGTACATATCAAATCTTAAACTTCTTATAAAACCGATCTTCATTACACCCACCCCCCTTATTGTAGTAACTGCATAAACAACTTTTGCAGACTCGCTTGTGACACGTCAACGTCATATCCTGCGGCATTACGTTCAAAGGACTTTATATCATCAATTTCAATACAAACGCTCTTGCTTCGACCTAACGTTTGGGTATGTACAACCTTGTAGTCTTTGCAAAGTTTATCGATATCGCTGTCTTTGCCACTTATAATCCTGTGGCGTGAAATTAGTTCTTCAGTGTTCTCGTTCTTTATAATAACACCGTTATCGATAATTATAACGTCCTCAAATACATTGGCCGCCTCGTCGATAATATGGGTAGACACAACAAAGGTGCGTTTTGTAGCCAAAAACTCCTCCAATAAAAGCTTATAAAATTTATCTCGCATAAATATATCCAGACCCGCTACAGGCTCGTCAAGAAATGTCATGGGTGATTTTGAGGCAAGAGCAATTATAATGGTTAAGGCAGACAACATACCTTTTGACAGCTTGTTAAGCCGTTTCTTTACATCTAGTTCAAACTCTTTCACTAGCGTAGCCGCATACTCCTTATCCCAGTATGGAAGCATTATCTCGGCGGTTTTTAATAGGGTTTTAATCCTTCGGTTGTCAGAACCAAATAAAACTGACACATTTATCTCACGTGAAAAGCAGATTTCGTTAAGGACAGCTTGGTTCTCCCACACCTTGTTACCATTATAGGTAACCTCGCCGCTAGTTTCGGGATTTTGTGCGGAGAGTATCCCTAGAAGGGTGGTTTTACCAGCACCGTTTCTTCCGATAAGACCATAGATTTTATGCGGCTCAAGGGTTAGGTCAATACCCTTTAAAACCTCATTGCTACCGTATATTTTGGTAAGACCGCTACAGCTAAGAGTGTTCATATATCTTCCTCCATTATTATATTAATAAGTTCTTGCTTTGTAATACCGATTACCTTTGCCTCCCTAAGGAGAGGGGAGAGGTAATCTGATAGAAAAACAGATCTGCGCTTATCTAAAATCTTTTCTTTAGCGCCCTTTGATACAAACATCCCGACACCCCGCTTTTTATAAAGGATGCCATCTGCCATTAAGGCGGAGAGAGCTTTTGCGGCAGTGTTGGGATTTATACTTAACACCCGTGCAAGCTCGTTAGTTGACATAGACTGTTCATCCTCATTTAAAATGCCACGAACTATATCGTTTTCTATCATCTCCATAACCTGCGCAAAGATGGATCTATCGTTTGAAAAGTCTAGAGCCATATTCCACCTCCTTTGTATATTGGTTACCTAGTTATGTATGTAAGTATACCACTGTTTTATAGAGTTGTCAATAGTGAAGATATAATATATTAAAATATTTTTAGGAACATTGGTTTTAGTATTGACGAACCATACTTGTTGTGGTACAATAGATAAAATATTTGTTTTATTTTACTTAAAATGACGCATTGGAGGGATACCATGTCAGAGTATATTAAGATAGAGAATGCACGGATACATAACCTTAAAGGGATTGACATTAAGATACCAAAGAACAGATTAACCGTTATTACGGGAGTGTCTGGGAGTGGGAAATCAAGCCTTGCCTTTGATACGCTATATGAGGAGGGTAAGCGGCGGTATCTTATGTTTTCGGGGACAGCGTTTATGGTGGATAGCGCTTTAACCTTTGACGGCATTACAGGACTTTCCCCAACTGTTGCGGTGGAGCAGAGGATAATCCGCCAATCAAACCCTAGAAGTAATGTGGGAACGAGGACTAAAATCTCCAGTATGCTTGCAATGCTTTTTGCAACCTATGGCAGGCGGGAGGGTTTGTACGATGATGGTCTACCGCTATCTATGGAGATGTTTCAAAAAAATTCCCCTAAGGGTATGTGTGTGAAATGTCTTGGAAGCGGGGTGGTAAAACGGCTTGATGAGGAGGGTCTGTTTGCCGATATGTCCCAAAAGATTGAGGAGGTCTGTTTAGGACTTGGAAAACGTGGCAGTACCAGAAGGATGTTAGAAAGCTTCTACCGATTCTATAATCTCTCGCCCTCACAAAAGCTGTCAGAGTTAACTAAGGAACAGCTCTTATGCTTAAAGTATGGTGATAATACTAAATTTACCTTTATGGGGTTTATACCGTGGATAATCCATATAACAAACGGTGCATTATCATCCTCGGGAAGGCTTGAGTACCTGCTTAACAAGGCGGGGTTAATGCATAAGGCTGTCTGCTCTAGATGTAACGGTACAGGATTGGGAGAACAGGCGGCGCACACCACCTATATGGGTAAAACCCTTCACGAGTTGGAGGGGATGTATATAAAGGAGCTTTCCGCCTTTTTGGGAAGTGCAAAGGAGGAGCGGGAGAAGCCGCTAGTTCGTGATATCCTAACTAAGCTAAACTGTATGGTGGATGTAGGGTTACACCACCTTGCCTTGTCCCGCCCTGTCCCCACATTATCGGGGGGTGAGATACAGCGGTTGTTCCTTGCCTCATATATAATAGCCGAGATGGACAGTATTATCTTTGTGTTTGACGAGCCGACTATAGGACTGCATGAGGTGGAGAAGGAGAAGCTGATTGCAATCATAAAAAACCTTGTAAACCGTGGTAACACCGTTGTAGCGGTAGAGCATGATGAAAACTTTATGCGAAGTGCCGACTATATAATCGATCTAGGCCCTAAT
Organism: uncultured Oscillospiraceae bacterium; assembly: GCA_964486925.1. Taxonomy (GTDB): domain Bacteria; phylum Bacillota; class Clostridia; order Oscillospirales; family Ruminococcaceae; genus CAZAOY01. Next base: position 5,431 of record CAZAOY010000064.1, read on the forward strand.
GCGGGGGTTTACGGCGGGGAGCGGATATTTCAGGGAAGCTTTGAGAAATTTTTACTATGTGAACACTCAAATACAGCGCCGTACCTAGCTAATAAGGGCAGATTTCCTATAAAAAAGCAATACAAGGCGGTGGATAATAATAAGCTGCTTACCATTGAGAATGCGACCCTTCATAACCTACAGAATGTAACGGTGGATATCCCGCTTGGACTAATGGTAGGGGTTGCGGGGGTTTCTGGGAGCGGTAAATCGAGTTTAATCTCCGACACCCTTGTTCCTAAGCTAAAGGAGCTTTTAAAGGGTAGTTTTGTTAGTGATGAGGAGGAAAGCGGCGAGGAGCAGGGGGTTGACGAGGGGGATGTGACGGTAGGCGGGGTTCATCACCTTAAGAGATGTATAGTTATCGATCAGCGACCTATAGGTAGAAGTCGCACCTCCTGCCCTGCTACATATACAGGGATGTTTGACCGTATTAGGTCAATATTCGCTAGGGAAAGCGGGTTGGAATTAGGTTTTTTCTCTGTAAACTCCAAGGGCGGGTGTAACGTCTGTAAGGGGGATGGTGAGGTGCATTATCATGTGGGGTTTGGCAACTTTATCGATGTGGAGTGCGAAGCCTGTGGGGGTACAGGGTTTATCCCACAGGTTATGGAGGTTAGGGTAAACGATAAAAATATAAAAGAGATTCTATCCCTTACGGTGGATGAAGCCGCAGTTTTCTTTAAAGGGATTGATAGGGTTGTGGAAAGGATGCTCTCTACCCTACAGCGAGTTGGGATGGGGTATATCACCCTAGGACAGAAAACCCCCACCATCTCGGGCGGGGAGAGCCAGCGTATAAAGCTTGCAAGAGAGCTTGCAAAGTCGCAAAAGGCGGGTAAAACGCTATACATCCTTGACGAACCTACCACAGGACTATCCTTTCACGACAGTGCCAAGCTAATGAAGCTTATGCAGGAGCTTGTGGATATGGGTAACTCTGTAGTAATAACCGAGCATGATCCATACCTACTCTCTAACTGCGACTACATCATCGAGATGGGGATTGGCGGTGGTAGCGACGGCGGAAACGTTATTGCTACCGGTACACCCACAAATCTAAAGAAGGATAAAAATTCTATTATAGGAAGGTATCTTATATGAATAATGAGTTTGCGGATATGGTTGATAACAAGGTGATAACAAGCCGATGTCCACAGATAAACAGTGTCTTGATATATAAGGATGAGCAGATTGTTTTAGAGCGGTACTACAATGGATTTAATCAGGATAGCAGACATGCGATAAAGTCCATCTGGAAGAGTATCCTTTCGATCTGCACAGGGATTGCGCTGGACAAGGGGATTATCAAGACCCTTGATGAGCCTATAGGTAACTACCTTGCGGAGTTTTCGGGGAGTAACCACCCCTACCACAGGCTTATTACCATACGTCACCTGCTTACCATGACCTCTGGGATATATTGGAATGGTGGGGTACACTACCACTGTCCTATGCTTGAACAGCTATTTAGGGCGAGTGACCCTATAGGTCAGCTAGCCGATACCGCTATGTCAGATATTCCAGGAAGTCGGCATATATATAAGGAGTGGGATGTTATCCTTTTATCTGCGCTACTTGGTAGAGCGATTGGCGGGAGCGTATTCGGGTTTTGCCGTAATAATCTATATACTCCACTTGATATAAAAAGTGATAGGTGGGCAAGCTTTAAGGATGGCACTGAGTACAGCCTTAGTAAAGACCCCGCTCTTGAGGCACAGTCTAATCTATCGGCAAGAGCACTCGCTAGCATTGGACTGCTCTTTTTAAATGGCGGTCAGGGCATTATAAGCCAAAGCTACATTAAAGAAGCGACTACTAGATCGGCTTGTAGTGAAGGTTATGGGTATCTGTGGTGGATAGTAGAAAACGGATACCGATGTAGCGGATTTGGCGGTCAACAGATTAGGGTTATCCCAGAGCACTCTATTGTATACGTAGTTCAAGCTACTGCGCTAGCACGTCATAGAGAGTATGACGATGTAATAAAAGAGGTAATTGATTCGTTATGTATTACTTAGTCGCTTAATGGTAGCAACTATGCTTTGAGTTTCTTTCGCTGATATCTGTAAATTCAGATAAAAAACTAGCGACATTTAAGAGCAGAAATAATAGTTAGATTAGGAGGTTTTATGGAAAAAACAAAGGGCAGAAGGCGGATAAAGATTATAGGGATGGTGACCGCTATTGTAATAGTGTTGTTAACCACAGTATTCTTTATCTATGTTTCGGATTATTACCGTGCAGATGATACAGCGGTGGCGGTGATGAATCAAGGAGATGGGTTTAAGGTGGAGGGCAACCTTACAATACTAACCCCAGACACACCTAGCGATACAGCGTTAATCTTCTATCCGGGCGCAAAGGTGGAGCACACATCGTACCTTCCGATACTAGAGAAGCTACGGCAGAACGGGATTACAACGGTGCTTGTAAAGATGCCGTTTAACATGGCGATCTTTGATGTTTCGGCGGCGGATAGGGTGTTTGACAAGCTTTTAGAGGTAAAAAACTGGTATATAGGCGGGCATTCCATGGGTGGTGCGATGGCAAGCGACTATGCGGCAAAGCATAGGGATAAGTTTAAGGGACTTATACTGCTAGGAGCGTACATCTACGGTGACTACCCACCTACGGACGCTATAACGATATACGGAACCTTTAACTCAAACCTTGAAAAGAATATAGACTACACAGAAAATATTGTAAAGATTCAAGGCGGCAACCATGCACAGTTTGGCAACTACGGAAAACAAAAGGGCGACCCCGACGCGACAATCTCCGCAGAGGAACAACAGGATATAGCGGTTAAGGCAATTATGAAGTTTATAAACAGGTAGAATTTGGAAATATGAAATAATCAAAAATTAGATATTGACATATTATAAATCCTGTGATATAATACTTTAAACACAAATTTCAGACACTAACTATACTATAGCCTTGTCTTTCGTCTTAGGTGGGGTTTAGTGGGTATTCTGAAGCAACTAATACGATAAAATGGAGTTTATTATGTTAACGATAATACCTTGTAACTATAATCATAATAACAGTAAGTCTGCGTCCTCACCTAAAGGTGGTTCACAGGCTTTGGTGCTTTATGGTTTTATAGGTTGGTAGTTGAGAGGTATAATAAACTGCACTATATAACAATAAGCGGCTAAGGTTTACTGTGAAACCTTAGCCGCTTTTAATTTTAAGGAGGAAAAACTATGCTTGCAGATCTACATCTACACACCCATCATTCAGACAGCACGCGTTCACCACAGGAATTGGTTTTACTAGCAAAGGAGCAGGGGTTTGGTTTAATATCAATCTGCGACCACAACATCATCTCGGCATATGATGAGGTTATTCCGTTATGTAAGAAAAATGACATCCGCCTTATCGTGGGAGCAGAGATAAATGCTTTGTATGAGGGGAAGGAGTACCACATACTTGCATACGGCTTTGATATGGATGATAAGGGGATTAATGAGCTACTGGACTACAGCAGTGATATACTGGTGCAGAAGGGGATTGAGATTATTACAAATATGTCTGCCGACTATAACGAGCTGTCACTGGAGGAATTTTTGCAGTACAAGCGAAATACAAAAAATGGCGGTTGGCCTAGTATTGACTACCTTGCGAATAAAGGACTGATAAAATCTATCCACGATTTCTTTGGGTTTAGCCGAAGGTATAACACTGCAAAGGGTAACGAGTTTAAGACTATAGAGGCGGTAGCGGATACTATCCATAAAGCGGGTGGTAAGGCTGTGGTTGCGCATGCGGGTGATATGGTTGATAATAACCCTAATATCTTTAGTGCAATGCTTCCTAAGCTATTATCGCAGGAGATTGACGGCTTTGAATGCTACTACACCTCTCATAAACCTGAAATTACCAAAACTCTAGTAGAGTTTTGTAAGGCACATGATCTGCTTATAACAGCAGGGAGCGATGATCACGGAGGCTTTAACAGCCAGATTGATGGGATCGACTACTACCTTGGTGCTGTAAGGGTTGACACAGCTGATTTAAATCTGAAAGGACTGATATAATGACTACCGATTATCAAACACTCATTAACTACTATGTAGAATCTTATGGGGAGAAGAATCGATTTTTAATTGATAGGGCACATTCTATTGAATTTATAACCTCATTGCACTTTCTGAAAAAGCACCTTCCTAAGGGGTGCTTAGTGCTGGACTGTTGTGCGGCAGGTGGTGCGTATGCCTTCCCGCTTGCAAAAGAAGGGTACAGGGTTACAGCGGGGGATCTAGTTAAGGAGCATGTCGATATACTAAGGGAGGAGGATAGAGAGGGGATACTTTCTAATATCTATCAAGGTGATGTTCTGGATATGTCTAGGTTTGAAGATAAAGCCTTTGACGCTGTGCTATGCATGGGTGCTTTGTATCACCTACAAGATAAGGCTGACCGTGAAAGATGTGTGTCGGAATGCCTTAGGGTGCTTAAGGATACAGGGATATTTGTGTTTGCATACATTAACCGCAATTCAGTTTATATAAACCACTTTAAAAATAATATATCTGATGTAGAAAATCAGGAGCAGATATTAAAGACGGGAAGAAACGGTGTTTTTTACACCATGGATTTTAATGAAGCTAAGGAACTAGCTGATAGCTTTGGTTTAACCACCATTACGGATGTTGGGGTGGATGGACTTATCTATCCGCTTTATGAAAGGATAAACTCCTGTAGTGATGAGGAGTTTGATAGCTATCTAAATTACCATATTAAAGCCTGTGAACAGCCTTCAATACTAGGACATAGTATGCATGGGTTGTGGATTGGCAAAAAAGGGATTATATAGCTAATGGCATGAAAAACTTTCTGTAGAGGTTTTGGTGGTGATAATAAAGCGGGATATTATAAAAAATATGTAATTCTTAACAAAAAAGACTTGAATTTTAACGATGGTTACTGTATAATACAGTTAACAACCTATATAACTGTTAATTGGGCAATAAGACTAAATTTTGTTGCCCAATAAAACAAGGCAAGGGGTTAGTTTATATGAATATAATAACAAGGAGAATTAAAGTATGGCTAAGATTATATCCAATGCACTTCCTAACATCCCGTGGCAGGAGAAACCACAAAACTGTAAAAACCCTATCTGGAGATACGACGCTAATCCAATAATAGAAAGAGATGCACAGAAAAATTCAAACAGTATCTTCAACAGCGCGGCTATCCCGTTTGGTGACGGATTTGCAGGGGTGTTTAGATGTGACAGCACTAGCAGAGAGATGAACCTTTTTGCAGGTTTTAGTAAAGACGGTATTAACTGGGAGATCGATGATGAGCCTATTAACATCTGTGACGGTGTTGACCCTGAGATTACAAAATACGAATATCGTTACGATGCACGTGTGGTAAAGATTGAGGATAAATACTATGTGTCATGGTGTAACGGATATCATGGCCCTACTATCGGACTTGCTTATACCACCGATTTTAAAAAGTTTTATCAGCTAGAGAATGCATTCCTACCATATAACAGAAATGGTGTACTATTCCCTAGAAAGATTGGTAACAACTACGCAATGTTAAGCCGCCCAAGTGATACAGGACATACTCCGTTTGGGGATACCTTCTACAGCGAAAGCCCTGACTTTACATACTGGGGTAAGCATAGGTTTGTTATGGGCACTGTTGGCGGAAACAGCTCCGCATGGCAGAGCACTAAGATAGGACCAGGGCCTGCACCTATCGAAACCGATGAAGGTTGGCTACTGTTCTACCATGGTGTACTAAATAGCTGTAACGGATTTGTATATAGCTTTAGTGCGGCGCTTTTAGATCTAGAGAAACCATGGATCGTTAAATATCGTGCAAAACCATATATGATCTCACCTCAAAAGCTTTATGAATGTGTAGGCGACGTTCCTAACGTTACCTTCCCATGTGCGGCACTTACCGACTCCGCTACTGGTAGAATTGCTATCTACTACGGTTGTGCAGACACCGTTACCGGACTTGCATTTACTACAGTAGATGAAACTCTAAACTGGTTAAAGGAAAACTCTTTATAATACTTGTTTCTAAAAATGTTGTTGCATAAGCTTATGCAACAACATTTTTTCTGTCTGTAACTGATGTACCATGACAAAAGATAACAAAATATTCTAAATATTTCACAAATATTACAATAGTATCTTTGACAGTAGGTTATATTTGTTGTATAATAATGGTAAAAGATTTATGGTACTAAACTGCATATTAGCTATTCCTTTTATCTGCCGAGCGTAAAATCCAGATAGTATTAAAATTTATACATATGTAGGTAGATTATTATAAGCTTAATAAGGAGGTTACAGTGAGTACTTTAGAAGCCAATAGCAACAGATACTTTATGAATCCGCTAATCAGAAAGCTTAGCAAGGTTGACGAGCAGAGCCAAAATCACGCAACCTACAAAGGGATTACCGCAAAGACCATATACTTTCTAGTTATGGTGGTGATCGGGATTGGAATATCATTCTTTCTACATAACATCGCTAGCGGTGGAGATGTTATAACCGTTGAGGGTGCCACCACATCGGCGTTAGAGGTGGGTGCGCTACTACTGGCAGGGGTGTTCTTTATATTCACACCAATGTTAGCATTTATTATAAGGCCGATAATCCCGATAATGGGTACATTATACTGTCTTAGCACAGGCTACATAATGGCATTTATGGCGGATACCTTTGCAGAGCAGTATGCGGGTGCTGTGTGGATTGCTTTAATCCTCACCCTTGTCATTGTGTTTGTTATGGCAATCCTTTATTCTACGGGAGCTGTTAAGGTAGGGCATAAATTTAGAGCAGTTGTATCTATACTATTCTTCTCCACCTTTGCGGGAGGGATCGCTATGTTTATCGGGTCGTTTATACCAGGGCTTAAAGATATGGTAGCGTTTATCCAGGGCAACAGTATACTAAGTATACTGGGTTCTATCTTGTTTATTATTATCGCGTCGTTATTCTTACTTGTAGATTTTGATACTATCCGTCATACTGTGGACAATGAGCTTCCTAAAAAGTATGAATGGGTTGCGGCATTTGGGTTAGTGTTTACGGTGATTTGGCTGTATCTAAAGGTGTTGGATTTAATTCTAAAGACACAAAGAAGCTCATCTTAACGAAGTTTTGAAAAAATACAGGTAAATTAAAAAAAGGTATTGACAAAGCTAAATTGATATGGTATAATATACTACGTTGCAAGAGACACCCAGTGCAACGTAGTAATGTGGGAGCATAGCTCAGCTGGGAGAGCATCTGCCTTACAAGCAGAGGGTCACAGGTT
>CAZAOY010000065.1:0-11825 GCA_964486925.1 uncultured Oscillospiraceae bacterium
AATATGGTGGCTTTAATTTGGTTTTATTCTGCTTTTTCAGCTTTAATAATGTTATCAATTAGTTGTAGTGAACCTTCATACCGCTTCATAAAGTCTTTGTTGCCGGTATAGCGTTCGCCTAGATAGTCTAGATCTACAATAGAGATAGATAGATCTCCGATAATCTCGTTATAGTCCTTTAGAATAAGCTCACCAAACTTTGTATCCTTTAGATAAAATCGATCGCCCTTAATGTTTTCACCTGTACCACCAATTTTAGAGAGGTTCATAAACTTAATATCACTATTTGTGATATAGTCGTAGCTGTAGTCATCAAGAACCATAATCACACTGGTAAACCCTGACACTGTAGCCATAAGCTTCGTCTGGTTAGCTATAACCATCTGCGGATCGGCGTTTGCCATATTCTCCTGATTGTTTAGGTCAACATACTGGATAATCTCGACATTAGCTAATACCTCGCCATTATTATTGGTATCCTCAGCAAATAACTCAAACCCTTTTGCGATCTTCTCATGCTCCTGCGTAAATGGAAACTGTGAACTGAAAAGTACCGTTACATCGTATTCAGGTCTAAATATCAAGTCCTTTACAAAGAATGTTACTAGAAGTGCGACGAATAGTATAATCCAAAATGGTAGCTTATAGTGATACCAAAAGTTGTCCCATTTCTGCTTTTTGGTAATCGGAACAATTTGTTTTACAGCTTCATCTGAAGGTGATACACCAGCAAGACCCTGCTTCATCTTAACAGCTTCCATCGCCGCCTGCCGTGCAGCTAGCTCCTTATTTAGGTTGGTACGCCTTACCATCTTTACCGCTTTTTCTTGGTTAAGATCCCTTTCCTTCTTATCCCTAGCTAGCTGTTCCAGCCTTTTAGGATCTGACATATCGATCTTTTCGATCTTTCTATCTTTATTATCCATCTAACTCTCCATAACCTTACATAAATCCCCAAACCCTCTTGTTCTACAATGACTATATAATTCCCATTATACAGCTATATACGGCTTAATGACCTTGTGTAATTGGCTTTAGGGTTGGGAATAGCAATGTGTCCCTTATCGAGTAACTGTTTGTAAACAGCATTATCATACGATCAACTCCAATACCAAGTCCGCCTGTTGGCGCCATACCGTATTCTAGTGCTGTTAGGAAATCCTCATCCATATCGGCGGCTTCATCATCCCCAGCAGCTTTAAGCGCTACCTGATTTACAAAACGCTCTCTCTGATCAATAGGGTCGTTAAGCTCACTAAATGCATTAGCATACTCCCTACCGCAGATAAACAGCTCAAATCGTTCGGTATAATCAGGATCGTTTGGCTTTCTCTTAGCTAGCGGTGATATCTCTACAGGATGTCCTGTAATAAAGGTTGGCTGTATTAAATGCTCCTCTGCAAAGTGCTCAAATAGTAGATTTAGGATATCGCCCTTTTTATGTCTTTCCTCAAACTCTATATGATTTTCCTTTGCAATAGCTCTCGCTTTTTCTATAGTATCAACTAAACTAAAATCAATATCCGCGTATTTTTTAACTGCCTCAACCATAGATAAACGTTGAAAAGGTTTCTCAAGATCAATGGTAACATCTCCATAAGTAAGCACACCAGTGCCTAAAACCTTATTAGCTACCTGTCTAAACAGATCCTCTGTAAGATCCATCATGCCGTTATAATCGGTATATGCCTGATACAGCTCCAACATCGTAAACTCAGGGTTATGCCGCACCGATATACCCTCGTTTCTGAATACCCTACCGATTTCATAAACACGGTCAAACCCGCCTACAATAAGCCGCTTTAGGTGCAGCTCAAGCGCTATTCTAAGGTTTAGATCGGTATCTAGCGCATTATGGTGCGTCATAAACGGACGTGCCGCCGCCCCCCCTACCACGTTATGTAACACAGGAGTTTCAACCTCTAAAAAGTCCTTACTATCAAGGTAACGTCTAATCTCACTAATAATCCTAGAACGCTTTACAAACGTATCCTTAACATCAGGATTTACAATCAGATCCAGATATCTTTGACGGTAACGCGTATCGGTATCCTTTAGTCCATGCCACTTTTCAGGCAGAGGTAGTAACGACTTAGCAAGCAGTACCACCTGTGTCGCCTTTACAGAGATCTGTCCCTTTTGGGTTCTAAAGACTTCGCCCTTTATGCCGATAATATCGCCAATATCATACCGCTTAAAATCCTCGTAGCTATCGTCACCAATCTGATCCTTTCGCACATATGACTGGATTCTACCTTTGTTATCAGCGATATCAACAAATCCCGCCTTACCCATATCACGTTTAGCCATTACCCTGCCCGCTATAGACACATTCTTTCCTTCCATAGCTTCAAAATTATCGTTAATCTCAGCAGAATAGCAGTCCACATCATAGGTAGTAATGCTAAAAGGATCTTTACCCTGTGCTTGTAGAGCTGATAGCTTTTCACGGCGAATCCGTAATAGCTCACTTAATTCCTCCGCTGTCTGTTCACTTTCAATGTTTTCAATATTATTTGTCATCGCTTTAACCATTCCTTTTTATAATATATAATCTCTATACCCCTCATTAGCAAAGTATAGCTAAGCCACAGCTAGGCTAGCAAACAAACTGTACCGTGTAAAAATACTGCTTGTTTTTAGGATAATAACATTAGTGCTTATTAATCTCTAGAATAGTGTAAACGGTATTTCCACCTGGAGTTTCTACCTCTACATTATCCCCTACCCTATGTCCAATAAGCGCCATACCTACAGGCGATTCATCCGAGATACGCATCTTTGCCGGCGAAGCCTCGGTAGAGCCTACTACCTTGTACTCTTCAACAGTAGCCTCGTCCTCATCAGGGTATTTAGCGGACACCTTTACATATGTTCCAACACTAACATAGTCGGTAGACACGTCATCTTCGTCTACGATCTTAGCGTTTTTTAATGTCATCTCTATCTCTACAATACGTGCTTCAATGATAGCCTGCTCATTTTTAGCTTCATCATATTCACTGTTTTCAGATAGATCTCCAAAAGATCTCGCTACCTTTATCTTTTCTGCAACTTCCTTACGAACTATAGTTTTTAAGTTCTCTAGCTCTGTTTCAAGTGATGCTAGACCTTCTGGTGTTAGTAGTATTACCTTCTTCGCCATTACCTTTTCCTCCAATTAATTTTGTAGTATTTTGATTAATCCGAAGTTATCCCTCAAATAGAGTAACCCATATCAAAACAAATATTAATATAACCCCGCACTCTAATAAGTGAGGAGTTATCTTTAACAGATCAAGACGTAATATATACTAATTCGACTCTCGCTTTTGCACAAGTATAGGCAAAGCTAGACAACTGAATAGTAATTAAACGCAATCTTCCATGAAGTCTATTTAATTATACAGCATTTTTAAGCAAATGTCAATATATATCAGCTTTAACATATTATCTATTTGTAAACTTTATACCCACTAAGCTTAAAAACCATCCCTAGTATAGTTTAAACAGTTAAACCTTTTACCTGTTGATATCCAAGAGGGTTCGGGAGTTTTACAGATATGCATTATATATTGTTAAGCGTTTTAATCTCTTGCTATCGCCATTAACATTTATAAGATATCACTTATCATTTATAATCCTTATCGCTTCCTTTAACTGTGGATCGGTGTTCTCATCCAGCTTTGAATATTCTGCTTCCTGTTTGGCTGTCAGCTCCACCTTAACAGTCGGCTCTATCCCCTTACCATGGAAGGACACCCCTGATGGAGGTAAAAATCCTGCCGCCGTAACGTTTACCGCTGACCTATCTTTGAGTGGGATTAACTCCTGTAGTATCCCCTTGCCAAAGGTTTTTGTGCCCACCGCAGTGGCCTTGCCAAAATCTAACAGAGCGGCTACAAACAGCTCTGAGGAGCTTGCGGTGTGTCCGTTCACAAGCACCACCATAGGCAGATCAACAAAGCTTTCATCAGAGGTTGCAAGCACCTTCTTCTCACCCTTATTGTTAATGCCGTACGCAATATCCCCCTTAGGTACTAGCTTGTCCACCATCTTATAACATGCGGACAACACCCCTCCCCCGTTGTTACGAAGGTCGAATACAAGTCCCTTAGCGTTATCCCTTATTAGCTGATCCACCGCCTCTGAAAACTGCTTTGAGGTATTGCCGTTAAACTCACTAATCTTAATATAACCAACATCATCGATAAGCCTATGAGTTATTGATGGAATTTCAAATTTTTTGCGTGTAGCAACCACCGTCTGTTCCTTTGAATCCCTAAGGAAGGTAATAGAAACGTTAGTACCCGCCTTACCTAAAAGCACACCTGGCACTGATGTAATCTTTTCCTCGGCTAAATCCTTATCGTCGATCTTCTGGATAATATCCCCAACCTTTAATCCTGCCGCTTCCCCTGCCGCTCCTTTATATACCTCCATAATCTCTGCATATCCGGAGGGTAGTGTCTTAATGCTAATTCCTACACCTATCTTCTCGCCGGCGTTATCCTGTTGCTTCTGCTCATACTCTGTAGTGGTAAGATAACGTGAATATGGATCTCCAATCCCCGCCACATACCCCTTAATAAGTCCATCAATCATCCCCTGCTGATCCATCTCTCCATAGAATTTATTTGCAAGCAGGCTATCTATCTCAGAAAGCTTTGAATATATCTTCTCTCGCTTTGCTACATCCGATATTACACCATTAAAGTAACGCTGTGAGATAAAGAGTGTCGAGCCTACAGCTATTGCCACCAGCACAACCGTTATAAAAACTGCACGTGATAGAGGAACACTCTTTTTTACCTTTATATTTTCATTCTCTAACACCATAAAACCTCCTGATATACTTATAATCGATAAACACTCATTTAAAGTAAGGCTCTACCTCTCTTTACCACCCAAAGCTGTGGCTTAAACCCTGTAAATATTTAATCAAACATCTTCATAATAAACAAGCTTTTCATGCTAAATAGGCTAACTATATTATGTCCACTAATAGTTGCTTTACACCGGATAAATAAATATGCTATGGTGCGGCAAGAACGATGTCCTTGCCGCACTTATGTATCTTTTATAAACCCAGTAAAAGGTTATACTATCTGCTTACGTAATTTAATGGGTTTTGCTTAGCACCGTTAACCCTTACCTCAAAGTGAAGGTGGTTACCGGTTGAAGGACCTGTAGTGCCAACCCCTGCAATACGCTGACCTCTTGATACCTGTTGTCCTGCGCTTACATCAAGGGATGATGCATGTGCGTAAAGGGTCATATACCCGCCGCCATGATCTACTACTACATAGTTACCATACCCGGCAGAGTACCCTGCTAAAACTACAGTACCACTCTTAGAAGCCACAATAGAGGTTCCGGATGGTGCCGGAATATCGATTGCTGCATGGAATTCCTTACGTCCCCACATCGTTCTATATCCATAACCAGATGATATACCGGAATAACCTGGTACTGGCCATGCAAATGCACCCTCTGGTAACGGAGTGGTTGGTGTGGTTACTGTATTGTCGCCACCGTTATTGTTATTATTTTGCTGATTTCTCTCTGCCTCAAGTCTTGCCGCTTCCTCTGCAGCCGCCTTTTCACGGGCTATGCGTTCTTCCTCTTCCTTCTGCTTACGTAGAATATCTGCAAGGATAGCATCGATCTTATCATCACTTGCTTTAATCTCATCTGCTAAACGTTCACGTTCAAGCACATAAGCCTTCTGTAGCTTTTCTAGTTCCTCTTGGGACTGTTCACTAAACTTTGCTAGAGTCTGTAACTCTTTGCTCTTTTTAGCATACTTTTCCTTTGTGGCTACGAGATCAGATTTCTTATCCAGTAGCTGTTTCTTAAGTTCTAAAAGATCTTCTTTTTCTTTAGTAAGGGTGTCAATAAGGTTTGTGTCATGTTCTGATACACGCTTTAAAACCTCTGCTCTGGTTAGAAAATCAGATAGGTTTTCTACCCCTAGCATTATGGTCATTACAGAGTTTTGGGACGACATGTACATAGCTCTAACACGCTTTAAAAACAGCTTTTCGTTCTTCTCTATGGATTTAGTCTTTGCAGTTATCTCTTTTTTATTCTGTGCTATGCTGTCCTCAACAATGCTAATCTTGTTCTCGAATAAAACCACCTGATCACTGGCGTTTTTTTCCTGCTTCTTAAGGAGCTTTTGCTTTTGCTCTTCTTCCTTAATCTTACCCTTTAGTCCGCTAATCTCGGTATTTACCTCTTCAGATTCCTTCTCAAGATTACCAATGTTCTTCTCAATGTTAGCTAACTGATCCTGTAGCTCCTTTATGGTCTTTGCACCTACATTTTGATTCTTAGGAACTGCAAATGTTCCACAAAACAGACATACCGCTACACAAAGCGAAACAAATCTCTTAAAAGTCCTGCTCTTTAAACTAATCATACACACACCTTTTTCAAATAATCATTAATGATAAATGATTAAAAATTAATAATGAATCATAATAATTAGCAACTACTAATTGCAAACCGATGATTAATACTAAATATGTATTATACTATACCTTACCGTATTTACCCACACTTATTAAACTTCCGCATGCACCAAAAAGTACGCCGATTACAGCGAAGAACAACAGCACGTCATTTTGGATGGTTTCAAAGGCGATTATGCTCTTAAGCGCCTCCTTTAGCCAAGGGGTTGTATCTACCGCAAACACCTTCTCAACCCATTCATAACCAAACTTAATGCAGAAAAATCCTAACCCTGCTGATATTGAACCTAAAAGTATCCCTTCAACCACAAACGGCACACGGATAAACAGGTTCGTAGCACCAACATACTTCATTATGTTAATCTCTTTACGACGTGTAAAGATGGTTGCTTTAATTGTGTTTGTAATTATTACAAGTGATATTACTGAAAGTGCCGCAATAAGTGCAATCCCAAAGGTATTAATTAGATTCTTAACACTAACTATCGTACTAGCAACATCATCTGCTGAGTTTATCTGTAGGACATATTCAAGAGATGATATCTCATCAATGGTCTGACCTATAATATCAATGTTGTCAACCTTTACGATAAATGCATCGGGCAACGGGTTTTGATCCTCAAGTCCATCAAGTAACGTCCCAGATTTTCCCAAAAGCTTCTTTTGCTTCTCTAGACCCTCCTCCTTCGACAGATACTCAACGCTAGCTACATTAACATTTTTATTAATCGCTACCATTACATCCTGTATCTGTTCATCGTTTACCTCCTCAAGGAATACAACAATCTCGTTTTGGCTCTCAACATAGCTTACCATGTTATTAATATTAACCGTAACTAACATCGCTACCCCTACAATAACAAGGCTTGTGGTCAGTACCCCAATTGAGGTAAGGGATAAAAGTCTGTTATACCAGAGATTTTTAAACCCTTGCTTTATTAAATATATAATACTGGATAATCTCATTATCTATCATGCCTTTCATCTCTCATCCTACTTAGCCGGAGGAAGATACCCATCGGATACAACCGCCCCGTTCTCAATTGAAATAACCCTTCCTCCAAAGTCACGTACAAGCTCCTGCTGATGTGTTACCATTACGACGGTAGTGCCACATGCATTTACACCCATTAAAAGATCCACTATTTCATAGGATAAAGCGGGGTCGATATTACCGGTAGGCTCGTCCGCAATAATAATCGGCGGATCGTTTACTAAAGCTCTTCCTAATGCTACACGCTGTTGCTCCCCACCCGAAAGCTCATGAGGAAACTTCTTTGCCTTTGCTGTAAGCCCCATAAGGCTTAATATGTATGGTACCTTCTTTTTTATATGCTTTGACTTTGCATTGGTCACCCTTAAGCTAAATGCTATATTCTCATACACATTCATGTTAGGAATCAGCCTAAAATCCTGGAAAACAACCCCTAATCCACGACGATATTTAGGTATCTTCCAATGCCTTAATCTTGTTAGCTCATATCCATTTACGTTAATAGACCCAGAGGTAGCCTCTCTCTCTTTCAATAAAAGCTTAAGCAAAGAGCTTTTTCCCGATCCAGATGGCCCTACAATAAACGCAAACTCACCCTTGTTAATCAATAGATTAACATTTGTAAGAGCTACCGAATCCTTGTCATATTTTAACGAAACATTGGTTAGTTCTATCATTAATTACTTTCGCCTTTCTTTCATCTTTATGAACACGCCCCAACCGAGCACAAACCAAGCAGACTGGTAGGAGTTTTCATTTATCGTAATCCTATCTAGACTTAGCGAACAAATCTAAATGTTAGCAATCAGCACCTTATTATATAAAAACAAAGCATAAAACTAAATCTATCGCTTTCTTTTCATACAATAAAGACGGCTATATGCACAGTACACTACAGTAACCCCACCTGTTCTACCATTAGTGGAGCTACCGTCATACTGTATTAATTAAAACTTAGTAGGATTTGCTGTTAAATACTTTTTAACCATTAAAGCAATCTTAAACACAATAGCATGATCAAACTCACGTAGATCAAGTCCAGTAATCTTTTTAATCTTCTCTAATCTATATACAAGGGTGTTACGATGCACGAAAAGACGTCTTGAGGTTTCAGATACGTTTAGATTGTTTTCAAAGAATTTATGGATTGTAAAGAGTGTTTCATGATCAAGTGATTCGATAGATCCCGCTTTGAAAACCTCTTTTAGGAAGGTTTCACAAAGTGTTGTTGGAAGCTGATATATAAGTCTTGCTACCCCTAGGTTTTCATAGCAGATAATAGTTTCCTCATTATCAAATACCTTTCCAACCTCTATAGCAACCTGTGCTTCCTTAAATGAACGAGCAAGATCCTTAACCCCCACAACCGCAGAGCCGATACCTATAGTAGTCTTGGTGTAAAACTCACTGCTTAGTGTATCAACTATAGAACGGGCAAGCTTTTGAAGATCCTTGCTATCTATCCCAGCCTTAATCTCCTTAACTAAAACTATATCACGTTCACTAATGCTAAAGACAAAGTCCTTTTGCTTGTCCGGAAAAAGATTTTGGATAACATCATAAGCAGAAACGTCATTAACCGATAATATTCTAATTAACATAGCTACCCTTGTTACATCAGCGCTAAAGTGAAGCTCTCTTGCTTTGATATATACATCACCAGGAAGGATGTTGTCAAGTACTACATTCTTAATAAAGTTGTTACGGTCATATTTTTCGTCGTAATACTGCTTTATATTTGTAAGAGATATGGCTAAAACCGCCGCAAATTTTGCCGCAAGTTCGTCAACCCCCTCTACAAACACTGCATAATCAGGTCTTACATGAAGTCCAAATGGTTTGTATGTGTATCCATCATGCACAAAGCACTCGTTTGCATCAACGTTGCCTAGTGAAATATACTCATTAATAGCGCCAATCTTTGAAAGCTCGCTACATGCAATTATCGAAGCATTCTCATCAACAACCCCTATAACCCTATTTAAGGAATCACGCATCTGGTGTACTACACCTTGGAACAATCTATTCGACATATAAACACTCCTTTGTTTTATATTTTCACCTTATCTTCATACTACAAATTGTAACACAAATTTGTCGATAATATGTTACAAAATTGTTAAATCAATATTTTGTAGTTTAAAATTCACAATTTATCACAGTTTCATTTGTATGTATTTAACATTTAAACTACAATTAGTATTACTTAACTTTCTAGTAACATTGTATTAAAAAAGCCGCCCTTTAAGAGGCGGCTCTTTTCCTACCATAAAATGGTATAAAATCAAAATTAAGGATAACGCTTAGTTACAGATAGCCTTTTCAGTTTCCTTGTCAAAGATATGGATCTTGTTAGTATCTAACGCAATTCTAACAGTATCGCCAGCTTTAACTGTAGTTCTAGGAGAAACTCTAGCAGTAAGCGGAATGTTACCTAGTGATAGGTATAGATAAGTTTCAGCACCCATAAGCTCAGTAACTTCAACGTCACAGTCGATGATTGAAGATGGTTTAGCAGCATTTAAGAAGATGTCTTCGTCATGTAGGTTTTCAGGTCTGATACCGATAATAACTTCCTTGTTCATCTTAGCTTTAACTGCTTCATTTACCTTACCTTCTGGTAGTTCAATGAAGTAAGATTTGCTTTCGGTAGAAACGTTAAGTCCGTAAA
The DNA here is from genome assembly GCA_964486925.1 of uncultured Oscillospiraceae bacterium. Taxonomy (GTDB): domain Bacteria; phylum Bacillota; class Clostridia; order Oscillospirales; family Ruminococcaceae; genus CAZAOY01. The sequence continues at coordinate 10,121 of CAZAOY010000065.1, forward strand.
CACCGTCCTTTTGACCGATTGAACCATTGATAAAGTTCATCTGAGGAGAACCCATAAATCCAGCAACGAACACGTTTCCTGGTTGTTCATATAGTTTTTGAGGAGTATCAACCTGTTGGATTAGACCATCCTTCATAACAACGATACGAGTACCCATTGTCATCGCTTCTGTTTGGTCATGTGTTACGTAGATAAATGTAGTTCCTAATTTATTGTGTAGTTTAGATAACTCGGTACGCATCTGTGCACGTAGCTTAGCATCAAGGTTTGATAGAGGTTCGTCTAGAAGGAATACTTGAGGGTCACGTACAATTGCACGTCCTAAAGCAACACGCTGACGTTGACCACCTGATAGTGCTTTTGGTTTACGATCAAGTAGGTAAGCGATATCTAGTACTCTTGCAGCTTCTTCAACAAGACGTTTGATCTCATCTTTAGGCACTTTTCTTAGCTTTAGACCAAATGCCATATTTTCAAATACTGTCATATGAGGATATAGCGCGTAGTTTTGGAAAACCATTGCAATATCACGGTCTTTAGGTGCAACATCGTTTACCAATCTATCACCTATGTATAGTTCGCCTTCAGAAATTTCTTCAAGGCCGGCAATCATTCTAAGTGTAGTAGACTTACCACAACCAGAAGGTCCAACCAAGATGATGAATTCTTTATCTTCTATCTCTAAGTTAAAGTCGGTAACAGCTGTTACGCCACCAGCGTATCTTTTATAAATACCCTTTATTGATAAACTTGCCATAAAACATCCTCCTTGAGTAAATTATTGTTCTTTACATGTATATGATACCATATTTTTGTATAAAACACAAGAACCTTTATAACCAAACTTTTTATTAATAATTTATAACTATTGCACAATACATAAGGTAACCCATCATTTTTGAATTTCTTTTTAAGATTGTTGCACAAACAGCCTATCACATTACGCAGTTTCGACAAAACATTTCATCATTCTTCATAGATACTATCTATCTGCACCTGATCCAGTTCTTTACATTCACCCATACCAAGACCACTGCAAAGTGATAATCCTCCTATCATAATCCGCTTAAGCTCTAGCACCGGTTTACCAATGCTTGCAAACATCCGCCTAACCTGATGGTATTTCCCTTCTGTTATCGTAATCTGTACAAGTGAGTTGCCGCTGTTAATCTCTCCCATATACCGAGTAGAGTCTTTTGGTATATCCACAGCATTTAGTATGTCCAAAATAGCCGGTTTACATTCAAGCCCATCAGCTAAGGTTATTCCTTTTGAAAAAAGCTTAATCTCTTGCTTAGTAACAATACCGTCAACCACAGCAACATAGGTTTTTCGTACATGGTTATTCGGAGAAAGTATCCTATGCGCAAAGTCCCCGTTTGTGGTCATTAGCACAAACCCTGTAGTATCCTTGTCGAGCCTCCCCGCGGGGAAGATACCTCGCCTTTGATACTCACTAGGCAGTATAGACACCACCGTAGGGTTAACTGTATCCTCGGTGGCAGATACAACCCCCTTTGGCTTGTACAACATAACGTACAGGTGCTCCTTATACCCCACAGGCTCACCCTCTAGCGTAATAACATCAACATCAGGATCTACCTTAGTATCCCCCTTCTTAGCTACCACGCCGTTAACCTTAACAAGCCCTTTTTTAATAAAAACTGCTATCTCCTTGCGGCTTTTAATCCCCTGACTCGAAAAA
>CAZAOY010000066.1:0-11791 GCA_964486925.1 uncultured Oscillospiraceae bacterium
GCTTATAAAGTTATTCAGTAGTCCGTAGTGCTGTGTGTCCACTCCGTTTACAGGCACCTCGCACCGCCATACCTCCGGCTGTGAGAACCCGTCTGTGGAGGTCATAAGGTGGGTATCAACGCTCACTACTGTACGGTAGAATACAATCTCGCCGTTCTCTACGATAACCTTACCACGGTCACCCGAGATCTCTAACCTGTTAGTGCCTGGGGCATCCCCTGTGGTAGTAATAAATGCGCCTGTTGCGCCGTTTTCGTACTCGAATATCGCTGAAACATCGTCCTCGACCTCGATATCGTGGTACTTTCCGTAGGCGCAGTTTGCGTAGACTGTGGATGGAACACCGCAAAGCCACTGCAACAAATCAAGCTGATGAGGGTCTTGGTTTAGCAGTACCCCGCCGCCTTCACCCGCCCAGGTGGCACGCCAACCGCCGGAGTTATAGTAGCTTTGTGACCGATACCAGTCGGTAATAATCCAGTTAACACGACGAAGGTTACCTAGCTCCCCGCTGTCTATCATCCGTTTTACCGTCTGGTAGACAGGGTTCATCCTCTGCTGAAACATTATCCCAAAGGATACCTTTGCATTCTTTGCGGTTTCATTCATCTCCCGTACTGCTTTGGTGTATACGCCCGCGGGTTTTTCGGTGATAACGTGGATACCCTTGTTCATCGCGGCTATTGCTATGGTAGGGTGGTCGTAGTGCGGGGTGCAGATTAGGATAGCGTTAATCCTGCCCGAATCTATCATCTCGTACACATCGGTAAAGTAGGCGGTGTCAGCGGGAACTTGTGGGCGAATACGGTCAAACCGTGTAGTATCGATGTCGCATACAGCGGTAATATCAGCGCCTTTAACATAACCGTTTGCCCAGTTTGAGATATGAGAGCTACCCATATTACCAAGCCCGACGATACCGAAATTAACATTTTCCATAAAATTTCTCCTTTTCTATTGCAGATAATGACCTTTTGATTTATAATATAGATATTGATAACTTAAAGGGGGGATTTAATGAGTATAATAAAGGAATTAGATTTTGAGGGGTTTTTCTTCCATCATTCTATAGACAAAAACCCCGCTTCCAACATGTTTGTTACCCATACCCACGGTAACTACGAGATTTTTATGTTAATAAAAGGGGATTGCGAGTACAAGATTGAGGGTTCGGTCTACCCGCTTTCGCCCTTTGATATCCTTATAATGCGCCCTATGGAGTTTCATAAGCTTCACCTCTCCTCGGACAAAACCTATGAACGGGTGGTAATGCAGTTTAGCCCCGAGCTTATAGGTCAGCTTGACCCCGATAAAACGCTGTTAACCTGCTTTGACCAAAGGCGGCTAGGGGAGAACAACCTTATCCCTGCAAAGTTAGTTATCCTAAAGCGACTAGAGAGTAACTTTACATTCTTAGAGTCCCACCTTACCAAAGCCTGCGGGGTGTCAGCGCTAATTAAGCTTCTAGCGCAGATTAACGATGTCTACTCCAGTGAAGCTACCCCGCCCAATAAGGGAAGCGGCGATGTGGTGGTTCAGCGGATTATCGCCTACATAAACGATAATATCACTGAAACTATCTCACTTGATACCATTGAGCGGTATATGTTTTTAAACAAATTCCACCTTAACCGACTCTTTAAAAAGGCCACAGGCAGTACCATAATCGACTATATAATAAGGAAACGACTGCTACTAGCACAGCACTTTATCAAGACAGGTTACACCCCAAACAATGCCTGCAAAGCATGCGGTTTCGGGGAATACTCCTCCTTCTACCGTGCCTATAAAAAGCAGTTTGCGGTATCCCCAAAGATGGATATGAAACCCGCTAACAAGCGTTAATGTAATAACTACGTTGGTACGCTAGAATGTTAGCTCGATAGCGCCTGAACATGCTAGTAGGGTTAGCCTATACCCCAGAATAAGCGCTAAACCCGCCGTCTACAGGGATAACCGTACCGTTTACAAACCCCGAAGCCTTGTCGGATAACAGCCAGAGTAGCGTACCCCGAAGATCCTGTGGCTCGCCAAACCTTGCCATTGGGGTATGGTCTAGTATCTTTGCGGCTCGTGGGGTAGGTTTGTCATCCTTGTCAAAGAGTAGGCTATAGTTTTGCTGTGTCACAAAAAATCCTGGGGCGATAGCGTTTACCCGAATCCTCTCCTTTGCAAAGTGGACGGCAAGCCACATGGTAAAGTTTGATACCGCTGCCTTTGCCGCGCTGTATGCGGGAATCTTTGTAAGCGGTCTAAATGCATTCATAGAGGACACGTTTAGGATCTGCGACCCATCCTTACCCATCATATCGGTAGCAAAAACCTGTGTAGGCAGTAGCGTTCCAATTAGATTTAGATCGAACACAAATCTAATACCGTCAGGATCAAGGTCAAAAAAGCTTACAATATCGGGATTGGATATATCCTCAATGTTAGCGTACTCAAAGCTTGTAGTACCACGAGGATTGTTGCCGCCTGCACCGTTTATCAGGATATCACACCAGCCAAGCTGTTTATTTACTATTGCTTTTGCCTGCGCTAAGCCTTGTTTATCCAGTACATTAGTCTTAACCGCTATAACATTCGGGTTATAAGCGGTTAACTCATCCCGAAGCTTTATAGCTTTGTCGATATCCAGATCCAAAAGCGCAACCTTTCCGCCGCACTGCGAGATAACCCTTGCCCAGTCGGAGCACAAAACCCCCGCCGCACCGGTGATAACCACCACCTTATCGGAAAGGTCTATATTAAATGGTAGCTCTACTAACTGTGTTGCCATAGAAAATCCCCCTTATCTGTCATTATTTAAAGCTGATTTTACTACAGCCTCCCATAGACCTTGTATATATGTAGCGCCTAGCGCACGGTCATACAGTCCGTATCCCGCACGTCCTTGCTCACCCCAGATCATCCTACCGTGATCGGGGCGGATGTATCCGTCAAACCCGCTGTCGTGCAGTGCTTTAACCACCTCGTACATATCGATTGAACCGCATACAGATGGGTGTGCAGATTCCTCAAAGCAACGTTCTCCTGTGATTAGGACGTTTCGCATATGTACAAAATGTATCCTCCCCATCCCACCAAACCGCCTAATCATTGCGGGTAGGTCGTTATTGGGGTTAGCGCCGAGCGAGCCGATACAGAAGGTTAGACCGTTCTCCTTGTGGTCGCATAGCTTAAGGAAGCGTTCTAGGTTATCGTTATCGATAATGATACGTGGTAACCCGAATATCCCCCATGGTGGGTCATCGGGGTGGATTGCCATCGATACTCCGCACTCCTTTGCTACCGGGATAACCCTGTTTAGGAATACCGATAGGTTCTCCCAAAGCTGTTCGGTGGTAATATCCTTGTAACGATTTAGTAGCTGTAGTAGCTCGGGCTTAGTGTAGCTTTCGTCCCATCCCGGGAGCGATAGGTCGCTAGTGTTGGGGTCGAGGGAGAGCACAGCTTGGTTATCGAAGGCTAGCGCGTTAGAGCCGTCGGGGAGCGGTTTAGCAAGCTCACTGCGAAGCCAGTCAAACACCGGCATAAAGTTGTAGCAGATTACCTTAATCCCCGCTTTGCCAAGTCGGCGGATGTTTTCGCAGTAGTTATCGATATATCTATTAGCCTTATCAGAACCTAGCTTTATCTCCTCATGAACAGGTACACTCTCCACGACCTCAAAGGCTAGACCGTTTTGGTAAGCGCTCTCCTTTAGGCGGTTAATCTCATCCTCACCCCAGACCTCTCCAACAGGGGTAGTATAGACGGCGGACACTATACCGCTCATACAAGGGATCTGACGAATGTTGCCTAGTGTAACGGGGTCGTTATCACCATACCAACGAAAGGTCATCTTCAATAGTAACTCCTCCTTTGCATTTTGCTTTAAGTTTATTATACAGCATAAATACGCTATATGATTGCAAATATTGACTTGCGCCATTGTTAATAATGACCTATTGTTATAACTATTAGCAAAGTTAGGATATCTTATCACGGTAAATCTTGGATATCAATGCTTCCTACTATCTGTATAATCTGCATAAAATTAAAGAATACCTTGAAAATATGAAATTAAACCTTAATAATTATTCATTTTGGGAAAATAATGCTTTACAAAGACAGTTAAATATGCTATAATATTTTAGGAACTAATATATTTTAGCAGATATTGTCGTATAATACTACTGTAGCGGATAGATTAAACGGCTATCTAAAGGGATTGAATTAAATATATGCATAAAAAAATTTTACCCTTTTTTAGAAGGTATCATAAATTGGTATTTTGCTAGCTTAGCCAGTAGCGACAATACCATCTATGCAGGATGATTGGAGGTTTGAATGGTTACTACGTTAATTAAGAATGGACATGTTGTAGACCCCGAGCAGGGGATTAGTCAAAAGCTTGATATACTAATTGCTGACGGTGTTATTAAGGAGTTAGCGGCTAACCTTTCGGTTATGGCGGATAGGGTGATTGACGCTAGCGGACTTTTAGTCACTCCAGGGCTTGTTGATATGCATGTTCACCTAAGAGATCCTGGGTTTACCCATAAAGAGGATATCGTTAGCGGATGTAATGCGGCGGTTTCGGGCGGGGTGACGGCGGTTTTAGCAATGCCGAATACAAATCCTGCTATCGATAATGAAGATACTATTAATTATATTAAGGAAAAATCCAAGAGCGCAAAGGCTAAGGTTTATCTGTGTGGTGCTATCACATCGGGACTTAGCGGTATGCGTTTAGTGGATTTTTCTGTGTATAAAGCTAGCGGTGTGGTTAAGGCGGTGTCGGATGATGGTAAGCCTGTGCCTAGCGCTAAGCTTATGAAGCAGGGGATTAACCAAGCGGGTGAGTTCGGACTGCTCGCAATCTCCCACTGTGAGGATCTAGAGCTGATAGACGGCGGTATAATAAATGAAGGCGGTGTAAGTAAAACGCTCGATATAAAGGGGATGGATAGAGCCTCCGAGGACTACCTTACCGCTAGGGAGATATTTTTAGCAAACAGCGTTACCCATGCTGATAACACAAAGGGTAGGGTGCATATCGCCCATGTCAGCACTAAGGGGAGTACAAAGCTTATACGATTTGCAAAGGATAACGGCTACAACGTAACCAGTGAAACCTGCCCGCATTATTTTTGGTACACCGAGGACAAGCTACTGCAAAAAAACGCTAACTACCGAATGAACCCTCCACTACGGGAGGAAGCCGACAGGCTTGCTATAATAGACGGTATAATAGACGGTACCTTTGACTGTATCGTAACCGACCACGCACCGCACACACAGGAGGAGAAATCCGACTTTTACAAAGCGCCAAACGGTGTTATCGGGATGGAGCAATCCTTTGCGGCAAGCTACACATTGCTAGTCAAGCAGAACAGCTACATTAATATAGAAAAGCTTGTATCGTTAATGTCGACCAACCCCGCAAAGCTACTGGGGATAGAGGGCGGTAGCCTAAAGGTAGGCACTGTGGCTGATATAGCTATCTTTGATTTAGATAGAGAGTGGGTGGTGAACTGCGAAACCTCTCATTCAAAATCAAGAAACGTTATCTTTAACGGCGAGAGGTTATACGGCAAAGCCGCCTACACTATAGTAAATGGTGAGGTAGTTTATTCCGACAGATAGGGACAGTTAATACTGCATTATTAATACGGTATTCATTAAACAGATATATAGATAGAGGAGAGATAGTATGTCGATGGATAGGCTGATTGAGAAGATTATTGAAACCAAGAATCCCACAGTAGTAGGGTTAGACCCAAAGCTAGAGTTTGTGCCCGAGTTTATCAAGGCGAAGGCTTTTGAGAAGCACGGTAAGAACCTAAAGGGAGCGGCTAAGGCGATACTACAGTACAACAAGGGGCTTATTAACGCTCTATGCGAGGTAGTTCCTGCTATAAAACCGCAGTGCGCCTACTATGAGATGTACGGCTACCACGGGATGAAAACCCTTGCGCGTACCATTGAATACGCTAAGGCGAAGGGGATGTTTGTTATCACCGACGGTAAACGAAACGATATCGGCCCTACAATGGAAGCCTACGCTACCGCCCATCTTGGCAGTACCGACATAGCGGGCGAGAGTATCCCTGCATTCTATGCCGACGCGTTAACCGTTAACGGATACCTAGGCTCGGATGGTATTAAACCGCTACTTGATATCTGCAACAAAGAGGACAAGGGAATCTTTGTACTGGTTAAAACCTCCAACAAATCAAGCGGGGAGCTACAGGATAGGACTATCGGCGACAAGACGGTTTATCAGATAATGGGACAGATGTGCGAGCAGTGGGGCGCTTCCTCTGTAACCGATAAAGGATATAGCAGTGTGGGTGCTGTTATTGGAGCGACCTATCCAAATCAGCTTGAACAGATGAGAAAGGAGCTACCGCACACCTTCTTCTTAGTACCGGGGTACGGTGCACAGGGCGGCGGCGGTGCTGACGTTAAGTATGCCTTTGACAAGGATGGCTTAGGCGCTATAGTAAACTCATCAAGGGCGATTATGTGTGCTTATCAGTCGGGTACGTATGACGAGAAGGATTACGCGACAGCGGCGTACCTAGAAGCGCTTAGGATGAAGAAGGAGATAACCTCGTATATTTCGCTATAATATCTGCAAGAGGTTTTGCCGCCTTTATGGTGGCAGAGTAAGTTAGCTTAATGTTAAAGATTACTTTGGTAGTCTTTAAATTGAATGATATAAACACAGGTAAATTTGGAGGTATGGATGTATAATCAAGGGAAAAAGGCGTATCTATTACTGGCAAACGGAATGACCTTCGAGGGATACTCGATGGGTAAGGACGGCAGTGTAATCGGCGAGATTGTCTTTGCAACAGGGATGACAGGTTACCAAGAAACCTTAACAGATCCTAGCTATGTGGGACAGATAGTAACACAAACCTTTCCGCTTATCGGCAACTACGGTACAAACAGCGAAGATTATGAGTCGGACAGATGTTATCTAACAGGGTACATAGTCCGTGAATGGTGCGAGATACCTTCAAACTTTAGGATGGAAAATAGCCTAGACCACTTTCTAAAAGCTCAAAATGTGGTTGGGATCTGCGGGATTGATACCAGAAAGCTTACCCGTATACTGCGTGAACACGGGGTAATGAACGGTCTTATCACCACAGATGAGATAACCGACAAGGAAGGTTTGCTTGAAAGGATTAAAGAATTTAATATAGTGGATGCGGTTAAGAGCGTGTCCTGTGAAAAGGCTTACACAGTCAAGGCGACAAAAAACAGCATTGGTAAGCATGTGGTACTGTTCGACTTTGGGCATAAGAAGAACATTCTAAATAACCTAACAGACCGTGGCTGTGATGTAACGGTTGTACCGTACGACACCGACTGCGATACGATAAAAGCGCTAAACCCAGACGGTATAATGCTTTCAAACGGCCCCGGAGATCCCGCTGAAAATACTACCGTTATCGCAAACTTAGCAGAAATTATTAAGCTACAGATCCCAACCTTTGGAATCTGCTTAGGTCATCAGCTGATGGCGCTTGCTAATGGTGGGAAAACCGAGAAGCTAAAGTACGGCCATAGGGGCGGTAATCAGCCTGTAATCGACATAAAACTGGACAAGACCTTTGTTACCAGCCAAAACCACGGTTATGCGGTATGCGGGGAGTCTATCGACAGCGCTATCGGGGTGGTAAGCCATATAAACGCTAACGACAAGACCTGTGAAGGGGTATTATACCTAAACACCCCTGCCTACACAGTGCAGTTTCATCCAGAAGCATGTAGTGGGCCGTTAGATACTTCATACTTATTCGATAGGTTTATCGAGATGATTTACAAGGGAGGACACAATTAATGCCACTAAGAGAAGATATAAAAAAGGTGCTTGTAATCGGGTCGGGGCCTATTGTAATCGGTCAAGCGGCGGAGTTTGATTATGCGGGGACACAAGCCTGTCGTGTGCTAAAGGATGAGGGGCTTGAGGTGGTACTGATTAACTCTAACCCTGCTACCATCATGACCGACAAGGCTATGGCGGACAGAATTTATATCGAACCGCTAACCGTTGACGTTATTAAACGTATCATTAAGATAGAAAAACCGGACAGCCTACTGTCCACCCTAGGCGGACAGACTGGACTAACGCTCTCTATGCAGTTAGCTAAATCGGGATTTTTAGCGGAGAACAATGTAAAGCTACTGGGTGCAAACCCCGAAACTATAGATAAGGCGGAGGATAGGCAGATCTTTAAGGATACTATGGAGTCTATCGGGCAACCATGTATCCCTTCTAAGGTCGTTACCGATGTAGAGTCAGCGGTTTTGTTTGCGAAGGTTATCGAATACCCTGTAATCGTGCGCCCTGCGTTCACCCTTGGCGGATCGGGCGGGGGGATTGCCCATGATGAGCAGGAGCTTCGTGATATCTGCAAAAACGGAATTAGATTATCTCCAATCGGTCAGGTACTTATCGAGAAGAACATCACCGGCTGGAAGGAGATTGAGTTTGAGGTTATCAGGGATCGCAAGGACAACTGTATAACGGTATGTAGTATGGAAAACTTTGACCCTGTAGGGGTGCATACCGGCGACAGTATCGTTGTTGCCCCTGCCGTTACGCTATCCGATAGAGAGTATCAGATGCTTCGTACCGCTTCTATTAACATTGTATCGGCTTTAGGGGTTGAAGGCGGCTGTAACTGTCAGCTTGCACTCCACCCGGAAAGCTACGAATATGCGGTAATCGAGGTTAACCCTAGGGTATCTCGCTCCTCGGCACTTGCCTCAAAGGCGACAGGTTATCCTATTGCTAAGGTTGCGACAAAGATAGCAATCGGTTATACTCTTGATGAGATACTTAATGCGGTTACCGGCAAGACCTACGCTTGCTTTGAGCCGGCAATCGACTACCTTGTAGTAAAGTTCCCACGTTGGCCGTTTGACAAGTTTGTATACGCTAGACGTACACTGGGTACCCAGATGAAGGCTACCGGTGAGGTTATGAGCATCGGTACAACCTTTGAACAGGGTATTATGAAGGCGGTTAGAGGTATCGAGCTAAAGCTTGACACCCTAAATATGCCTAAGCTAGAATCCCTTTCGGATGACGAGATTAGGTCGCTTATACACAAGGTAGATGATGAGCGTATCTTTGTGGTGTTTGAAGCGCTTAAACGCGGGGTTACTATTGACGAGATACATTCCATTACCATGATTGATGAGTGGTTTTTAGGTAAGCTTAAAAACCTAGTTGAACTGGAAAAATGGCTTGCTGACGGGGAGCTTACACAGGATAAATACCTCTTTGCTAAAAAATGGGGTTACCTTGACAGCACGATAGAACGTATCTCGGGACAGAAGATAAAGGAGAAGGTATCTGCGGTATTTAAGATGGTTGATACCTGTGCGGCGGAGTTTGCGGCAGAAACCCCATACTTCTACTCAACCTATGATGAGGAGAACGAAGCGACAGAGTTTATCCAAAATAAGGGTAACGCTGACAAGAAGAAGGTTATCGTGTTTGGCTCTGGGCCTATCAGAATCGGGCAGGGGATTGAGTTTGACTACTGCTGTGTTCACTGCGTATGGGCGCTAAAGGAAGCGGGATACGATACCATAATCGCAAACAACAACCCAGAAACGGTATCCACCGACTTTGACACAGGGGATCGGCTATACTTCGACCCACTAACCCCAGAGGATGTAAAGAACATTATCGATACCGAAAAGCCTTATGGAGTGGTGGTTCAGTTTGGTGGACAGACCGCAATTAAGCTGACAAAATACCTTAGTGATTTAGGGGTTAACATCCTAGGAACATCGGCAGACAGCATTGACGCCGCCGAGGACAGAGAACGGTTTGATCAGGTACTCGAGCGCTGTAACATCCCACGTCCCGCAGGTGATACCGTCTTTACCGCAGAGCAGGCGGTAGAGGTAGCTAACAGACTGGAATATCCTGTACTGCTACGTCCGTCCTACGTTCTAGGCGGGCAGAACATGATTATCGCCTACTCTGATGATGATATAATCGAATACATGAAGATTATTACTGCTCAGTACCTTGAAAATCCTGTGCTTGTAGATAAATATATGATGGGCGTTGAGGTTGAGGTTGACGCTATCTGTGACGGTGAGGACTACCTAATCCCTGGGATTATGGAGCATATTGAGCGGGCAGGGGTTCACTCGGGGGATTCAATCTCGGTTTATCCGGCACAGAGCCTATCACAACGCACAATCGATACCATTATCGACTACACAGGAAGGCTTGCTAAGGAGCTTAAGGTTATCGGGCTTATTAACGTGCAGTACGTTATCTACAACGGTGAGGTATACGTTATCGAGGTAAACCCTCGTTCATCTCGTACCATTCCGTATATCAGCAAGGTTACAGGAGTTCCTATGGTGGATATCGCTACCAAGCTTGTACTAGGTCAAAAGCTAATCGACCAAGGGTACGGTACAGGACTATATAAGAAGGCGGACTACGTTGCGGTTAAGGTTCCTGTATTTAGCTTTGAAAAGCTTCATGACGTGGACACCCACCTAGGTCCTGAGATGAAGTCTACAGGGGAGGTTTTAGGTATCGCAAAGACCCTAGAGGAAGCGCTACTTAAGGGACTTGTAGCGGCGGGACAGAGTCTAAAATCCACAGGCGGTGTACTAATCACCGTAAGGGATGCCGACCAACAAGAGGCAATTCTGCTTGCTGAAAAGTTTGAGAGCTTAGGGTTTAACATCTACGCTACCCCTGGTACTGCCCATGTACTAAACCGTGCTATGGTTGCGACCAATGTGGTAAACAAGATCTCACAAAATGAGAAGAATAACGTTATAACTCTGCTTGAAAGTGGAAAGATAGATTATGTAATCTCCACCTCCGCAAAGGGGCGTACCCCTGCTAAGGAGAGTGTACAGATTAGAAGAAAGGCAATCGAACGTGGAATCGTCTGCCTAACCTCTCTTGACACCGCTAATGCAATCTGCGGCTGTCTAAGCACCGGTAAGTCGATAAACGACGCGTTACTGGTTGACATAACCAAAATTTAAACTTTAAATGGGTATTTGCCCAAATAAAAATATAGGCTGTAGCAGTATCTAATATTTGTTACAGCCTTGTGTTTTATTAAACGATAAAAGGAGGTATAACAGATAGAACAGCTAAAAGAACTTGATTTTGCCATACTTGATTTTATACAAAACCATCTTAAAAATCCATTCTTTGACAAGGTTATGCCTTTTTTTACCGCACTCGGGGATGTTGGGCTTGTCTGGATAGTTTTAATCGTGACGTTACTGTTAATCCCATTAAAGCGGTGGCATGGGTTAAAGGTTTTACTAGCTTTTTTGTTTAGTGCGTTTATCGGGAACATCCTGTTAAAGCCTATAGTTGCACGGCTTCGCCCCTTTGAGTTAAACACGGTGATATCGCTAATAATCGATAAACCCTCCGGTTACTCCTTCCCATCCGGACATACCATAACAGCCTTTGCGGCGGCTACTGCTATGTTTATCGGTGATAAACGCTTTGGCAGTCTTGCCCTTGTATTAGCGTTTCTAATCTCCTTCTCTAGGCTATATCTCTACGTCCATTTCCCCTCCGACGTCATAGCGGGGGCGGTACTGGGGATAGTATCGGGGGTCATTGCCTGTATCGTTGTAGACATCTTTAACAAAAAAGGCAACAAAGGACTATAGATGTGTCCGCATTTATCAAATTTCCCTATAGACATTGCATTATCGTTGTGTTATAATAAACACAGAACAAGGAAGTAAAGCTTCGCTTTACCTCAAAAGTGTT
>CAZAOY010000067.1:0-11761 GCA_964486925.1 uncultured Oscillospiraceae bacterium
TGGCACGCCCAACAGGATTCGAACCTGTGACCTACTGCTTAGAAGGCAGTTGCTCTATCCAACTGAGCTATGGGCGCATAATCCTTCAGGAGATACCACAATACATTTAATTAGGACAAATAATAAAAGTGTCTACATCTTGAGCAAACTACAAAAGCAGTTCAGACAAAACCGCAGGCACTTAGACGTCTACTAATATAATATATTAAGATAGCACTTAGTTAACGCTCGGTTACAACCAAAACTACGGTAACCGTTGGAGCGGGTGATGGGAATCGAACCCACGTATCTAGCTTGGAAGGCTAGCATTCTACCATTGAACAACACCCGCATATCTATGTTGTATCTGCCCCAAAAAACCACTGCCGTATAGTATTTTTACAGCGCCCTTACAACGTTATATATTATATCATACAAATTTTAGTTTGTCAACAGTTTTTTTCAATTTTTTTACTAGTTATATTAATTTATCTATTACACTAGTTTTTATAGCAGAATATTGTATAATTTTAATAATTTATACTACTAAATATAATATTATGCTATTAGGGCGAATTTATACCCTAATAGCACAATAAAAATATCTATTACCTATACAATGCACCATAGGTCTGGCAGGCACGGTAGTCTGCGCCTTCACTACACTTTGTACCAAATGCCGCCCACGAATGTGGTCTAAAGATTTCGCTTTCATCAACGTTATGCATGGATACAGGAATCCTAAGCATACTTGCCAGTGTGATAAGATCCGCGCCTACATGACCATAGGTGAACGCACCATGATTAGCACCCCAGTTTGCCATAACAGAGTACACATCAGTAAATGCACCCTCACCTGTTAGAATCGGAGCAAACCAGGTGGACGGCCAAGTAGGATCTGTACGGTCCAGTAGCACCTTGTTGACTTCCTTAGGTAGATCCACCGTATACCCTTGCGCAATCTGTAATACAGGACCTAGTCCTTCTATAAGATTAACCCTCGCCATTGTTATAGGCATTATCCCTACAGTTGAATATTGAGAGCTAAATCCGCCGCCCCTAAAGTAGCTTTGGTTGGCGGGCGCCCAGCGTGTGTTTTGGAGCATAGCCTTTATATCAGCGTTGGTTACCTTCCACCACTCCTTCATGGTAGCGTTTCCGTTATCATCGAGAGATGCACCATTACCGTCAAGCGCCGCCGCCCCTGAATTGATTAGATGGATAAACCCGTCCTTTGCGTACCCCAAAGCCTCATACCCCGTCACACGCTTAACCGCCTCAGGGCTCCAGTAGGTTCTGACATCCGCAAATACGCTCGCCTTGTTGGTGAGAAACTTTAAAAACAGCATTGCCACGCCGTTTAGATTGTCATTCTCTGTAGCAAAGATCATGGCTTCCCTAGCACCGTTCCAGTCGAAGGTGGTGTTTAGAATCGCTTCGGTAAAGTCAGCGTTAGGCTTATAATCAGTCCACATGCGCTGTCCTTGAAATCCCCCAAAGATTGCGTTTCTTCCTAACGCTTCCTCATTAAACCCTAACTCTGCTAGCTTTGGGTTGCCGTACATTATATCTCGGCAAATTAAGGTCATCTTAACGGTGTACTCCCACTGCCTTGCTTTTTCCTCCTTAGTAAATGGATTTGCGTTGTTGTCATCCCCCTCGTTGCAGTTAGCCTTTACCCACGCTAATGCACGCTCGTACTCCTCATGGTCGTAGATTGAAAGCTCTACACGGCGGATAATCTCGGTCATGTCAACCCATTCAGCACGCACTCCAAGATATCTTTGCATAAACGACGGATCTAAAAATGACCCCGCTATCCCCATAGACACCGAACCAATACCTACATAAGCTCTATTCCTCATGCTACCTACCGCAACTGCCGACCGCGCAAAGGATAGAATCTTTTTAGCAACGTCATCCGGTATGGTATCACAGTCGTTATCCATAACATCCTTACCATAGATTGAAAACGCAGGTAACCCCCGTTGTGCATGAGCGGACATTACCGCCGCTAGATATACCGCCCCGGGACGCTCTGTCCCGTTAAACCCCCACACCGCCTTTATAGTGAGCGGGTCAAGATCCATCGTTTCACTGCCGTAACACCAACAAGGCGTCACCGTTAGAGTGGCACATACATTCAGCGCCTTAAACTTCTCAGCCGCAAGCGCCGCCTCCATACCTCCGCCAATTGTGGTGTCCGCTATAACACACTCTACACTGCTTCCATCTGTATATCTAAGGTTAGACTCTATAAGCTCCTTTGCTAGCTTTGCCATACCCATGGTCTGCGCTTCTAACCCTTCTCTTATACCACCCCATCTACCGTCTATAGTAGGTCTAATTCCAATCCTTACCTTATCCATCTTCTCCTCCAATTCTCTTTCCCAGTAAAAAGGAAAAATTTTGTTAAATATTAATAAAACTATTGCATTTTATACCATTTTGCTTTATAATAAAAATATCAGATACATTGACAACATAATCTGTTTAGCTAAAACAACGCTTACCTTTAATCACTTTAAAATTAAGGATAGATCTATGCCACGAAAACACTATTATATCGACGAGCCGACAGTTACCGACTGTCTGTCTAACCTTTCTACCGAAAAGCTAAATATAATCTACACCGGTTACCACAAAGATGAGGATGTCTTTATTGCCGGTGAACATTCCCATAACTTTGCAGAGATTTTATATGTAACAAGCGGGAGTGGTAAGGCTATAATCGAGGGCAGAGAGTACAAACTGCGTCAGGGTGATATAATTGTAATAAACGCTAACACTATACATAAAGAGATATCAAACGCTAAAGATACCCTTAATCTGGTATTTTTGGCTATCGATAACTTTAGCTACGGCGACCTGCCGATTAACCACCTAATCTCAAAGGATCTTCTTCCTGTAATAAGCGGCAAAAGCTACAGCTATAAGATTGAAAGCTACTTTTCTGATCTCTTAGCAGAAACCTCCACACAGATTGAACTGTCGGCATATATGGTTAAAAATCTTGTAGGCGCACTTTTAGCTCTAATCGTTAGGCTGTATATCTCGCTAGGCGACGACGAGCATAGGTACAATCAAGATTGCGACAGCATAAAAAACTACATCGACCAAAACTACACAAAACCCATTACCTTAGATTCACTAAGCGAACAGGTTTACCTTAGCAAATACTACCTGTCCCATATCTTTAAAACCCAAACCGGCACATCCCCGATTAAATATATGATAAATAAGCGAATCGATAAGGCGGCGAATCTGTTAACCTCCACCGACCTTACCATAAAGGATATTGCTACCTGCGTTGGATATGATGATCCTGTATACTTTAGTCAGATGTTTAAAAAGATAAAGGGGATCTCCCCTGCATCTTTTCGCGCAAATATCCCCAAATAGATTTCTAACTATACATTATAATTATATATCATACTAAACTGATAAAAAATAGAGTTTATTGTTTTCTTATTTAGCATTATTGCTATTTTCATCTTACAAGCTTACCGAAAGGATTATATAAAATGATTATCTCTCCCTCCATCCTAACTGTCGACCTATTTGATCTTCCTAAAACGCTAGACCTTATAAAAGATAAGGTAGACTGGCTTCACCTAGATGTGATGGATGGTAACTTTGTTCCAAACCTTACCTTTGGGCCGGATATAGTCCGCTCGATTAGTAGGGTTACCGATCTATTTTTAGATGTCCACCTAATGATGGTAAACCCGATAGACTATGTAACACGTTTTGCAGATTCTGGCGCGTCGCTAATCTGTTTTCATATCGAAAGTCAGAGCGATACCCTTAATACAATAGATAGCATAAAAAATTTAGGCAAAAAAATAGGACTTGCTGTAAGTCCCGACACACCTATCGATGAGGTTTTTCCGTATGTTTCACTGGTTGATATGGTGCTTGTTATGAGCGTTTACCCAGGATATGGAGGTCAAAAGTTTATAGACTCCTCAAAGGATAAGATAAAAAGACTCTATGACTATAAGGAGATCCATAACCCATCCTTATTGATACAGGTAGACGGTGGGATAAATAACGTTACCGCCCCCATTGTTAAGCAATGCGGAGCTACTGTACTAGTAGCAGGGTCGTACATCTTCGACAGTGTTGATATACACTCTGCGATACAATCACTCTTATAAGCTAACCAATATTATTAATCGGGTAATCAAGCTACTCATAACAGATAATTTTTGTTACCCAATTAATAAAGGTAGTTATAGATATTAGCGATAGCATCCTTCTCCATAATAAGGCTACCTTGCTGTAAAAAGTGCAGATAAGAATAGTCAAGAACACTATCCTTCTTAGCATTAACGCTTACAAACTCCTTTAAAATCATATCACAGACGGTTATTATTCTATCCTCTTTATAATATGATAGTACAAGTGCATAGTACTCCCCTACTCTATAAAGACTGCTCTTTAGCCGTGTTGGCTTTATCCTATCTACCACCGCAGATACTGCTTTTGCAGTTGTTGCAAGGTTATCAAAGATGTAGCAGTATTCTCTAATATCCTTGTGCAAAGGCTCGTTTAGAAGAGTAACACCCTGTGATGATGGTTTTGATGTACACTTTTTGTCTATATCCTTAATCGACAAGCTGGACAGGTTTACAAACAGTATACACCCGCCATTAGCGTCAGGAAAGCTCTCTACATATACCTTTCGCTTATCAGCTATCGATCTATACTGGGAGATTGTAATAACCTCATCGATTATCTTTGATAAAAAATCCTTTGTTTTTTTGTCATTATGATCCAGACTGTCATAGGTTAAGCCAAATATATACAGATCCTTAGAGGAAAGCTCGACCTTGTAGACATCTTTTGCTATCATCTCCATTATCATAATTAACTTACCACCTTTGTCGCAACACTATTACTTAGGCACTTAGTGGTACAAGACATACTAACAAGCCCTTGTGATATTAAAGAAGCGGGCTTGCTAAAATTAAGTGCTGAAGTAATATATACAATATAATATACCGTTTACCCTAAAATGGTTCTGATTTTTTGATGCATTGCTCGAGGTATCTTAAGTAACCTATATTTATATAGGATAACTACTGTAAAGCGCCAAGGTAATAGCTTCGGGAACAGTAAATCTATAATATATAACGAAATGGAAAGAGGTAACTTTATGGAACACTTAGAAATGTACAACCAATGGATCTCTAAACAGCTTGAAGACCCTGACCTATCTTCGGAACTAGCCTCTATTAAAGGCAATACAGAGGAGATATCCGACCGATTCTATCGTGAGCTTGAATTTGGGACAGGCGGTCTGCGTGGTGTTATCGGCGCGGGTACTAATCGTATGAATGTCTACACCGTTAGAAAGGCAACACAAGGTCTTGCCAACTACATAAACACTGCGTTTAAAGAACCATCTATCGCTATAAGCTATGACAGTCGTATTAAATCCGACCTATTTGCTAAGGAAGCCGCTAAGGTTATGGCGGGTAACAACATTAAGGTTCATCTTTATGACAAGCTTATGCCGACCCCTTGTGCATCCTTTGCGGTAAGAGAGCTTAAATGCAGTGCGGGTATAATGATAACTGCAAGCCATAACCCTGCAAAGTATAACGGCTACAAGGTGTATGGTGCGGACGGTTGCCAGATTACCACCGTAGCGGCGGACGAGGTGTTATCCCAGATTAACAGCGTTGACATCTGGGAGGATGTTAAGACTATGGAGTTTGACACAGCGCTATCACAAGGTTTAATTAACTATGTTGATAAATCTGTAGAGGATAAATTCCTTGAAAACGTTTATAGCCAATGCATTAACAAGGATATCGTAAAGGGCGGTAACCTTAGTGTAGTATACACCCCGCTAAACGGTACGGGTAACCTTCCTGTGCGTGCTATCCTAGATATTATGGGGGTAAAGGATGTGACAATCGTTAAGGAGCAGGAGCTTCCTGACGGCAACTTCCCGACCTGCCCATTCCCTAATCCAGAGATTCCAGAAGCACTTCACCTAGGTCTAGAGCTATGTAAGAGCGTTAAACCCGATCTACTGCTAGCGACCGACCCTGACTGTGATAGAGTTGGTATAGCTACCCCTGATAAAGACGGTAACTACGTGCTGATTTCAGGTAACGAGGTAGGCGCATTACTACTTGAATACATCTGTACCGAACGGATTAAAAACGGCAGTATGCCAAAAAAACCAATTGCAGTTAAGACCATCGTTACTACCGAGATTGCTGCTAGTATCGCTAAGGAGTACGGCGTTAAGATGATTGACGTGCTTACAGGATTTAAGTTTATCGGTGAACAGATCTTTATGCTTGAGGAACAGGGTGAGGCTGATAGGTTTATCTTCGGCTTTGAGGAAAGCTACGGTTATCTTGCGGGAAGCTATGTGCGTGACAAGGACGCGGTGGTAGCTTCAATGCTAATCTGCGAGATGGCGGCGGTGTATAAATCCCGTGGTATCTCTATATTAGATGCGCTAGCCGCTATCTATGCTAAATATGGTGTATACCACCACTGTCAAGCTAGCTTTACCTGTGAGGGTGCAAGCGGTATGGAACGGATGAACGAGATTATGACCTCCCTTAGAAACGAAGTTCCAACCAGTATCGGCGGGCATAAGGTTATCTGCTTTAGAGATTACAAGGAAAGCTTCTCACTAAACACTATAACCAAAGAAAAAACCGATATCGACCTTCCAAAATCCGATGTACTAACCTTTGACCTTGAAGGAAACGCACAGGTAGTACTAAGGCCATCGGGCACAGAGCCAAAGATTAAAGCCTACTACACCACCCTAGGTCAAACTAAAGAGATAGCCGTTTCAGCACAGGAAAAGATTGCGGCTGACTTTAAATCTATACTAGGGTTTTAAGGTATAACCGATTTTACTAAATAAGATATCCTAGGGAACAATATAATTATACCGTACAAAGTCTGTAATCCACAGCTTTGTACGGTTTTACTTTTAGGGTGTATCTCCTAGTAATAACGTCTTTAACTATCATTTAAGCTAGATACTTTAGATCACAGCTGTTTGAATACATCTAACTATATGTAGTGTACCAAATTTATCTCCTTTTGTCTACTTAACAACTAACAATGTTACAATTATTCTTTGGTTTAACCCCACTAATTTCCATTTATACCACCTACATAATTACCGATAATGCCTGCTTAATATTTGCGACAGGGATAATGTTCATATCCGAAAGGTCAGCGCTCTTTAGCTCCTTTGTGTTAACACTGCTGTAGGGTATTATACAGGTGGTAAAACCAAGGCGAAGCGCCTCTTTAATGCGCCCGACTATGTTTGCCACCGTCCTAATCTCTCCGCCGAGTCCGATCTCCCCAAAAGCGATGGTTTGGCTGTCTATAGCTTTGTCACGCAGACTGGATATCAGCGCTAGCGATACCGATAGATCCGCCGCGGGCTCATCAAGCTTTAGTCCGCCTACTACATTTATATAAACGTCCAGTGCTCCAAAGAAGTACCCCGCCCGCTTCTCAAGCACAGCTAGTAGCATGTTCATACGGTTGTAGTCAAACCCTGTGGCTGTCCTCCTTGGTGTGCCAAAACCTGTCTTTGTAACAAGTGCCTGCACCTCGGTAAGGATAGGGCGGCTACCCTCCATCACCCCTACAACACAGCTTCCCGACACATTCTCCTCCCTGCCCGACAGCAGCATAAGCGACGGGTTACTAACCTCACTAAGTCCATTATCCCCCATGGTAAAGACCCCAATTTCATTGGTAGAACCAAACCTATTTTTTACAGCACGCAGTATCCTATACGCATTGGTGCGCTCCCCCTCAAAGTATAACACCGCATCCACAATATGCTCCATAACCTTAGGCCCCGCTATAGCACCGTCCTTGTTGACATGCCCTACAATTATAATCGGGATTCCCTCACCCTTTGCAACCCGCATAAATGCATTGGTGCTCTCCCGCACTTGAGTAACGCTACCCGCTGAGGAGGAGATCTCCTGCATACACATCGTTTGGATTGAGTCTATCATCACGATATCGGGACGGGTGGTGATTATGGTGGTGGAGATGGTATGTACGTCGGTGTTTGTAAGGATGGATAGGTTGTCAGAGGATACACTAAGTCGACTTGCACGAAGCTTAATCTGTCTTGCGGATTCCTCTCCCGACACGTACATAATGCTGTACTGCTTGCCAAGATGTTCACAGATCTGTAGCAGTAGAGTGGATTTTCCGATACCCGGATCGCCCCCTAGAAGCACTAGCGACCCCGACACAATCCCGCCACCTAGCACTCGGTCAAGCTCTCCTATCCCGGTCTTAAAGCGTATCTCATCGGTGGTGGAGATACCGTCTAGCTTTATCGGTGTAGCGGACATCCCCACTAGATTTACAGTATTTTTCCCCACCCCGCCTGTTACAGCGGGTGCTGTCTGCTGTTCCACAAAGCTGTTCCAGCTCCCGCACTCGGGGCATTTCCCAAGCCACTTACTAGTCTGGTTACCACATTCACTGCACTCATAAAAACTCTTTATCTTAGCCATATATTCTACCTTTCGGGTGATATTTTATTCTACACCTACAATTATACCACATTAATGCAGGTTATTCAATCCGGTAGAAGGTATTATTTTTGCTAATCAATACAGGTATCCGCTTGATATATCCTAGAGCTCTCACCCCATGGGTGGTATCCTGTGCCGATATGGGTAAACCCGTATCTTTCATAGTAACCGATGTGGTCGGTAACCAGATAAAGGTTAGGAAAACCCAATCGCAAAGCTTCTGATTTTCCATGCGCCAATAATTTTGCCCCTAACCCCTGTCTACGCACCGATTCCTCGATGTACAAAGCGCAAAGGTAAGGCCATAGATCCTGACGGCTGACAAAGTCGTTGGTGATAAGCCCAAAGCTACCGATTATGTTATCCCCTTCATCCACCATTAGATACCACTGTGGCAGTGGATTATCGGTAGTTAGGCTATGGTTTATGCTGTCCTCATAGATTACTCGGTCTACTCCCCATTTTGAGGAAAAGTAGTCAATAGCTCGCTGTGAGTATTCTGGGTTAGTTCGTATAGAAATTATTTTATTGTTACTACTGTTCATATATATTTAGCCTTTCTAAAATAGTTAATTTTACCGACTTCCAGTCATCATCTTTAACCTTACAGGTAATAGTCGGGAATTTTCCTGACTCTATCAATCTTTGTTCAATTTTATATCTATTTTGAAAATGTTTAACAGATATATTATCAAGAGCTATTACTGCCTCATACCATCCATTACCCTTATACTCTGCCGCAATCTCAATAGATTTATTAGCATCTCCCCTATCGAGATAGATACAGGTAAAATCAAAATCCCTTAAAATTTCAACAATGCATAGCACATATTGGTACGCTTGCTCCGGTGTACCTTTTCTAAACAAAACCTCATTTATTGGGTTTTGCAATAGCCCACTATCTACAATAATAGCTGTATCCTTAGATACCAAACTTGCTATCCGATCCTTTACATATAACAAGGTTTGCTCTATATAGCTTTCGGCGGTAAATGTGTCATTAGATTCATTACCAATATCGAAAGCAGTTATATAATCTTTTAATACAGACGGTACGTTGTCAATACAAACAAAGTAATAATTGCCAATATGTGTTGCTATATCAGATAACCTAACGTCCTTAGTTAAAAGCCTTTGATAGATAACATTTGGTATTGAAGCTATCCGATAAAAATTCGTGGGTATTTTCGTATTATCTTCTAGAAGGCAGGTTGAATTAAATCCACCATCAATAATCTTACCTGTAAGCCATTCTGATATGGTGGTTTTTCCCGTTCCGGGTAATCCTTCCACAAAGTATATTTTGTTCATACCTATATATCCTCCTTTACTATTGTGTAGGTCTTAAACGTATACCTACATCCTCTTTAGATTTCCCTTGCTTACATTTGCGTGTTTTTGTGGTTTCATCTTTACATGCTTTAACTCAAGCCCCATAAACTTAGGCTTAAACCTTTTATCCTTTTTTGTCATATATAACCCTGTGCGCTAATCCTTGCACAATTATATAAATGTGCAAGGTGCGCTATCCTTTCGTATATCTTATTTAGTATTCATATTAACTTTTGGGTTAGGTTAACTTAACTTTTACATTAACTTAATTCTTATATTAAGATTCCCACGAACCTTAGTCTTGGAGGTGACTACACCATCCTCGCTGTAGATAACCCCCTTTTCAATCAGCGCCTTAACCTTAGTTCGGGACAACGCTAACTGATCTGACAGTAGCCTATCCAACCGCAATCCAAAGTCATACTCGCAGATAATGTTTACCTCATCCGATTGAGTCTCTAGGGTAGTCCTAATTACCGTGTATCCCATCTCGTCAAAGCATGGTGTGGCTTTGTTTTTATTCAGTAGCTGTAGATTAAATGCGTAGCGCTTTGCAGTTTCGTAGTCGTTCTTTACAAAACACCGATATAAACCTTGATCTATCTGTGTAGGCTTCACCCTAGATAGAATCTCCATATTCCAGGTGGTATCGCACCTCTGACAACGATAGATTAACCATACATCAAGGCTTCTGCCGTTTGCGTTAACCCTAAAGTTTCCGCTACAGCTAAACCTGCTACCATTACCGCATTTGCTACAGCTTTTTACTATAACAGGGGTATTCTGCGGTGTTACTATCCATCTCTCCATCAGCGGGCACCCCGCTTTGGGTTAACAGCTTTACTGCTTTTGCAGTAATCATTGCTTTGGTAACCGTCACTACGGCAACTACCTTGTGAGCCTCTATAGTGGTAATGGTTATTACGCTTCTCTGCACAAAAAACGTAGTATCCATCCACCTCTCGGATTAACACTCCACCAAAGATACTGATTAACTTTTGCTTGTACCACTGCTTACGCTTTGTCACCATTACAAGCTGTCCACCCAGCTTTAGTCGATTAAAGCCCTTCTCGATAAACTGCTTTGGTACGGCAAAATCAGCGTGGTAGGGCGGATTAGAGAGTATAAGGTCAAACCCTGCTTCTGTTAACGTATTAAAACCGTCGCTTTGTACTATCTTTACACCCTGAACTTGATTTACCCTAGCGTTCTCCCTTGAAAGCGCTACCGCTTTAGGGTTATTGTCTACCATGAAAACATTCGTCGCTCCAACCGCCTTAGCACAGACTATCCCAACAACACCGTATCCACAACCTAGATCTAGTACCTTTAGTCCGCTCTTTAGCTGTAGTACCGACAGCATAGCTAGCGTACCTCTATCAATCTGCCTTGGCGAAAAACAGTGGGCGCTAGTGTTAAAGATAAGCTTTTCATTACCTATCTCTTTATATATAATTAATTTTTCTTTCATAACAGCTTTCTATCTTAAGCTGCAGAGATATCTTGACAACAAAAAAGCTATGCTTTACCTCAAAAATTAGAGATAAAGCATAGCTCGAAATCACTATAACTAACCACAGGCAATTAAGCCTGTAGGTATAAATACAATAACTACAAGATAGATCAATTAACCATTAACAAGCAGTAACTCGTTAACAGATATATCTACAGCTTCACTTAATTTTTGAATATGCATAACCTACCAAAGCCATGTGTAACATGACTAAAAAATTATGCAGTTAGATTAAAAAATTAAGCGTGCTTCGGCATTGGTCTACCTCCGTAATAATGTTTTTTCTTATTGTACCACACTTTCCTTACAATTGCAATACCTTTATAAATTTTAGCAATAAAATTATATTATAACCATAACAAACTATTGACCAAG
>CAZAOY010000068.1:0-11744 GCA_964486925.1 uncultured Oscillospiraceae bacterium
GAAAATATAAAAAAGGGGATTTAGTTATGAAAACAAAGATTGGGGTACAGCTGTACTCAGTAAAGGACGCAATGGCAGAGGATATGCCAAAGACACTTAAGAGGATAAAAGAGATTGGATTTGACGCGGTAGAGTTTTATGGTGGTGCTACCTACTCCGCCGAGGAGATTGTAAAGGAGCTACAGGCAAATGACCTTGAGATATGCGGCTGGCATACCCCTTGGGCATGTGTGCAGGACGACTTTTTGCAGGCATGGATAGCATACTGCAAGGCTATCGGTAACAAGAACATAATTATACCGTGGCTTCCTGAGGAGTGCAGAGAATCTGTAGCGGCTTGGAAGGAAACCGCTAACAAGTTTAACTCCGTCAGCAAAGAGCTTAAAAAGCATGGTATGCGTATCGGATACCACAACCATAACGCTGAATTTATCGACCTTGAGGGGGAAAAACCATGGGATGTATTCCTAAATGCTACCTGTGAGGATGTTATCGCTCAAAACGATATCGGAAACAGCATGGAGGGGACTGGAGTTGACGGACTTGCCTACTTTGAAAAGTATGTAAACCGTGGGGTTACCGTCCACGCAAAGGCACATTCTGAAACCGTAAAGATAGCGGCAATTGGCGAGGATGATATCGACTGGGTAAGATATGCTAAAGCGATCAAGGATACAGGTGTTACCGAGTACTGTATCGTTGAGTATGAGAACGAAGGGGTAGATTCCTTTGAAAAGCTTGTCATCTGTTACAACACCTTAAAGGAACTATTATAATTTTACATAATTACATGAGTTGCTAATTGGGCAACAAAATATTGTATGATACTGTCTTGTTTATTCCATAATGTTGCGTTTTTTGAGCAAAGAGCGCAACATTCAATTTTAAGCAATGTAAATATCTATATAAGGAAGGTTTATGATTGTTAAAAACTACAAGGATATCTTAGCGCATTATAATGTGGCAGAAACTGCATATATTGGTAGCGGAATGGAATCGCAGGTATACAGATTGGGTTGTGATTGTGTCTTGAAGATACAACCTTACAAGCCGAATGACCTTACCTCAAAGCAAGCATTAATGGGGTTTTACTCAAAGCTTGACAGTAGAGGAATAAGCTTTAACCTTCCACAGATTCTATCGGTGGAGCAGATGGGGGAGTTTGGGGTGATTATCGAGCGGCTTATAAAGGGAAATGCTATAAAGCCAATGTTACCCTCAATTAATAAGGATACCGCCGTTTCGGTAATGGAGCATTACCTACTCTCGATACTAGAGCTTAGGCGGGTAATGGTAGGGTTTAGCTTTAAAGATACTGTAGCTACACTTCTTTCTGGAACAGGGGACGGTATAGCTGATTGGAATAGCTTACTTTTACAACTGCTACTCAGCAAATATCAAAAGAACAAGACGTTCTTTAAACATAACGTTAAAAACATTGTTAAAAAGATAGACAGTTTAATAGAGTTTTTCTCAAAGCCATATAATGGAGATTACACATTAATACATGGTGACTTCTGCCCAGAGAATATCCTAATGGATGATGATAGCGTTACAGGGGTGATTGATTTTGGGTTTTGTAATACCGTAGGTGATTATCTCTATGACGTTGCCTTAGGGTGGGCATTTGCGGATATGTATAACCTGTATAGCTTAGATTATAAAGGAATACTCAAAAAACTGATACAAAAACATCTACCAGATATAGAGGTTAATACGTTAGAAAACTACATACGGTTTTATAGTGTCTATTCCGCGGATTTTTACAGTGACAGCTGTAGTGATGGTCATGCTAACTGGTGTTTTGGTAACCTTAATAGGTGGGATATATATTAATTTTTTTCCTAATAAAGATACCGCACAGCCCCTAAAACTATTGGGGCTGTGCGGTATTTATTTAGATTTTTAATCTTTAGGTTAGACTACAGCTTCTCTATTGCCGCAACCTGTTGGTTAATCCTTTTAATAATCTCTGGGTCAAACTTTGGTTTGCGGTCGTAGGTGTATAGACCGTTTGTTTCCTGCTCAACATCGGTAAGCTGGGTGTAGCAGAAGGCGCACATATAAGGGTTTGATAGTAACTCGGTGGTTAGTCCCTCGTAGCGTGCTAAAAACTCCTCTTCACTGGTAGGGCGGTTACCGTAACCCCAGCTCTTTTCGTCCTTGCTGTCCGGATTCCACCAGATACCGCCGTATTCACTTACAAAGTATGGCTGACCACCGTAGCTTTGACGGGTAGGGTAGGTTTCATAAGGTTCTCCACCCTCACGCATTGCTTTAAACTTTTCGCTAAATACCGCTACATCCTGCTCGTAATCGTGGATATCGTAGATATCGGTAACTACATGGAAGTTTCCGCTTGTGTCAATTACAGGGCGGGTGCAGTCTAACGCTTTGGTTACATGGTATACTGTTGATAAAACTGTGTTATCCTGTTTTTTGCCGTCTAGATCCCAGGTTTCGTTAAACGGACACCATCCTACTAGTGCAGGGCTGTTAAAGTCACGTTTTACCGATTCCATCCATTCAGGGAGAAAGCTTTCAAGTCCTGCGGCGGTGGTGATATCAAGTCCCCAGTTAGGAAACTCGCCCCATACTAGGTAGCCTAGCTTATCCGCCCAGTAGATAAAGCGTGGGTCAAATACCTTTTCATGCATTCTAGCGCCGTTAAATCCCATCGCCATTGACATCTGGATATCAGCCTTTAACGCCTCATCTGTAGGGGCGGTGTAGATACCGTCAGGGTAGAATCCTTGGTCTAGGATTAACCGCTGGAATACCGTTTTACCGTTTAGCTTAATCGCCATCCCATCAAGGGTGACACTGCGAAGTCCAAAGTAGCTTTTGACCTCGTCGAACATGCTATCGCCTGATTTTAGGGTTAAGGTTAGGTCATATAGGTTAGGATTTTGAATATCCCATAGATGAAGCTGTGTTACTATAAGCTTTAGGGTAACCCTACCGCCTACCACCCAAGCACAGGCAGAACCAACGTTATCATTCCCAAAATGAGCAGTAGCTTCAAGTGAAAGGTCAGCGTCGTTGCCTTTAATCGTACCTTCTATATATAGACAGCTGTTTTCTGGGTCGGGGGTGTATTTAACATAGTCTATGTAGCTGTTAGATACCGCCTCCAGCCATACTGTCTGCCATATCCCTGTAGTGCGGGTATAGTCACAGCCGTGAGAATGGTACTCCTCACTCTGTTTACCTCTTGCTTGTAGTGGGGAGCGAACGTCATCGTATGCAGATACGGTAATCACGTTCTCTTTGTCAGACAAGGCACTTGTAATATCAAAGCTAAAGGAGGTATACCCGCCTTTATGTGTGCCGACTTCTACTCCGTTTACCCAAACTGTGGTAAGGTAATCCACCGCTCCAAAGTGTAGGATAACCCTTTTGTCGTTCCATTCCTCTGGAATTATCACCATCTTTTTGTACCATACGCAGTTTAAGAAGTCTTTATTGTTAACACCGGAAAGCTCGCTTTCAGGGCAGAACGGAACGATAATCTTTCCAGATAGCTTATCCCCTTCATAAAGCTTTCTGGCTTTACCACTATTGCCGTAGTCTATCTCGAAATCCCATTCGCCGTTTAGGTTTAAAAAGCTATCTCTTACCATCTGTGGGCGTGGATACTCTGGACGTGGGATGGTTTTATTGTTGTATGACATAGATATGACCATGCTCCAAGCAAGCGCAATGGCTTGTACGGAGTTCCTTTCATCTTAAATTAATATTAGTCAAACTAATAGTCTTGACTTTTTTACAGTTATACTGTATAGTTAATATATTATCACAGTAAAAGGCGGCTGTAAACCCTAAAAATTCATATTTATATGAGGATTATCATAATGACTACTACCGAAACTATCTACAACTTTTCACAATACTATGACCCTATACTCCCGGTTAACGTTACTATAGCGGGAAGATCCTACTGCGACAGCTCATACAGCATTAGCCGAACAAACTCAGATATCCTCTCGTTTGAGTATATTATCGAAGGTGAGGGAACACTCCAGATTAACGGTAACACCCTTTATCCAAAAAAGGGGGATGTATACCTGTTGAAAAAAGGGAGCAACCATCACTATTATACCACAAAGACCGATAACCCATGGGTAAAGGTATGGGTAGTGTTCTGCGGCGACTTTGCGCAGAGTATATTTGACCAGTACATACCAAAGGATTGTTACTTAGTTGAGGGGTGTAACGTACTAACCTATATGAATGAGCTTTTATATCTTCTGCAAAGCAGTGACAGCTACCCAGATAAGATGGATCAGTCTGCTGTGATACTACTTAGGATTGCACAGGTGATAAAATCCCACATTACAGATACTAACGGCACTTTGTCTAAAACCCCCGCCTTGCGGATACAGCGGTATATTAATAGTAATATAAACCGCTCTCTAACTCTAGATGATATTGCACATGAGTTTAGCTACTCCAAAAATCAGATTATCAACATCTTTAAACAGCAGTTTGGGGTAACTCCATACCAGTACTACAAGCAAAAGCGGGTCAACAGTGCAAAACAGTATCTAACCGACACCGCCCTTTCAATTAAAGAGATATCTGATATTATGAATTTTCCTGACCGTCATTACTTTGCCAACTTTATTAAGGATAACCTAGGGGAGTATCCTAACAAGATACGTAAGGGATAGATTAATTTACCTTTACCATCTCTGCTATCTCATCAAGCCGCTTTAATAAACTGCCCTTATTCTCTAGCTTGCAGTTATGGTTAGTAAGGTTACTTCTAATAAACTCAAAATAATCTAACACATCAGGTATTGAGATTGGTTTTGGTTTATCACCTACAATCCTTACAAAGTTGTCACAAAGTATCTTCTTTAATACATTGTTTGGGAGGTTTACTCCTAAAACGTCGTAACCAAACAGCTTAAACTCATCATCCGTGGTAAGATAGCGTATTACGCCGCTTGCAATCTCCTTTGCCTGATCTATCTTTACCCGCATACCCTCATTAGTACTCCAGCCACCGTCTGTGCCGAATAGAATCCTATCTTGATGCTTTATAAAAAAGCTTCGCCAATCCTTGCGATTTAGTGCGAAGTTTCCATACATCTCACTTCCTGGGGTTAGGTCAAAACGCACATTTTTATAGGTGTCTAGGAATCTGTCCGCCCGCTCTACATCCGCCGAGGCAAAGAACATATGCGCAAAGGTAACCGAAAGGTTAGGGTAACGCTCTAGTATCTCGATAGTTTCGTTGTATAATTCCTCCTTTTGAGGATAGGTGCCATCGCCGTAAAACCAACCGTTTTCAAATGCCCATGATGGGGCTTTGTCTTTATCCCAGAAGGTTTCGGGGTCGCCTGTATGCCATAATACCGGAACTTGCTTTTGCTCTAAGCCTTCAAAGAATGGTGCGTATTCCGCAGATGTAAGCTTAAACCCAAGATCTTTTCTTACGGTTGGTTTGGTTTCTATTAGCTTTATACCATCTACACCTATCTTAAGTAACGTATCTAGCTGACCTTTAAAGTCGCAGTCATGGGGAAGGCTTGGATAGATATAATAGTCAAGACCTCCAAAGATGTATGTTGTTTTGGGATATAGGCATTTTTGTAGGATTGAAAGCGGGTTTTGTAGTGTGTGATCCTTATCCCAGCAGGGGAGGCTTAGGATGGCGGTGGATCTAAAGTTGCTTTCTGTGCAGATAGCGTCCATCGCAGCAGTTAGCCCGTTTAGTGAAAGTCCCGGTTCATCCTTAATATGAAGGTGAGAGTCTAGTATCTGTAGATTTTGTTCCATTGTAAAGACATTCCTTTCTCAAAGTAGTGCTAAAGTTTTACTTTAGGGTATTTTAGTATTCTAGAAAGTTAAATAATTAAATTTGCTATAATTATATAGCATTTAGCATAAAAAATCAATAGCGTGAAGCTAATATTTTTATTTATTGAAGTTTATGGTAAAATTATGCCTTCAAATGTATCTTTTGCCTTATTTTGTATATTCTTAGTAATTATGTTATAGTTTGAAGCTTTAAGAAAAATTTAAATAAAATAATCAAAAAATTAAAAGAGTAGACTAAGATAGATAAAATAATGATATAAATTTGTAAAAAACTATTGACTTAATTTAGAAAATAATATATAATTAGTAAAAATGATACGGATTGTCGCTTTTTGTGTTTTTTTGCACATATTTTGTGCAGACACATTAATGCAATAAAGTAAACTATCCTGTCGTTAATAAAACTCTAAAGGAGATCCTTTATGAAAAAATTTGTTGCAGAATTTATTGGTACTCTGGTTTTGGTTGTGTTTGGTTGCGGAAGCGCAGTAGCGGCAAATACTCTACTTGGGAAAGCTAATCAAGGTGCAATGCCTTTAGCGTTCTCCACCCTTCTGATTGCATTTGCATTTGGTTTGGTAATTGTAGCTATGGCATACTCCATCGGGAATGTGTCGGGATGTCACATTAACCCTGCGGTTTCTATCGCTATGCTTGTATCGGGTAAGATGACAGTATCTGACTTTGTGTTATACATTGTTGCACAGTTTACAGGCGGGATTGCCGGTGCGGGACTGCTTGCATTAATGTTAGGCAGTAATGCTTCGCTTGGTACTAACGGATATGGTGAAAGCAGTGCTATCGGTGCCGGTATGGGACAGGCATTTTTAGTAGAGGTGGTGTTAACATTTGTATTTGTGTTAGCTATCCTTGGAGTTACGTCTAAGGCACAAAATGGTTCTGTAGCAGGAATTGTAATCGGTCTAACCCTTACACTAGTGCATATTTTAGGGATACCTTTTACAGGAACATCTGTAAACCCTGCAAGAAGCTTTGGGCCTGCTTTAATAGCTGGCGGTGACGCTTTAGTTCAGGTATGGCTATTTATCCTAGCTCCACTTGTTGGTGCGGTTATTGCGGCGGTAGTTTATAGGTTTATTGCTAGCAATGATGAAGCAAAGGTAAAATAGCAGTTTACATAGTATAATAATTTAAGCTAAATTACTCCACCCAATAATGTTAAAGGTGAATACCTTGCATTTTAGGTGGAGTAATTGGTGGTTGTAATGGGGCAATAAATATGGGATGATATTGTTAGTCAATACTGCAAAGGGTTCATTGTTAGACTAAAACTCGATATTTGGTTGCCAAAGTAAAGGTATAGGTGAGGTTTATATGAAGATAAGAGATCTACAAAAGTGGCAGATAAAACGGCTTGCATTGATGTTTTTATTTATTGTAATTCCGGGGATTATCTTTTTGGTATCGTCGGTAGTTGTGCTTTATAACGATAAGCTTAATGAGGATGTCTACTGGACCGGTGCGCTTACACAGCCGCAGAGTGTAACGGATAGGGTTAATGAGCTTAGCGGCAATGAAACAAAGGTTACCGCCGGTACATATGTTGAAAACCTAAAGGAGATTGCGCTTAAAACCTCTAACTATCGTTTAGAGTTTATGGTTTGGTTTCGCTGGGAAGGCAGACCTGATCTGGATATGGCAAACAACTTTAGGATCTACAAAGGTACGATAAACAAAAAAGAGATAGTTAAGGACTACCATGAGGGCAGCACTAACTATCAGCTTGTTAGGGTAGACGCTACCGTGTCTAAAAACTTTTGGACTAAGCGTTTCCCGCTAGAGTCCCATCAGCTAAGGTTTTATATAGAGCCAAACTACACTGCCAGTGATGTTGTATTTGTAGCGGACACCGAAAACAGTGGGATAAACGAATCCATTAGCATATCGGGATACTATCTTCGCCGGTATGGGGTAGCTTCCTACGCTGTAGAGTATCAAAACACCAGAAACGACCCAGAGGTGGAGAAGGATGTTGTTACCTCTGAGCTTGTTACTGCATTTGAGATAAACAGAAATAGCTTTGGATTATACTTCAAATGCTTTATAGCGCTAGTCGGCACTACGACCTGGGTGCTTATTACGTTATTCCTATGTACCTACCATAGAGTTGACCCAATTGGTATGGTACCGGCGGCATTATTTGGTACGGTGGCTAACATTATGGTAGGTGCTAACCTTCTTCCGGACGCATTGGATTTAGGTCTGCTTGAGTTTGTTAACTTCTGGGGTATCTTTACAATTATTGCGGTAATGATATCGATAATTAACATAAACAGAATACGCAGTAAATACGAGGACAAAGAGTTTGCTTCCTTGTTTGGTAAGATTATGTTCTATACAATCCTTATCCTGACGGTTGTAGGTCATTCTGCTTTACCTATAGCGGCGTTTATGGCAAGATAATGAAAGGTAGTCTTTAGATGAGAGAGCGCATATTTACCATTGTAGAACGAGCAAAGCCTAATGATAAGGTAAGTAAGTTTTATGATCTTTTTATTACCGTGGTAGCGATTATTAGTGTATTTCCGCTAATGTTTAAGGAATCAAATATTATCCTTGATAAAATTGATACCATAACTGTTTATATCCTTTTCTTGGACTATATACTACGTTTTATTACATACGATTACATATCGGGCAAAAAGGGTATTGTTGCATTTATAATCTATCCTATCACTCCGTTTGCGATTGTGGATCTTATCTCACTTCTGCCATCATTAGGGTTAATGCGCCAGAGCTTTAGGATTCTTCGTATGCTTAGAATCTTTAAGGTGCTACACTATTCAAAAAGCTTTTTACATATTACCAATGTATTCAAGAATGAAAAGCGGACGTTAGGGTCGGTGCTGTTAATAGCGTTGTCCTACATCTTTGTGTCGGCTTTAGCTATGTTTTCGTACGAGCCCGATACCTTTGATAGCTTTTTTGACGCGTTGTACTGGGCTACCACTGCTCTAACTACTGTAGGCTACGGTGATATCTATCCTAAGACTACGGTAGGTCAGCTTATCAGCATGCTATCCTCACTCTTTGGCATAGCGGTTATAGCGTTGCCCGCCGGTATTGTAACTGCGGGATTTATGGATGAGATTAACCGTGACAAGAAGGAGAGGGCAGATCAGATTGAGACGCAAGACAACACTAATGACAAAGAGGGTAGCGACAATGAGTAAGATAAAGCGGTATATAATTGTTATGGCTATTGGGGTTTTGATGAACGAGCTCCTACATGCTATTGCTAACTATTTTGATCTGCCTGTATGGCTTGACGTTACTGGGGTAGCGCTTGTATCGATTGTGTTAGAGCCGACGGCGGGTTTGCTTGTAGGGCTTATCAACAACTTCTACCTTGCTATCTTTGAATTTGGAAATAGCTCCCTTTTGTACTATGCGGTAAGCGCCAGTGTGGCTTTGATAGTGGGATTAAATATGAAGAGGGATAACAAGGTAAGGTGGCAGAGGGTGTTTTCTACGGTAGCGCTTGTTATAGCTGTGTCAAGCCTTCTATCCACCATTTTAACGGTGCTGATATCGGGTGGGGTTTCCACTGCACGTTGGGAGATATACTACCATGACATAGCTGTTTCGTGGGGGGCACCTAGTATAGTTGCTTGCTTCTTTGGTACATTTGTGGTTAAGGTTTACGACACGGTCTTGTCTGCGCTAATTGTATGGGGAATTTACATGGCTTTACCTAGGTCGTTAAATGTGTACAGGGGGTAGCTTGTTACGGTATAATGCTATCTGTCGAACTGTTTTTCTAGCTTTTCCAGTGCCTTCTTCTCGATACGGGACACATAGGAACGAGAGATATCCAGTTGCTTAGCAATCTCACGCTGTGGTAGCGGGCGTGTGCCGTTTAGGCCGTAGCGTAGTCGTATTATCTCCTGCTCCCGCTTATCTAGGTAGGTGTTTACGTAGTCATAAAGCTTTTCAATCTGGATCTTTAGGTAGATGTCATCCTCTAGGCACTGTGCGCTTGGTAGCATATCCAGAATTGTAACGCTATTTCCTTCACCGTCGTTATCCATTGGTTCATTCATCGAGATATCCTGCGCATTCTTTTTTATCCCTCTAAAGTACATTAGAATTTCATTCTCGATACATCTGGAGGCATAGGTTGCAAACTTGGTGCACTTATCGTAGGAGAAGGTGTTTACTGCCTTAATTAGTCCGATAGAACCTATTGAGATTAAGTCCTCGTGGTCGGTGGTTTTTGAGTAGTATTTTTTTGCTATATGGGCGACAAGTCTTAGGTTATGCTCAATTAGCTTAGCTCTGGCGGCTTCATCTCCGTTAGCCCAACGCTCAAAGCATTCCTTCTCCATCTCTAACGATAGTGGTTTTGGAAATATCCCCAGACTTTCAATATGTAGTGCAAAGTATAAAAAATTTGCCAGTACTATAGATATTATTGCAGAAAACATTATCCTCACTCCTCAAACATAGTTTATCTAACGGTAAAACCCTTTTATTGGTCGCAAAGGGTTTTACCGTTGTTTTAATGTATATGAGTTAAAGTGAAAATATTGTATGTCCACTGGTATTATTATTTGGGGGAAGGGGTGGATGGATAGTTTTTATATAGACGTTAATGTTGGATGAAGAATTTTATTATTAAATACAAGAAACACCCGCCTTAGCGAGTGTCGTATGTTATTTATATTTATTTTGTTTTATCTGCCAAGTAACCAATTAAGCACATTAAGTTGCTTTATCCCGTTATAATTGTAACCGTCTCCTATGACATCTAATGTGAGTAAAAATTTTGGATAGTGGTCGGGGATGGAATCTAGCGGCTCAAGCTGTCTTTTTAATGTATTTTGATCAAGCACACTTGCCGAAACCTGATAATATGAGATACCGTCCATGTTACTTACCACAAAGTCAACCTCTTTTTCAGCAAGCTTTCCAATGTTAACTTTATATCCACGGCGCAAAAGCTCTAAATATACAACGTTTTCTAGCTGATGTCCTAAGTCCGCAGAACTGCTTGAAAGTAGTAAATTTCTAATTCCAGTATCAACCATATAGTATTTCCCAAGTGTTTTTAGATACCCTCGACCCTTAATATCATACCTATCTATCTTGTAAAAAATAAAGCTGTCACACAGAGCTTTCATGTAGTTGTCAACGGTATTTACCGAAATTTTTCGCCCCGATGAAGCTATAGTATCGGTGATTTTATTGGTAGAAATCGGACTTCCGATAGAGCTAGCCACACATTTAACGATAGTTTCAAGCAAGGGAATGTCGGTGATACCCTCTCTTTTAGCCACATCCTTTAATAAAATTGTATTATAAATCCCCTCAATATAAGAAGTGATAACAGGTGCTTCACTACCAATAAATCTGACATATGGAAATGAACCATATCTCAAATAGGTTGTGAATAGATTTTCTACATCATCATTTTGTCCCTCGCAAAATTCCTTGAATGAAAGCGGTAGCATATCAATTGTAACATATCTGCCCGATAGCAGGGTAGCAAGCTCGCCGGAAAGCATATAAGCATTAGAGCCTGTAATGTAGACATCAACATTTGGCTTGATAAAAAGGCTATCAACCGCACGCTCAAACTCGGTACAATTTTGCACCTCATCACTAAATACATAGGTGAATTTATCCTTGCAGATATGGTCTTTAACATATTTATGGAATGATTTATATTTAAGCAGATGTTCAAATTCCACATCTTCCAGATTTACGCTGATAATTTGATCTTCGGTTACACCTGTGGATTTCAAGTAATCAATATACAAAGCAAACAAAGTGGATTTTCCACATCTGCGAACTCAAGTTATTACTTTTATAATCTGTTTTTCTCTAATTGCGATTAGTCGTTCTAGATATTCTTTTCTATGAATCATAACGTAACACCTCACTTTATATCA
>CAZAOY010000069.1:0-11624 GCA_964486925.1 uncultured Oscillospiraceae bacterium
TGGTGGAGGCGAGGGGAATTGAACCCCTGTCCGAAAAATTGTCCTTATAGCTTTCTACGAGTGTAGTATACCTACTGATTTCCCGCATTAGGCGCCGATATACGGGCTCACTAAGGCGGTAGACTTAAGGTACGTCGGGCGGGCTAAGTCAGCTCCCGCTAGACGTTGACCACTAATTAGCGTTTACCGAAAGGCGTGGTAACAATCGGTAAACGGACAGCTTAAACTAAGCTGCGCAAGCTAAACTATAATTGTTATTATTATTAGCGTTTATATTTAAATGCGACTATTAAAGAGTTTTCGCCCACTCTACTCGCTTACTATAATTCTTATTCCCCGTCGAAACCTTTACGCCCCCATATAAACTCTTTAGAGAGGTTAATCCACTCACGACAACGTAGTACACCCTGTGGGAGATGGTCGCAGGTGAGATGGTTTGATAGGCTAAGCCCATGGCCGCCGTGTGGATAGATGTGTAACTCGAATGGGATTTTGTGGTTAGCCAAAGCAGCTGAATATACAAGTGCATTTTGTACAGGAACAACATCATCCTCAAAGGTGTGCCAGATAAGGGATGGGATAGTCTGCTTATCTACACGCGTCTCAAGGGATAACTCCCTAAACCTAGCTACCACCTCGTCGGTGCGGTCGGCTAGATCAGACTCGGTTAAGCCTAACAGATTAATGAATGAACCTTGATGTGGGTTTACAATCCCCGAAATTACAGGATAACATAGAATCGAACCGTTTGGGATGTGCGAACTGTCGGTAAATCCACGACTGGTTAACACCTCGTCACTGTGTAGCGTGGATATGCTTGCCGCTAGATGTCCGCCCGCAGAGAATCCGCAGACAAAGATCCGACTAGGGTCAACGTTATACTCCCCTGCCCGCTCACGCACCGCCCTTACAGCAGTCGCAACCTCTACAAGCTGGGTCGGATACACACTAGGCGCACAGCTGTACCGTAGCACAAACGCAGTAACCCCGCTGGCTAGATACTCCATCGCTATCGGGGTAGCCTCCCGCTCGGAGGTCATTCCATACCCGCCGCCCGGCAGGATTATCACCGCAGGACGTAGCCTGTCCTTGTTGTACTCCTCATAGTTTTGCAGGATAAACCCTCTAAAGGATATATCGGCTAAAGGGGTCGAAAGCTTTAGCGCACTGTAGTCTATACCTAAATCAATATCAACAACCTTCATCTAACTATACCCCAATTCACCTTAATCTATACCAAAAGCAGACAAAATCACATCATAAAATTAACACAATCCCCTATCGCTTACAGTATGCAAAACCAAGTGTAACCAAAATACCCTATCACCAACCCAAAGCCTTAACCCTTAAGCCTCATCTTCATGGCACGGTCGATCTGACGCTTAGCGTCCTTCTTAGCAGAATCATCCCGCTTGTCATGAAGCTTTTTACCCTTGCAAAGCCCTAGCTGAAGCTTTACCTTAGAGTCCTTAAAGTAGAGTGACAAAGGAATCAGGGTGTAGCTGTCCTGCTTGCAGATACCGTATAACCGCATAATCTCACGCTTGTGCATTAATAGCTTTCGCACTCTAAAGGGGTCTTTGTTAAAGACATTCCCCTTTTCGTACGGGCTTATATGCATCTGCTTAACAAAAAGCTCACCGTTTTCAATGCTACACCAGCTCTCCTTAAGGTTAACAGTACCGCTTCTAAGGGATTTTACCTCTGTACCCACCAGTACAATACCCACTTCAAAGCTGTCCTCCACAAAATAGTCGTGGCGGGCTTTTCGGTTAGTGGCTATAGTTTTTGTGTTTGCAGTCCCCATAATATCCCCCTAAATCAAGAAACTTCGGATGTAGTATAAATAGTATATCAAAAAAAGGCGGGGTTGTCAAGAGAAATAACTCGACAATCACTAATTTTGTATGATTTTTGCTAGCTTTGTAGCTAACCAGAGGATAACTTAATATTTTATAGCATAACCCCTTGACTTTTAACTAAACTTGTAGTACAATAACTATACTATCAGTTTTAATATCTAGAGATGAGGTATCTATGAAACCAGAAAAACGCTCAAAGCTTACGGAATTTAACCGCCAGAACATCCTTACCGCCGCAAAGCAACTTTTCCTCGAAAACGGTACAACCAAAACCACCGTAGACCATATCGCAACCGCCGCTGATTGCAGTAAAGCCACCATCTATGTGTATTTCCAGAATAAGGATGATATCTACTATCATATAGTGCATGAATATATGACTATACTCCTTAACGAGATACAAAAACAGATAAAGCTAAATCAAGACTTTAAATCAACCTACCTCTCACTCTGCCGCTCTCTAACGGAGTTTGAAAAGCGGTATCCTATCTACTTCCAGTGCCTTCTGGGTAGAATCAGTATCGACCACAAGGATAGAGAAAGCCTACCAGTCTTAGAGTTAATCTATCAAGTTGGCGAGCAGATTAACGATGTAATCAAGGATTTTCTAAACCACGCTAGAACAGAAAGCGAGGTTAACCTCGAGGAGATCACCACCGCAAGGGTTATGGTCTTGTGGTCGAGCATATGTAGCCTAATCTCGCTCTACTCCAACAAGGGTGAGTACATTAATTCCCTCTCAATCGGTCGTGAGGAGTTTCTTATGGACGGGTTTGAGATGATACTTCGTATGTTATATAGAAAGCATGGTGGTTAGTATGATTTTAGGTATCGTTACCGCTGTAATCTTGACCGTTTCAATCCTGCTCGCAATAGTCGCAAGGATTAAAAGGTTACATGGAATTAAAAGGAAGTTAATGCGGGCTCATTGTGCACTCTCTATTGCAGCCACAGCGGTTGCCGCCCTTCATCTTGTGCTGACAATTAAGCTGTTTAACCAGCGACCTGTCTGGCTTTTTATCCTTGGCGGGGTTATGCTCGCCTGTATGATTACCTCAAACGTACTATATCTTCTCTGTAAGCGCCGTCGGTGGAGTAGGCTTGTGCATAGGATTTTGTCGGTAGCTATAGCGTTAAGCCTTGTCCTACATATATACCTTGGGGTATCAAGCTTTAGCTTCTACCAAAAGGCGGTGAGCGCTATAACGATTTCGGGGGTGGATGTTACAGCTGTAGCGGACGGTAGCTATCTAGGGGAATGTGACGTGGGTTACATCTACGCCTTGGTTACGGTAACCGTCAAGGATGGACAGATTACCGATATCCAGATAGATGAGCACAAAAATGAACGTGGAGCACCCGCTGAAACGGTTATATACTCTATCATAGAGCGTCAGGACATTATGGTGGACTCTATCTCAGGGGCAACAAACTCTAGCATGGTGATAAAGAAGGCGGTGGAGAATGCTCTGCTACAGGGGCGGGGTTAATCTTTAATAGTATATGCTTTCCGTAAGATGTTTTAAATGCCGACAGATTTATACTACCCTCCCACTACCATTAAGCTATATAACAAAACCAGAGCACATCAGGTAACCCCCGATGTGCTTTAAATTTTAATTTTACCTATTTAATAAGTAGATAGAAAGATTAAGATAACCCGCAAAGGTTACCCATAACAGATATGGTATCATTAGCTTAGCCGCCGTCTTGTTAATCCTGCTAAATAAAGCTATCGTTATGATTATCAAAACCCACAGCAGTAAAAGCCAGATAAAGGAGATTAGATAAAGCTCATAGTTAAAGAAGATCGGCGACCAGAGCAGGTTTACAACAAGACTTATCCCATAGACAAGTAGCGCACTCCGCTTTAAAGGAGAGTCGGATTGATAGATTATGTAGGACGCAATCCCCATTAGTGCATACAGTATAGTCCAGACAATAGGAAAAACTATAGCAGGAGGCGAAAGCGGTGGTTTTACAAGATCCTGATAGCTGTTAACGCTGTCCCCCGTAATATAAGCGGACAACGCCCCCACCCCAAGGCTTAAGATTAGGCTTGTAATTAGCGCCTTCCAGTTAATTTTAAATGTAGTAAAGATAAAGCCACCCCCTTAGAAAATTTATTTTTTAAGCAATTTCCGCCTTAGGCTAGCCGGATAGTTCGACTTAAATCTTGTAAATTCTAAACCATATGACCCAGGCTTAAAGCGGATTTTCCTGTTATTTACTATATTATATTTGCACAAAAAAGCTTTTATGCTAAGCTGTACTATTACTTTTTTCACAATGCATGCTTTAAATACCCCATTAAAAACTGTCACAAACATGTCACAAATGATTATACATTTATTGTTGACTTTTGATGAAACTCGTGATATAATATAATTAGAATTATGGTGATTGACAGATGTATTATAGGCTAATATAATTTGATTGGAGAGATACGATGAAAAACCTAAAGGTCAGAGCAAAACTAATTACAGGATTTGGACTAGTACTTTTGATGGTTGTACTGCTTGGTATAACCGCTATTACCGGAAACAGCAAGCTTACCGCAACTACGAAGGGGTTTGCAAGTACATCCGTCCCCGCAACCACCTATGTATGGACTGCTAGGCGTGATCTTGTATCGGTACAGCGTTACCTTCTACAGATGATTGCAACCACCGACAAGAAAGACTTTGACGAAGCAAGCGACGCTATGATGGTGGATCGCAACGACCTTGATGTACAGCTTGGTAAGATTATGGAGATCGTTCCCGAATACAAATCAGAGGTTGAAGAGATTAACTCTCACCTAGCTCAAGCTGTCCCAGTCCGCAAGCAGGTGGTTGAGATCGCTTCAAGACTGGATGCAAACTCAAATGCAGAGGCCTACAGGCTATTCTCTGAATCCTATGTGCCGCTGTTTAACAAGGCAAGAGATACCCTTATTAAGCTTAACGACGACATAGTTGCAAGGATCTCTCAACGTGAAGCAGAGGCTGATAAAACCGCAAACGAGCTGATGGTTGTTGTACTATTAGTGCTAATAGGCGCAGTAGCTTTAACGATTATTGCAACACTTCTTATTACAAAGTCTATCACCACACCTATTAAAGAGCTTGAACACGTTGCAGACGAGATGTCGCAAGGTCGCCTTGGCACACAGATAAAATACCAAAGCAAAGACGAGCTTGGAAAGCTTGCCGACAGCATGCGCTACGCTATGGGTATGATTAAGACCTACGTAAGCGATATTACATATGCAATGAATGAATTTTCCCACAACAGCTTTGTACTTAGACCTCCAACCCAGAAGTTTATCGGTGATTTTGAGCCGATAGAAGCAAGTATCGTAAAGGTTGCGACAGATATGTCCGACACCTTATCCCAGATTAGAGTTGCGGCAAACCAGGTGTCTAGCGGTGCTGATCAGGTTTCAAGCGGAGCACAAGCGCTTGCACAGGGAGCTACCGAGCAGGCAAGCTCTGTAGAGGAGCTATCCGCATCCATTAGCGAGATCTCCCATCAGGTTAACCAAAACGCACAAAATTCAGTTAGCGCTAACGATATGGCGCTACAGGCAACCACAGCGATCACAAATAGCAACGAACAGATGCAAAAGCTTATGGTTGCTATGGACAGCATAAACTCAAAATCCCACGAAATCAGCAAGATTATTAAAACTATCGAAGATATCGCCTTCCAGACTAACATCCTAGCGCTTAATGCGGCTGTTGAAGCGGCAAGAGCAGGTTCAGCGGGTAAAGGCTTTGCGGTTGTAGCGGACGAGGTTCGTAACCTTTCAGGAAAATCGGCAGAAGCGGCGAAGAACACCACCGCCCTTATCGAGGACTCGGTTACCGCTATCGCAGATGGTGTAAAGCTTGCGGATATAACCGCTAAGGAGCTATTGGGTGCGGTAGACAGCGTAAGAGAAACCACCTCCATTATCTCCGACATTACCAAAGCAAGCAGTGATCAAGCGGCCTCCATCTCGCAGGTTACCATCGGTGTTGACCAGATCTCTGCGGTGGTACAGACAAACTCCGCTACCAGTGAGCAGAGTGCGGCGGCTAGCGAGGAGCTATCCAGCCAAGCTACCCTTCTAAACGATCTAATCTCAAAATTCAAACTAATAAACTCCGATAACCCTTCTGTAAAATCTTCAAACAGCTACCAAAACTCATACTCCAGTAGCACGCCTACAGAGTACAACTACAGTGGAAGCAGCAAATATTAAGCTGTACTACAACAGGAACGCATGATATGCGTTCCTGTTTTGTTTTGTGGGAGATGTCGCGTTGATGATAGGCAGGTGTGTAGTATAGCGTGGGTTGTGTTGATGTGTTCACCGTGGTTTAGGTGAGCGGTCATGTCGGGGTTTATGTGGGTGGTCGAACATACTGGGATGTGGTGTTTCCCGTTGGAATGTAGTTTAGTGCAACCACAAGCGTGGAGCGGTCGGTTACGGTGAGGGTTTTGGGTAGCAATTTATCATTGCGGTGGATTTGGAATACATGCAATGCATTCACTACATTGGTATAGCTACATATCGGTTTTATCCGCAAAGCTAAGGGATATGACAAAACTGCTTTTTATCATATCCCTTTTTTAGCATTTATCATTATTTTTATACTCTAAAACCCTGTAAAGTCCAATTTATTACCCTATAATTCTAAATTTTTTTCATTGGTCTTGACATATGGGAGATTTTACTATATAATATAAAAAGAACATACATTCCAATTAATGACAGAAAGGAGATTCTACATTTGTAATAGATACAAGGGTAGATAACGTTAGTATGATATGAATGAAGAAAAGCTAGTAAAAACCATACTGTGTACAGCGGTAACCTGTAGATTTAATGAACAGTACGAAAACTGGAGCAAAGCAGAAAAAGCGTATATAGGCGGTAACAAAAAGGGATTTACCTGTAACGCTAACAGCATATCACTGTTAATTAGCGAGCCTTGTCCCGTATGTGACTATGAGCTTGACAACATCTGCTGTAGCTCCTACCAAAGATAAATGCTAAAGTGCTACTACGCAATTAAACGGTTACCGCATTGACAGTCTACCTGTGAGCGAGTAATAGAAAGGATTAAAAGATGAATAGCCAAAACCTAATAGTCAAAACTATAAAGCTTAAGGAGGACATCCTTGAGCTTAAGCAGAAGATTCTATACATTCGGTCAAAGAGCCAGAGTGTCACCCAGATGATCCGCGACACTCCAAGAGGTACCGACACCTTTGACAGGATTTCCCACTATTCCCTACTTCTAACCCAGATGAATATGCTACTGGCAAAGAGTGTAAGGCGATATGTGGCACTAAACGCTGAGATTGCTGTAAAGGCGGAACAGCTTTTAACCCCGCTTGAACAGTCGGTGGTAAAGCTTAAGGTCAGAAAAGGCTGTAGCAACCAAGCGGCAGGAAGGCTTTTAAACGTGTCCGCCTCCACCGTTCAAAGGCGGTACGCAAGTAGCCTAAAGGTCTTTGACAACCTCCCTCCCGACGACGACACCCCAGAGGACGAGGTAGACGCTCTAGATTAAACCTAATATTGACTAAACAGTATCACCACTTATTTTGCTTACATAT
Organism: uncultured Oscillospiraceae bacterium; assembly: GCA_964486925.1. Taxonomy (GTDB): domain Bacteria; phylum Bacillota; class Clostridia; order Oscillospirales; family Ruminococcaceae; genus CAZAOY01. The sequence continues at coordinate 7,455 of CAZAOY010000069.1, forward strand.
GTAATTACATAAGAAAGGATAAGCCATGCTAAACAAGGTTAATACTACAAAAATCACAACCACCATAACCGCAGATGAAATTACCGACACTGTTTTCAGCAGTTTTATATCCTCCGACGATATCGCAAAGGATATTATAGCGGACACCCCCACCCCTGCAAAGCAGGCACTAGCCGAGATTGAGCGGATTAGAGGGTTTTGGAGTAGCGTCGTCACCGATACCGAAGCCCCCCTCACAAACCGTGTCAAAGCCTCCGAACTGCTATACCGCTCCCTCACCGCCGAGAAGGAGAGTGAACCGAGCGCTACCCAAACCCTCACCCTAGACCAAAAGCTGTCTAAGGTAAAATCACTGCTTAAAAAGTTTTCGCAGGTTAAGGCGATACATTAACGTTAAGGATTAACCTACAAGCGCCCCAACCAAAACCGAAGGGAGGAAGGTATATAGCTAACAATACGGTCATTTCCGCTGAAAATATAGATGAAATTTATGAGCACCTAACCTGGTACGACAGACTAAAGTCCACCACCAACCCTAAATTTTTTAACCTCTACTTTAACAAAAAGCGCTATCTTGTGCTAATGGGTGGCGGCGGGTCTGGTAAATCCATCTTTGCGGGGCGAAAGCTACTGGAGCGGATGGTAAACGAACAGGGTCACCGTATCCTAGTCTGCCGAAAGGTGGCACGCTCACTAAAGGAGAGTTGCTTTAAACAGCTCTGCAACCAGATTACATCCCACTACAACCGTCATGATTTTGTTATAAATAAAACCGATCTAAAGATCACCCACCTGCCAAGCGGAAACGAGATCCTCTTTGCTGGGTTAGATGATGTGGAGAAGCTAAAATCCATCTACAACATTACCTCCATCTGGCTAGAGGAGGCAAGCGAGCTTTTAGAGTCCGACTTTAACCAGCTAGACATCCGCCTTCGTGGGAGGAGCAGGCTATACAAGCAGTTTATCATAACCTTTAACCCAATCTCGGTAAACCACTGGCTGAAAAAGCGGTTCTTCGACAGCAAATCCCCTAAGGTCAAAACGGTACACTCCACCTATAAGGATAACATCTTTTTGGACAGCGAGCAGATAGCGGTGCTTGAAAGCTTTAAAAAGACCGATGAATACTACTATATGGTGTACTGTCAGGGTAGGTGGGGCACTACAGGGCGGTCGGTGTTTAACAATGTAGTGATAAACAAGCGTATCCTAACGCTAAACAACCCCCCCATTGTGGGGAGCTTTTGCTATCAGATTTCGGAGCAGTTAATACTAGACCGTTCCATTAAATTCTGCCGCTCCTCCACCGGTGAGATAAGGATCTTCACCCCTCCAAAACAGGGGCATAACTACACTATCGGCTGTGACACCGCAGGGGGAGGGTCGGACAGCTTTGTAGCACAGGTCATCGACACAAAGTCAGGCGAGCAGGTAGCGGTGCTCTGCGGAAGGTTTGAGGAGGATCTATTCGCAAATCAGGTATACTGTCTGGGACGGTACTATCTAGACGCATTTGTGGGAATCGAGATGAACTTCTCCACCTACCCCGCCAAGGAGCTAATGCGACTGGGATACTTTAATCAATACATGCGGGAAACGGTGGACAAGATAAGCGGCAAACCTACCGACAAGCTAGGCTTTGAAACCAACCGCCTAACCCGCCCTATCATAATAGCAAATCTTATCCAGATTATCCGCCAAACTCCAGAGCTCATCCACGACGTGGACACACTATATGAGATGTTATCCTTTATAAAGGACACCTCAGGCAAACCCTCCGCCGCCACAGGCTGTCATGACGACCGTGTCATGGCGCTAGCCATCGCCTACTTCATCCGCACCCAGCAACCTATTAACACCCCCGCCACCCCCGTGCTCAACACCAAAAACTGGTCAGATGATCTGCTAGAGGACTACTACATAGCCCTCCCCCACGAGCGCGAGCGGATAGACAAACGGATTAACAGTAACATATAGTTGTTATTATCTGGATATTTTATCTTAAAATGTCTTTTACAAAGTAGGTGTTGACATTTTTATCTATCTGTGATATAATAAAAACAGAAAGAGAGCTACATAGTTTATACCTAAACGGTTAGTTCTTATGTCACGTTAAAATAACCGCACACTTTGAACTGGGGGCGGTTATTTTTTTATGGCAACTATTAAAAGTAATAGTACAATCAATATAATGATTATGTAATCCATAATATCACCTCCGTTCTTTTTTGAGATTACTAATCTCTAAAAAGGGGTTTGGTGAACGATTAATCGGGCAATAGGATAATAAGCTTTTATCGCCTAATATTCCATTGCCCAATTAATTTCCGACTTTCCGTCATAAGGTATTCTGTTGTAACTCTCTAACAAGGTAATAGCTTCTTAGCTGTTACCTTGTTTTTATTTTAGCACACTGTGAAGGTTTTGTCAAGATATAATAAATATTTTGGTAATTTTATCTTAATTTGTCTTTTACAAAGTAGGTGTTGACATTTTTACTCATCTGTGATATAATAAAAACAGAAAGAGAGCTACATAGTTTATACCTAAACGATTAGTTCTTATGTCATGTTATAAAAATAACCGCGACATTCGAAGTGTGGGCGGTTATTTTTTTATGGCAACTATTAAAAGTAATAGTACAATCAATATAATGATTATGTAATCCATAATATCACCTCCGTTCTTTTTTGAGATTACTAATCTCTAAAAAGGGGTTTGGTGAACTAACCGACTTTCCGTCATAAGGTATTCTGTTGTAACTCTCTAACAAGGTAATAGCTTCTTAGCTGTTACCTTGTTTTTATTTTAGCACACTGTGAAGGTTTTGTCAAGATATAATAAATATTTTGGTAATTTGTAATTTACTAATAATACTTTGGATTTTTATCTAATAATTTACAGCAATAAAGCACAAAATTTTATCACTCATTTTGTAACTTTACACAATTGAATTTTCTATTAATCTGTGCTATACTTTTAACAATATTAATTAATTTATGTTTTACATTAATATTCAATTACCTAGGTGATATCATGAAGAAAAATCAAATTATAAAGTACTGTACCTCCTTTACCTCTGTGGTAGCTATTATACTGTTAACCCTCGCCTATCTGCCAAAGCAAAAAACAACAGACGTCGGAATTGACACTACCCCGCTTAAATATATGAACATGACCATATCCGAGCTACAAAAAGCTGTCAAGATAAACCCCGCTTCGATACACAATAACGAGGATGAACGCTACGGCACAACCTACGAGGATATCATAAGGCAACTAGGCTACACAAAGCCGCTAAGCGAGCAGGATATGCAAGAGAACAAAATTTATGACGCTGGGGTTAAGCTAATTATCGATACCAAAAAATCCCTCCTAGGCAGACAGGTAACCACCGCACTGCGTTACGACACCCCCACCGACACTGTGATGGGGGTGGACTACTACCTTCTTTTCCAAAACTCGACCGACAAGGATTATTCCTACATGCAATCGGTGTACGACCATCTTAAATCCAGCTATATTGTGGAGGCTGACAAATCCCCTGAGAATGAGATAAACCAAAACATCATTACCAAAGACCGCAGTATTGAGGCACAGCTTACCACCGATATTAAGGTTAATGACATAGCCTATAAGCCCTTCGAGCCTGTGACCTTCCAAGGGAGAACATACCAGTTTAGGGAAGATATTCATGCTAGATTCTCCATCGACAGATTTGCAGAAGATAGCGTTATTATGCAGTTAAAGCTTCTACCTGTCGTTAACCTAGACCTATAATATTATGTATTAAAACAAAACCAAATTAATGGTAACCTCGCTTGTTAATAGCGAGTTAAACTATCCAACAACGCTAAATAAGGAACTTCCTATGAAAAAGCTTACAGTTTTCCTATTAATTATCGCTATTATCCTAACCACATCCCTATATTTGTCAAGTTGCGGCAGTAGCGCTAGCGGTGAAGTGGTGAACACTACCCTGCTTTCTGCTGTAGGGATGGGGCGGGATGAAGCCTTTACCACGCTAAAGCTTGATAGCAACCGACCATATACGGCAGACGGGTTTATCGAGGGCGATTCCTTCTCCAAACAATACCAATGGGGCGGTGAAGTGATAGACACCGCAGTATGCTTTAACAAACATGCAGACGATACCCTTACCTACATCTA
>CAZAOY010000070.1:0-11395 GCA_964486925.1 uncultured Oscillospiraceae bacterium
TTATTAATGTGATAATATTATTGTAGTGATAATATTAGAAAGGAGAACAGAATGAATAAAAAGCTAATGGATGCGTTTCGTAACCCAATCCAAAGCAAGCTTTTGCTATCTATACACGAGGCTGAACAGTCTACAGCAAAGCAGCTGATTGAAGCTAACAAGGATATCCCGCAAGCTACGATATACCGGCACCTTAGCAAGCTTTCAAAGGACGGCTTAATTAAGGTCATTCAAGAGAACCGTATACGAGGGGTAGTTGAAAAGGTATACGCCCTAACACAAGAGCTTTCAAAAAGCAATTCACTAGAGCATATAACAGGCGAAAGCTACATGAATTTATTTACCGAGTATATGATGGGAATTATGCAGGAGTTTAGAGAGTATACAATGAAAGATGATATTGATATTATTAATGACGGTTCGGGATTTTCGATAGCCCCTATCTATGCAACAAAGGAAGAACTGCTTGAAGCGGGGGCAAAGATTACCGAAATACTAATGCCACTTATCCAGAACCCACCCACACCAGAGCGCAGATACCAAAACATAGGGATAATCATTACCCCACCAAAATCTATTGAATAAAGGAGCAAAACCATGAAACTATCCATGAGCTTTTCTGAATTTCTTAATGTCTTTCCAAACATACTTCCAATACTGATACCAATCTTTATTCTGCTGTTCGTGCTTATGTTAACTGCGGTTATCAGCCTTTTAAAGAAGGAACTACCCTTTAGCCAGAAGGTTATCTGGCTTATCGTAATACTGTGTGTAAGCTTAATCGGACCTGTAATATACTTTGCCGTAGGTTCAAAGATGCTTGACGAAAAGATACAAAACAGAAATGAGGGAAGATAGATGTTTGCTATAGAAACTAACGGACTAACTAAGAAATACGCAGCACACACAGCACTGGACGGGCTTACAATAAAGATCCCAAAAGGCTCGATATGTGGCTTTCTAGGGAAAAATGGGGCGGGTAAGACCACCACCATTAAAATGTTAGTAGGCCTAACAAAACCTACCTCAGGAACGATATCGTTAATGGGATCTGAGTATAGATACGGCTCTCACGATAACTCCATTATAGGATATCTGCCCGATGTACCAAACTTCTATGGATATATGACCGCTCGGGAATATCTGGATTTTTGCGGAAAGCTATACGGTATGGAAAAATCCAAGCTGAAAAAGCGGGTTGATGAGCTACTTATACAGGTAGGGCTAGAAAACGCCAAAAACCATATTGTAGGGTTCTCACGTGGTATGAAGCAACGGTTAGGTGTAGCCCAAGCGCTGATTAACGAGCCTGATATTATCCTTATGGATGAACCAATCAGCGCACTTGACCCAATAGGCCGTCATGAGGTTATGGAGCTTATCCGTTCGCTTCGTGGTAAGGTTACAGTGTTCTTCTCAACCCACATCCTAGCCGACGTAGAAACTACCTGCGACTACGCATTAATACTAAACAAGGGCAAGCTTTTGGTTGCCGATACAATTGCAAATATTAAGCAGTCCTATTCATCAAACACCGCACTAATACGATTCTTCACCCCAGAGGACGGGGCGCAGTTTATTGGTAAAGTAGGGGCAGATACAGGATTTACTGTAGAAAAAAGAAATCCCCTAGAGTTTCTACTTCGTGGGCAAACCACAAACGATCTAGGTAGGATTATCTCTAAGGTGTTAGCAGAGTCTAACGTTTCAATGGAGAGTTACAACGCTTACGTTCCCACAATTGAGGATATTTTTATGGAGGTGACAGCAGATGTTAAAGCTAAATAGTTTCTTTGTGTTTACTAAGAAGGAATTACTTGAACTCACCCGCACTAAAAAGCTATATATTTTTATAGGAATCTTTGCACTATTCGGTATGGTTAGCCCGGTTTTAGCACGTTATATGCAGGAAATTGTTGTAGCGGCAATGGGTAGCAACGTACCATTAGTAATGCCTCCCACAACCTGGATTGACAGCTACTCACAGCTATACAGCAACCTAACCCAAATGGGCGGTCTTTGTGTCATCTTTATCTTTATGGGATGTGTAGTAGGCGAAAAGCAAAGCGGATCCGCGGCTTTAACCCTTACCAAGAACCTAACCCATGCAAGATTTATTATGGCAAAGTTTACGGTATCGTCAGCAGTACTTATAGCCTCTGTAGTATCGGCTATCATACTGTGTTACCTATATACCTACTACCTATTTGAAACTGCAGGGGAACTACAAAACGTTCTAATGGGGGCGCTGTCTTACTGTATATTTATGCTTTTGCTCGTTAGCGTAACAGTGTTATCCAGCACAATAGCAAAGAGCACGGCGGTTTCTGCTCTACTGTCATTCTGCGGATTTATACTACTTAGCGTCTCAAACTATATCCCTAAGATAGGTGCTTACCTTCCTGGTACACTTTTATCAAAGGCGATGGAGCTAACCACCGGCACATCTTCGGAAAATGTTGTTTGGGCGATAGTAATCTCTATATGTATAATAGTTGTGTGCCTGTTTGTATCTGTTCGGATACTTAAGAAGCAGGAAATCTAATACTGCATATAACACTAAAGTAACTATAGTTTTAATATGACACACATTTTGATATAAACAGTACCCGACTATCATTACTAGTGATAGTCGGGTACTCTTGCAAGCGGGAAAATCTACCATTGTGTTCACATAAAGTTTACAGATAAAAAACTTGACATTTAAGAATCTACAGAGTATAATAAAACAAAGGTTATATAACAATTGTTTTATTATAGGAGTGATAGATTTGCCACCAAAGTTAAAGTTTACTAAAGAGGAGATTGTATCCGCCGCATTGGATATCGTACGGGCAAGCGGGATTAAATCCTTAACCGCCAGAGGACTCGGCGCAAGGCTTGGGATATCCTCTCGCCCAATATTTACCGCCTTTCAAAATATGGAGGAGGTGCAACAGGAAACACAGAAGGCGGCAAGGGAGGTGTACAACCGTTATATCGATATCGGGCTTTCCCAAATACCTGCATTTAAAGGGGTGGGTATGCAGTACCTTAGGTTTTCTAAGGAAGAACCTAAGCTGTTTGAGCTACTATTTATGACGGAAAACACCACCACATCCTCACTTGAAGGTATTCTACCCGCCATTGATGACAACAGTCATAGGATTTTATCCTCTATACAACAGGGGTATGGACTAAGTAGGGATATTTCACTACGGATATACAAATCAATGTGGATTTACACCCATGGAATCGCCTGCCTTTGCGCTACTAAGGTGGTTTCACTGGATGAGAACGAGATTGATAGGCTGTTGACCGAAGTTTTTATCGGTCTACTTATGAAGATGAAGAGCGAGGAGACTTAGATGATTGAGGTAAAAAACGTAGCAAAGGTATACGGGAGTGGCGACAATGCTACAAAAGCTTTAAAGGATGTATCGTTAACTATCAACGACGGAGATTTTACAGTGCTGCTAGGCACATCGGGTTCGGGCAAATCTACCCTGCTACATATAGTCTCGGGTCTAGAGCGTCCCACAAGCGGAACCGTTAGGTATGACAACACCGATATAACCACCCTTTCGGATGATAGATTGACAGCACTGCGTAGAGAAAAAATCGGATTTATCTTTCAGCAGTACTATCTGCTCCCAAACCTTACTGTAGATAAAAACGTTAAGATGGGGGCGGATCTGGCTAAAAATAAGGACTACCGTAGCATTATTGAGGCGGTAGGACTTGAAGGTAAGCTAAATAAGTTTCCCTCCCAGCTAAGCGGGGGTGAACAACAAAGGGTAGCTATCGCAAGAGCACTAGCGAAGAAGCCACAGGTAATGTTTCTAGACGAGCCTACCGGTGCACTAGATGAAAGTACAGGACGCCAAGTACTTGACTACATTGCAAATATGCAGAAAAAGCTAGGTTTTTCGGTGGTCATGGTTACCCATAACTCAAACATTGCGTTAATGGCGGATACCGTTGTTAAGATGAACAGCGGATGTATCTGTGAGGTTTACTCAAACCAGAACCGCCAAAACGCTTATGAGATTGGGTGGTAGCTATGATAATTAAGCTAAAAGACACCTTAAAGCTGCTTGGTATCGTAATCATGTCCGCCTGTGCGGCTGTGCCCTGTACTTTGTTTCTAAATTCCAACAAAGATATGACACGGATAAAACACCTTATTACCCAACCGGAGCTCATGGGTCTATACAACGCAACTATATCCGCAGGCAAGGTTACTATAGCCATAACCGGAGGAGCGCTAGGATTAACTACCACTGTGCTACTATTCTTCTATATTAAACACTACATTGACACCAATCGCTCAAAGCTTGGTATCCTTAAAGCACTTGGGTACTCTAACTTTACAATTGCAAAAAGCTTTTGGGTATTTGGCCTTAGCATATTTGTTGGAACGAGTATCGGCTATGGGATAGCATTTGCAATGATCCCTGCTTTCTATAGTCAGCTACGAAGCGGTAGTGCTTTACCTGATACTCCACTCCACTTTAACCCCGAGGTGTTATTATATCTAGTTATTCTGCCCACACTGATGTTTTCAATTCTTTCTATCGGATACAGCTACTTTAAGCTAAAACGACCTGCGTTAGAGCTTATTCGCGGAAAGGGTAGTGCTTCGTCCCGCAAGGTTAAAAGGGAGCGTAGTGATAGCTCTAATAAACCTTTTTTGCGGGATCTAAAACAAAGTACATTAAGAAGTCGTCCTTCACTCGTATTCTTTATTGGATTTGCATCCTTTTGTTACGCTGATATGGTACAGATGGCGTCTGGTTTTGATGGCTTGGCAAATGATATGATGGCAGCTTTGGTCCTAATAATCGGTATTACCCTAGCACTCACAACTATGTTTATTGCCACATCATCAGTAATTAACGCTAACGGTAAAACCATTGCGATGTTAAAGGTGTTCGGCTATACCGACAGTGAATGCGCATATGCAATTTTAAAGGGCTACCGCCCATCAGCCTGTGTAGGATTTATCGTTGGCACTATATATCAGTTTGGATTAATGACCATGATGATTAACCTTTTCTTAACAAATGAAGCTGCCGAGAAGATAGACTACAGCTTTAACATTGGGGCGTTCTTCATAGCGCTTATATCATTTGCAATAATCTATGAAAGTTTTATTAGGTTCTACGGGGCTAAGATACGAAAAACATCCCTTAAAGAGGTTATGACAGAGGAATAGTTTGTACCAATATATTTTAACAAGATAATTATTAAACGTGTGTTACAAGCCATCTGTGTTACGCTTATAAGCTACAAATGTATCATCTAAGCATTATCCAATGTACCATAACAAAACAGATACCGAGTTAACACCTGGTATCTGTTTTTATGTATACTTCTATTACAATATATTTTATGGATTTGGGTAGATCTTTTTGCCGAGCGTTCCGTTAACGACAATCGCCGCCGAAAGATATATTCCGAGTATTCCGCAGATAAGCAGTGCGTACGCAGGTACAACAGAAAGACTTCTAGGGATAACCTGTAGATCGATAAAGGCGATAAACCATACGGCTACATTTAGCACTAAAACTATTGCAAATAAAAGCTTTGACGCTTTAGAAAAAGCAGGTGTCCAAAGGGTAACCACTAAGGATAACGCTACCCATGCCCATCCATCGATTCGGGTATCAAGTCCCCCGCCCCATTTGAAAAAGCATTCCAACCCACTTGTCAGCATAAAGAAAGAGCTAAAGTACAAAAAGGTATTACCTCCGGCTAGGTTGTTGCTCTTTAAATCTAAAATTGCTACGATAAATTGCACCACAAACCCTCCGATAAGCCAACAGCCTAACAAAGGTAATGCGTCAGGTGTTACAAAACCGTTTAACAGCGCAAAAAAGCAAAAGCAAGCGACCGCAAGTGCCACTAGTCCCGCTGGTGTAGGGTTTGCCCATGTGTGTTTTTGTTCCATGTTGTTTAAATCTCCTGTCTTTTTATTTGTTTATAATCAAGGGGTGATTATAAAGTCTAAGTTTAATGTGTATACGGTTTTATGCAGCTAATTAAATTAAGTAAGAAATCGTTAAAAGATGTACATCACAGATAGTGCTCATGATCTTGACCTGTTCAGCCGTTTCTGGATTTCAATAACAGAGCCAACAACAATGCAAATAAGTAAGACTACCGTCCAAATAATCCATAGATTGTTTATTTTTTCTCCTGCGGATTCTTTTCCATCAGAATTATACAAAATGGCAATAGCAAATCCACCGATATATCCCAAAACAGTGGTGGCGGAAAGCCAATATTTTTTTAAGCAAAGCGAAAGCGCCAACACAGCAAGCGTAACAATACCTAATACTGTTGGCCATTGCTTCATACCATGAAAATCAAACATAGCGAAACGACAAAACCAATATTCTATACCAAGTACAATAATAGTGCCAAACACCCATAAAATATTTTTAACTTTATTACCCTCCAAATTTTACTCCTCCTAATACCTTGATAACTAGATTCCAACTAATAGGAAAAGTTAACACCCATTGATAAAATGTACGTTACAGATAATACTCATTTGATGGTGTTACAAATAGTCAAATTCTGTACAATCATATGATTCATCGAAGTCAATCTCTGCTATTCCACACTGTGGTATGTCGGGATATGCAATGAACGAACGGATAACGATACTGTGAGATACTACAATAATCTTTTTGTATCTACTATATCTTAATAGCGCGGTTTTTGCGCGATTAAAAACATCCTCAAAATCCTCGAATATAATCTCGCTATCTTTCGGACATACCCCTTTGTATTTTCTACATAATTCTTCTGCTTTTATTACATCTTCTTTTGTTGAGCACCTAAAAGATAAATCTGGTATCCACTCATGTAAACCCAATTCTACTTTTATATCTAAATTTCTATTCTTAGATATTATTGCTGCGGTATGCATGGCACGTGTATATGGAGAAGAAACAATTATCTCGGCATTATTCAATCTATAATCATGTGAAGCATTTTCAGCTAGTTCAATCCCTTTTTCAGTTAAGGGAGCCAAATCAAGCCCATGACCTATGTAGCTTCTTTCCGTAACAGGTAAGTAATCCTGTTGGCTATGCCTCATAAATACGATTTTTTGCATAACATGCTACCTCCCACTATATAAATAACCCCATTATACTAATAAGAAAAGCTACCACCCATTGATAAAATACAGGCAAGATAATGCTCATTCGGTGTGGTATTTCTCATAAGTCTTATTTCCGTTTTTATCATTTATCTTCCCAGAATAAATATACCCCATTGATTCCCAAAATGACACTCCAGTATTAGCGCTCGCATCTAAGTAAATATCTTTTGCCCCATGTGAATAAATTACATTTTCAATAAACTCACACATTTGCTTAGCATAACCTTTTCTGCGAAATCCAGAGATAATATAAAATTCTCGAATAAACCCCCAACCCTCTCTTTTGCACAATGGATTATCTTTTGTGTCAATTTGAGCCATTGCAAATCCAATCGGCTCATTATTTTTAATGCACAAATATAACCATATCGTATATTTTTTTGTTTCATTACTAATAGTGTCGAGGATTTTAGGTAAATACTTTTTGGGTATATTATCTTCCAGCTTATCAGCACATATTTCATCGAAATAGTCGGAAAGCATTTGCAAAAAAGAATCATAGTGGTTTAATAAATCCTTGCTGTATAGAACAAACTCCAATTTTTCCATAAAAATGACCTCTTTCTTTTGTTTTATTTGAGATAGCCATTTTTATCACCTTCTTTCATAAAATATTATAGATTAAGTTGTTTTACCACCCCTATCAAGATTATATAAATAACCCCTACAATACTAATAAGAAAAGCTACCACCCATCGACAAAATTCATTTATCAATAGATGGTAGCTTTTTTGGTGCTGGTGACCGGAATCGAACCGGTACGAGGTTGCCCTCACAGGATTTTAAGTCCTGGGCGTCTGCCTGTTCCGCCACACCAGCAAAGTCAAATTTGACTGCCTTTATATTGTACCATATAAAGCACAGTTTGTCAATATTTTTCTGCAAAATTTATTCTATATTCTCAAAAAATTACTAAAGATACGTAAAACCATAGTACTAACCACTCTAAAAACTATAACTATATATAAACACGCACTCTATACCATCGCCTTTGGATAATAGGGTGCGTGTATTATATAATTTGAATAAATATTCTAGATACCCTCTAGTTCGTAGTTCCCTGGGTTTACCCTGTGGCAGGATACAAAGTGGCCTGGCTCAACCTCGATTAGCTCCGGTGTAACGGTCTTACACTTCTCGATAGCATATCTGCAACGTGAACAGAATGCACAGCCTGCCATCTTGTTTATCGGGCTTGGAACGTCACCTTCTAGGATAATCCTTGCCTTTTGTTTCTCTGCGTCTGGGTCTGGAAGCGGTACAGAGGATAGCAATGCCTTAGAGTATGGATGTAAAGTCTTTGTGTAGATCTCATCACTTGAAGCAAGCTCAACGATCTTACCTAGATACATAACCGCAATTCTATCACTAATATACTTTACAATATTTAAGTCATGTGCAATAAATAGGTAGGTTAATCCTAGCTTACCTTGAAGCTCCTTTAAAAGGTTTATAACCTGCGACTGGATTGAAACGTCAAGCGCAGATATAGGCTCATCACAGATGATAAACTCAGGCTCGATTGCAAGTGCTCTAGCAATACCAATCCTTTGACGTTGACCGCCGGAAAATTCATGCGGGAAACGGTTGGAATGCTCGGCATTTAGACCTACAAGCTCTAGTAGCTCATATATCCTATTCTCTCTTACCTTTCCAGAATATAACCCGTGGATATCAATCCCTTCTCCAATTATAGAACCAACGGTCATACGTGGGTCTAGAGAAGCGTATGGGTCTTGGAAAATCATCTGTACATTTTTGCAGAAGGTCATCTTTGCAGATTTACCGAGTCTATGCGGAACAGCTTTTCCGTCATAATAAAACTCACCCGATGTCTGTGAATATATCCTTGATAAAACCCTTCCGAATGTGGATTTCCCACAACCGGATTCTCCAACAAGCCCTAAGGTTTCTCCCTTAAATATCTGAAGATCGATACCGTCTATTGCCCTTAAAATCTTGTTATCACCAACATGGAAATATTTTTTAATGTTTTGAAGGTCTATTAACACTTTGTTATTTTGCATCTTTAGCACCTCCATTTATATCATTCTTAATTGGACAGCTTGAATGGTGAAGCCAACATGCCGAGGTATGGGTATCAGTTACCTTAAAGTGTTCTGGCTTATTCTCTAAACATACCTTCATACAGTACTTACACCTAGCCGCAAACTCACACCCTACAGGTGGATTTAGTAGGTTTGGCGGACTACCCGGAATTGAGGTCAGCTTTTGACCCTTCTCGCTTCCAACATGAGGAAGCGACTCTAGAAGTCCTTGTGTGTATGGATGGGATGGATTATAGAATATATCCTCTACAGAAGCAGATTCCATTATACGTCCACCGTACATTACCACAACCCTCTGTGCAAGGTTTGCAACAACCCCAAGGTCGTGGGTAATTAGTATAATCGCAGTACCTGTTTTCTCCTTAATATCTCGAAGCAGGTCGATTATCTGTGCCTGAATTGTAACGTCAAGCGCTGTAGTTGGTTCATCTGCAATAAGCAGCTTTGGACTGCATGCAAGTGCCATAGCTATCATAACCCTCTGGCGCATACCGCCTGAAAACTGATACGGATACTGATGTATACGTTGTTCTGGGTTTGGAATTTGTACTAGCTTTAAAAGCTCGAGTGCCTTAGCATCCGCCGCCTTCTTATCTAGCTTTTGGTGTTTTACAATGGATTCGGTAAGCTGTTTGCCTACCTTCATAGTTGGGTTTAAAGACGTCATAGGATCTTGGAAGATCATCGACACATCCTTACCACGGATGTTTTCCATCTCTTTCTCTGAGGTGTTTACTATATCGATACCGCCTAGCATAATTGTTCCTGACTTTATCCTTGCAGGTGGCATTGGATTTAGTTTCATTATTGTTTGAGCTGTAACGCTCTTACCGCATCCGGATTCTCCTACTACTGCTAAAACCTCGCCCTCATCAACATGATAGCTAACGCCTCGAACAGCCTGTACCTCTCCGGCATACGTGTCAAAGGATACATATAAGTCATCTATTGTTAGCACATTATTTGCCATTAATTTACCGCCATTTCTCTGTACAAATTCTTTATTTAAGGTGTACAGTAGCCTTTACTAACCACCAAACATAACAAGGTGGTATATATTAATCTATCTTCTTAACTTAGGGTCAAAGGAATCACGCAGTGCATCCCCTAAAAGGTTAAACGCAAGCATTGTAACACTGATAAGCACCGCAGGGATAATCAGAATATGCGGATACTGCATAAATACTGCCGCCCCGTCAGAAGCCAGTGTTCCCCAGCTAGCCTGTGGGATTGGAACACCTAGTCCGATAAAGCTTAGGAACGCTTCTGTAAAGATTGCCGATGGAATCGCTAGGGTAATGTTAACCATCATTACCGATAGAGTATTCGGTAGCAGGTGACGAAGGATAATTCTAAACGGACTACCACCCATAACCTTAGCGGCAAGGATAAATTCCTGTTCCTTTAACTGCATTACCTGCCCACGCACAAGCCTTGCCATCCCCGTCCATCCAACAGCAGAATACGCAACAATTATAGTAGTAATACCAGGCTTCATGATCATCATCAATAGAATTACAATTATTAAGTAAGGAATACCAATAATAAGCTCAACAATCCTCATCATAAGATTGTCAACCCAACCGCCAAAATAACCTGATATACCGCCATATAACGCTCCCACAACGAAGTTTATCAAAACCGCTGTAAACGCGATAAATAGAGATATTCTTGCTCCATCCCAGATTCTAACCCACATGTCGCGGCCTAGTACATCGGTACCAAAGATATGAAGCTTACCCGCTGTATCTCTATACATAAAAGGCTTATAGGATTCCGCGGTGTTCTGGTCTGATATGCTAAACTCCGATATAGCCGGGAAGATTATAGCACCAAGGATTACAAGCACCAACAGCACTAAAAATACCATGGCAATCTTGTTTTTAGATAGTCTACGCATAGCATCCTTAAAGAAGGAGATGCTAGGCGAGTTTATAGCTTCTGATTGGCGTTGATCCGCACCTACAACAGTAAAGTCAAGATCTTTTATATTTTCAACACTCATATCTTACTCCTTTACTCCACTTAGTCGAATTCTAGGATCTACAAATCCATATGCTAGGTCAACAATTAGGTTTGCCGCAATTAGAAACGCGCCATAAAACAGTGTCGTACCAGAGATCATTGTGTAGTCCTGAATATTAATTGAGTTAACAAAGAACTTACCCAT
>CAZAOY010000071.1:0-11076 GCA_964486925.1 uncultured Oscillospiraceae bacterium
TGATATAATAAACACATAAAAGGAATAGTAAATCTTCGATTTACATAAAGTGTTTATTGAATCGTTAGAGGAAGAAAGCCTAGACGGCTTTCAGGTTATGATATAATAAACACAGTTAAAGATATTATAAACACGTTAATAGAGAAAAGTAGGATCTTGGTAGCCCGAAAGGGAGCACTTGTCATCGACTGTAAGCAGGTGTGGGGTGGATAGGTTTGAAGTTCCCTCTGTAGTGATGAGGCTGAACTGTCGGTTTGTTTTATGTGATGGTTATCACATCTTAATGTAATCGGGATTGTAGGCTTTGGCGGTTATCCCCCGTTATAGGGAGAGGATATCGGATACATAAGTATCCTGTATTTAAACGAGTGTAACATTTTTTATGTTAAATTTGGGTGGTACCACGGAGGATATACGTCTTTCGTCCCTGTATAGGGGGCGAAAGGCGTTTTTTAATTTTATTAAAGGAAAGGTGAATTATGGTAATAGTATTAAAGCAAAAGACAAGTCAAGAGGATATTAACAAGATAACAGGAATACTTGAAAGATACGAGCTTCATGTAAATCCAATAGTAGGTGAATCCCAGACAATATTAGGTTTAGTAGGGGATACCTCGGTAATCGACCAGGATGCATTGCAGTCGTTTGATTTTGTTGAAAAGATTGTAAAGATCAGCGAAAGCTACAAGCGTGCGAACCGCAAAATGCACCCTGAGGACACCGTTATCACGCTTAAGAACGGGGTTACTGTAGGGGGGAAAAAGCTTGCTATTATGGCAGGGCCTTGTTCGGTCGAGTCAAAGGATCAAATTATCTCTATCGCAAAGAGTGTTAAGGAGAGCGGGGCAAACATCCTTAGAGGGGGCGCGTTTAAGCCTAGATCCTCGCCATACGCATTCCAAGGACTAAAGGCAGAAGGTTTAGAGCTTTTAATGGAAGCACAAAAGCTAACCGGTATGCCGATCGTTTCCGAGATAACCACACCTTCGCAGATTGAGCTGTTTATCGATAAGGTGGATATCTTCCAGGTTGGTGCTAGAAACATGCAAAACTTTGAGCTATTAAAGGAACTTGGTCAGGTCTCAAAGCCTGTTCTACTAAAGCGTGGATTCTCCAACACCATTGAGGAGTTTTTAATGTCCGCTGAATATATCTGTGCGGGAGGTAATAACGAGGTTATCCTTTGCGAAAGGGGTATTAGAACCTTTGAAACCTTTACTAGAAATACACTGGATATAAGCGCTATCCCTGTGCTAAAACGTCTATCACACCTACCGGTGGTTGTTGACCCTAGCCATGCTACAGGGGTGTCATGGTTAGTAGAGCCGCTTGCAGTATCAGCAGTAGCCGCAGGTGCAGATGGTCTTATTATCGAGGTTCATAACAACCCTAAGGAAGCGCTTTGTGATGGTGCGCAGTCGCTGACCTTCCCTATGTTTGAGGAGCTAATGAAGAAGATTAACACCATTGCAAAGGCAGTTGGCAGAGAGTAGGGGTGTGATAGTGTGAAAGAGATTACACTTGCGGCAAAGACAGCTAAATCCTCTATCTATATAGAAGAAAACCTACTAGATGGTGCGAAGGGGATAATCGATCGACACTTTAAATATAGTAAGATCCACGTTATAACCGATTCAAACGTCCATCCGCTATACTTTAAGCGCCTGGCAAGCCAGTTTGACAACAATGTAACATGTACTATAATAACAGCGGGAGAGCAAAGCAAGACTTTAGCCGTCGTAGAGGGTATCTACGGCGAGCTAAATACTGGGGGTATAACAAAATCTGACCTAATTATAGCGCTTGGCGGCGGTGTAGTTGGGGATATAACGGGCTTTGTATCGGCGACCTACCTTAGAGGGGTAGCGGTATGTCAGATCCCAACCTCGCTTTTAGCGCAGGTTGATTCATCCGTTGGGGGCAAATGTGGGGTTGATCTGCCTATGGGCAAAAACCTTGTTGGGGTTATAAACCAGCCCAAGGCGGTAATCGTTGACCCTAGTCTACTCTCCACCCTACCAAAGCGGTACTTTAATGACGGCTTGGCAGAGGTAATAAAGTACGGTTTTATCCTAGATAGATCGCTATTAAAACTGATAGACAAAGACCGTATTGCTGATAGCATAACCGAAATAGTAGCAAGGTGTATTAAGCTAAAGGCGGATATAGTAGAGGTGGATGAGAACGACAGCGGGGTAAGGCGGATACTAAACTTTGGACACACAATAGGTCATGCTATTGAAAAGCTTGGAGAATTTACTAGATACTCTCATGGTGAAGCGGTGGCTATCGGAATGGTTGCGGCTATAAGGATGGGGAAAAAGTTAGGGGTTACTCCAACGGATATAGATGAGGACTGGGTTGTAGAGCTACTAACAACCTTTAATCTTCCAGTTAGCTTTGACTACGAGATAAAGGATATACAAAAGGCATGCCTGTCGGATAAAAAGATGAGTGGATCGTCGCTTAATCTTATTCTGCTTAAAGATGTTGGCGAGGCGACTATCGTTAGGATCGACAGCGATATGATCACCAATCTTCTATTAGCTGAGTAATGGGTTGTTGGGTTTTGTTACCCAATTAAAAGAAAGCAAAACAAAGTAAAGGAGAGATGGTATGGGTTCTATCTGGGGTGAAAGTCTAAAGATATCCTTATTTGGCGAGTCGCACGGTAAGGGTATTGGAGTGGTTGTAGATAATTTTCCAGCCGGTATTCGTTATGATGAGGAGTTTGTTACAGCACAGCTGCGTCGTCGTGCAGGAGGGCATAACTTTACCTCTACTGCACGCAAGGAGGGTGATATACCCGAGGTGATTTCAGGTATCTACAAGGGTTACACTACCGGTGCGCCTATCTGTGCAATTATTAGGAACGAGGACATTCGGTCGGAGGATTATCGATCGTTAATGGATATACCTCGTCCATCTCATGCCGACTTTACAGGTAAGGTTAGATACAACGGATATAATGACCCACGAGGCGGCGGGCATTTTTCGGCTAGGTTAACTGCAATGCTCACCTATGCGGGGGCGTTATGTCAGATCTATCTAATGGAGCGTGGGATTACTATAGGCTCGCATATAGCTTCTATCGGTGAGGTGTCCGACATGGAATTTGACCCCGTGCTTGTGTCGGCAAAACAGTTAAACGGACTTAGAGAGATGGGGTTTAACGTTATCGACAAGGGAGCACAAAAGGCTATGTTAGAGCTTATCGCCAAAGCAAAGTCTAAAGGTGATTCTGTAGGCGGTGTAATTGAGTGTGCCGTAGTGGGTATGCCGACAGGGATAGGTAACCCAATATTCGGATCGGTGGAGAGCAAGCTGTCGTCTATACTTTTTGCTATACCGGCGGTAAAGGGCGTGGAGTTTGGAGCAGGCTTTGATATTAGCAAGCAGTATGGCTCAAGCGTAAACGATCGCCTTGTA
The DNA here is from genome assembly GCA_964486925.1 of uncultured Oscillospiraceae bacterium. Taxonomy (GTDB): domain Bacteria; phylum Bacillota; class Clostridia; order Oscillospirales; family Ruminococcaceae; genus CAZAOY01. Next base: position 3,430 of record CAZAOY010000071.1, read on the forward strand.
AAGATGGATTTTCAGGTTAAGACAGGGACAAATTATAGCGGCGGGATAGTAGGTGGTATAACAAACTCTATGCCAATTATTCTAAGAGCGGCATTTAAGCCTACACCGTCTATATCGGCAGAGCAGCAGACACTAAATCTTGCAACAGGACAGCAGGATACACTGGTAATAAAGGGCAGACATGATCCTTGCGTTGTAACGAGAGCTGGGGTTATTGTAGAATCGGCTACAGCTATTGCCATAGTGGATCTGTTTTTAGAGGGGAAGAGTTATGGCAGATCTTAACGAGATTAGAAAGAATATTGATATCATAGATAAAGAGATTACACAGCTTTTACTGCAAAGGTATGATCAATCTGTAGCAGTAGGCGAGTATAAGCGAGAAAGCAAGGATGATATCTACAAGCCACAGCGTGAGCGGGAGATACTGGAAAGAATTGCAGACATTCCGGATAGAGAGCGGGGTGAGTACCTTAAAGGAATCTTCAAGAAAATTATGGAACACAGCCGTCGTGTGCAGTATGGTATCGCCGACAAGGAGGATATCACCGAATATGCAAAATCCGACATAACTGATGCGGTGGTTGCCTACCAAGGGGTAGAGGGGGCGTACTCCCAGATTGCCGCTAAGGCGCTTTATGATAACGCTACCTTTGTACAGTGTAAGGAGTTTGAGGACGTCTTTATTAAGGTTATGAACGAAGAGGCGGACTACGGGGTAATACCTATCCAAAACTCCACTGCGGGAGCGGTGGATGAGGTGTATGACCTATTACTTAAATACAAGCTTTACATTATAAGAGAGTATGATTTTAGCATTGACCACTGCCTATGCGGTATTGAAGGGGCGACGCTTTTGGATATAAAGACGGTTTTCTCCCATCCCCAGGCTCTGTCACAGTGCAGTGAGTTTATTAAAGCTAATGGCTTTGATATGATTCCACAGCAGAATACGGCGGTGTGTGCAAGAAACATCTCACAGATGGGGGACAGACAGAGTGCGGCGATCTGCTCAAGGGACGCGGCAGAAAACTTTAACCTAAAGGTTATAAAGGAGGGTATCTGCAATAACAGGTTTAACCAAACCAGATTTGTGGTTATCTCAAGAAAATTACTGGTAATGGATAGTCAAAGCCGTATCCGTATAGTTTTTCAAACGGCGAACAAGGCGGGGGCTTTATCCGATGTACTGTCAATATTCTCGTCCTACAACGTAAACCTAACCCACATCTACTCCCGCCCAGATAGCTCGGACCTTTGGAGCTATAGCTTTTATGCGGAATTTGAGGGAAGCCTATTGGATGAAAGCGTTAAAACCTTGATCTATCACCTCTCAAAGGAGCTAAAATATATTCGGATACTAGGCGGGAACAGTTAAACATCCTACCTTGCAGGCGGATGAGCAGTAAGCTTGTATTTTACAATACCTAAATTTTAATTTTGAAAGTGAGAGTATGGAAAGAATAATAAAACATTCAAACGGGCTTAAGGGTACAGTTATCGTTCAAGGGGATAAATCTATCTCCCATCGTGCGGTAATGCTTGGAAGTATCGCTACAGGTACAACTACTATAAAAAACTTTCTGCAGGGTGCAGATTGTCTTTCAACCATTGACTGTTTTAGGGATATGGGAACGAAAATAACTGTGGATGGTAGCAATGTTACCGTTCACGGTAAGGGAAGGTTTGGGCTTACACAGCCGGATAAGGTGCTATACACAGGTAATTCTGGTACTACTACCCGCATTATTAGCGGCATACTGGTAGGTCAGCAGTTTGACTGCAAGCTTACAGGGGATGAAACTATCTGTAAGCGTCCTATGGGGAGGATTATCACCCCGCTTACACGAATGGGAGCGTCGATACAGAGTAAGGACGGATTCTGTCCGCTTAAGATAAAGAAAAGCACCCTTACCGCAATAAGGTATGAGCTTCCTGTAGCCTCAGCGCAGCTTAAGTCTGCGGTTCTACTGGCGGGACTTTACACAAAGGATAATCGTCATACCACCGTAATTGAAAAGGTGCCTTCAAGAAACCATACAGAAAAGATGTTAGTAAAGTTCGGGGCGGACATCTGCGTAGATGGAAATACAATTAAGGTAAGCGGCAAAAATGAACTTGTAGGTTGTGACATCTATGTGCCAGGGGATATCTCCTCTGCGGCATTTTATATGGTAGCGGCTTTGATAACTAAAGGGTCTGACATTTTAATTAAGGATGTAGGGTTAAACGAAACCCGAGCAGGGATTATTAAGGTGTTACAGCATATGGGCGGAGATGTTACTGTGGAGAATAGGGTCGATGAGGCAGAGCCTTATGGCGATATTAGAGTAAGATACTCACAGCTTAGAGGTATCAACATCGGCGGCGAGATAATACCTAATATTATCGATGAGATACCGATAATTGCGGTAGCTGCTGCCTTTGCAGAGGGAGTTACCACAATAACCGACGCAAAAGAGCTAAAGGTTAAGGAGAGCAACCGCATAGATTCAATGACCAGAGAGCTTTCTAAGGGTGGAGTTGATATACGAGCTACCGACGACGGAATGATTATAAATGGCGGCGGGGAGCTAAAGGGTGCAAGGTTTAATAGCTACTATGACCATAGAATTGCAATGGCGCTATCGATATTCTCGCTCGCGGCACAGGGTGAGGGGATTATTGAGGGTTCGCAGATTGTATCGGTATCCTGCCCAGACTTCTTTGACACACTAGAGAATCTATCCTGTTAATGTGTTGTAATCTACAGGGTGAAAGGAGATATTATGGTATTAAATCTGTCACAGTTTAAGGGATACATTCCTAAGAGAACCACCTTTGGGTTGTTTGGTCATCCTCTGTCCCATACCCTTTCACCTAAGCTTCATGAGCTTTTGCTTGAAGGTACAGGTTACGAGGCGGATTATATAGCGGTGGATCTTATGGAGAATGAGCTTCCAGAAGGCTTTCGCCTTGCTAAAGAAAAGCTAGCGGGGTTTAACATAACCATTCCTTATAAAGGCTCTATTATGGAGTATCTTGATGATATCGAGGAAACTGCACAGGAGATTGGGAGCGTTAATACTGTCCGCTTTGACAAAGCTAGCGGTAAAGCCAGCGGGTATAACACCGACATCTACGGGTTTTCTACCTCTTTAAAGCGTGCGGGGGTATCGGTAGAGGGGAAGAATGCAGTGGTGCTTGGGTATGGTGGAACTGCTAGGATGTTATGCTACTATCTGGTAAAGTATGGTGCTAACCTTACTATAGCGGGTAGGCGGGAGCAGGCGTGTATCGAATTAAGGGATAGTATAACGATTGGCGGAAAGAAACCGCCTAGCTCCGATATAAAGATATCGACGTTAGACGGTGTTTTAGATAACACTGATATTATAATAAACTGCACCCCTATAGGTATGTATCCAAATGCGAATGACAGTCCGATTCAAACTATTCCAAAGTCGTGCGGGTTTGTGTTTGATTGTATCTATAACCCTAAAAAAACTAGGCTTTTACAGCTTGCAGAGCAGGCGGGGATAGGCTACGAAAACGGACTGCCAATGCTTGTACTGCAAGGTGCAAAGGCACAGACCATCTGGCAGGGGGTTACCTTCTCTGACAGCGTAATTGATACCACAATCGATACCATTTCCAGAGGGATATAGCTATAGACACTGTTAATCTGCAACGTTAAACAGCAGATCGAGATAACCGCATACAACAAATTCACCACTTTTTGTCATTCTTAGGATCTCATCCTTGGTGGCAGATCTTGCGTCGACTGTTTCAAATGGTTGAAGCACCACCTTTGAGAGGTCAAACTGCTCTTTAAAGAGCCACACATCGCAGTGGCAGTTGGTGGTCATATAAGAGATAATACACGATCCATTCTCGGGGTTTACGGTAAGACCGGTTTCTTCCTTAACCTCACGAATGGCGGCGGTTATACTGTCATCGCCTGTGGTTGCTGATCCGCCGGTGTGCTCCCACATATTTGGAAACCCTTTATTCGGGGCGCGTTTTGTAATTAAAAACTCGCCCTTTTGGTTTTGTATCCAGACATGCACCGAAAGGTGGTATCTACCTTCTGGAATAGGGTCGGCACGGCGATGGGTTTCGCCTGTCGGCCTTCTTTTTGCGTCATATAAATCCCATATTTCATCCTTAGAGGATTGCAGATTTAGCCATTCCTGCATGCTGTTGTAAAGTATAGGTAGTATTTGAGGAAGTCTCATCTGTGGTGGTATGGAGTCAAATAGCTTTGTTTTCTCCATCTCAGATTCAGGTATATCCCCTAAAACCTTAACGTCAGCGAAGAAAACCTGCCCGTTTGAGTTTGTATCCCCGTTATGTACCGAGTAGTCAAAAGCAGGGGTGATATCATACTGGAGCGCACCTGTTTCCTCATAAAACTCACGTTTTGCCGCCTGTAACGTAGTTTCACCCTCTTCGATATGCCCGCCCGCAGTTTCATAAACATCTCGTGACTTTGCCTTGCAGTAGAGCCAACGCTGCTTGTATCTTGCAAAGATAACAACAAATCTGTAGTCTTTTAGTGCGCCTAGGTTATGGGTGGTCACAGTTAGCTTGACCTCATTAATCTTGTCCATAGAATCCTTATTTACCTCCTCTTTAAATTTAACAAGCCAGTCCGACCAAGCTACATTTTTTTCACCATACCTTAAATTTTCGGTATATTCAAGAGGTAGCCAACTTTCCAGTGGGGACTCATTGTGTGCGACAACCGCTTCCATGTTGTCTAGCGCCTTAAACAACTTTGATTCAGGGGTATCAAGCTTCATCATCTCCTCAAACAGCTGTGTAAACTTTGTCTTTACCCCTGCGTCTAACATAGATAAAAGCGTATTAACCGCCTGTTGCTCTGCATACCTGTGTTCATCAGTCTTATAAAATGAAGGGACATCCCCTGTAATCGCTTCGCCAAGATCGTGGATTAAACACATCTGTACCACCTTGTTAATATCCACCTCGGGAAAATTATCACCTACCAGCATTGCCATTACAGCGGTACGCCAGCTATGATCTGCAACACTCTCCTGCCTGCCATTATCGGTCTGGCAGTGTCGGGTGTTTCGTTTTAATCTTTCAATAACATTTAAAAACTTGATTACCTCTCGCTGTGTCATAATCCCTCCGTCATATCCTATATCCTTAACTTATATAAGGGGCTTAAACCACTTTAATGATTACTTACCTTTAGCTTGCTTTGCCTATCACCTAGATACTTCCTTAGCGGTTTTATGTTATCTGTCATAATAATAAGCTACAGACTATCCTCCATCTCTAACATATTACCCCAGAAACGTTTTGGCATTAAACTCATCCTACATCGTGGATTGTACCGTCCTTCAATAGCGATTGCGTTGTAAAACGCCTTCCAAAGCTTTTGGTATCTATCGTCGTCCTCCTGTAGGCTTGTAGAAAGCGATTTGCCAACAGGTACAATCCCCTCGCTAAAGGCGGAGTTATCGGAAAAGTCCGCATCTATAATTATAAAGCTGTATGGTTTATAGACTAGCGCAAGCTTTCGTCCCTCGTCGTAGATAATAAACTGCTCGTTCTTATATCTGTCACAAAAATGCGGTGCAAGTAGTGGTAGCACGTTGTTTTTGGGGTTAATCTTTGAGTACATCACATTGTCGGCGATGGAGAACCGAACAAACCCTTTAAGCAGATGGGTTTCACGCAGGGTGTGGAGCGAAAACTTGTGCATATCCATATACTCCGCCAAGCCAAAGCTACCCACAATGCTCCTACCCATCTTAAACCCCTTAACCAAAAATCTATAGATTGCCATCTCATTGCTTATATGAGGAAGCCTTTGAGAGAGGTAGACCACCATAACAAGCTCCCTAGCTTCGTTTGAAATCTTATCCTTTATTGCGGCATACACCCTCTCAAATTTGTCCGAATCTGTGGTCACAAATCGCTTTTCAGATAGGGTAAGCTGATCAAACAGATCCTCCGGCAGGATGTCGATAGGCTTAATCCGTTCGTAGTAACAGTCATAGATACAGGTAAGCAGTCCCTCGAATGTGCCGTCATACAGAAGGGTTAGAGCTGTCCTGTCAGACATGCTAATCGCTCCTCTCTGTCGATGGTGTCGATATCGTTAAAGGATAGCTGTGTCTGCCGTTGGCTGTTTAGCATATCCAGACTTTTGTCGGAGAGCAGACCCGCTAACACTGTGTTATGGGTAAGATTCAACCCCTGTACCGTCTTGCCGCTACACAGTAAAAAGTATTGTGCTCGCTTTAATACTACACCTATCTTTTTAAGCGCGGTAAAATCAAGGGTGGTGGTGCGTCTTGCGTTTATTATACGTTTTGCACTCGTAACACCAATTCCGGGAACACGAAGCAGTAACTCTAGAGGAGCCTTGTTCACCTCGACAGGGAAATGCTCCATATGGTTAATCGCCCAGTTGCATTTGGGGTCGACTAATGGGTTAAAGTTTGGGTTTTTATCGTCAAGCAGTTCATCCGCAGTAAAGCCGTAAAACCGAAGTAGCCAGTCAGCCTGATATAGCCTATGTTCCCGCAGTAGTGGAGGTTTTGTCATGGTACTTGGTAGTGCGGGGTTGTCGGATACCGGCATGTAAGCCGAGAAGAACACCCGCTTTAGTGAGTAGGTTTTATACAGGCTTTGGGTAAGGTTTAGGATCTGCATGTCGGTGTCGGGGGAGGCACCTACTATCATCTGGGTGCTCTGACCGGCCGGCACAAATTTTGGAGCGGATCGGTATCGTTGTACTTCATATTTACTCTGGGCAATCCCCTTTGAGATAAGTCCCATAGGTTTTACGATTGATATCTTAGACTTATCAGGTGCGAGTAGATTTAGGCTTGCTTGCGAAGGCATTTCGATGTTAACGCTCATCCTATCGGCAAGCATACCAAGCCGTGTTAACAGAAGGCTGTCCGCCCCAGGTATCGCCTTAACGTGGATGTATCCGTTAAACTTATAGGTATGGCGCACCAAGGTTAGGGTTTTAATCAGCATTTCACAGGTATAATCGGGGCTCTTTATCACTCCTGAGCTTAGGAACAGACCTTCTATATAGTTTCGCTTATAAAAATTTATGGTAAGATCCGCAACCTCCTCGGGTGTGAACGCCGCCCGCTTTGTATCGTTGGATACGCGGTTAACGCAGTAGGCACAGTCGTAGATACAATAGTTTGTCTGTAGTATCTTAAGCAGTGACACGCACCGACCATCCGCCGCGAAGGTATGGCATATCCCGCACCCAACAGCAGAGCCTAACCCCTTAGTATTGTTACTCCTATCCACACCGCTTGAGGTGCAAGCGACATCATATTTTGCCGCATCTGTTAGTATCTCTAACTTCTCTAAAACGTCCATAATTTCACCTGCTTTTTTATTACCAATTTCTGTTAAACAAATGTTCTTGTCGATATAATAATGATAGAAGAAAGTTGTTAAAACCTTCTTCTGTACGTTCGATTTCGTAAACCTAAAATCAATACTTTGTGTAAATTTATTATAACATATGTTCTTTGTTTTGTCAATAGCGTTTAATAAAATTTATTGCTAATAATAATACGATAATTTTTTAGTCGAAATACAACATGTTGTGATACAATAGATAGGTGACAAATAAAAAGAGAGAATAGCTCCAAATAT
>CAZAOY010000072.1:0-10866 GCA_964486925.1 uncultured Oscillospiraceae bacterium
TGAAGATATGATTAAAAAAGCTATCTCTTTAGGTGTTGCTAAGATTAACGTTAATACTGAATGTCAGCTTTCTTTCCAAGAAGCTACAAGAAAATACATAGAAGCAGGTAAGGATCTAGAAGGAAAAGGATTCGACCCTAGAAAGCTTCTAAACCCTGGTTTTGAAGCAATTAAAGCTACTGTAAAGGAAAAGATGGAACTATTTGGTTCTGTAAACAAAGCTTAAGTAATAGCAAAGTTAAATAAAACCATTACTATAGGGTCTGTTTTTACAGACCCCTATGGTGTGTGGTGATATAGTCAATTAGCTTATAAACTGCTAAGGCTGTTTTAAGGCAAGCAAAGCTTGTCCATGACCAGAGAGTGCAATTGACTATTGACGAGATTTAAGCCATCCGAAGTTAGGGTGGCACGTCTAAAAAATTACCTTTGGTAATTTTTAGTTAAATGAGTAAAATCATAAAGAGATATTATCTATTTGAGGTGACTATGAAGATTACGGTACATAACAACGATATACAGGTAACTATACCAAACTTTTCACTGGAGGACACACTAATGTGCGGACAGTGCTTTAGGTGGGTGCAGGGTGAGGATGGTAGCTTTAGCGGGGTTGCGTACGGAAGATTTTTACGGGTAGCTCAAATGGATAATACCCTTGTGTTCTATAACACCCCTATTAACGATTTTAACGAGATATGGGTAGAATACTTTGACCTAAACGGCGATTACGACAGCATGAAAGCCCAGTTTTGCTCCGATGAAACGTTAAACATGGCAACAAAGCAGGTAGGAGGGATTAGGATACTAAAGCAGGAGCCATGGGAAGCCATCTGCTCATTTATAATCTCACAAAACAACAATATCCCTCGTATTAAGGGGATTATCGATAGGCTTTGTAAAGAGTTTGGACAACCTTTAGAGAATGAGGAGTACACATTTCCGACGGCAGACAGGATAGCGCAGTGTAGCCTAGAGGATCTAGCACCGCTTAGAGCGGGCTTTAGAGCAAAATACATCCTAGATGCCGCACAGAAAATTAGCAGTAAAGAGGTATCCATCGACACACTATGGCAGGAGGACACCGCTGTAGCACAAAAAGAGCTAATGAAGATAAAGGGGATAGGCCCTAAGGTTGCGGACTGTGCACTACTGTTTGGGTTTTATAAGCTAGATGCCTTTCCTATCGATGTATGGATTAAAAAGGTATTAAAAACCTATTATCCGGATGGATTTCCAAATGACTACAAGCAGTATGCAGGGGTAGCACAGCAGTACCTATTTCATTATATCAGAACACAGCAGTTATCCTATTAGCTTGGTAGTTGTTACCCAGCTAATGATACAAATATAACGTAGGAGATGGATTATGCGGGAGAATATATACACAATACCTATTACAGAGGTATTTGAACCACGTGATGGATGCCCCTTTTGCAGATTATATGACATCTTAGAGGAACGTGCAATTGAGTATATTATGGGTGCGGCGATGATGGAGCCGGATGTACGGCTTATGACTAACAAGCTAGGTTTTTGTCAAAAGCATCTAACCATGATGATCCCTAGAAAGAATAGGTTATCTATAGCTTTGATGCTTGAGACCCATCTTGATGAGATAATGAATAGATTTATCGATGAGAAGAATTTTGATAAAAAGGGAAGTAAGCTAAAGGAATCGGTATCCGACAGCTGTTTTGTCTGCAAGGAGGTGGAGGAGGCGGTAGCCACTACCATTAAGAACGCGGTTACAAGATATGCACAAGATCCCGAATTTGCAAAGCTATATCAGGAGCAACCGGGATTTTGCATAAAGCATTATGAGATGTTATGCAGTGTAGCACACATCCAGATAGGTAAAAAGCTAGCAGTGCCGTTTATTAGGGTTACTACCGATATGGCTAAAATATATGCACAGGGGATTAGAGATAATGTTCACGAATTTGTTATCTCCTTTGATTACCGTAATTCGGGTAAGCCTATCTCTGAAAAGGCTAGTGTGAGCGTTGAGGAGGCGGCAAGGTACTGTACCTCGTCATCGTTATTTTTGCCCGATACATCCGTATAGCAAGGCCGTACCGCTAAGACGATATGCAGATCATTAGAGCTATACTAATCTGCAATACTGCATTTTAGTAAAGTATTAATTTGACATTTTTTATTCGGATTTATTATAAAGTGTATATTAGGTTTAATTAAGTGAATAAGGAATCGATAAAATCAAATAGCTATAGGATAAACAATACCGAGAGGAATGAATATATTTGGCAAGAAAACAAAGAGAACAGGTAAAAAAAGGTAAATCAACCGCCTATATTGCAAAGGCGGGAGCGGTTATCTCACAGCCTATTACACAGACGCTAGAGAAGAACTATATGCCCTATGCAATGAGCATTATTGTATCCCGCGCATTGCCCGAGATAGACGGATTTAAACCCTCTCACCGAAAGCTTCTTTATACAATGTACAAGATGGGATTACTAGGTAGCACTAGAACTAAGTCTGCTAACATAATCGGGGAAACGATGAAGCTTAACCCTCATGGTGAGGGGGCTATCTATGAAACTATGGTGCGTATGGCACGGGGGAATGAAACGTTACTACATGCCTATGTGGACAGTAAGGGTAACTTTGGTAAATGCTATTCACGGGATATGGCGTACGCCGCCTCCCGTTATACCGAGGCAAAGCTTGATAAGATCTGCAACGAATTTTTTCGGGATATCGATAAAGATACCGTTGACATGGTTCCAAACTACGATAACACAACTACCGAGCCTTGTTTGTTTCCCGCAACCTTTCCGTCGGTGCTTGTAAATTCCAGTGTGGGGATTGCGGTTTCGATGGCTAGTAATATCTGTTCCTTTAACCTAAAAGAGGTATGTGCTACTACCATTGAGCTAATGAAGAACCCCGACCATAAGATTAGCACTACCCTTCTAGGGCCTGACTTTTCGGGCGGGGGATACATCCTTCAGGACAAAAATGCGTTAAAGCAGGTCATAAACACAGGTAGGGGATCATTTGTAATCCGCTCAAAATGGCAGTATGATAAGGATAACAACTGTATCGACGTTTTGCAGATTCCGCCTACCACTACAGTAGAAGCGATAATCGACAAGATTGTGGACAATGTAAAGCAGGGTAAGATTAAAGAGATATCCGATGTACGTGATGAAACTGACCTAAACGGACTAAAGCTTACCATCGACCTAAAACGAGGAACCGACCCAGATAAGCTAATGAACCGCCTATTTAAGATGACCCCGCTACAGGATAACTTTGCCTGTAACTTTAACATTCTAATAGCAGGATACCCTAGGGTTATGGGGGTTAGGGAGATTCTAACCGAATGGATTGCATTTAGGGTAGAGTGTGTAAAACGCCGTGTTAGCTTTGACCTTAAAAAGAAGAGGGATAAGCTTCATCTGCTACAGGGGTTGTCTAAGGTACTTCTAGATATCGATAAGGCAATTAAGATTGTTCGTGAAACCACAGAGGATAGCGAGGTTGTACCAAATCTAATGATTGGGTTTGGTATCGATGAGATACAGGCGGAATATGTGGCGGAGATTAAGCTACGTCATCTAAACCGTGAGTATATCCTAAAACGGCTAGAGGAGATTGAAGGATTAAGGGCGGATATCCTTGATATGGAGAAAACCCTAGCTGATAAAAAGCGGGTTATGGCAATTATTGAAGGTGAGCTTAACCGTGTTATTAAGGAATACTCTATGCCGAGAAAGACTATGTTTTTGTATGACCATGACACAAAGGATCAGGATATGGAGGATGAGATTCCAGACTATCCTGTAAATATATTCCTAACCAAAGAGGGGTACTTTAAAAAGATAACCCCGCTATCCCTACGTATGGGAGGGGAGCAGAAGCTGAAGGATACCGACAGTATCAGCTACCATGGGGAGCATACTAACAATGTATCTTTGCTATTCTTCACCGATAAAGCGCAGGTGTACAAGGCTCGTGCCGCCGACTTTGATGATACAAAGGCTAGCATGTTAGGGGATTATATCCCTGCTAAGCTAGGGTTTGATGGTGACGAGAATGTGATATCTCTAGTAGTAACCAAGGACTACAGCGGGCATGTGTTGTTCTTTTATGAGAATGGAAAGGTGTCTAAGATACCGCTATCTTCATATGAAACCAAAACTAACAGAAAGAAGCTTGCAAACGCTTACTGCGACCGCTATCCGCTTCGCACAGTAATGTTTTATCCGGGTATTACTGTAACGACCGAACCAGCCGATGATAACACAAGCGGTAATACATCAGAGGATAAACAAACATTAGCTACGACGGTTATACCCGAATATATTATGGTATCCTCTGACGGCAGACGACTACTCTTTAACCCAGACAAGATAAATGAAAAGGCTACCCGCGACAGTCAAGGGGTAGCAGTTATGAGCCTTAAAAAGGGCAAGGTATTAACCGAGGTTAAAGAGTATAACGAAGGGGTATTTGATAAACCTGACCGCTATCGTCCAAAGAATCTACCGGGTGCGGGTATGCAACTTACCGAGAAGGACTACGGAACCCAGATAACCTTTGAGGAACAGTCATAATACTAACCCAAATGTAAAAGCTGGTACAAACCCAAAACCATGGGATTGTACCAGCTTTTAACTCATCTAAAAAACTATTCAAATAAAGTACCCTTATCGGTGTAGACCTCTTTGCGCATAACAGTGGTAAATCTTTCGTTATCGTTTAAATCACCTTTAATATATGCAGTAAATCCGTCGGATAACAGCGATGGGTTTACTGTTTTTTGTGTACCTGCCGCTGTGATTAGCTTAATAAAGATCCCGCCTGTAATAGGTTCTACCGACACAAGGCGGCAGTCGGGTTTGATGTCAACGTCCTTGTTACCCTTTTTAGTCTTTTTGGATACCATAATACTCTCGCCGTTGTAGTATTCGTTAAATAGGTTACAAAGTTCCTGCGGTGAGTGGGATTTGTCTAGGTAGTGGATATGGTATAACGCTGATGTAATAGCGGTGGGCTTGTCCTTTTGTACTGCTACACGTAGTACCGGCATATCGGCGGGGAATACAGAATCTATTATACGGCATACCTCGTTAAGGTCTGCGTTGTCGTCGAGTAGGCGGATATCCATAGCTTCGTACTCACTCTCATAACCTAGAGAAAGGGGTAGTGCAAAGGATACATAGAGGTGAGGGTTAAACCCTTCGGTATACCATAGCTTTAAGCCATGCTCCTTATCTGCACGCTTTAGCGCACGTTGCGCCATACGGGTTACATCCAGTGCCGAGATATACTTAGCACGACCTAGCTTTTTATAAAATACTCTTGCATTAATCAAAACAAGCACCCCCTAGCAGTGTATTTGCTAAGCACCCAGAACATTGCTCTCTACAGTTAGGGGTAACCTTTTGCTCTAACGCCTTTTTATACTCTCTTGCTAAAAACTCCTGCGAAACCCCAAAGTTAATATGACTCCATGGTAGAATCTCGTCAAGCGATCTTTCTCTGTTTGCATAAAACTCCATGGAAAGTCCGCACTCCTCTATAGCCGAAAGCCAACGGTCGAAGTAGAAATGCTCGTCCCAGCTGTCAAAATAACAACCCTTCTGCCATGCGGTGTGGATAAGCTTGCCTAACCTTCTATCACCTCTGGCAAACATCCCCTCAAGCACCGATATCTTACTCTCGTGGTACTTTACCCTTATCTTTTTAGAGGTCACGGTATCCAGTAGATGTCGCTGTTTCTCCTTAATAACCTCCAGCTTGTCCTGTCCTACCCATTGAAATGGTGTGTGAGGCTTTGGGACAAAGGTGGATACCGATACCGTTATGTTAATCCCGCTACCGCCTTTTGGACGATTAGGCATGGAGAAAAACTCATTTAATATGCTTGCCGCCAGCAGTGTAATCCCCGTTACATCCTCTAGCGTTTCGGTTGGTAAGCCTATCATAAAGTACAGCTTTACTGCGGTATACCCACCCTCAAAGGCAAGCCGACAGCTACGTAAAACATCGCTTTCAAGGACATTTTTATTAATAACATCACGAAGTCGTTGAGTTCCTGCTTCAGGGGCAAAGGTAAGCCCGCTCTTTCGTACCTTTTTAATCTTGTCCAGTAGCTCGCTTGAGAAGTTATCGATACGCATAGATGGCATTGCAAGGTTAACCTGATTCTGTTCGGTATAGTCCACCATCTCACCTAATAGCTTCTCAATCTGTGAGTAGTCACTGGTGCTAAGGGAGGAGAGGGATAGCTCCTCGTATCCTGTCTGGTCGCATAGGCTTTTGCCCTGTCTGCATAGAGTGTCGGTCTGTTTTTCTCGCTGTGGACGGTAGATATACCCCGCTTGGCAGAATCTACAGCCACGTATACAACCCCGCATTATCTCGATAACCGCACGGTCATGCACGATATCCACATAAGGTACGATAAAATTTTCGGGAAACACCACCTTGTCTAGGTCGTTAACGATACGTTTAGTTACAACGCTCGGTGCGCCGTTGGTAGCTGTAATTGCCTTTATAGTCTTATCTTCGTTATAGAAAACCTCATAAAGTGACGGTACATACACCCCTTTAATTGAAGCCGCCGCGATTAAAAACTCCTGCTTGCTTGCCGATTTATCCTTGTATAGCTTGTACAGGTCGATAACCTCATGGATGGACTCCTCCGCTTCACCCAGTAAAAATAGATCGATAAAGTCCGCCATAGGTTCAGGGTTACAACAGCATGGCCCTCCCGCTATAACTAGCGGGGAAAGGCTATCCCGATCCTTTGACAGCACGGGAAGTCCCGCTAAATTAAGCATGTTTAGCACATTGGTGTAGGACATCTCGTACTGTAATGAAAATCCAATTATATCAAAGGTATTAATCGGCTCTAGGCTTTCAAGTCCGTAGAGCGATATCTCGTTTTGACGAAGGATTGCTTCAAAATCTATCCATGGGGCAAACACCCGCTCACACCAACAGTCCGCCCGCTTGTTAAGCAGATCATAAAGTATCTTCATACCAAGGTGGGACATCCCGATCTCGTAGGTATCGGGAAAACAAAATGCAAACCGAATGTCCACCTCGTTTTTATCCTTAACTACACTATTTAACTCCCCGCCGATATACTGTGCGGGCTTTTGCACCTTTAACAGTACACGCTCTAACCTTTCTTTTAACATCTATATCTTTTCCTTCCTAAATTTTAAACCTTTACTATATTAAATTGTTACATAATAGGTAAACTGCAACTATTACAAGCAGTACCAAGGTAACCGTCGAGATAACATTAGCTATCCTGTTAGCCTTATTAATATCCCTACTAAAAATTCTACAAAGCAGTATCCTTACCACCTTACCACCGTCAAAAACCGATATCGGGAGCAGATTAAACCCACCCACCGCTAGATTCATATAGCAGAGCACTGAAAAGCTATCTATTACAAACCCACCTCGTATCACCCAAGGGAGCATAAGGATAAAGCAGATAAAGTTGCAGATAATACCCGCCGACTGGATAAACAGCTCATCCCGATTAGACAACAAGGTCTGGGGTTTTGTAATACGTATACCTGTAAGCTCAAAGGATACCAGCTTTGGGTAGATTCCAAGTATAAAGAATGCTAGAATATGCGCCATCTCGTGGGTTAAAACTGCAATTATGCTAACAATTGCATACCCGCCTCTGTCGATAAGCAGCATTAAGGTCAGCACTGCCACAAACCAAAAGGAGATGGTAACATCTGTTTTGCCTACCTTAAACCTCATCATCTAATAGATAAATCCGTTAAATGGCAGGATAACTCCGCCACCTGAAAGTCCTTCAATAACCTTGTTTACCGAATCTACCGATCGGGAGATAACCTGGCTAATACCGCTGTCATTTGCAAACCACGAGTAGATGGCGTCCATTGCGTCACTAGTCTGCTCTGGGAAGAAAAAGCTTCCAAGGTAGTAGAATATTAGAACCGCTAATACTATCATTATAACATAACTTAGTAGCTGTGTAAATCTTGATTTGTTAATTTTTTTGTTCACGATAGTTTTTTTTGTTATCCCATCTAAAACTTCACATCCCGCACACCTTTTAAAAGGGCAGTTATCAGCACATGAAGGTCTTTCATCGATAATCATATCGTCCTCATCCTGTTGTTCGTATTGGTCATATCCTTCATATTCATCGTACTCTGAAGTATCTTCATATCCTTTTTTATGGTATATATCCTTTTCGGTAGTATATAGTTTTTCCATCGTAGTCCCCTTTTTTAGTGATATTAATGTATATTCAGCTTGTGTAAAAAAATGTACAACCTTATACGGTTGTACGGGAAAATTTTATTTGTAAACATTACACTATCTATATTGACTTTACATTTTTGTATGTTATAATTATTACTATAGGCATGGTCGTTTTTTATCTATTTTCACTATAAGAAGGAGAATGAATTATGGGTAACACTAATGGTATCTTTAAGGCTGGGTCTGGTTATAAGGTTTTGGTGGTAATGTTAATTATTATCTCTCTAATGTTAGCTATTGCACCGGCGCAGGTTATTAATGCCGCCACTATTAATAAGGTAGCGGGGACTAACAACTATTACTATGTTTCGGACGTTGGTTGGCACACAGGTTTAGCTATAGTTACGTATGCGGACGCAAACGGAAACCAAAAGAGCGGGGTAGTTAATTCAAGCGGCAAGTTTGTGTTAGATACTAACTATCAAGAGTTAAGGGATGGATACGAAGCTGGATTATATGCATTTAAGCAGAATGAAAAGTGGGGAGTTATTGATAAAGCCGGTAAGGTGCTAGTAAAAGCTATCTATGATGATATTAAACTTATTGATAATAACTGTATTGTTGTTAAAAACTCTAAAGAAAAATGGGGTATTATTACCACTAAAGGCAAAACTAAGGTAGGTTTTATCTATGATAATATAGGTTATTTTAGCTACAACAATAGTGACAAGATATCCTATGCGATTGTCACTAACTATACTGCTAGCGGCGAAAGACAAGGGTTAATTAATGTTAATGGAAAAGAGGTTATTAAACCTCAATATCAACAGCTAGAAGGAAATATCTGGAAGGGGATAATGATAGCTCAGGATACAAGCGGTAGATGGGGCGCTATAAATCTACAAGGCAGGACGACAATTAAATTTAACTATGATTATCTTGGTTATAGCTACTCTAATGACAGCTATATCGCTAAGCTAAAAGATTGGTACGGTGCTATCGATAGATCAGGCAAGACTATACTTGACTTTAAGTATGAAATGCTGAGCGAGGGCATGGATAAGCAGTACACCTATGCTGTATCGGATAGATGGGGTGTCATCGATAACAAGGGTAAGGTGCTTATTAAACCGCAGTATACATATATCTATGATGTTTATAAATACTATATTATCAATGACGAGAGCGTTGAAAAGTTTGGAATCCTTAATAAAGATGGTAAGGTTATATTAAAGCCAACCTATCATGAGCTTTTAAACTTTAGAGCAAAGACACAAAAGGATGAAGATAAAGGAACAGATTTCTATGCGCTCGGTTTAACATATGGGCAGGATGGTATTCAAAATTTTGGTCTGGTTGAGATGGAAACCGGTAAGGAAGCTATAAAATCAGAGTATAGTAGCCTTACTGTACCGACAAACGGATACTCTTTTGGTGTTAAAGATGGTAGTCTTTATATTATAAAGATATAGCGTAGTTGGGAAAGAGCATATATGACAGGTAAGAAGATAATATTAATAGGCGGGTATTGTGCGACAGGTAAATCTACCTTTGCAAGGATATTATCCAATAAAACTGGAATTATATACTTTGATAAAGATACCATTAAAGAGATTTACGCTGACAGCTTTAATAATGCAGGGGATAATGTATATAACTCCCTTAGTGCGGCAACCTTTTGTGTAATGCACCATATCGCTTCCCGTTTTTTTATGGTTGGGCAAAGATTAATACTTGAAAGTAACTTTAGACCCCACGAATGTGAAAGAATAAATCTATTAATAGAGGAATATGGATATGACTGTTTAACATTTCTGTTCTATGGAGATCTGCCTACCTTGTTTGACCGATACGTTAGCAGAGGTAAAACCAAACAAAGGCATTGGGTTCATTGGAATCCTAGCTCAAAGGAGATCTATCCGTTGTTTGAAGAGGGCAACAAAAAGTTAGGAGAGATAACCCCTGTAGGTAGGGTTTTATCGGTGGACGCTACAAGATTTGAAGATGTTGATTATGATGGCTTAATTAAGGTAGCGAAGGAGTTTTTAGGCAGTTAAAGTTTATCTGCTGTGCGTCAATCGTCACACAGCAGATAAAAGGTGGTACAGTTTAATTAAAGGATATAAGCTTAGAATTTGGAGGATTTATTATGGGTTTAATTAAGGCAGTTACAAGCACAATAGGCGGATCGTTAGCTGATCAATGGCTAGAGGTTATAGGGCCACCGGAGATGACGGACAACACAGTATGTGCAAAAGGGGTGGCAGTTCGCAGAGGTGAGAAACGTGGATCGAACAAGAAAGGCAGTACAGACACCGTTTCAAATGGTTCGATTATACAGGTATACCCTAATCAGTGTATGCTTTTGGTAGACGGAGGTAGGATTGTAGACTTTACCGCTGAGGAAGGTTACTACGAGGTTAAAAACTCCTCTCTACCGTCTTTGTTTTCAGGCAAGCTAGGGGATGCGGTGAGGGAAACCTTTGATAGGTTTAAATACGGAGGCATTACCCCTACAGCCCAGAAGGTTTACTATATTAACCTACAGGAGATTAAGGGGATTAAGTTTGGGACACAGACCCCAATAAACTACTTTGACAACTTTTATAATGCAGAGTTATTTCTTAG
>CAZAOY010000073.1:0-10780 GCA_964486925.1 uncultured Oscillospiraceae bacterium
TATGAAGATACTAGTTATGCCGAATCTACAAAAGGATAATATCATTAAATCCACCATAATAATCTGTCAAACGCTGTTATCTTTAGGGTGCGAGGTATTGTTTGATATGCGCTTTGAGGATGTGTTTGAGGACAAGTATTACAGATTTGGTGAGTTTTTCGCTTTAATAGAGGACTGTGATATCGTTATTGCAGTAGGTGGTGACGGTACTATCATCCATAGTGCGAAGCATGCCGCTCTTTATGATAAACCACTTTTAGGGATAAATCTTGGTAGGCTAGGATACCTTGCAGGACTGGAACTTAGCGAGATCGAGCTTTTACATAAGCTTGTGTCGGGGGATTATACCCTAGATAAGCGCAGATTTTTAGAGGTGGAGCACCTTGACAGATCGGGTAATAAAACCTCCTACCTAGCATTAAACGACGTGGTTATCTCCCATGGTGCGATAGCTAAGATTATCGATCTGGATGTATTCTGTGATGGACGTGCTATCGGGGGGTATCGTGCGGACGGAGTTATAGTGTCTACACCCACAGGGTCTACAGCATATGCACTCTCGGCGGGAGGACCTATAATTGAGCCGTCGGTGTCCTGTATAGGTCTAACACCAATCTGCCCGCATTCGCTAAATACACGGACTATAATCTTTGACATTAGTAACAACATAGTAATAACCCACAGCAAGAACAACATCCACCCGGTTTACATGACGGTGGACGGTGAGCAGGGAAGACGGGTCAGAAAGAGCGATAGTGTAAGTATCAAGATAAGCGATAAGAGAGTTAGCCTAATTAAGCTAGATAATAGAAACTTCCACGAAATTCTATCAAGAAAGCTTGGCAGTAGCAAAAAGTCAAATTAAGTTTACAGAATCGAATGGTATAGACTTTATAGTTAATGATCACTATTGCTCTTAGTTTAATTAGCTAGGTAATAAACCTTAATCTGTTGAAAGAAAGGAATAGTCATAGATAACATGAAGAATGAACGACACAATTTAATTATAAAGATTATTAAGTCGCAGGTTATAACTACCCAAGAACAGCTTTTAGCCGTGCTAATGGACAAGGGTGTTTTGGTAACCCAAGCTACACTTTCACGTGATATTAAACAGCTAGGTCTGGTTAAGATGACCGATGACAATGGTATCAGCCGCTACATGTATAACAGCAGTGGAACCTTACAGGGCGTGCACTATGTTTCGATCTTTAAACAAGCAGTTATATCTTGTGATTATGCGATGAATATCGTTGCTATAAAATGTCACCCGGGTATGGCGAATGCCGCTTGTACTGCCTACGAGAATATGGGCTTTGATGAGCTACCTGTGGGGACAATTGCGGGGGATGATACAATATTTATCCTGTTTCGCAGCGAGGAGAAGGCAAAGGAACAGCTAGAGAGATTAACGGCTATTCATGAAGTGTAGTAACATCGATATGATGAGAGGCAAAGCGACAATAAATGGTTACTTGCCTATATGGTCAACTGAAGGGTGGTGAAGCTTATGCTAACTAATATATATATAAAGAATCTAGCAGTAATAAAGGAGATGTCGCTTGATCTTTGCGGAGGTCTTAATGTATTTACCGGTGAAACAGGTGCGGGAAAGAGCGTGGTTATCGATGCGGTAAATGTTGTACTTGGCGCTAGGGCTAGCAAAGAATTAGTGCGCCACGGTGAGAAGAATGCTTTAATTTTGGCATCCTTTTCAGGGGTTAGCGCAGAAGGGGCGATTGGAGCAAAGCTAGAGCAAGAGGGCATTGAGGTAGAGGATGGTGTACTAATCTTTGAACGCAGAATCTCTGCTGACGGGGGGAGCGTGTCTAGACTTAACGGCAAGCCAACCACCACCGCAGTGATAAAGGAGATTGGACAGCTACTGCTAAACCTACATGGACAGCATGATACCCTTACACTGTTAAATCCGCTTACCCACCTAGCCTTAGTGGACAAGCAGGCGGGGAACAAGGGGTTACTTGCGGAGTATCGAGCGGTATTTCGAGAGGTAGCACTTATTAAAAAGGAGATAAACCGCATACTAAGCCTTAATCGTGATAAGGAGCGAAGGATTGACCTTTTGACATACCAGATAGAGGAGATAAGGGCGGCTGATATAAACCCACTAGAGGATCAGACATTACAAAGTGAGATAACCTTAATGGTTCAAAGCAAGAAGATTGAGGAGCTTTTAAGTAACTCTACCATGATCTTTAGCGGGGATGATGATAACGGTGGTGTTATCGACGGGGTTAGGGCTATCTGTAGCAATACAAAACAGGCGAAGGACCTCTACCCGCAGATTGACGATATCTATAACAGGATGGACGAGATATGTTATGATCTGGATGATATAAATCTTCAGCTACAAAAGCTTTTAGGACAGCTTGACTTTAGCGAGCAGGAGCTAATAGATAAACAGGAACGGCTAGAGCTTGTAAAGGAGTTGATCTCAAAGTATGGAGGATCGATAAACGCAGTTTATGATTTCCTAGCCTCTGCCACAAAGGAACTGGATCAGATTAACACCTATGAAGAAAGTCTTGTAAATCTAGAACAGCAGGGTAAGGACATGTATGCAAAGCTTGTACAGATTGCAAAGGAGATTACAGCAAGCCGAACCTTAGCGGCTAAACAGCTAGAGGATAAGATGTGCAGTGAGCTTTCGTTTCTAGAGATGCCAAACGCCTACATTGAGGTTAAGTTTACACCATGCAAGCTAAACCAAAATGGTGGAGAGACGGCGGAGATCTACATCGTGACCAACAAGGGAACTACCCCAAAGCCTCTTGCAAAGATAGCCTCGGGCGGTGAACTATCACGGATAATGTTAGCCATTACAAAGATAATGAATGAAAGCTATGATGACAACGATCCATCAGAGATAAAGACGATGATCTTTGATGAGATCGACAGCGGTGTAAGCGGAAAAACCGCTACAAGGATTGGCGAAAAGCTAAAGGAGGTTTCTAACCATAAACAGGTGCTTTGTGTAACACATTCTGCACAGATAGCCGCAATAGCCTCTAACCATTACCTTATTAGCAAAAAGACACAAGGAGAAGAAACGATAACTAGCATTGTAAGGCTTGATACAGAGAGTCGAAAGGCAGAGCTTGCTCGTATTATAGGCACAGGGATAATAACCGACACAGTACTAAAGACTGCCGAAGAGATGATGAAACAGTAGATATATAGTAAAGCACCTAATTGTAAAAGCACCCCCTTTTGAAGAGGAGGTGTTTTTACTATATCTATAAATGAGTAAATTGTACTAAATATGTTAAATTCTCACGTATTTGTAGAAATTATTAAAAATCGTTGACTAACATGTATTATTGTGGTATAATATGAAGTATAATTGTACGGTGAAATATGGAGGTTTACATGAAAGGTATTATTTTAGCAGGGGGTTCGGGAACTAGGCTCTACCCTATTACTATGGTCACGTCAAAGCAACTACTCCCTGTTTATGACAAGCCAATGATTTACTATCCATTATCGATACTTATGCTTGCGGGGATTAAAGAGATACTTATAATTTCAACACCTCACGATCTGCCAAACTTTGAAAGGCTTTTAGGGGACGGATCACGTTACGGAATTAGCCTATCATATAAGGAACAGCCTTCACCTGATGGTCTGGCACAGGCATTTATTATTGGTGAAGATTTTATAGGTAATGATTCCTGCGCTATGATACTAGGGGATAACATTTTCCATGGTAATGGACTAACCGCGCACCTAAAGAAGGCGGCCTCAAATGAAGGCAGGGCGACTATCTTTGGGTACTATGTGGATGATCCGGAGAGGTTTGGTATAGTTGAATTTGACAAGGCTGGCAAGGCTATATCGGTAGAAGAAAAACCCTGCAAGCCAAAGTCAAACTATGCAATAACAGGACTTTATTTTTATGACAACAAGGTTTGTGAGTATGCCAAGGCAGTTAAGCCATCTAGCCGTGGTGAGCTTGAGATAACCGATCTTAACAGGATGTATCTGGAGAACGGCACACTTGATGTTATAACGTTAGGTCGTGGATATGGTTGGCTTGATACAGGAACGGTTGACAGCCTGTCTGACGCTACTGAATATGTTAGGGTTATAGAAACTAGGCAGGGTCTAAAGATTGCTTGCTTAGAGGAGATATCATATAAGAATGGTTGGATTAGCAAGGAAGAGCTTATAAAGAGTGCTAATGATTACGGTAAAAGCCCGTATGGTGAACATCTAAAGAATGTAGCGAGTGGTAGAATACAGTATTAGCGTAGTAGTTAAAGGGTGTTAACGTGCAATGTGTAAAACATAAAACGATACGTGGGTAAGCAGTTACTTTTATATAGACGGAGTGTATTTATGAATGTGATAAAGACAAAGCTTTCGGGGGTTTATATAGTAGAGCCACGGGTGTTTGGTGATGAGCGTGGCTGGTTCTTTGAAAGCTTTTCCAGGATAAAGATTAAAGATATAGCGCCTGAGATGGATTGTGATTTCGTGCAGGACAACCACTCATACTCTAAAGAGAAGGGTGTGCTTCGGGGGATTCACTACCAAGAAACACCGATGACACAAGCTAAGCTTGTGCGTTGTGTTGCGGGTGCAGTTTTGGATGTAGCGGTGGACCTTAGAAAGGGTTCGCCTACCTATAAGCAGTGGGTTTTGGTGGAACTTTCATCAGAGAATAAAAGGCAGTTATTTCTACCTCGTGGCTTTGGACACGGGTTTGTAACCCTTACCACCGATGTAGAATTTGTATACAAGACAGACAACTATTACAGCTATGAGCATGACCGTAGCATACTATGGTCGGATAGCGAGATAGGGATAGATTGGGGTACAACCAATCCTATTCTATCGGAAAAAGATGCAAAAGCACCGCTATTAAAGGATAGCGGCTGTAGTTTTGTCTATTAATATTAATCCGCAGTTAGTGGATGTTGTATCTCTCTTTAACTGAATTGTTTGTGGGAGTAGTAATGGATAAGGAGCGTTAGTATGAAGATATTAGTAACAGGCGGAGCAGGTTTTATAGGAGGAAACTTTGTACACATGATGGTGGAAAAGTATCCCGAAGATACCATTATCTGTGTGGACTCGCTGACCTATGCGGGTAATCTGTCCACCTTAAAGTCCGTAATGGACAAGCCAAACTTTAAGTTTTACAAGCAGGATATAACCGATAGAGAGGGTATCTTTAGACTGTTTGAGCAGGAAAACCTTGACTCTTCAAGCGTAGTGATAAACTTTGCGGCTGAAAGTCACGTTGACCGTTCTATCGAAGACCCAGAGGTGTTTTTACGTACTAACATACTAGGCACGCAGGTTTTATTGGACGCTACCAGAAAATACAAGGTAGGGCGATATCATCAAGTTTCTACTGACGAGGTTTATGGTGATCTACCGTTAGATAGGCCTGAGCTATTCTTTACCGAGGAAACGCCTATCCATACATCAAGCCCGTACTCTGCAAGCAAGGCTAGTGCGGATCTTTTAGTACAAGCATTCCACAGAACCTTTGGAGTGCCTGCAACTATCTCACGTTGTTCAAACAACTACGGCCCATACCACTTCCCAGAAAAGCTAATTCCGCTGATGATAGCGAATGCAATTGCAGACAAGCCTCTCCCTGTCTACGGCAAGGGCGAGAATGTGCGTGACTGGCTGTACGTAAAGGATCACTGTATCGCAATCGACATGATTGTGCGAAACGGTAGGGTTGGTGAGGTATATAACATCGGCGGACACAATGAGAGGACAAACCTAGAGGTAGTTAAAACCATTATTCGTGAGCTAGGCAAGAGTGAGGATTTGATAACCTTTGTAACCGATCGCAAGGGGCATGACATGCGCTATGCAATCGACCCGACAAAGATACACAGCGAGCTAGGCTGGCTACCTACCACCCCATTTGATGAAGGGATAAAGCTAACGATAGCATGGTACCTAGAGAATAAAGACTGGTGGCAGGACATTATTAGCGGAGAGTACCAAAACTATTATGAAAAGATATATGGAAACCGATAGTCCGTTAGTAACGGTGGTGTTAGCTGTATACAATCCTAACAAGATTTGGCTTAGGGAACAGCTAATATCAATTAAGGATCAGGATTATTGTAACCTTGAGTTGTTAATCTGTGATGATTGCCCTGAACATCCACTGGATGAAGCCATAGTACGGCAATGTATTGGTAACGTCCGTTATGAAGTTATACGAAACGATATTAATATAGGGTCAAACAAAACCTTCGAGCGGTTAACATTAGCCGCAGGGGGGGAGTATATAGCCTACTGCGATCAGGATGATATCTGGCGAAGCGATAAGATTAGCGTATTGATGGAAAGTATTACAAGGACTGGTGCGGTAATATGTTACAGCGACCTATATATCATGGATGAAAACGGCAAAAGGACGAATAATAGTATTAAAGAGATTAGAAAACGTACAGTTTTTAGATATGGCAAGGGAATTGCAAAGGATCTGCTTGTAAGCAACTGTGTGACAGGGTGTGCTATGATAATTCGAGCAGACATAGCAAAAGCGGCAGTGCCGTTTTCGGATGATATGGTACATGACCATTGGCTAGCTGTCTACGGTGCGCTACATGGTGAGGTGGTATTTATCCCCGACACCTTAGTAGGGTATAGACAGCATGGTTTTAATCAGACAGGGATTCTAACAGGGGTAACCGACAAGCAGAGCTACTGTAACATTAGGCTAGTAGGTCTTAAAAATCGGATACAGTCATTAAGTGACAGGCTTAGTGGGTATGATGAACTTAGCGAAACGCTACAGCAGTTAAGTCTGTGGGTGGAGGCGAGGGTTAGATACTTTAACAGGGTTTCCCTAATGGATTTATGGATAATGCTAAGGTACAGGTCGTACGGAGTGCACCCTATAAAGATAGAATCGGTAATGCCATTTCTGCCGGAGTTTGTATTTAGACGGATTCTACGGTTAGCACAGGACAAGAAGATATAGGAGTTTGTTATGATAATTGTTACAGGCGTAAAGGGACAGCTAGGTTATGATGTATGTAAACGGTTAACCTCTCAAAACATCCCAAATATCGGTGTTGATATAGATGATTTTGATATTACCGATCTATCAGCGGTACAAGAGTATATGGCTAAACAGAGCGATATCCAAGCGGTGGTACATTGTGCGGCTTATACTGCGGTTGACAAAGCAGAGGATGAAGAGGAAGTATGTCATAGAGTTAATGTCACCGGTACAAAGAACATTGCGCTTGTATGCAAGGAGTTAGGATGTAAGCTAGTGCACATCTCAACCGACTATGTGTTCTCGGGTGAAGGTGATACCGCCTATCAGATTGATGATGAGAAGGCGCCTGTTGGTATATACGGCAAGACTAAGCTACAGGGCGAGGAGATTGCAAGGGAGCTAGTAGACAGGCTGTTTATCCTGCGGATATCATGGGTATTTGGGGTGAATGGAAATAACTTTGTAAAGACCATGCTAAGGATTGGCAAGGAAAAGGATGAAATAAATGTTGTGGATGACCAGATAGGATCACCCACCTACACAAAGGATCTTGCCGTATTAATCTGCGATATGCTAGCTACCGTCAGGTATGGCGTATACCATGCCACCAACGAGGGATACTGTAGCTGGGCAGAGTTTGCACGTGAGATATTCAAACAAGCGGGGATGGATGTAAAGGTAAATGGTATTAAATCTTCTGAATACCCCACAAAGGCAAGACGACCTCTAAACTCAAGGCTTAGCAAAGACAGCCTTGATAAAAATGGATTTAAGCGGCTACCTACATGGCAGCATGCGCTTTGCGACTATATTAAGGAGCTTAACACTATATAATGAAGCAGTATTTTTATAACTTTAGGAGATTTCTACCTCTGTTATATGACCTAATAGCAAGGGATTTTAAGATAAAGTATCGAAGATCAGTTTTAGGGGTAATCTGGAGCGTATTAAATCCGCTATTAATGATGCTTGTAATAACACTCGTGTTTTCATATATATTTCGATTTGACATACCTAATTTTCCTATATATTATCTAACAGGATCGGTAATATTTAACTTTTATTCCGAGGCAACTAATGGAGCGATGGGTTCGGTACTTAGTTCCGCTTCACTGATAAAAAAGGTATATATACCAAAGTATCTGTTTTCACTTGAGAAGGTAATATTTGCATTCGTCAACCTAATGTTTTCACTTATTGCAGTGGTAATTGTAATGCTCTTTACCAAAACACCGTTACATCTAACACTGTTTTTATTCCCGATACCTTTAATTTACGTGCTAATCTTTTCGATTGGGGCGGGTCTTATCCTGTCGGTAGCGGCGGTATTTTTTAGGGATACCATCCATCTATACAGCGTATTTCTTACAGCGCTTAGCTTTTTTACACCAATATTCTACCCTTATACGATCATTCCAGAGAAATTAAGGTGGGTGCTAAATATTAACCCTTTGGTACATTTCGTAGATTATTTTAGGCAGTGTGTTTTATATGGTACGGTGCCAAGTTTAAAGACTAATCTATACTGTTTATTGTTTGCGTTTGGGTTTTTGCTAATTGGTGGACTAGTGTTTAAAAAGTATCAAGATCGATTTGTACTTTACGTATAGGAGGGAGAACGCTTGAATATTGTGGAGGTAAAGGATGTTTCGATGGTATTTAATCTATCCCGTGAGCCTATCTTCTCGCTCAAGGAATACCTAATAAAGCTTGTAAAGGGTAATGTTAAGATAGACAGGTTTACAGCGCTCGATGGTATAACACTCGATATAAAAAAAGGCGAGGTATTTGGTATTGTTGGTCTAAACGGGTGCGGGAAATCCACCTTGCTTAAGATAATTGCAGGTGTGTACAAGCCTACAACAGGTACTGTAACATCCCACGGCAGCATAGCCCCGCTTATCGAGCTGGGAGCAGGCTTTGACATGGAGCTTACCGCGCGCGAGAACATCTTTTTAAATGGGTTGGTATTAGGTTATACAAGGCAGTATATAAGAGAAAAGTTTGATGAGATAGTGGAATTTTCCGAGATAGCAGAATTTATCGATGTACCTATGAAGAACTACTCATCTGGTATGGTAGCGAGGATAGCATTTTCTGTAGCGACCTGCACACGGCCTGATATCTTGATAGCGGATGAGATTTTGTCGGTAGGTGACTATAAGTTTCAAGAGAAATGTGAAAACCGTATGAAGGATATGATGAACAGCGGAACTACAGTAATATTCGTATCCCACTCAATCGAGCAGGTAAAACGTATATGCGACAGGTGCGCTTGGATTGAGAAGGGGAAGGTTAAGATGATAGGTGAAGCGGGTATGGTCTGTGGGGAGTATGAGGGGGTATAGATGAAATCTTTATTTGACAAAGATTACTATAAACATTGCTGTGGAGAAGATTATAGTAAGACAGAGCATTGGGAAGCTTTTTTTGGGTATATTGCAACTAATATTATTAATAAGTTTAACCCTAAATCAGTGTTAGATGTTGGATGTGCGTTTGGTTATCTTGTCAAAGCATTAAGAGATAAAGGGGTCGAGAGTTATGGAATCGATATATCTGAATATGCTATTTCTATGGCGAAAGAAGGTATTAAACCTTATTTAGCTGTTCAATCTGCTCTAGATGACCTACCAACATCATTTCCTAAAAAATTCGACCTAGTAGTTTCAATTGAGGTAATAGAGCATCTATATGAAGAAGATGGTTTACATTTCATTAAAAAGATATGTGGGTATTCTGACACAATTCTTATATCATCTTCACCATACGATACTACTGAAGCAACTCACTTTAATGTTCAACAACCAGAGTATTGGGCAAAGAACTTTGCAAAATATGAGTTTTACAACTGCATTAATTTTGCGCCTACATACATTACAGAGTGGGCTTTCTGCTTTAAGAAAGCAGCAAGCTTTATTAATGTTGTAGAAGATTATGAGCGACACAAGCGTATTACCGAACGTTCATATACTAAAATTTTAACTGAAAAAGACAACAGTATTAATGAGTTAAGACAGTCATTACTTAAATTAGAAAATGAGAATAATTATTTGCAATCAGAAAATGAAGTATTAGCTACTAAGAATATGGAATTAATTTCTTGTAACAAAGAGTTAATCGCAGAAAAACTCAGAATTATTAGTGATAAAGATAACGAGTTAGAAGCTTTACACGCATTGATAAAACAACGTGAATATCAGATAAATGAGTGTGAAGGAATTATTACTACAATTACTGCTGAAAGACGTAGTTACATGGACTCATACAATATAATTAGCAACTCCTTTTTCTGGAAGATTACTAAGCCATTTCGTGTCGTTTTAGACATTCTCAAAAAAAATAGGTATTTTAGTTTATTTGATAAAGGTATCCACTCCATTAAGAATCATGGAATTAAGCAAACATATTTTAAAGTAAGGCGAAAAGTGTCTACTAAATATAGGATTAATGAATACTATAAGACTCATATTTTAACTGAGGAACAACGTAAGCAGCAATTAAATACACGCTTTAGCAAGGATATTAAATTTAGTATAGTTGTTCCACTGTATAATACTCCAAAGAATTTCTTAATTGAGATGATAGAATCTGTATTAAAACAAACATACACAAACTGGGAGCTTTGCATGGCTGATGGTAGTGATAGCAGTTTTAAATACGTAACGGATATATGTAATAACTATGCTAAAAAAGATAGTCGCATAAAGTATAAAAAGCTTGAAAAAAATCTTGGTATATCTGAAAATACAAACGCTTGTATAGAGATGTCAA
>CAZAOY010000074.1:0-10280 GCA_964486925.1 uncultured Oscillospiraceae bacterium
AGCCTACACGGCTTTCATCTATGGTATAATAAACACTGATATGGAAGTAAATCTTCGATTTACAACGATGTGTTTATTTTACCTTCTAAGGTAGAAAGCCTACACGGCTTTCATCTATGGTATAATAAACACTGATATGGAAGTAAATCTTAAATGTAGCATTTGTATATAATGCAGACCGTATAAAGGTTTGATAGATAAAACGGGAGAAGTTAAATGAGCATATTAAACGTTGAGAATTTGACACATGGATTTGGGGCAAGACGGATACTTGAAAACGCTACCTTTAGACTGCTTAAGGGTGAGCATGTAGGGTTAATCGGTGCAAACGGAGAAGGTAAATCCACCTTTTTAAATATAATTACAGGTCAGCTTATGCCGGATGAAGGCAAGGTAGAGTGGTGTAACCGTATTACCACCGGTTACCTTGACCAGTACTCAACCCTAGCGAAGGGGCGGACAATCCGTGACATTCTGCGGGAAGCATTTAGCCATATGTACGAGCTTGAACAGGAGATGTTAGCGCTGTATGACAGGATGGGCGAATGCTCCGAGGATGAGCTTGAAGGGATAATGCAAGAGGCGGGCGAGATTCAAGAGGAGCTAGAACACGGAGGGTTTTATGTAATCGATTCAAAGATTGAGGAGTATGCAAACGGTTTAGGGCTTGGTGAGATTGGACTGGAACGTGATGTAACCGAGCTTAGCGGCGGTCAACGCGCGAAGGTACTGCTGACAAAGGTACTACTGCAAAACCCGATGATCCTAATTCTTGACGAGCCGACAAACTTTCTGGACGAAAATCATATCTACTGGCTAAAAAACTTTTTAATTAACTATGAAAATGCATTTATCCTAGTGTCACATGATATCCCCTTCCTAAACGAGGTGGTAAACGTAATCTACCATGTCGAATCCGCAACGCTGACACGATATACAGGGGACTACAACCGATTTATGGAGATGTATGAGCTTAAGCGCCGTCAGGTTGAACAGGCTTATGAAAAGCAACAAAAAGAGATTGAACAGCTAGAGGTGTTTATCGCTAAAAACAAAGCCAGAGCCGCAACCGCAACACTGGCACGAAGCCGCCAAAAACGGCTTGACAAGATGGATATTATCGAGCTTTCAGGCGAGCGGATTAAGCCTACCTTTAAGTTTAAGGAAGCAAGAACCCCTGGAAAGCTTTGTGTGGAGGCTACCGATCTGGTTATCGGATACGACTCTCCGCTCACCTCCACCCTTAACTTTGTAGTGGAACGCAACAAAAAGATTGCGATAAAAGGGGTTAACGGTGTGGGTAAATCTACCCTGCTAAAGACCATCCTCTCGATTATAACACCATACTCAGGTACGGTTGTCCACGATCAGTTTATACAGGTAGGTTACTTTGAGCAGGAATCCGCCGAAACCGAAAAAACCGCCTTTGACTATATCTGGGATAGCTACCCTACCATGACCAACGCAGAGGTTCGGGGTGCACTAGCTAGGTGTGGACTCACCAACGAGCATATTACAAGCCAGATGAGGGTACTGTCCGGGGGTGAAAACGCCAAGGCTAGACTATGTAATCTAATGCTTACTGAATGTAATCTGCTGGTACTAGATGAACCTACAAACCACCTAGATGTGGACGCTAAGGATTCACTTAGAAAGGCTATTGCGGACTTTAAGGGTACCGTACTGCTTGTTTGCCATGAGCCAGAGTTTTACCAAGATATCGTAACCGACATCTGGAATGTTGAGGACTGGACAACCAAGATTGTATAGTATTCGCTCCTTACAATGATTTTGCCCCTAGCGACACGGTACACCATTTCGCTAGGGGCTTATACCTACTATTGTGACAAAGCTTTTACAGGGCAGAGCTTTGATGCCTTTATCGCTGGGAATATCCCAAACAAAATCCCCGACAGCATGGTGATTACCAGAGGTACAGCGATTAACTTAATGGAAGCCACAAACTCCACATTAATCCATAGACACCCTAGGTACACGATAGAAACCGCCACCACAGTTCCAATTGTCACCCCTATTAGGGATAGTAGAAGGGATTCTACCAAAAACTCCAGTAGTATCCGCCCATTACTTGCTCCAATAGATTTTTTTATCCCAATCTCCTTTGTTCTTTCGGTAACGGTAACTAGCATTACCGTCATAACCGATAGACCTGCTACGATCAGAGAGATAGAAGCAATTATTGAAAGCACTAACGTTATGGAGTTTAACACCCCGTTTAGGTTTGCTTTTTGCTTGTTAAGATCCTCTGCTACCACCTTTTTTCCTTCTGATATGGTGTTTATTATTGAGTTAACTGTGCTTTCTTGTTTGGTATCATCGATAAAGTTTGCGGCTATTTGGGTTATCTCGGTGCTTCCTAGGTAGATCTGCATTGTGGTTATTGGAACGTAGATAAAGGTAGGTACTACCCCGCCCATTAGCTGTTGCATCATATTTCCGCCTGTGGCTACCACCCCGATAACCTTAAACTCCTGATATCGATTGTCTATCTGTATCTTTACGGTTTTACCCACTATATTCTCTCTGTTATACGAGTTTATCGCAAAGTTTCTGTCTACTATACAAACCCGTTTGTTTTGGTCGATATCAGACTGACGTATTAGTCTGCCGTAGATAATATCAAGTGCGACTACGTTGTTTACGGTTGCGTCTACCCCGAAGATAATGCTTCTTAGTTCGGTATTCTTTACCATAACCTGACTATACAGCGAGTTTAACGGGGTTGCGTACTTTACATTGTTCATGTTTCTAATTCTAGAAAGATCAGACTCAGATAGAGTCTGGAGAGAATCCCCCTCTGTCCTAAAGGCTATACCATCTATCCCTAGGCTGTTAAGCTCGTTGTTTATAGATTTTTTACCAATCTCACCGATTAGTGAGATTATAATAACCGATAGTATCCCGATAGAGATCCCTAGTATTGTGAGGAAGGATCTGGTCTTTTTTCTAAAGATATTTTTATAACTACTTGCAAATATATCAAACATCTAATAATACCCCCATTCAGCTTGTTATTGGGTAATAAAATATTGGTGCTATTGTTATGTTAATTTACACATGTTGCTAGATAATATAGCTTGTCTAAAGTTATTCTTCATTTGTAGTAAATGGTTTAATCTGTGCGGTATCGTCTAGCCTAACAAAGCTGTAGTTATTCTTAATCTGCTGTGCGTTTAATATAACCTTTTCACCCTTGTTAATTCCCTCTTTAATCTCCACAACCGATTCAAATTCTTTACCGGTTACGATGTACCGCTTTATAGCGACATGGTTTTTATAGATGTAGACAAATTCATTGTTTTTATGATCCTGGCTTATCGCTGAATATGGCAGTGATAGTGCTTTATAATCGGGGCTTTTCTTAATTGTTCCTGAAATTGAGTACCCTGCCTTTAGCTCTGGGGTGCTGTCTGTAGAGATAAACACGTCCACCACCGTTTGTTTAGTTAAGCCTACAAGCTTTTCAGTAGCGGTGGGTGAGATTGAAACTATCTTGCCGATATAGCTTTTGTCGGTATTAGCGGCGGTGCTGTAGATTACCTCGTCCCCTATCTTAAATTTTCCTACCACATCCTCCAAAACACTAAACTTACCGTAAAGCTTTGAGAGATCGGATATGGTGGCTAACGTTTCACCAAGTTGGGTGGTAAAGCCAGAAGTCATGTTAAGGTTTGTTATAGTGCCTGAGGATGAGGCTATAACTTTGTCTGGGATAAAGTTTAGTAGCTGTTGTCCTGCAAAGTCGCCTGTGTTAGCGAGTGCTAGGTACTTTTCAGGTATGTTTGACATTGTGGATACATAGTCTATAAGTGCTGACTTTGTGCTCTCAATATCGATATCCGCAATCACATCACCGTACTTTACCTTGTCACCGATATCGTAATAGACATTGTTAATCACCACAGGGATGTCTACCTTAATGTTTCGCCTAGAACGCTCCACAATATTACCACTTACATACATACTATCGGTAACCACCTTATCCACAGGGGTTATAAGCGATATCTTTGGTATGTTCTCAACATATATAACTAAGACAAATCCCGTTAGCAGAACTGATACCGCCACAAGAATTACCACCGACATTAATATCTTTTTTTTACTGCCCATCTTGTTTCTCCTCAAAATTTATTTTCTAGCTTGTAATATTTTATCACTAAATTGAAAATATATAAGTGGAAATAAAAATAAACAGGAGGCAAATTTGGAAGATAATAAAATGAAAGGAAGCTCCGTGCTAAACCAGTGTGCTTGCTTGGGGCGTGGTCTTTAAGATGAACTTCTCTACATGTGACAAAAACTGCATATATCAGCAGGACGGATACTGTTGTTTAAATGAATACAACTGCATCTCGATGGTATGTGATTGTGATTGTATCTACTTTGTCGCAACCGAAACCGCCATTACACAAAACGAAGATCCTTTTGAAACCTAACATATTCCTACATTTTATCTCTATAAGGATATTGTAGGACAGGTCACGTTGTTTGTACGTATAACGTAGGTTTTGTGGTGCGGGCCCTTATAACATCGACTGCACACAAACCAAAGCCACCAATAAACACCATATCGTAACTAATACGAATATAGGTTTATTGGTGGTCTATCTTTATGTATAATGCTAACTAGCTATTTTCATCCATATCATTTACAATACTGTAAGAGCCGATACGGTTTGCACGGTCACAGATAAAATTACCGTCAAAGGCAGTTTTAAAGGTGCTACAGTAGCTTTTAATAATACCCTCAAACTCATTCATAAGCTCTTGGTACTCACTGTTCCTTGCGGAATGTCTAAGCCATCTACTGCTCTTTAGCAGACGTTGTTTGTTCTCCTTTAGCTTGTTGCAGTAGTCTACATAGGTCATGCTATGGGTAATGTAAACCTTTTCGTTAATGTCAACCAGAACACCGATTAGTACCCCTAGTCCGCTAAAGGTTAGAAGCACGTCCCGAGTTTCATCGTTACCCTGGCTAATATCATTCCCTGCTGTGATACTGCTATTGTTAAAGCAGGATAAAAGCAGTTCAAAGTAATCGTTTTGACCTTCATAAAGCTTTGTATTATCATCAATCATGATTACCTGTAGTACATTCCTTATCTCATGGATACATCTAGACTTTAGGTTATCAAAGCTTACGATAAGGCTTACACTACCGCCTTCATCAATCCCTAGAACACGGCTTAGTATATTTAAAAAGTTAATGTTTGACATAGACACAAACCCTTGGTAGGAGGAGAAGGTAGGTAGGCTGTCCTCTCCGCATTCGTCCAGTATATAGTACGGCTTTTTAGATGCGGTCTTTACCCTGTCGTAACAACCTTGAACGAAATCTAAAAACGGACTGCTTCTTACCGCACGTTCCTTCTCAAAAGCAACCTTAATTAGGTCATACCCTAAAGGATTATGACGAAGCTGCATCTTAAGGAAGGATATCATAAAGGTATCTGCCTTAGCAAACTGTTTTTTATTCTTCTTTTCATCCGCTAGATAAAACCGTTCTAGCTGTGGTACTATATCCTTAACATATGGTATAACATACGCTCTTGTGGAGAGTGGGATGGTTAAAAGATGGATTAGCTGTAGCGCTTGATAGAAGGATGCCGCACCGTTTGCTGGTACGTTTGAAAGGTTTTTTACTACTGTGCGAAGCTCTGCCTTTCTTCTGGTATTTTTATTAACCTCGATAAGCTCCATCGCCTTCTTTTTGTAGCTGTCTGTAAAGGATAGGATACCCTCGATTACATAGCCGCAAGCCTTATAAAAGTTAGCGCGGCGCACATTCTTAACCTCTGTAATATCCATTATATTTATCTCGTCCGAAAGCTTTGCGGAGTATCTAAGCAGACCATGCTCTAGTATGTAATCCAGATCTAGAGGGGCACAGATACCGATCTCACTGTACCATATATCATCCTGTAAAACCCACTGTCTTATACAGTTCCATTCAAACTCCTCCGCCTTTGTAATCGGGCGGCCTGACGGCTTTCCTACGATTAGTTCGGTATCTATCTGCGGTGTAGCGCAGGCTAACATGTTTTTTAAGGCGTACCCATAACGGCACACCTTGTAACGTTCCACGCTATTGCTCTCAAGCAGTGACTTTGAAAACAGATACTGCCATTCCAGATTAGTTATCTTATATCTAACCCTTGCTGTGTCGTGTGATTTTGTCTTGTTTACCATCTGTAACTTCCCCCTTAACCCCTCGATCAAAGATCAAACGGTAGCCGCAACGCTTGCAAAGCTCCCCAGTTAACCTTTTGTACTTCATATTTTGTGTAAACTCTTTTACAGCTTTGCTCTCTATAATCTCGCATAAATCTGTAATAAATATATTACCAAGGCTTAAATCTCCCGATCCATCCAAGCAACATGGTACAACCGTACCATCGCAGAGTATACCGATCATGCTTATAAGCCCATAGCATTTACCTGTATCTGATATATATTCATTGTCTAAGCTAGGCCAGACAAACTCTTTATCGTAGTCTAAAAATACTCTTGGCATTAAGGTAAAATAACTGCCAACCTGTATGCTGTTTAGGATATCCGACTCTAAAACCCCGCTATAGCTTGCCAGATTTTTGGCGATTAGCTTTATATATCTGTCATCCTTATCCTTAATAGTCCATAATCTAAGCTGTATGTATGGAGGGGTATCCCCTCTGTTATCAAAAAGCAACGCTACATTCTTCATGTACTCGGCGATGTAATTCTCATCTCGGTTACACAGGCTGTGCAGGGATAGGTTAATCTGTCTTACCGCATTATGGGTAGTTAAAAGCTTGATATTATCGGCTAACAGGGTACCGTTTGTGGTGAGGTTTACCATAAGGTTATATCTTTTGCAGACGTCTAGGATCTCTTTAAGGTTTTTGTGGAGTAGCGGCTCACCTTTTATATGAAGGTAGATGTATTCGGTGTAGGGTGGCAGCTGGCTTGCGATATGGGTAAACTGCTCTACACTCATCATCTGGGGTGGTTTTTTTGTAGGTGGACAGAAGCTACAGTTAAGGTTACAGATGTTTGTAATCTCCACATACACTCGTTTAAATCTCATATTATTCATCCTGCTACCTAAGGTTTAGTCTAGCGCTTATACGCTTAATATAGAGGATATAAACACGGCTTAGTACGATATCATAAAGATAAAACGCACCGTTTCCCGCCGCTAGAAGGATAGCGATAGAGTAGTGCCCAAACTTTTCAAAATCGGATAAAACCTCAGGAATCCCTAAGACATTTACAATTAGAAGGTAGGAGAGGATTATACAAACGTTAAAGACTACAAATTTAATAAGTGTAGCTATTAAACCGTTTTTAAGCGGCTCTACCACACTTTTTACTATAGGATATATCCCAAAAAAGCCGATAAATATAACCACAACCTCTTTATTTGGTATTGTTATAAGGGAAAGCAGCGACACCGCAATATAGGCGGTTATAGCAGTTTTCTTGTTAAACTCGATAACCAAAAAACCCAAAATTCCACCTGCCAAAGCGGGGCTTGTGTACTCTAGCATAGGAATTAACGAGCTTAAGGACAAAAATACGATACTTAAGGCACAGATAATCCCGCCAAAGCTTATCTGTTTAGATTTTTTATTCATCTAGGGGGATCTCTCCTTATATCCTTAATTTAATAATCTCTCTAACAACTGATGTACCCAATTAGTACTAATTGGGTAGCGAATTATACTCATTTAACTTAAAAATCACCAAGGTTAGTTTTTATATGTGAGACAAATCCTCACGTTATCACGCTAAAGGGGTGGCTTTAGATACAGTTACAACAGCAGTCAAGACACATATATCCCGCACAAAGATCACAGCAGGTGCACCCGCCTAACCCGCCAGGTGCAGGACGATACCCTCCCCTGTTAGCGTTGTAGCCTTGTCCGAAGTTAGCTGTACGGTTGCGGTTCATCCTTAGAAACGCATCACGATACTCCATATTGGTTGGATCTAGGTTATATGCTGAGTTGAAGTTGTTGTAGGCGTCATCCATCCAACCGCGGTTATGAAATATTGTGCCTTTAAGAAAGTACCACTCGGCATCTCTGCCCTTAAGCGGTACACCATTTAAAAGCTCCTCCGCCTCTACTAAGCGATTTTGCCCTATTAGCGTTCTTACGTCAATATAGTTAGAATGCCTGTTGGTATTCGACCCACCGCCACTATACCCACCATTTGCAGGCTCACTGCTAGGAGCGTTATTTATTATCTCGTCATAGGCGGCATTAACCTCTGCCATCTTTTCCTCTGCAAGATCATGGAGCGGGCTGTCGGTATAGTTATCGGGATGATACTTCTTTGCAAGCTCCCGATAGGCATCCTTAATCTGCTTTTCAGTAGCATTTCTATCTACGCCTAGGACTTCATACGGATTCTTCATTTGTAAACTCCATTCTATCTTTATTGCGCGAGCAGATTGTCATTACTGTATTTTGTAGTCCAAAATAGATAATGTTATCCAATACCTCTTTATATCTCTTTATCTCTAAAAGTTCATATGTGTTTATAATTTCCCCGATTAAAAGGTTAATACTCATTGAAATATCTTGCTTTACGCTCTGGGTAGCTTTTGCTGAGG
Organism: uncultured Oscillospiraceae bacterium; assembly: GCA_964486925.1. GTDB lineage: Bacteria > Bacillota > Clostridia > Oscillospirales > Ruminococcaceae > CAZAOY01. The sequence continues at coordinate 8,621 of CAZAOY010000074.1, forward strand.
AGTTATCTATTAACGGTTTATATGGATTAAAGCTCCCTGATTTAATATCACTGGAAAGGTCATCTAGCGCATCCACCTGATATACATACCGCCCAATCAAAAGTCCTAACCGCTCTAGCACACGTTTTTGTGTGCTGTCTTGGGATAAACAAGAAAATAAATATGCTAAGCTATCCCCTGTAGGCTGACTGTACGCATCAATTGTAAGGTTTGTTTGTTTTTCCAGTTGATTTTGTGTCTTAATGGTTTGTGAAAAGGCTTCATAAAGCTCGGGATAGAGCCGTTTTGATTTTTTATAAGCACCCTTAGTCAGCAGGCTTAGAGTCTTGTAAAATGTCCTTTTAAAGAATCTACTGTCACTTATGTCATCCTCTAGCTTTAGCGCTAACAGCATAATAGCCGCAGAAGATAGCATACTATTATCGGAAAGATTGGTGCATTTGCGTTTGCTAAATGGATGTGTGGGGCAGCTGCATTTTGTAACACAGGGTTCCTCCTGTTGGGTTGATTTTGATAAAAGGGCAACAAACGTAAAATCATAACTTAGCGTTAACTTGTAGATCGACCCGTAATTCTTGCCTAAAAGTTTGCAAAAGCCGCAGTATATACTTTTGTATATATCAAATTCCTTAAATTTCATCTCTGGTTTGTACGGCTTTATATACCCAAACAACAGCTTTCCTCCAAACTTTTTAACTAGTATTATCTTATCGTTAGCATTAATGCTATCTTTAGAATAACATTAATGCTATCTTTGGATAGCATTAATGCAAACTCAATTATATTTTACAATTTCGGTATATTTATTGCCAAACTCTAAGCGAGCACAAAACGTAGATAAAAGTCTTAAGTTTTGTACTAAGTTCCTTTAGTATACTTATCTAATTAAAAAACTGTGACACCCTAAAATGGGATATAGTATACAGTTATCTTTACAAACTTTAAGTTACTTCTTTACTATTCTACCTCATTTCTTCACTAAAGGTATGAAAAATCTGTTAAAATTTATTGGATTTAATCTAAAATATATTATTTATAGAAAAAGACTTGTTTTTAGCAAAAAAATCTGGTAAAATAATACACAAGCTATTGCTAAATACAAGATTTTAAAGGATAAATATCCAATATAAAGATATTAACGAGGATAAAATGAACAGTGATGTAACAAATAATCGACTAAACATTGTACTAGTGCACCCCCAAATTCCGCAAAACACAGGTAATATCGCAAGAACCTGCTCTGCAACAAACTCCGCTTTGCATATCATTAAGCCTATGGGTTTTACCGTTGACGATAAAAAACTAAAGCGGGCGGGACTTGACTACTGGTATGAGCTTTCTATTACCTACTATGATAGTATCGAGGAGTTTTTCACTAAAAATCCCGGTGAATACTACTTCTTTTCTACCAAAAGTCAGAATATCTACTCCGACACCAGCTATAGCGGTAATGTATATCTATTCTTTGGCAGAGAGGATGCGGGGTTATCCGAGGATCTGCTTAGAGAAAACCTTGACCGCTGTGTGAGGATTCCAATGGCGGACACCGCCAGAAGCCTAAATCTATCAAACACTGTGGCACTTGCGGCATATGAGGTGCTACGTCAGTGGGATTTTTTAGACCTCAAGACAATTGGCAGTCTTACTTCTACGAAGTAAG
>CAZAOY010000075.1:0-9855 GCA_964486925.1 uncultured Oscillospiraceae bacterium
TCGAACCGTCGACCTCCAGCGTGACAGGCTGGCGTTCTAACCAACTGAACTAACGGACCATTATCTACACTATCTTTACAACCACTAAGCTGTAATGCTTAAGGTTGTTTGGTGGGAACAACAGGGCTCGAACCTGTGACCCTCTGCTTGTAAGGCAGATGCTCTCCCAGCTGAGCTATGCTCCCGCATTATCACTTTCTGGGTTTCTCTCTTAGCGACTTAATTATTATACTACACTATTATCTAAAAGTCAACAGTTTTTTCAAAAATTTCTAGAGTTTTCAATTTGACACATAATTTTTATCTAATTTACCCTTTTATTATATATTTTAACCAACCAATATACCTTGTTAATGTAAAAAGGTGCAGTACAGCGGTTGCCGCACTACACCTAATTTCAATCTAGCCTACTTTGTTTCCTTTGTATCTTCCTGCTTCTTTTCAGGGAAAACTAGGTTTAGGATAATACCTAATACCGCCGCTATAGCAAGCCCGCTCACTGTAGCAGTCCCCACCGTTAGATTAAGGGAGATCCCACATACGATTAATACCGAAGTTATAAACAAATTACGGTTATCCGATAGGTTAACCTTGTTGTCCCCGATAATTCTCATACCTATAGAGGTGATCATACCAAACAGTACGATACTAATCCCACCCATAACAGGCCCCGGAATTACCTGAATAAACGCTCCAACCTTAGCAAACATACCAAGCAGAATTGCAACAACCGCCGCAATACGGATATTTAACGGGTCGTAGTTTTTAGTAACTGCAAGTACCCCTGTGTTCTCGCCGTATGTAGTGTTTGCAGGGCCACCTAATAATCCTGCCGCTATAGTAGCAACACCGTCGCCCAATAGTGTTCGGTTTAGACCCGGGTCACTTAGGAAGTCTTTTCCTACAACCGCTCCGTTTGTGGTGATATCGCCGATATGCTCCATAAAGGTAACGATAGCTATAGGCGCTATTAATGAGATTGCTGTAATATCAAACTCCGGAAGCTTAAATGCCGAAAGATCGATAAACCATGGTGCGTTTGCAATGGTATCAAAGTTGGTAAACCCAAACACTCCCGCTACAATAAATCCTGCGGCAATACCAAAAAGTATCGGTACAAGTTTGAAAAACCCTTTTGCAAGGATCGACACAATTGCCATTGTAATAACAACTACACCCGCTATTACAATACGTTGCCAAAGCTGTCCGCCCGCATCGTCTGACAGCACATTAGCCCCGACCACTCCCGGAGCAAGGGTTAACCCGATAACCATTATTATCGGTCCCGTAACTACCGGCGGCAGTAGCCTTTTAATCCTTTCCACACCGAATATTCTAACGCATATCGACAGTAAAATGTACATTATACCTGCACAGATAATCCCGCCCATAGCTTTTGGAATGTTGTCTGGATTGCTTTGAATTACCGTTTGAAGCCCCGCTATATAAGCAAAGCTTGAACCTAAGAATACAGGCACTTTACCCTTTGTGCATAGATGAAACAATAGTGTACCAATCCCTGCGCTTAGTAGCGCAATTGATGGGTTTAACCCTGTAAGTAGCGGTACTAAAACCGTCGCCCCAAACATTGCAAAGACATGTTGGATTCCAAGTACCACCCTCTTACCCATATGCATCTGTGGAATACTACTCATACAAACCTCCTGTAAATTTAATTTGCCACCATATATTTTATCAGTTTATTGACAAAAAGTAAATAGTTTTCTGAAAATAAATTAATTTTTTACAAATTTTTTCACTTTCTCTTAAATCACCGCTGTTAACACCGTATTAAAGGCACAGCTTAGGGACTGAAAGATAAATTCCTCCAGCCCCTATTATAATTACTATAAAAGCTCTTCACGAAGTTTTTCTGCTGATTTTGGTGATAACATACCAGGAGCGATGTCAAATACAGTCTTAGCTCCGTAATCCTTCGCTAGTGATAGTCTGTAGGCCGCCCTAGCGTAGCATACCAAAACGCTTGAGGTAAACTCTGGGTTAGAGGCAAGCTTTAGTGAGTACTCGATAATGTGGTTGTTGTTACCATCTTTACCAGTCTTGCCGCTGCGGATAACAAACCCGCCGTGAGGCATAGCGTTATGTTCCTTTAGGAGTGTTTCTTCTGAAATAAAGTTTACTACGGTATCATAGTCAGAGAAGTAGTTTGGCATCTCTTTAATGGTCTTTTCAACCAAAGCGCTATCAGCGTTGTCCTCAAGCACTACAAAGCACTCTCTAAGGTGCTTTTGTCTTGTCTGTAGCTGTGGATATCCGCCGCTTCTTACCGATTCAATAGCCGATTCAATAGGAATTGTGTACTGTATCGCATTCTTTACCCCCGCAACTCTACGAAGTGCATCAGAATGCCCCTGGCTAACACCCTTGCCCCAGAAGGTGTAGTCCTGCCCGTCCGGTAGGATAGCTTCGGAATATAGCCTGTTGATAGAGAACATACCAGGATCCCAGCCTACAGAGATTATCCCTACAGTATTATTCTCCTTTGCAACTGTATCCACCGACTCAAAGTACTGCGGTATCTTTGCATGGGTATCAAAGCTGTCAACGGTGTTAAAGTCCTTCACAAGCTGTGGAGTTTGAACAGGCAGATCGGTTGCAGAACCACCGCAAAGTATCATAACGTCAATCTTACCCTTCATCTCTAACGCTTGATCCATATGATAAGCGCTAACCCCTGCTGTGATAGGCTTAACCGTGCTAGGATCACGACGCGTAAACACCCCTACAAGCTCCATATCAGGGTTTTGCATTAGCGAGTACTCAACCCCTCTACCTAGGTTGCCATATCCAACGATTCCAACTCTAATCTTATTTGTCATAGCCATTCTCCTTCTCGTTCTCTTGTTGCAGTCACTATGTTAAAATAATTTTACTCCAGCCGTTAGCCTTCTTAGTACAACTTAAGCATAGCAACACATCAATTTTCTTTTCTTGCTAATTATACCATACTTTTAACCAAAATGAAAGAGTTTTTTCATAAATTGCAGAAAACTAGCACAATAAACATATCGTGCTAGTTTTTATGCAAGAAAAATTATTAATTCTTTCAAACCTAGATCTCCCAGCCCTTTTCATTTTCATGTCTACCAGGTCGATCCATTAGATCTACAATCGCTTCTTTGATGTTTTTTTCGTCTTGTATTACATAGAAAAGCTGTTCTACAATAGGCATACATACCTTGTACTGTTGGCTTAGCTTGTATGCTGAACGTGCCGCCATACAACCCTCTACCGTCATACCAACCCGCTTTACCGCCTCGGAAGCGGTTAAGCCTTGCCCTATATATATCCCCGCTCTGCGGTTACGTGAGTGCATACTTGTACAGGTTACGATTAAATCTCCTATCCCTGTAAGTCCCGCAAAGGTCTGCATTCTAGCTCCCATAGTCACCCCAAGCCTTGCAATCTCCGCAAGACCTCGTGTAATAAGCGCCGCTTTGGTGTTATCCCCTAGATCCATCCCGTCAGCAATTCCCGCACATAGAGCAATAATATTCTTAAGCGCCCCACCTAACTCAACCCCTACAACATCATCATTTACATAGATACGCAGGGTGGTGTGCATTAACATGTCTTGAATATATTCCGCACTGGAACGACAGGTGCTGGCGGCAACTAGAGTTGTAGGGATACCCCTTGCAATCTCCTCCGCATGAGAAGGTCCGGAGAGCACTACAACAGAGTTAGATGGTATCTCCTCGGTAATAACCTCGGATAGACGCTTTAAGGTGCTGTCCTCAAAGCCTTTGCCCACATTAACTAGGATAGCACCCTCCTTAACATACCCCGCCGCAAGCTTTGCAACCGACCTTACCGCAAAGGAAGGCACTGCAAACACAACAACAGTCGCTTCCTTAACACATTCTATATCGGTAGTAAGCTCGATACTGCTGTCAACCGCAATCCCCGGTAACAGCTTTTTATTTTCACCATGAGCCCTTATGCCCTCAATTTCATCCTTTGATATCGACCACAGTACAACGTCGTAATTAAACTTATGAAAGGTCACCGCAAGAGATGTCCCAAATCCGCCTGATCCTAAAATAACAATCTTCTCCACTTTTAATCATCCTTTTTCTTCATCCCGAATTTGTTTTCTTCACCTCTTATTAGTCTGCCTATATTCTGCCAATGCATACCTATAATTATTATGGCAAATACCGCTACCATTATTGTCCTTGCCACCACGTTAGGGTCGTTTGTAACATTTCCCCAGATGTACTGCGCTATCGGCGCACAGACGCAAGCACCGATTGATCCTAATGATACAATCCTGCTAATAAGTACTATAACAATAAATACCCCGATGGCAAACAGCACCGCTACAGGGGAGAGCATTAACACAACCCCAGCTGACACCAAAACACCTTTACCGCCTTTAAATCGATAAAATATCGGGTACACATGTCCCACCATAGCAAACAGCCCTACAATGTATTCAGCTACAACACTATAATCCGCACCACCTAGAATTAAAAAAAACACTAGCCGCGACAGCAGTATAGCAATAATCCCCTTGCTAAAATCTCCCAGTAGAGTTAGTAATGCCGGCACAACTCCATACGTCCTAAGCATGTTAGTCATCCCCGCATTACCGCTGCCGTACTTTCTAATATCATCCTTCTTCCATAATCTAGAGATTATAATTGCAAAGTTTACACTACCTACAAGATACGCTATAACAATAGATAACGCCCCTGCAACAAATTGCAGATCCATATACTAAACCACCTTTAACTATTAGAATTTTTATCTCGTTCCCTTACAACCATCCTTATCGGTGTCCCGCTAAGCCCAAAGGTTTCTCTAATCTGGTTTTCAATGTAACGTTGATATGAGAAGTGGAATAACTCTTTATTGTTTACAAAGGTTACAAAGGTCGGTGGCTTAGTAGAGGCTTGGGTCATGTAGTAGATCTTAAGCCGCTTACCCTTATCCGAAGGTGGCTGTACCCTTGCTGTAATCCTAGCTAACAGATCGTTTAGTACCCCTGTCTTTATACGGATACAGTTTTGTGAGTTTACGCTGTTAATAAGCTCATAAAGCTTTGTCACACGTTGCCCTGTTAGTGCCGAGATAAAGATAAACGGAGCGTATGACATGAAGCTAAAATCATCCTCCAGTACCTTTGTATAGTCGTTCATGGTTTTATCGTTTTTATCGATAGCGTCCCATTTGTTTACCGCTATAATACAAGCCTTACCCTGTTCGTGAGCATATCCCGCTACCTTGCTGTCCTGCTCGGTAAAGCCTTCCTTAGCGTCAATCATTATTACGCATACATCCGCTCTATCCACCGCCATGTACGACCGAAGTACGCTATAACGCTCGATAGCATCCAAAACCTTTGATTTTCTGCGTAACCCCGCAGTATCGATAAAGACATACTTGCCAAACTCATTCTCGATAACTGTGTCGGTTGCATCACGGGTAGTCCCCGCAATATCCGATACGATGGTACGCTCCTCCCCTGACAGCTTGTTTACAAGTGAAGATTTACCTACGTTAGGTTTACCGATAATCGCAACCTTAATGTAATCCTCGTCATACTCGTCCTCAAGGTCAAAATTAAGGTTCTCATACAGCTCATCAAGCAGGTCACCAGTACCATGGCCATGCGCCGCCGAAACCGAAACTAAGCTTGATAAACCTAGGTTATAAAACTCATAAAAATCGTCAGGAGTTCTACCAATCCTGTCACACTTGTTAACACATACCACTACAGGTTTACCGCTCTTTAATAACATCTCCGCTACATCCTTATCGGTAGCGGTCATACCATCCATAACATCAACCACAAGTACAATAGCGTTAGCACTAGATATTGCAACCTGCGCTTGTTTTCTCATCTGGATTAGTATCGGGTCGTCCGAGGCAGGCTCAATCCCGCCGGTATCGATTATCATAAATTTTTTGTTCTTCCACTCGCACTCAGAGTATATCCTATCCCTCGTAACCCCAGGGGTATCCTCAACGATTGAGAGTCTTTTTCCTATTAACTTGTTAAATAGCGTCGATTTTCCAACATTAGGTCTACCGACCACCGCCACAACAGGTTTTCCCATATATTCCTACTTTCATCCTTTAATAATTATATTATTAAATACTCTATTTTATCCTTTAATACTTATAGGTATAATTGCCTACTAGCTACCGATTATTAACTCAAGGGTCTTTTCACCATCATTTGGCACTACCGTAACCTTTACAGAAAGCACCTTCTCCATATCCTCTACCGTCACATCATCTAAAAACTTATCCTGCTCATGGGAAAGCATACATTCTGATATAAGCAGAGTTTCCCCAAGTCGTCTTCCTTTTAGCTGATTTATTATATCATTCCCAGTTAAAAGCCCTGTAACGGTAATACTCTCACCAAAATGCTTATTTTTAATTGGATAGATATCACAGACTAAGTTACGGTGTTTATCCTTTAGCTTTTCAACAAGCGCCCTAAGATAGCTTGAAAACGCTACCCCCGTAGCGATGGACACATGACGTTGTTCATCACTATTCGGTAACCGATCTAACGCACCCTTAAAGTCGTTTATAAAGAGCGCTAACATCCCAACACCGTTAGCAAGCTGGGATAACTCCCCATAATAGGATAACTCGGGTAGCCTCTTTTTTGCTAGGATAAAAAACTCATCCGCAGGGTAGGCAAGACTTCTCCCACCGTTTTGCACAAGCTTTGCATTAAACTCATCAATTATTGCTATAACCTCGCGTGCACCATCTCTATCATACCCCGTCAGCGGATATAGTCCATCCCTATACTTTGTAAGCCCTACAGGAACGCAAGCCACACTGCCGATATTATCCCCAAGCCTTGCCAAAGCCTCTAAAGTAGACTGTAGCTGTGGGCCGTCATTAATCCCAGGGCAGAGTACTATCTGGCAGTTTACCGTAATTCCAGCCGAAGTTAGCTGTTTTATATAAGAAAGCTTAGACCCCGCATTTTTGTTGTTCATCATGATACATCTAAGGGACGGGTTTGTGGTATGCACCGAGATGTTAATTGGGCTAATCTTTAGCGATATAATCCTATCAATCTCCTTTTGATCCATGTTTGTTAGGGTTATATAGTTACCAAATAAAAATGACAGACGTGCATCGTCGTCCTTAAAGTACAGGCTAGACCTCATGTTTGGCGGCATCTGATCGATAAAGCAGAAGATACATTTATTTAGACAGGATCGGTGTTCATCCATTAGGTAGGTTTCAAACTCTAGCCCTATATCCTCATCTTCCTGCTTTTTTATGGTAATCAAACGGCTCTTATCCTTACCCACAACCCCAAGAGTTACCACAGGCTCGCTAATGTACAACCTATAGTCTAGCACATCCACAATCTCATGTCTATTTATGGTTTTAAGGATATCCGATTCGGTTATCCCCCTTTGTTCAGCAAGACTTCCCTTGACCACACTTTTAATCCGCACGCCCATATTATTTTCTCCTACTTAAAAAAAATTGTCGCCAATAAAAGGCGACAGCTTCTTTTCGATATTATTCATAGGAAGCATTTTGCAACTATGCTCCCAAAAAGCTAATCAAACCCTATTAGCCTTACTAGATACTAAGGTAGATTAAGGTTTAAGCTTCCTTTTTAATAACCTCAACACCCTTGTAATATCCACAGCTACCACATACTTTATGAGGCGCCTTGTAATCACCGCATTGTGTACATTTAGATAGTGCTGGTAAATCTAGTTTCCATACAGATGATCTTCTCTTATCACGTCTTGCTTTGGACGTTTTTCTCTTTGGTACTGCCATTTTATTACCTCCTATTTTTAACTGCCGATTACTATCAGCAGACATTTATAACCTTGCGCTGTAAGTCTACCGCCTAATCATCAAGCAGCTGACTTAACACTGATAACCGAGGGTCGATATCCGGTTTACATCTACAGTCTTGGTAGTTAAGATTAACAAAACACCTAGCGCAAAACCCTTTGCAATCCTCATTGCAAACAAGCTTTGTAGGTAGACTAAGTAAAATGTCATCTAAAGAAAGTCTAGAAAGATCGATAACAAGGCCGTCGGTGTCGATGTAACTATCATAATCCGACAGCTCCTCCACCTCATCACCCTTGCCGCTCCCATTTAAAAGTATCGCCTTAATGGAAATATCCACTTCATGACTATACTCCGAAAGACAGCGGTCACATTTAAGGGTTAGCTCACCCTTAATGTCATACGTAATCCATACAATCATCGACCTATTATATAATGTACCCTTAACCGTGATAGGTGAACAGGATAAAATCTGTTCATCCTCTATAAGCTCCTTTGTATCCAAAACAAATTCAAAGGTCTTTTGATACCCATTAGTTTCAAATACCTGTCTTAAATCAAGTAACACCTATATAACACCCCACAATACAGCATTTAATATTATACACCTTTTTTCCTTCTTTGTCAAGCACTTTATTGCAAATATTTAATTTTATGCATTTTATTAGATTTTATACTATTAACTAGGCAATCAAATATTGCGTTTTTACTTAAAAACAATATTTGTGGGATTGCTAAAACTATAGTCGCAATATTTTGTTGCACGATTAATAAGATATACACCACAATAGTGTACCCCCCCTTGACAAACGGCCTGCAAACGAATATACTTAGTTTAATATATTTATAGAAGATACGCATTACAGCTTTAATTCTGATGATTATACTCCTTACTTTAATAAAATAAATTAATTTTCCAACTTGACACACAGTTGTCAAGTTGAATATGGTAGAATCAAGCTACAGTGTAGAACCACATGATCTGACATATCTATCACAACTGAGTAGAAACTCTGGGAGGATTAAAGATGAAAAATTATGAAACAGCAATAAATATTATGACCGAGCGCTTTGGAAAAGACAGTCTAATTGCTATAGCTACCACAGATGGTGAAAGGCTATATAACCGCATTGTTGACGCTTATTACCATGATGGTGCATTCTACATCAGTACACATTCGCTGTCTACCAAGGCTAAACAGATTGAAGGTAACCCTTCAGTCGCTATCGCAGCTGTTGACTGGTTCACAGGTCACGGTCAAGGCAAAAATCTAGGCTGGGTGTTAGACCCTAAAAATGCAGAGATACGTCTAAAGCTACGTGAAGCCTTTGCGGCTTGGTACGACCTCGCAAACAACGAGCAGGACAAAAACTGCTGTATCCTTAAAATCAAACTAACCGATGGTATGCTGATAAAAGACCACCACGCTTTGCGCTATCAGATAGATTTTGAGAAGAAAACCGCACTGCTAAGCGAGAATGGCGGCGAGTTTAGGTAAACTTATAATTTAACAAAGGAGCTGTAAGATATGCCAAACCTATTAAAGCAAATTCCAATAGCTATGCGTAAACTGGGAATCTCTAATGAAATCATAGCTGAGTTAAAGGCTTCAGAAAAAGGTACTGCCGATGATGTTATGACCCTTATCCATCAGATGGACAACCTACTTACAAAAGAGCAGTGTATCTCTATCATGCAGGAGCAGGGCTGTTGTAAAACGGGTATTGGCCCTAAGGCTCATAGCGAATTTGGCAAGACTAACAAAGATAAACCCTTACAGGAAAAGGTAGCACTTCTAAACCAAGCCGATATGCCACACAAAGCACCCTGTCGGTTAAATGACAATGGTACTCTCACGGTATATTGGGGAGAGAACGACTTAAAACAGAAGAGCTGTCCTTGCGGTATTATTAAAAAGCTTCCACAAGATTACGAAGTGCCACGAACATTCTGCGGCTGTTGCGGGGGACATATACGAAATAACTACCAAAAATCACTTAATGTAAAGTTACGTCTTATTGAGGTTATCTCCT
>CAZAOY010000076.1:0-8956 GCA_964486925.1 uncultured Oscillospiraceae bacterium
GTTCCCAATTATGTTCCCAATTATGTTCCCAATTATGTTCCCAATTATGTTCCCAATGCGTTTCCACCGTTATATCTAAGTCCTACCTATATCTGCCCCATAAACATCTGCACCACAAAGGATACCACTACAACCAGTGCCGAGATAATAAATCCGTGTAACATAGGCTTAAACCCTGACCTCGATACCTCCTTAAAGCTTGTCTTAAGCCCGATTGCACCAAGCGCCATTACCATAAAGAATTTAGACAATATCTCAATATTCTTGCTGACAATATCTGGAACAATACCAGTGCTCTTTATAGCCACCATAGCAAGAAACATTAGGATAAAATAAGGGAAGATCTTTTTAAAGCTTATCTTCTTGCGGGCAACGGTAGCACCGCCCGCCCTAGCCGCCTCTTTAGCGTTTATGCGTTCGTTTATAAACGAGAAGATAAGCACCGTAGGGATGATGGATAGCGTCCGTGTAAGCTTAACGATAACCGAGAATGCCCCAGCCGCGTCGGAGAAAGCATACCCCGCCGCTACTACAGAGGAGGTGTCGTTTACCGCCGTCCCCGCCCATAAACCAAACCCCATATCGCTCATCCCAAAATACCGACCCGCAATAGGAAATAGGATTACCATAAGTACATCAAAGATAAAGGTCGCCGATATCGCATAGGCAACGTCACGATCCTTTGCGTCGATGGTAGGAGCAATAGCCGCAATAGCCGAACCTCCGCAGATCCCAGTACCTGCCGATATAAGCCCAGATAGCTTCCAGTTCATGCCAAACAGCTTGCCCAGAAGATACCCACCGCCAAACGCCGCAAGCAGTGTAAAGCACATTACAATTAGAGAGTACCTGCCAACCGAAAACACCTGCGAAAAGCTAAGCGTAATCCCCATTAGGATAATCGCAAGCCGCAAAACCTGCTTTGATACAAGACCGATACCCGCCTTAAAGACCCCATACCTCGCCACAAGCGGGTTTAACAGCATACCGATAATCAAAGCAAACACACCGCCGCTGATTAGATGGTAGGGGATAAACCCACTAATATAGTTTGCCACCACCGCAACCAGAGCCGCAAGCGCTAAACCCCCGCCGTATCTTTTAACTAAACCCATGTAAAAAACCTCCAAATTCAATCTATGTATTGATTTTACCACAGTTTTATGATAAAATCAAATTATGATTTTTTATTAGTATATAAATTTATCTTATAATACTCCACAAGAATGAGTATAACAATCGGAGGTTTTATGCTAGACTATCGATACAGCACATTCCTAACGCTGTGTAACCTTAAAAGCTACACAAAAACTGCAGAGCAACTGCATATGACACAACCCGCCGTGACACAGCATATTAAGTTTTTGGAAGGACAGTACGGCGGCAAGCTTTTTAGCTACAAGGGTAGGGTGCTTGCACTAACCGAGAGGGGGAGAAGGCTTAGGGATTTCGCCCTTCGGATGAGCGCTGACAGCAACCACCTAAAAACCATGCTAGTAGGCGACAGCCTGTCCAAAAGACAGCTAAACTTTGGTGCAACCCTCACTATCGGCGAGTTTGTCCTGCCAAAGATTATAAGGCGGCTTTTAATAGAATATCCCGACCTTCATATAAATATGCCTGTGGATAATACAAAGGTCTTGCTCGATAAGCTACGAAGCGGCGGGATCGACTTTGCCCTAGTGGAAGGCTTTTTTGATAGGGCGGAGTACGGCTACAGGCTGTTTTCGCAGGAGGAGTACATCGCCGTGTCCTCCCATGCCCACCCCCTTGCGGGCAGAGCAATAACCCTTAACGATATACTAGACCAGCGGATCATCCTTCGTGAAGCCGGCTCGGGCACGAGGGATATATTTCAGAGCATACTCCACGAGTTTAACCTCACGATCAAAAGCTTTGAAAGGGTTTGCGAGATAGGCAACATGAGCGCTATCAAGCGACTGGTTAAAGAGGGGCTTGGGATAACCTTCCTATATAAGGCGGCGGTCGAGGAGGAGCTTTTACAGGGAGAGCTTAAGGAGCTTACCATCCAAAACTTTTCGGTAAGCCGAGAGTTTAACCTTGTCTACCTAAAAGACAGCCTGCATAAAGGGGAGTATCTGGACTGGTGTGACCGATTTATTAACTTATCTACCCTAACCGTATAAACACAGTAAAGCTAGGGATCTACCTGTTAGGTAGCAAACCCCTAGCTTTGTCGTTTAACAATAATTTATTACAAGGTAGATACTAAATGTAGTGGTAACGTACCTATGGTGTGGGGGTATCATGGTATGAAAAGCACACTAGTGTAGGATTAATTTCTTTATGTCAGTAAACCTCAAGCTCAATCAAAGACTTTGGTGGAAGTAATAGACAAAACTTGGAATGATACTCTCTACCACAAACCGACAGAGCATACTCCTCGGGCGAGATCCATCCTATAAACATCTCACCGCGCCCAAAGGTATCCCTGTACTCATAGTGCGAACCCCTACAGCTTTGGATACAGACACAATTTATCGTCTGGAAAAACTTAAGATAGATAATCGAGCGAGTATCTTCGGGCTTAAGGTTTGCAACCTCCTCCTGCTCGCCGTTAATAGTAAGACGATCCGAACGGATAAGTCCTGCGGAATAGGGAGATTTTAAGCGTTCATCTTTGCTTTTACTACGTATTTTCCTTCCACTACATCCCCAAATAGGTATAGACCCTGAGCGTTGGTCTTGGAGTGTGCGATTAAACGCTCTACGGTAGTGCCATCCTCGTTCGTCACAATTTGGTATAAACCCACAAAACAGCCCGCAACAATCTGCCCCTGTTTATTCTTGATAACACCGTTAATTGTACCACTGTTTGTAACATCATCAACGATTAGAGAGATTGAGGTGTTAACGATTGAACCGTTTGTAATCGTTACGGTTACAAGGTTTGAAGGTGAGTATCCTTGAGCGGTAGCCAAAATTTTATACTGTCCGTCTGCAAGGTCATAGAAAGCAAACTCACCGTCATCAACGGTATAGGTTACAGCTACAGTTGCGTTTGTGTTGTCCATTAGGGTAATCTTAACGCCGCCAACAGGCTTTTTCTTGTCATCACTTCCAGAGGTTACAACCCCCGCAACCGCACCAAGCTTTAGTGATTCGTCCTTATCAAGCGAGAAGTCCAGTATCACCGTGTCGCCTTCAGAAAGGGAAGCCGACTGCGGAAGGCTTAAGCGATACCCCTTGCAGACTACAGCAACGCTATAGGTATCGGCAGGTAGACCCTCAAAAAGATATCTTCCATTCTCGTCTGTAATGGTGTGCATGAATGGGTTACCGTTTTTGTCAAATATCTTAACGGTTGCACCAGATACAGGCTGTGAACCATCGGTCACAGTACCGCTTACACTAGTTTCAATGTTATGCGCCGAGTCAAGGGTAAGGTTAACCACCTGCTCCTCAATACCATGAATGTTAACATCTGGGCTGTACTGTAAGCTTAGTAAATCCTTCTTTAAATCTGCCATATAATAACCGCCTTTCAAGATTAGGTAACATTTCTGTCCCTCACTATAATATGTTGCTATAACAGGTTTATGAATTGTGCATAGTGCTAAGAGTTTGAATAATATCTAAATATGTTTTAGTCTGTTATAGATAAAATATGCCGAATGCTAGGACGCTTTGACATACTACAGCTGTAATAGCATTACAGCAAAGCTTGCCCACAGGAAGGTTCTAACTAAAAAAGTCACACAGCTATTGTAATCCTACAAAATCTATGGTATAATAAACACGTTAAAGGAAGATAAAAATAAAATTAACCTACAAGAGGTGGTGAAGGTAATGCTTATATCAACCAAGGGGCGGTATGCCTTAAGGGTTATGATTGACCTAGCAGAGCATGAATGCGGCGAGTTTATACCTTTAAAGGAGGTTGCAAAAAGGCAGGAAATCTCCGATAAATATCTGGAAAATATAGTAAGGATCTTGACCCATAAAGGACTACTCCAAGGGCAACGTGGAAAGGGCGGGGGATACAAGCTGACAAAAGACCCCTACGAGTACACGGTGGGGAGTGTGCTAAAGGCCGCCGAGGAATCAATCTCACCCGTGTCCTGCCTACAGGACATCCCAAACAACTGCAAACGAGCCAAAGACTGCCGCACACTGCCAATGTGGGAACGGCTTGACACCCTACTGGATGAATTTTTTGAGGGTATCACCATCGGTGAATTGCTAAACAGAGTTTAGCTTGAAACAAAGTTTAGCTTCAAACAAAGTATCGTTTATAATAGACTTTACTAGCAACAAAGCTTTTACTGAATATAAGGCTAAGCTGAAACTATAAGCTTTACCTGAATACAACACACAACCATAATCCACAAACAAAACCTATACAACATATAGTGACTACACTATAAATGTAAACAATTTAAGATGACATAAAAACCCTTGACAAACAATCCTTCGTTTGCTATAATACCTATATACCTACTAAATTAGTATGTTTTATTATAGTAACTAATCAGGAGGTGACAAGCCATAAAATATTGATAAAATGAGTTGTCACATCTGTTGTCTTAAATTAATGAATAGGAGAAGGTTTATGAAAATTCACGGTTCAATCACCGATTTAATCGGCAAAACCCCACTTGTGCAGTTAAATAAATACCAAACCATCAATGATGTTAAATCAAAGCTAATAGCTAAGCTTGAATACTTTAATCCGGCAGGCAGCGTTAAGGATAGAATTGCAAAGGCGATGATAGAGGACGCAGAGCAGAAGGGTCTGCTTAAAGAGGGTAGCGTAATTATCGAGCCAACAAGCGGAAATACAGGTATCGGGCTTGCAAGTATCGCTACCGCAAAGGGGTATAGAATAATCCTAACAATGCCCGAAACCATGAGCGTTGAGCGGAGAAATCTGCTTAAAGCCTACGGTGCAGAGCTAGTCCTAACAGAAGGGACAAAGGGGATGAAGGGCGCAATCGAGAAGGCGCTAGAGCTTGCTAAAGCCACCGAAAACAGCTTTACCCCAAGCCAGTTTACAAACCCCGCAAACCCTACCGTCCACTACAACACAACAGGTGTGGAGATCTGGGAGGATACCGAAGGTACAGTGGATATCCTCGTAGCAGGTGTCGGCACAGGGGGCACTATAAGCGGGGCAGGGAGATACCTAAAGGAGCAAAACCCTAACATAAAGGTGGTTGCGGTAGAACCCGAGGCATCTCCGGTGCTGTCACAAGGGGTAGCAGGTCCGCATAAAATCCAAGGTATCGGAGCGGGTTTTGTGCCCGAAACGCTAAACACATCGATATACGACGAGATTATAACGGTGTCTAACGAGGACGCATTTAAAGCGGGTAAACAGATAGCGGCAACCGAAGGGATACTGGTAGGTATCTCATCAGGAGCGGCAGTCTTTGCGGCGACAGAACTAGCAAAACGCCCCGAAAACAACGATAAAACCATCGTGGTTATCCTACCCGACACAGGGGAGAGGTATCTATCCACACCGCTGTTCGAGTAATCGATAGTAGCTGTGACCTAACATAAGAGAGCCTACAAACTAAATTGATTAGATTGCTTAAAGGTTGTGCGGATATCCTATGGGTTATCTGGATTTGCGGATATCCATAACAGGATTTGCAGACATCTAAAACAGCATTTATGCGATAATCGCAAACATCCATAGACAGGATTTGTAAATAACCAAATAGGGTTTGCAGTCGCCTGCAAACGGGGTTCGTATTATATACAAACAAGGTTTGGTATAATACGAACCCTACATGTTGTGCTAGCAAAACCCTAAAATCACAGTGTATTATACCATTTAGTGTCACAGCCACTGTTAAGGAGGATTAACAACCAATGACCAACATAATAAATTCTTTACATAGAAATAGAGATGCCACCGACAGTGAGCTAGCCGCCCTAATAGAAAGCGACGGCTGCGATGAACTGCTTTTTGAAACCGCAGTAGCCGTGCGAAAAGGGTACTACGGCAATGATGTATATATCAGAGGGCTTATCGAATTTACAAATTATTGCAAAAATAACTGCTATTATTGTGGGATAAGATGTGGCAACAAAGAGGTAAATCGGTATAGACTTAGTAAGGAGGATATCCTAGCATGCAGTGATAACGGCCACAAGCTAGGGTTTCGCACCTTTGTCCTGCAAGGGGGAGAGGATAACCATTTTAGTGATAACGACATCTGCGATATAGTAAAATCCATCAAAGCTAAACATCCCGACTGTGCAATAACCCTCTCGCTTGGGGAACGTCCATACGAAAGCTACAAAGACTTCTATGAAAGCGGTGCGGACAGATATCTCCTGCGCCACGAAACCGCTAACGACGAGCACTACAAAAAGCTACATCCCGCCTCTATGAGCCTTGCAAACAGAAAGCAGTGCCTGTTTAACCTAAAGGAGATTGGCTTTCAGGTAGGCTCGGGCTTTATGGTAGGCTCGCCCTATCAAACCACCCAAAACCTAGTAGAGGACATCCGCTTTCTACAGCAATTAAAGCCCGCAATGATAGGGATAGGCCCATACCTAACCCACGCCGATACCCCATTCAAAGACCACAAAAGCGGTAGCCTTAAAACCACCCTTCGCCTAATCTCGATACTTCGTCTAATCTTTCCAAATGCACTAATCCCCGCAACCACCGCACTTGGAACGGTAAACCCAAAGGGTCGAGAGCTCGGTATCCTAGCGGGTGCTAACGTGGTAATGCCAAACCTCTCCCCAGTGGTAGTAAGGGAGCTGTACAAGCTGTACGACAACAAGATCTGCACAGGCGAGGAGGCCGCAGAATGCAGAGTCTGCCTTGAAAACAGGATAAAATCTATAGGATATAACATCGTGGTAGACCGTGGGGATGTAAAAAAAGCCTGATAAACATAATAATGAAAGGAAACTCCGTACGAGATCATTCGGTTATTTTGATCGTTTTGTGTCGCTAGGAGCATGGTCATAACTATGATAAATCAAAGCGAAGGTATCTACCTAGACTACGCCGCCCACACCCCCGCCCACCCTGATGTGCTAAAGGCATTCTGTGACGCAGAGTGCCGATACACCGCAAACCCCACCGCAAAGCACGAGCAGGGCTACCAAGCCAGATCCGCCATGGACAGCGCAACCCAACAGATAGCAACCCTGCTAGCAGTACCCCCCGAACAGATTATCTACACCTCGGGGGCGAGCGAGGCAAACAACCTCGCCATCAAAGGCACAGCAAGGGCGGCACGTCATATCGGCAACCACATAATCTGCTCTCCCCTAGAACACCCCTCCGTCAGCGGAGCGCTAACCGCATTACAAGAACAGGGCGCCCAGATCGATGTACTGCGGCTAAACAAAAGCGGCACAGTGGATATAGAACAGCTTGCCGAGCTAATCCGTGAGGATACCATAATGGTTTCGGTCTGCGCTGTAGACAGCGAGCTTGGGGTAGTTCAGCCGATTGAGCAGATTAAAGCGTTGCTAAAGGACTACGAAAACTGCCGTCTAATGGTGGACGCAACACAAGCGATAGGCAAGATCCCGCTTGACCTTAGCGGTATCCACCTTGTCACCCTCTCCGCCCATAAATTTTACGGTATCTGCGGCAGTGGGATGTTAATAAAAGGTAGCTCCGCCCCATTAGAACCACTACTCCACGGCGGCGAAAGCACCACCATCTACCGAAGCGGCACCCCAACGGTATCGCTAATCCACTCCACAGCGGTAGCGCTGTCCAAAGCCATGAAAAACCAACCTACAGAGTACGAGCAGGTTAAAAGGTTAAATCAAACTCTAAGGCAAGCATTCTCAAGCTATAGGGATGTAACGATAAACTCTCCAGAACACGCAATCCCCCATATCCTAAACCTTAGCGTGAAGGGGATAAAGGGGAGGGATTTCCAAAAGCTGTTAAGCGATAGAGGGGTTTTTGTATCGGTCAAGAGTGCGTGCTCCACCGAAAACACCCCGTCAAGGGCGGTGCTTGCTATAAGCGGGGACAGAAAGAATGCGCTATGCTCCTGGCGGATTAGCCTAAGCGGGGCGACAACTTTTGATGAGATTACAAGCTTTCTAAAAATATTTGATGAGATATACAAGGAGAACGCTAATGAAACGTAAGCTTTTACCCTACGAGGAGGCAGAGCGAAGTATCAGCAAAACATATCGAAAGGCTATCTGGACAAAATTCGTAAGCGCCGTCAAGCGGTACGAGCTTATAAAGAGCGGGGATAAAATCGCTGTCTGCATATCAGGCGGCAAGGATTCCATGCTAATGGCAAAGCTTATGCAGATGTTAAAAAAGTACAGCGACGTGGACTTTGACTGCGTTTATCTCGTTATGAACCCAGGCTACAACGAGATCAACCGCCAAAAGATCGAGTCTAATGCAAAGCTTCTAAACGTGCCGATTACCATGTTTGAAACCGACATCTTCGACGTGGTAAACAATATTGATGAAAACCCCTGCTACCTCTGCGCAAGGATGAGGCGGGGATACCTCTACTCAAAGGCAAAGGAGTTAGGCTGTAACAAGATCGCGCTAGGTCACCACATGAGCGACGTTATCGAAACCACCCTACTGGGTATGATGTACGGCTCACAGCTTCAAGGTATGCTCCCGCGCCTAAAAAGCACAAACTTTGAGGGTATGGAGCTTATCCGTCCAATGTATCAAATACTGGAAGAGGATGTAATAAAGTGGAAGAACCACAACGACCTAGAGTTCATCCAATGCGCCTGCCGCTTCACCGAAAACTGCACCATGTGCGACAACGGCGGCCAAGGTTCAAAAAGGCAGGAGATTAAGACGCTGATTAAGCGGTTAAAGAAGGAAAATCCACAGATAGAAACAAACCTATTCAACAGTATCCATAAGGTTCAACTAGACACCTTCGTAGGCTACAAAACCAAAGGTAAGGAATACTCCTTTTTAGATAATCTGGATTAATATGATGTTTATGCTTTGTTT
>CAZAOY010000077.1:0-8171 GCA_964486925.1 uncultured Oscillospiraceae bacterium
TGGTAGACCATGTGGGACTCGAACCCGCGACCAACCGGTTAAGAGCCGGTTGCTCTACCAACTGAGCTAATGGTCCATATCTATTATAGTAGTTGTCCTAAATGAGTTAACCACCACAACAGATAATATTATAACATATAACTTTGTAAATTTCAACCCCAAAATATTAGTATTTTATCCAAATATGTTTAATATATTGACTTGTAAGTAAAAATATGATATAATTATCTCATTAAATACGAGAGGGAAGAAAGATGCAAAACTATATTAACAACGAACTGATTGAAAAGCTGTTTTCACACGATAACGGTAGTACCAGATATGATACTAAGGATAAAGAGGTCAGAATACTTCTTGAAAGATATTCCTCTATAAGATATAGCTCTACACTTATTCCCATACTTATAACGGTAAATAACGTTATTACCACAGACGACTATAATATGATAGCCCAGGAGATTAAACAAAAGTCAGCTAGGGATATGACCGGTGAGGTGTTTTGCAGTAAAGAACAGGGAAAGCTTCTTTACCTTGTTACCAAAACCAATACACTAAGCAAACAGGTATTAATGGTATTTATCTCTAACCTAACAGCATCTTTAAAAACCCGCTTTTTTCAACACTTTCGTGCGTCGGTAGATATTATCGTCGGCAAACGATATAGCACTACCTATGAGTTTATTAGCGACGCACCAAACCTAAGCGACCTACTTATCTACTGCCAGCTTTCAAAAAATAGGGTTTGCTATATGGATGAGATCCTTTCGGCTAAGACATCTCTGCCTAGCCGATACCTTGAAAGAGTGTGCGCACATATTATGGATCTTGTGCAAAGTCATGATACTAAAACTGCAAAGTCTGAGGTAACCGCGCTCTTTGATCTGCTTATACAGAAGTATGATATCTCTGCTTATCTTTGGACAAAGAATAACCTAGCTAGCTCTCTGGTGCTTTATATCCAAAAGATTACAGTAAAGCACAGCAAGCTAGACTGCCTATACCCACAGCTAGACAACAAGCATGTTGACTGCGTTAAAGCCTCTATCCTCTCGCTACTGTCTTATATAGACTCTATAAACGGCTCGGATCAACAACTCACCTTCTCCTCCCTAGAGAAGATAAAGCTGTATATCCACGATAACTATAACAATCCCATATCACTTGCAGATGTATCAGAGCATGTGGGACTCTCACGTGAGCATATCTGCCGTATCTTTAGCCGCTACCTAGAGTGCACATTTGTGGAGTACCTAAACGGGTATCGTATCGATAAGGCAAAGGAGCTGCTTATCCACTCCGACTACAACGTTAACCAGATATCCGAGAGGGTGGGGTTTAGTAACAGCAAGTACTTCTGCACAGTCTTTAAAAAATACACAACCACCTCCCCAAAGCAGTTTCAGCTTGATATAAAGCTATATAAGAAAAAAGCCCCACAATAACATTGGGGCTTATCCTTTGTTTGACAGTATTAATATTAATGCAAAAGTCTACTACAGCTTAGTTTCTAGGTCTGTCCTTAACTGAGATATAATCTTTTTCTCCAATCTGGAGATGTAGGACTGGGATATCCCCATATCCATAGCGACCTCCTTTTGGGTAAGCGCTTTTTTGCCCATTAACCCAAACCGCATTATCATAATAGACCGCTCCTTCTGTGCCAGCTTATCCACCGCTTCTAAAAGAAGGTTTTTTTCAATCTGAGTTTCGATACCACGATTTACAATATCGTTATCTGTCCCTAAAATGTCACATAGCAATAACTCATTACCGTCCCAGTCCACATTAAGCGGTTCATCTATTGATAGGTCATTCGCCTTGTTAGAGCCTTTTCTAAGGTACATAAGTATCTCATTCTCGATACAGCGTGAGGCGTAGGTCGCAAGCTTTATATTTTTCTCGGGACTAAAGGTGTTGACCGCCTTGATAAGTCCGATCGAACCGATAGAGATTAGATCCTCAATATTAATCCCTGTAGATTCAAACTTTTTTGCAATATACACTACAAGACGAAGGTTATGCACAATAAGGGTGTTTCTCGCCTCCTGCGAGTGGGTGGAAAGCTTTGAGAATACAATCTGCTCCTCCTCCTTGCTAAGTGGAGGTGGCAGGGTTGACGGGCCATTTATGTAATGCACATACGACCAAAGATACAGCTTTGACCGAATATACCGCACTACTGCGGTTATGCTTTCTAACATCTGTGGAAAGTTTATCATAGTATAACCTCTTTTCCAATACTAATACGAAATAAAATAAACATAAGCAATCATATAAATAATTTAAATAGATTATTTTATCTAGCAGTCAGTATACGCCTTATATTTTAACAAAAATGACTGGACATTAGCGCTGTGTACTCTCCACCAGAAAGTGAGGTATTTACAACAGCAACTATTGCGTTAACCTTAATGGTCTTTTTATCATTTACAATTACAATGCTATCTGGGCTAAAGGCTGGCAGTGTCCTATCTCCATTAATGGTAGAGGTTGGAATCGGCCTTACCTTTTTGTTAAACCGTAGGATATCGCTTGTAATTACCTCGTCCATATTTTTAAAGAAGTCCTGTATATTTTCTGGAAATAGTTCCTTAATGCTTTCGTACTCACACACAATAATAGGTAGTCCTGTAAATACATCGGTTAGGGTATTGCCTGTGTCATAAAAGGCGTTTACACTCACCGTTTTGTCATCACAGGTTATCCTAATAATGCTTGTTTTATCGGTAGGAACGTTTTTGTCATAAAAGTATGATACGCCAGTTATTATACCGTAGGTTAAAACGGTGTAAACCGCCAGAATAGAAGCGCTGATATTAAAGTATACCACCATGTTTGTCATTACCATGTTGTTAGGTTTAGCAAAGTAGTAAAGCCCGTACATAACCCCCGCAAAGAGAGCGTTAACTCCGAAAAAACATGCCGTATCCTTTATAAAGACCGCAACGCTTGTGTACCCAAATAGAATAAAAGACAGCGATAATAACATTAATATCTTAATCGCCATAAACTCTACCATAGAAAGATTTACTAGCACAATAAGCGAATAGATACCGCCTATTAAGCTAGCTATAACCACCCTTTTGTTGCTAATTTGCTTCTTTAATATATACTTTGTAACTAAAAACAAAAAATAGTTTACAAAAACGTTTGTCAGTATTAGTACATCAACATAAATATCCTGTATCTATACCCCCCCTTTGCCTAGAATGTAAAGCATTACTTAGCTTAGTCGCAGTTGCACATACTCAGATAAATCCAATAACACCAAAAACACACAAACCCTATTTTACCTTTTATAACAGATTAAGATTATTAACCGGTGATAGCTCTGTAATTTGATATGTGCTATCCTTATCTGGTATTTTACTGCATATTGTCCTGCTATACTCTAAGTATACTATATTGACCTCAAAAAATTTGTCATAAAAGGTATTGTCGAAAAATTTTTATTTACAAATATATCAACACTAAACCTTTACGTAAAGTTCACAAAAAGTCAATTAATGCACTGATTTTTTTGTGCTATAATTAGTTTGCCAACTAATTAACAGATCGAAAATACCTATATTAGGTTATGGAGGAAGAGAATGAGATACAAAGAATTAGGTATACTTCACGGTGCTGACTATAATCCTGACCAATGGCTTGCAAATCCAGAGGTTTTGGAGCAGGATATTGAATATATGAAACTCGCTAACATTAACGTGGTAAGCCTTGGAATATTTGCTTGGGGGCGACTTGAGCCGTCAGAGGGGGTTTATGACTTTGACTGGTTAGAACAGATTGTACATAGACTTTATACAAACGGTATCTATACTATCCTTGCCACACCTAGTGCTACCCGACCTGCATGGATGGCAAAAAAATATCCCGAGGTAATGCGGGTAAACGCTAATCGGGAGAGGGTTTTATTCTCTGGACGCGCAAATTTCTGTCTAACAAGCCCTATCTATCGCCAAAAGGTGAGCGAGATTAACAAAGCACTGGCACTGAGGTTTAAGGATAACCCCGCTGTAATAATGTGGCATATCTCGAATGAGTACGCAAACGACTGTCACTGTGAGCTTTGTCAGGAGCGGTTTAGGGCATGGTTAAAGGCTAAATATAACGATATCCAGTCGCTCAACAGTGCATGGTGGACAGATTTTTGGGGGCATACCTTCTATGACTTTAGTGAGATATCCTCCCCATCCCCTATTGGTGAGGACGGAGTGCATGGACTAACCCTTGACTGGAAGCGGTTCACAACCGACCAGACTGTTGACTTTTACCTAAACGAGATTGCACCACTTAAAGAGATTACCCCAGAAATTCCCGCTACCACCAACTTTATGGGGGTGTTTGAGGGCTTAGACTACCATAAGCTTGCAAAGGTGGTGGAGGTTATCTCATGGGACAGCTATCCGAAATGGCACAGCAAGGGTGCTGATGATATGGCAGTTTCCTCTGTAGCGGCATTTAAC
This sequence comes from uncultured Oscillospiraceae bacterium, assembly GCA_964486925.1. Taxonomy (GTDB): domain Bacteria; phylum Bacillota; class Clostridia; order Oscillospirales; family Ruminococcaceae; genus CAZAOY01. The sequence continues at coordinate 4,467 of CAZAOY010000077.1, forward strand.
CATAGCCTTACCCGATGTCACAGCAAGGATAAAACCTTCATGCTAATGGAATCCACCCCTAGCCTAGTAAACTGGAATGACGTTAACAAGGTTAAACGTCCCGGTATGCATACCCTATCATCAATGCACGCTATTGCTAACGGCTCGGACACCGTGCAGTACTTTCAGTGGCGAAAGAGCCGTGGAGGATGTGAAAAGTTTCATGGTGCGGTGGTGGATCACAACCCCGTTACCACCACACGTGTATTTAAGGAGATTACTAAGCTAGGTAAACAGCTTACACAACTTGGTGAGGTAGTTTCCTCAAAGCTAACCGCTCCGGTTGCGCTACTGTACGACTGGGATAACCGCTGGGCATTCGAGGACTGCAAGGGATTTTCGGTAAATCATAAAGACTACCTAGAAACCTGCTACACCCACTTTAATGTAATGTATAACAAGAGCATTGCAGTAGACGTTATAAGCCGTAATAGCGACCTGACACCTTATAAGATTGTAATAGCACCCATCCTTTACATGGTGGATGAAAGCTTTGCAAAACAACTCGAGGTATACGTTAAGAAAGGCGGGATTTTTATCTCCACCTACGGAACAGGTATGGTTGACGACAACGACCTCTGCCACCTAGGCGGTGTTCCGGGCCCGCTTAAGGATATCCTAGGATACGTAGCAGAGGAGATAGACTCGCTCTACGAGGACGACAAAAACACCATAATCTACAAAGAGCACGAGTACACCGTTAAGGACTACTGCGAAGTGATAATTCCGACAACCTCTACCCCTATCGCACTATACCAGGAGGACTACATAGAGAGCCAACCGGCAGTTGTGAGAAATAACTACCATAGCGGTGTAACCTACCACATCGGCGGAAGGATAGAGGAACGTTTTTATGAGGTGCTCTACAGCGAACTCCTTGAGGAATGTGGGATAAAGCCACCGCTTGTAACCCTACTGCCCGAGCAGTGCAGTGTTACCTGTCGCCAGAACGATGAGTACAACTTCTATTTCCTGATGAACTTCTCAACCGACGTTATCGAGGTTAGTCTAATCCCGTCAGAGTACTATGATATGATAAACCACGAAACGGTAACCGATCAAGTGTTACTACATGAAAGAGAATGTATTGTTTTAAAAGAAAAACGTAATTAGAATAAAAACAGCTGTAACATAACCGTTTGGTAAGCAATCTGCAAACCATGCTATGTTACAGCTGTTTAATTTTTAATTTGCGTTGGTTAAATATCTACACAATAGCCTTAACGTTGTCTAGTAGAACCTGAACTCTATCGGTCTTTTCCCAATTTACGCCTAAATCCTCACGTCCCATATGTCCGTAAGCCGCTAGCTTTTTGTAGATAGGACGGCGAAGGTCAAGGGATTTGATAATCTTAGTAGGGCGAAGATCAAAGCTCTTTGATACCGCCTTAGAGATCACTTCATCGGAATACTTACCTGTTCCAAAGGTTTCAACTAACACCGATACAGGCTTTGCAACACCAATTGCATACGCAATCTCAACCTCACATCTATCAGCTAATCCTGCCGCTACAACGTTCTTTGCAACCCATCTAGCCGCATAAGCCGCACTACGGTCTACCTTAGTAGGATCCTTACCGCTAAATGCTCCGCCACCATGACGTGCGTATCCGCCGTAGGTGTCAACGATTATCTTGCGTCCTGTAAGCCCGCTGTCCCCAACCGGGCCACCGATTACAAACCTTCCCGTAGGGTTAATTAGGTACTTTGTATCCTGTAAAAGCTCTTCGCCAACTACAGGTTTTATTACATGGGTAACAAGATCGGCACGAATCTGCTCTAAGGTAACATGCTCGTCATGTTGAGTAGAGATAACGATGGTATCCACACGAAGAGGACGTCCGTTGTCGTCATACTCAACTGTAACCTGGGTCTTACCGTCTGGGCGAAGGTAGGTAAGCGTACCGTCCTTACGAACCTGTGTAAGCCTTTTTGCTAGCTTGTGTGCAAGTGAAATCGGTAGAGGCATTAGTTCAGGGGTTTCGTTACATGCATAGCCGAACATCATACCCTGATCCCCTGCTCCGTTTGTATCATCATCACTGCTAGATCCCTGCTTTTGCTCTAAAGCCTTATCAACACCTAGAGCGATATCCGACGACTGCTCATGGATAGCGGTAAGCACGCTACAGGTGTTACCGTCAAAGAAGGTGTCCGCACTGCTGTACCCTATCTCATTTAGTGTGTCCCTTGCGATAGTTTGGATATCAATGTATGTATTTGTGGTTATCTCACCCATTACAAGCACAAGCCCAGTAGTAGTTGCGGTTTCACATGCTACCCTTGCATCTGGGTCGTTTGCTAGTATTGCATCAAGCACTCCGTCTGAAATCTGGTCACACACCTTGTCTGGGTGCCCCTCTGTTACGCTCTCTGATGTAAAAAATTTTGACATAATAATTCTCCTTTATACTATAGCATATGCTGTACTATAGGTTTTACCCTTAATAATAACAAGCACTGCATTGTGGTATCAGCACAGACTAAACTGTTACTGATTATTATTGTTAACTAAAGCTTTCAGATATCCAAAGCATCTCTATAATTGAATATAACAAAAATAAAAACGCTCGGACATTCCGAACGCATAGGTATAACCTCATCTTCGGAATGTGTTTCCACCTCCACAGGAATTAGCACCTAACTTAAAAGGTTGCCGGACGTCGCAGGGCCTGTCCCTCAGTCACTCTTGATAAGTAAATATGATGATATACATACCATTAATACCTATATCATGTTTGTTATTGCTCTTAGCAGATTTATCATATCACACTCCTTGTAATTTGTCAAGATATTTTTTATGTACATATTGTTAACAGTATACAATATACAGTTATATACAGCGATTTACATAATACAGTATAAAAATGCAAAGTTAATTTTGTTACCATTACAAAATCCACCTTTATGCTACATAATACAACAACACAATCTGGCTGTTTGACAGCGGTATCCTATACTTATTGTTATATTTTTATCTAAGTTAACATATACAACAAGAATACAGTGCAATTTATTACTAGGAATATCTGTAATTTTACTATACACATCTTATGCATTATTAATATCAACAAAAAAGACTATTGACAAAGCATTATTTTTGTGGTAATATTTTTTAAGTAAAGGTAACGTATCTATTTCTTTGGCACTCAGGGAGAACTGTACTTAGCGTTTCTTTCTATACTAGCTTAAACTTAGAGAAAAAACTAGCGAAGTATAAGTGCCTAAGTAATATAATATAAAAATGTTACCTTACAGAATTTAGGAGGGAAAATATGAAAATCAAAAAAACATTGCTAGCTTCATTGTTAGCGCTTTCTATGGTAGCATCCATGACAGCGTGCGGCAGTAGTAGCAGTAGCTCTACAGCCGAAAGCAGTTCTGCTACAGAAAGCAGCTCTGCTACGGAAAGTAGCTCATCCGAAGCGGCGGCAGACGACATTATGACACCATATGGCAGATACCCTGAAACACTAGTGTTATCTACTGCTAAAAGGTCATCATCTCAACCAAACTTTGTTGAAGGCGAAGACGTTACAAACAACGCTATGACAAAATACATAAAGGACAAAGTTAATGTAGAGATGAAGGTAGACTGGGAGGTTGAAGGATCTGAGTTTGCAAACAAGCTAGCTTTAATGCTAACAGCAGGAACTCTACCTGATA
>CAZAOY010000078.1:0-2533 GCA_964486925.1 uncultured Oscillospiraceae bacterium
TCGGGATCTTCACAGAAGAATAACGTCACATTTAATAGAATGTTAACCGCCACCATGCAGGATAGATAGAGCGGCGCTGTCACCATCCGCTTGGTAATGCTGTTAAAGCTGTCCTGTATCAGCTCATACGAGGAAACAAGCCCTAACAGTAGCAGTATGGAGTTTATTACAAGGAAGGTATTCGTCGAGATGTTTAAAAATAGTACCGATACACCCTCAAAGGTTATGGAAGCAAACCCTAGCAAAATCGTGATAAAGAAGATTATTCCTAGCACCGTAAGCTTAAGCCGTTCCTTTACCGCCCGCATATTTAGGATAGATAATACGCTGTCCGCTCCCTCTTTCTGGATATTCTGGGTAGCGCCCTCTCCTTGAAAGCTAGCGGCAGACCCCTTAAACAGATCCCGAACGCTAAAGGCATTCTCACCGCCCCTACCCTCATCCGAGCCATCCCGCTCCTTAGAGATACCGTCAGAGGAAGTACCAACCGACTTTGTATCGATTGGCGCGGTCTTGCTTAAACTGCCTGTGAGTTCAAAATCGATAACCTTCTGCTGTCTTTTGTTCTTAAGCTCAAGATACTGCTTAATGGTGTGCTCCGAAGCCTTGCTCTCATCCGACGGTAGGATATCCCCCGCCTCCACAGTCAAGGATTTAGTGTTATCCTGCCCAATATCCTGTTGAACCTTCTCGTCCGCCATCGAGCCTTCAGCGGTCTGCTGTACCTGTTCTCCCTGAACCTCCTCGATGGAGCGCGGTATCACCGCCTGCCCCTTAGCCTTCGCCGCCGCCTTAATCTTTCTGGCATTAATAACCGCCGACAGCTGAATATCATCGTTGGCATAAGCCTTAACATCGGTGTTTTCTATATTAAGCTCCCGCAAAATGTCACTAACCGTCCACTTACCCTTCGGCTTGCTCTTTAGATTATCCGCCCCGCTAGGGTTGTCCGCCGCAGTCACAGCCTCTGCCGACTCTGACGATGATACAGTCGCCGCCGACATGGTCGCCGACAAGGTAGAATCTTCAAGCGCAGCCGCCTTCTCGTCCACCGCCTTGATAGCGTCGTCAAGGGTGCTCTTTGCGCTCCCACTCCCTCGGCCTCTCCCCCTGCCACGTCCTGTCGTGCCCTGAGCCTTGCTCTTTGCCGTGCTCATATCCTTCTCCATCATGTAACTCCAATCCTTTATCTAAAATATTATCATCCTGCTAAATCAACATTAGCTTCCATAATATGTAAATATTCAATTAACCTTAACGCAAGCTTTTATCTACCGCTTGCAATCTTATACATAAGAATACCCGCCGCAACCGACGCATTGAGAGAGTTAATCTGCCCCCTCATCGGTAGCGAAACGGTAACATCACAGCTCTCCTTAACAAGTCGCGACACACCATACCCCTCCGACCCGATAACAAGGCAAACCCCGCCGTCATACTTCACACTAGCGTAGTCCACCCCGTCCATGTCAGCGCAGTAAAACCAAAGGTTTTGCTGCTTTAGCTCCTTGATAACCGATACAAGGTTAGCCACCCGAGCCACCCGCAAAACCGCCGCCGCACCCGCCGACGTCTTGTAAACGGTAGAGTTCACCGCCGCCGACCGCCGTTTTGGGATAATAACCCCATGCACCCCGCAAGCCTCCGCCGTACGGATAATCGCGCCAAGGTTATGAGGATCCTCAATCCCATCGCAGATAACGATAAACGGCGCTTCCCCCTTATCGGCGGCATGCTGTAGTATATCCTCAACAGAGTAGTACTCGGTAGCACTGCAAACCGCCACAACCCCTTGATGATTTACCCCCTGAGCCAGCTGATCCAGATGGGAATGGGTGGTATTCTTGACAACAATCTTTCCCTCTTTAGCTAAAGCTATAACCTTAGTAAGGCTACCTGAAATCTCCTTAGCCGATATATATATACAGTCGATGGATTTTTTGGACTTTATAACCTCAATAACAGCGTTTCTACCCGCCACCACATCACTGTTCTCCTGTACCTCACCTATATCTTTATCTATATTTTTATACCTATTCTTTTCCATCAAATCCCTTTCGTATACAGCTTTTCTCTATATTAAAATTAACGCATTTCACAGACATAAAACATTCCTATGACGCAAGGTTACTGTACTCCACAATAACCACCTCTTCAATAATCTTCTCTAGTCTATCAACAATATCCTCAAGCTGCTCAGCCGTATGGTCGGTGTAGTAAACCTCACCGCACTGCCGACAAACCATTGCAGGAACATTCTTAACAATAATAACACACCTATCCAGATTTGCCACATAGGTCTTTCTCTTATCCTCGGTATCGCCCTTACAGATAAAACAGGTCATATCTTAACCACCTTTCGTGTCTTGCCATCAGCTTCCCATTTTATGTCATCCGGAAGGTAGGCAGTAATTACACAAACAAGCCCCTCTTTTATTGAACAAACCACATGTAACCGCCGAGAATTTAACAACGTCCCAAAAACACACCACTTGTAAATCGAAGATTTACTTCCTTTATATGTGTTCATTAT
>CAZAOY010000078.1:2633-8003 GCA_964486925.1 uncultured Oscillospiraceae bacterium
ACCATAATTTGAAAGCCGTCTAGGCTTTCTTCCTCTAAAGGTTCAATAAACACATCACTTGTAAATCGAAGATTTACTTCCTATTAGTGTTTATTATACCATAATTTGAAAGCCGTCTAGGCTTTCTTCCTCTAAAGGTTCAATAAACACATTTCTGTAAATCGAAGATTTACTTCCTTATATGTGTTTATTATACCATAATTTGAAAGCTTTTGCAATAAATTTAATAATTAACAATTATAATATAACATCCACCATGCAAGATAGTATACGCTCCTTATTATTAATTCTTAACCTTCGCCTTTAAAGCCCCGTTTCGCCTAACCTCTCTTATCAAAAATATCGAAACAATTATAAGCGAGATGATATCACTAAACGGCTGTGCAAGCCAGATTCCGTTAAGCTTAAGAAGGTTTGGGAAGATTAACAAAGCAGGCGCTAGGATGATAAACTGCCTAAGCAAGCTTAAAAACAGCGACATCTTTGGCTTTCCGATGTTTTGGAAGAACGCAGGGCCGATAATACAAACCCCAAGGATCGGCATGGTCATGCAGTAAAGCCTAATCCCGTTACTCGCCATCTCCACCAAAGCAGGGTCGGAATCGTTAAAGATCCGTATTAGCTCCCGTGGGAAAAGCTGAATTATAATCCCGCCAAACAAAAGATAAGCAGTCGCCGCAATTAAAGCAATCCTAAGTGTGCCGTTAGAACGATGAAACAGCTTCGCACCGTAGTTGTACCCGATAATCGGCTGTGCCCCTTGGTTTATCCCAAAGATCGGCATTAAAAACAGCATAACCACCGACATAATAATGGTGTACGCGCCGATAGCGGTGTCCCCTCCAAAGCTTTTAAGCTGGTTGTTTAGCACCACCTGCACTACACTGCTCGCAATCTGCATAGAAAACGGCGAAAGTCCAATGGAGAATATCATCACAATATACTTTATAGAAGGCTTAAAGGAGGACAGCGTCACCTTCATGTTAGACCGCCCACCGAAAAAGTACCATAGAATCAAGCCGCAGGAAACCGCCTGTGAGAACACCGTAGCAATAGCCGCCCCACGAATCCCAAGGTTAAACCCGAATATCAAAATCGGGTCAAGGATAATGTTCACAACACACCCTACAATCATAGTAATCCCCGCAATGGTCGGGCTACCGTCCGCACGGATGGTGTTGTTCACCGCAAATGAAAGCACATTAAATACCGTCCCATATAGGATTATAATTATGTAATCCTTAGCATACGGCAGAATTTGAGGACTAGCACCAAAGATAGTTAGTATGCTATCGCAGAATATTACCCCAATAATTGTCAGCAAGCTCCCGATAATCACAGTAAGACTAAACGCATTACCAAGTAACCCCGTCGCTGTCTTAACATCCTTCCTGCCAAGATTTATCGAGATGTTAGCGGTAGCACCAATCCCGATAAGCATACCAAACGCCATAATAACTATGTTAATCGGCATAGTAACCCCAACCCCTGCAATAGCAAGCGACCCGATCCCCTCGATCTTTCCGATAAAGATCCGATCCACCACATTGTAGAGCGATACTACCATCATCCCGATAATCCCAGGGATAGAGTACTCAAGTAACAGCTTGCCCAAAGGCGCTGTCGCTAATTTTTCATTCATCCTGCCTAATCTCCAATCCTTCTTATACATACTAAGGTGCAATTATCATAAAAGCCACTAAAACCCAAGCTTTTCCTGCTTGTCCGGTTTACAGGACAGCGTATTAATGCAGATTAGTACTATCACCATATAGTCGGTCATCCGCCATCATAAATCAAAATGGCAGTAAATTCATCTCAATACTACCATTTTATCAGATTTTCCCCTGTTTGTCAACAATATTTTCCCAAACTTCCACCTATCAAACCCCTAAGCCGATAATGTCCTCACCCCCCTACCCTCCACCTCACCCAAAGCGATACTATTTATCCTTTAAATTTTACAATCTCTTCACACTCCTTCTCTTGCAAAACACTGAGGATTATGCTAAAATAGCAATAATTATATATTTAGGAGAGAGTTTGTCATGACTAAAAAAGGAATTTTATCCAAGGTAATAACAGTAATCCTAGCCATAGCGTTAATTGCAAGCGTCGCCTTAAACATCTATCTGTATATAGATAACAAGAAAACTAACGACGTTGTCAAGGAGTTAGCAAAGCCGACAGCCAACCGAAGCTACCTAGAGTACCCCGATCAGGTGTATATCATGGAAGCGGGCATTCTAAAACAGAACATGTTCTTTGATAAAGGCACAGATGTAACATTTTCATACGATTTTAATAACCCCGACTACCAAAAGCTGTTAGATCAGTATAACATTAAAGCCATAGCAGGCGAGGGTACAGAGCTTGAACGTGCACTAAGGCTGATGAACGAGTTCGCCCCAAGACTCACCCATAAAAGCGACTACAAAAATGAGATAGATATCAAAGCCCTCCCACTGCTAGAGTATAGCCTAAACAAGCCAGATAATGGGATAAACTGTAGAAATAAAGCACAGATTTTAAACGAGATGTGCCTAGCGCTTAACATCTACTCACGCAAGGTCTGGATCATGCCAAACTCCCCCTACGACACCGACTGCCACGTAGTTAACGAGGTCTGGGATACTACCTTAGAAAAATGGGTAATGCTAGACATAACAAACAACCAGTACTGGGTTGACCAAGGCAAAACCCCGCTCTCCATTCTAGAGATACGCTCATACGGCGCGACACAGGAGTTTTGCACCCCAGTCATGCCAAACGACGACCAGTCAAACCTGCTAGCACTAAATGAAAGGTATAAGCCATCCTTCCTATATATAATGAAAAACATGCTCTACACCAGATACTGCAAAAGCTACGGCGTAGGCGAAGAGGATGTCCCATACATCCTCTACCCCGAAAACCTCTACACCACCAAAGGCACGATAATCTCCCAATCCTCGGTAACAAACCCACCTATGGTGTAAATAGGGGCAGACGGTAAACTACTAATCTGTAAATTTTTCTGTATACATGTTGACATCAGTACTAATTTGATGTATAATACACTTGTATCAAAGTAACAATTACAGCATATACTTTTACTGACAGCACTGTCTTTATGACATACTGTCTAATATTGGTGTGTAGAGTAGCCACGCCATCCCTTCCTGTGGGGAACTAGTACGTCAAATACTCATGTTAAGACGCTAATAGGCAAACACAGGAGTTGACCTGATTGGGGTAGGAAAACCAATCTGCTATTCAAAAGTGGTGAGTTATGGTTTTGCTATAACTCATTTTTTGTTTATACCATCATACCATAGCAACGCATGTAATGCGTCCCCCATATTAGTGAAACGTAGAAACCCATGTAGGGGCGGGGCTATGCTCCTCCCGCTAGGTTTACCCACAAACCTAAACAAATCGCACGACCCGGACGCGCAATGCGCGCCCCTACAACCACGTGTGTGAAAAACGTGGTTGTACCCAAAAAACCAAATCACAGCGCAATCTGGAACGCATGCAATGCATTCCAGACATTGATGAAACCCACAAACCCCAAACAAAACACAAAACACAAAACATAAGAGGCGGTGCATAGCACCGCCTCTTATTATACATGCGACAGGTCACATAAACCCTACCCCGATGACTTTTCGGGTGGATGCCCTAGTAAAAATCCGATTGTACCACAGAAGATGTCACGAAGCTGTGCAAGCGGAGCAGTCGAGCTTGTATCAAGGGTAGTCCAATGCCGTGCAATCAACAGCGTTATAAGAGCGGTAAGTCCAATAGCGGTTATAATAATAAGCTGTATCTTGGTGTTGCCGCTCTCCTTTTGACTCTCCAGCATAGTGTTAACCTTGTTATCCTGCTCAGAAAGCTTAGCGCTGATGTCACCTGCGACCGAATAAATCTCATCACAAAGCTCCTTGCTGTTAACCTTAGGGGTAGCCTTAACGCTACTTCCACCCTTCATAAAGTTAGCACTGATAAAATAACCAAAGATACCCGCTATAGAGGTTCTAATAACCGCGTCCACCACATTCGCCGCACTCCCCCCCTGCGACTTAATGAATACACTAACGATAAGCTGACCCATCAAAACCGCCATAAAGATAAGCAAACATCTGTCAATCAGCCGTGTCCGCTTGAATCCCCGTATAATCTTTTTCTTGATATCCATAATAAAAAACCCCTTTTTGTCATATTACTAATATATCTGTAAGATCTACCCACCGTAACCTACCTATTCTATATATTCTATGTACCACATTGTACATCTGCCACATATGATATCTGCCACCTCACAAGATAGATGTTTCACCGCTTGACAAATCTCCATGTATGTATTATAATATGATAATGAGTTTCAATTTCGATTAAGGAGTTATTATATATGAAGAAAAGGATTACAGCACTGCTTGCCACCCTGCTTGTCACCACCATGCTCACTAGCTGTATAAACACCCTGCCCGCCGATAATAAAGATGGCTCTGTAAAGGACAGCAGGCAAAAGATAGTCACAATAGTAACCACCCTATTCCCGCAGTACGACTTCGCAAGACAGATAGCAGGAGAAAAAGCCGATGTCACCCTTCTACTCCCACCAGGGGTGGAAAGCCATTCATACGAGCCAACCCCCGCCGATATTGTAAAGATAAACTCCGCACAGCTGTTTATCTATACAGGCAAGGAGATGGAGATCTGGGCGGACAGAATTATAAACGGTATCGACAACAAAGCCCTCACCGTCCTCCCCGCCTCCGAAGGCATTCAGCTATCGGAATCCGACGAACCCGAGGACATCCACGAAGGGGAATCCGAGGACGACCACCAAACCCACCTAGCCAACCCCCATATCTGGACAGACCCGAGCAACGCCGCCGTTATGGTAAAAAACATAACCACCGCCCTAACCTCAATCGACCCCGAAAACTCAAGCTACTACACTAAAAACGCTAACACCCTGCTGTCAGAGCTGGATAAACTGGATACCGACTTAAAATCGTTGGTAGCAAACAAAAAACGTGACGAGGTGGTTTTTGGGGGCAGAAATGCATTCTACTACCTGTTAAAGCGTTACTCTATACAGTATAAATCCGCCTACGACTCCTGCGCCACCGAAGCCGAGCCGAGTGCTAGGATAGTCGCCGAGCTAATCGACGAGATTAAATCCAAATCCATCCCCGTAATCTTCTACGAGGAGCTAATCGTCCCAAAGGTAGCAAAGTCAATCGCGGACGAAACAGGTGCAAAAATGCTCCTGCTCCACTCCTGCCATAACCTAACAAAGGACGAGCTATCAAAAGGCGAAAGCTACCTGTCTATTATGAAGCAGAATGTAGAGAATTTAAAGGAGGCACTTTGGTAGAG
>CAZAOY010000079.1:0-1955 GCA_964486925.1 uncultured Oscillospiraceae bacterium
TTTATAAGAGGATTTTAAAATGTCACAAATATGTCACATGATAGGGGAAGTACCTTTGCTGTGGGTGTAGTAGTTTTGATTTAAAATGGTGATAAAAAAGAGATAACCCGTCAAAAGATGAGTTATCTCTACAGTTGCTATGGAATTAGTAGTTCTACGTCAATGCGTTTACTATAGATACTGGGCTATAGTAAACGCCCATAATTATTGTATTTAAACGAATCATTAATAACAAAAAGAAATAATCCGTCTAACTTCCACATAATACGGATTATTTTTTAATTATCTTAACTTGTGGGAGCGTACCGTTTACAGGTAGCACTCTTTCTGTTTTTATTATACACCATAACTCCCAATTTGTCAAAAGCTATTTTACATATAAAAACTAATTGACCTATTTATCATAAACCTAGCTTTAGCTATTATTCATAGTATAATATTAAATTTTTGGTAATCCATCTAAATTGCAATATACAGATTTGCTTATCTACAAATAGCTACGTTTATGCTTAATAATGATAAAAAATCGATGTTAATTTCAAAAAGTTACAGCTAGAGTCGTTACTCACATAAGCTAAACTACCACTAAACCTTAAAGTTAACCCCATCAAAGCTTGTCGCTTGATACGAACTTACAACCTTGTCAAGCGCTACCCTGCGCTCGATGTAGTAGGATTTATCGGCGACCTTGGTTAAAAATCCGTCCTTAGCGTTAAAAAGCTCTCGTACCTTTGATATGTCAGCGGATTCTAGCTTTTTTGTGTCAAGCTCTAAACTGCCGTCGGTTTTATAGGTAATCCCTATCTTAGAAAGCTCAGCGCTTGCGGCGGATACCTGCGTTTTTAGCTCCTTTGCGTAACCCTTGTAGGTCTTGTTGTCGGTACCCTCCATAGCGGACAACAGTGCGTTGTAGTCCGACACAAAGGACTTAATCTCGTCGGTGAGCGCTTTGTCCACCTTGTCCTTACCCTCAAAGAGGTTTCCCTTGCTACTGCTTTGAAGCTTGTTAGTATGTACCGAAAGATCCTTAGCGGCGGAGGTTATCCTGTCAAAGGAGGCGGTAACTATCGATGATAACGGGTTTTTCGCCGTGGACTTGTTGCTAACCACACTATAGTAGGATTTATTAGCGGCACCGCCACCGTTGTTGGCGGTCGATTTTCTAACGTACGACATCCTGCGGGTAGATAACTCCAGTCTGCCCACACCAAAACTTCCAAATTTCATAACTGCACCTCACCTGAATGTTTTTATGTAAACCGCGGTAGAACAAACACAAAACAGACATAAAGCTGTACCTATGTAGCTGTCCTACCTTAAATTAGAAAGCCTAGAAGGCATTACTATGAAACACGCCCTTTTCTGTCTTTATTGTACCACAAAAATCACCATTTGTAAAGGAAAATATCGTAAAAGGTAGGATTTTTATCGTAAACGGTAGCGTTAAAAGGGGGGAGGATTTGTTGGTTGTACAAACTATAGGGATAACACGCTAATCGCCAGAATAATTCCCGTATTGAATAGTGGATTTTACAAAAAAACTGAAGATATCTGTCCACCTTAGGATGGTAAACCACCACACATACATGAGAGGTAAAAGTATATTGGTTACAGGTAAGACTGGGATAATCGAGATTACAATACTGCGTACCACAGATTCCCAAAAGGTGTAGTCCGAAATTAGCATTAGCACCACCGAAAGCGCCAAGCCAAACTCCTTTCGATGTACCACATCCCATACAAACTGCTCCGATATTCGGATGGGTAGTAAAGAGAAACTGCTCTGCATTAGCGCATAGGCGGTTTCATAGGAGGCAACTGCGTTTGCAAACAGCACGCTAAAGGTTCCAAGCAGGCTATCGAAAAGGCAATTCCATACAATTTTACCGTTTGGTAAAGGATTATCTATTTACCTTACATCTAATTTATGGTATAATAAACACAGAAGAAGGAAA
>CAZAOY010000079.1:2055-3426 GCA_964486925.1 uncultured Oscillospiraceae bacterium
ATTTAGGTTTACAGATTTTGAAGGGAATACCGTTTCGCTCGCGGATTTTTCGGGCGAGAGGGTATATATAAAATTTTGGGCGTCATGGTGCTCGATCTGCCTTAGTACGCTATCCCAGACGGGTGAGCTGTCGAGGGAGGATAACGGTATTAGGGTAATTACCGTTGTCGCTCCTGATTATAACGGCGAAAAACCTGCTAAGGAATTTATCGACTGGTATAAGGGGCTTGGATACACCGATGTAACGGTGCTGTTTGATAATAACGGCAGGTATATGAACGAGCTTGGGGTGCGCTCCTTCCCGTCCTCCGCCTACATCGATACCGATGGCTCGCTGATAAAGCTTTCGGTAGGGCATACCCCAAACCATACCATTAAACAGGTGTTTAACCAGAACGAAGCTACCCCTTCCTTACCTAAGGAAACAGCAGTACAGGGTGATATACCTGCTACAGCAAATCCAGACTCTGTTAGTACCATCTACCTTGCGGGCGGGTGCTTTTGGGGGGTTGAGGAGTATATGTCGAGGATTCCTGGGGTGATTGACGCCCGCTCGGGTTACGCTAATGGCAAAACCATAAACCCAACCTACGAGGAGGTCTGTCACAACAACACAGGTCACGCTGAAACAGTATTGGTGGAGTACGACAGCAAAAAGCTGCCCCTAAACCTGCTACTCCAGTCCTTCTTTACGATAATCGACCCAACCAGAGCGGACGGACAGGGCGGCGATATCGGCTCGCAGTACCGCACAGGTGTCTACTATACAGATGAGAAGGATATCGCTACTATAAACGAGGAGATGGCGGCACTACAAAAAAGGTACAACACCGCCATTGTGACGGAGGTTCTGCCGCTATCAAACTTCTACCTCGCCGAGGACTACCACCAAGACTATCTTAAGAAGAACCCTAACGGCTACTGCCACGTCGACCTAACAAACGCAAAACAGACAGCGCTAAAAAACCTAATTAACAGCAAAAGCTACAACGTACCATCAAAGCAGGAGCTAAAGGCAAAGCTAACCGATATCCAGTACAGTGTAACCCAAGAAAACGACACCGAAAGAGCCTTCACAAGCGAATACTTTGAAAACCACGAGAAGGGGATCTATCTGGATATTGTAAGCGGAGAACCGCTATTCTCGTCGGCAGACAAGTATGATTCTGGTTGCGGCTGGCCTAGCTTTACAAAGCCGTTAATCCCAGAGGTTGTCACAGAACACAACGATACAAGCTATAATATGGTTCGCACCGAGGTGAGGAGCAGAACCGCCGATATCCACCTAGGCCATGTGTTTAACGACGGCCCGAAGGATAAAGGCGGCCGCAGATACTGCATTAACGGCGCGTCTATAAAGTTTATCCCGTA
>CAZAOY010000079.1:3526-7953 GCA_964486925.1 uncultured Oscillospiraceae bacterium
TCTAATCCAAAGTTGTCTTTCATCAAGATTTTGCTTTGTCATTTTAATTCTCCTCCCAAAATAGTTCATCAAGTGTTTTGCCAAGTACCTTGCAGATTGCTTTGCATAGTTTGATAGTCGGGTTGTACTCGCCCTGCTCGATAGCGTTCATCGTCTGGCGAGATACCCCCACAGCCTCGGCTAGATCCTTCTGCGACAGATCCAAAGCGGCTCTTGCAGATTTTATCCGTAGATTTTTTGCCATATCATCACCTCATATATATATTAACATATACTATTCAAAATGTCAAGTATATATGACAAATATCTTTATATATTTTACAACGAAAAGCATTCTTATTAAATCTACTACCAAGCTATAACTACAAATTAAAGAATTGCCATTAACTATTTTACAGGGTTACTGTGGTATATATCGGTAAAAGCTGTCCAATTTTAAGAAACTATTAACTTTGGTATACTTTATTGACAGCCAAACTGTAAAGTGATATAATGTTAATGTCTTAACTGTTAAGTGATGATATTTTGTCGTTTTAGGGGGTGAATTGCATAGTGAATGATGAGATTAACAGTCAAAAGGAGCGGCTGGTTGAGGCATTCTTTAGGATAAAAAAGCTTGTAACCTCCTTTCCCGATAATCTGGGGACACATATGAGGGAGCTTGATATTAGCATGACGGAGTTTACGTTAATGCAGGCAATCCGTCATAACTCTTTGGAGTCTAAGAGTAACATCGACCTGACCCATGTGCAAAAATCCCTTTTTATCACAAAATCCGCTATCTCCCAAATGCTTGGAGTGCTTGAAAAAAAGGGTTATATCAATCGGGATATCGATAAGGCTAACCGACGAAAGCTGATTGTAACGCTGACAGAAAAAGGGGAAAATGCATTAAAATGTGTAGAGGATGTCTTTGACAGAAGGATTGAAAGGATTATTAAACAGCTAGGCAAAGAGGATACCGAGCAGTTTATTAGAAGCATTAGCAAGATAGGCCTTGTGTTAGAGGATGAGATAAACAATTCTTGAAAGGAGTTTTTATATGCCTGTTTTAAAGATAGAGCATTTAACTAAGGATTACGGCCATAACCGTGGAGTGTTTGATGTCTCTTTTGATGTAGAAAAGGGCGAGGTTTTTGGCTTTTTAGGCCCTAACGGTGCAGGAAAGACCACCACCATCCGTCATATTATGGGTTTCTCCAAACCGCAAGAGGGGAATACCTTTGTAAACGGTAAAAACAGCTGGACACAGTATTACGAAAATCAAAGGGAGCTTGGATATCTTCCGGGGGAGATTGCACTTCCCGAAAACCTAACAGGATCGCAGTTTATAAAGATGATGGCACAGCTTAGAGGGATATCGGATCTGTCCCACACCCAGTATCTGCTGAAAAAATTCGAGCTTGACCCCTCGGGCGGGCTTAAACGGATGTCACTCGGGATGAAACGAAAGCTAGCGATTGTAACAGCGTTTATGCATGACCCCGACGTGCTTGTACTGGATGAACCAACCTCAGGGCTTGACCCGATTATGCAGGATGTCTTTATCGATTTTATCAAGGAGGAGAAGGCAAAGGGTAAGACGATACTGCTCTCAAGCCACATCTTTAACGAGGTGGACGCCACCTGCGATAGGATCGCTATAATCAAGGACGGACGGATAATCTCCACCGTTGTAGCGGACGATCTGCGGCATAACGAGAGCAAAACCTTTAAGGTTGAGTTTAACTCCGCAAACGAGTTTAACCGCTTTTGCACAAAGATTTTAGACACCCAGATGCTTGACGCAGTGCTGGTTAAGCCGCATAAAAATCAGGTTCATCTGCTTATTAACGATTCCGAGGTAAACCGATTCTTTAAGATAATATCGGGGTACGACCTAAAGTTTATGACCGAGATTAAGTTTACGCTAGAGGATTACTTTATGAAGTTTTATGATAGAAGCCTAGATGATAAAGGGGGTGCTATCGATGTCGCTCATTAATATAGATAACATTACAAAGGACTACGGCAAAAACCGAGGGATCTTTGATGTAAGCCTTTCGGTCGAGAAGGGCGAGGTGTTTGGATTTGTTGGCACAAACGGTGCAGGAAAGTCTACCACCATCCGTCATCTAATGGGGTTTATAAAGCCTCAAAGCGGTAGCGCTACAATAAACGGGCTGGACTGCTTTAAAAACTCTGCCGCAATAAAAAGGATAGTTGGATACATACCGGGCGAGATAGCCTTCCCCGACGCTCCGACAGGGACGGAGTTTCTAAGACGTCAAGCGGAGCTTTTAGGGCTTCGTGACATGACCTTTGCCCAATCGATAATCAAAAAGCTACAGCTAGACCCGACCGCTAACCTAAAGCGTATGTCCAAGGGGATGAAGCAGAAAACCGCCATAGTTGCCGCATTTATGGCAGACCCCCAGATCCTAATCCTAGACGAACCCACAACGGGACTAGACCCATTAATGCGAGCGAGCTTTATCGAGCTGATAAACGAAGAAAAGCGAAAGGGCAAGACGATACTAATGTCCTCTCATATGTTTGAGGAGGTGGAGGACACCTGCGACAAGGTAGCGTTAATCAAAGACGGCAGGTTAATCGCAGTTAAATCCACCGCCGAGATTCGCCACAACGAGGATAAGGTTTTCAAGATTGAGTTTAACACAAGTGACGATTACATGCGTTTTATCACAAACAACCAAAACCTAGCCGAAACCCGCCAGTCGCAGAATCAGGTGCTTATAAACGTAAACGACAGCGAGATAAACGGCTTTACCAGAATGATTGTGGGATATAACATTAAATTTATTACTGAGATAAAATACTCACTGGAAAAATATTTCAAGAGTTTGTACTAAAATTGTCAAAATAATTTGGAGGGCATTATGTTTAGTAAACCAATATTTAAGCAGACCTTAAAGGCTAACTACAAGCTATGGCTTGTCTTTACCATTATAATGTGCGCGTTAAGCACGGTAATGATCGCGGTTTTTGACCCAAAGATGGTATCCTCAATGATGGATATGATAAAGGACACCCCAATGGCGGAGATGGCGGGCGATCGTTTTGGCTCGATGAACTCAGTCTTAGGGATACTTAGCCAAAGCTTTTATAACCTTCAAGGCATTATCCTACCGCTTATCTTTATAATCATGACCGCAAACAGCCTAGTTGCCTCACAGGTAGACAGAGGTTCGATGGCATACCTGCTATCCACCCCCATCACCCGCAGTAAGGTGGTTAGGACACAGGCATTATATATGATAACGTCGGTGTTCACCATGTTTTTGGTGCTCACAATATCCGGACTTTTCGCTATGCAGGCGTTTCATAGCGGGGTTTTCACCAAAGCATACACCGACGACGTCAAGGCGGTTGCCACCATGTTAAACAAGGATAACAGCGAAGTAGAGGCGAATCTAACGCTAATACTAAATGATGACAAGGCGGTAAAAGAGGGTGCGGCCGCTAGAGGGATTGATGAGGACGTCTACACCGCTTATCTAAACGCAAAGCTAACAAGCAACGCATACCAAGCCGCCGCCGA
The DNA here is from genome assembly GCA_964486925.1 of uncultured Oscillospiraceae bacterium. GTDB lineage: Bacteria > Bacillota > Clostridia > Oscillospirales > Ruminococcaceae > CAZAOY01. The sequence continues at coordinate 7,068 of CAZAOY010000079.1, forward strand.
TATCCTTTCGGTGGATGTTGATAAGGTTGCCGCCGACCCGACCCTAATTAAGGGCAACGAGGGGGCGCTAGCCGCCGCGGCAAAGGTTATGGGGATGGACAAAGAAGCGTACAGCGGCGCTATCGATATGATGATCGCACAAAAGCAGGCGGCGAGTGCAGGGGCTACCGAGCTACAGGGCAAGCTTATGAAGGGCATGTCTGCGGCGGCAAAGGTGCTTGAGATGGACGAAGCAGACCTAGCCTCGGACATAAAAAAGCTTAAGAGCAACGAATCCGCACTAAAAGCGGCGGTTACCGCGTCCGAGATACCAAAGGATATGTATCTAACCATAATTAACACCCAGCTTGCAAACGATGAGATTAACCTTGACAAGGGTATCGACTTTGATGTCAAGGCATATATCATGCTAAATCTAGGCGCGTTCCTTCTAATGTTTGCGATAAGCAGTATCTCATTTCTGTTCTCTTGTATCTTCAACCTTACAAAGAACTCGCTAACGCTAGGCGCAGGAATACCGGTTGCCTTCTTTATCTTCCAGATAATGGCACAGGTAGGTGACAGCCTAGAGAACTTCAAATACCTCTCTCTAAACACGCTATTCAACACCGAGGCAATCATAAACGGAGGAGAGTATCTGGTGCAATTTATAGTTTTAGCTGTTCTAGCGGTACTGCTCTACATAGTCAGCGTACGTTGGTTTAAGGAAAAGGATCTCCCGCTATAGGGTAGGGGATACAGGTCACCTAAAATATATCGATAATATATATTGCTTCTAAAAATCGGGATGCAACGGCAACAGCGCCGCCACATCCCGATTAGAGTTGTTAAAATTCATATTTAGCTATTGACAAATAGGGTAGAATGCTGTATAATAAAGATAGAA
>CAZAOY010000080.1:0-1416 GCA_964486925.1 uncultured Oscillospiraceae bacterium
TGCAGTGGGTTAGGTTAATCGTTCTAGGCGGTGTAAATCTATCTATTCTCAGCCAATTATTATAAACAATTCAACAAGGGATGAAACAAAGCTAAGTTTTGTTTCATCCCCTGAGTTTTTGCCTATAAACAAATCCGCAATAAACAATATCTATATAGTGCTCCCAAAGCTTTCCTACCCTATCCGCCAAAAACCTCTACAGCCTGCTTCATCCTCTCTATAATCCGCACAGCGAATGGACAGTTTGATTCACAGCTTCCGCACTCTATGCAGTCCCCCGCCTTGTTTGGTAACAGCTTGTAATGGTTAGATACCGACTCGGGAACCACCTCACTCACAAGCGCTAGGTCTAACAGCTTGTTAACCTTAGCGATATCAATCTGTGACGGGCACGGCAGACAGTGGTTGCAGTACATACACCGCCCCTTAGCCGAATAGGCGGTAGTACCCGCTAGTATTACCGAGTAATCCTTCTGCTCATCCGGGATTTTATCAAACTCTACAGCATGATAAACCTCCTCCACCGTCTGCATACCGATAAGCACGCTTGCCACCCCAGGACGTCCTAAAGCGTAGTTCATGCACTGGTAGCTGGTTAACGCCACCGAAAACGGCGAGGATTTTTCATTAAGCAGAGTACCCGCTCCAAGTGTTTTCATAACGGTTATAGCCACACCATTTGCCTCACAAAGCTTGTACAGCTCCTCTCTCACTGGGTTTGCACCTAGCAGAGGCTTTTTGAAGGTGTCGGGTGAGAAGATATCGTCGATGGTAGCGTCCTCGGGAAGTAGGTCGTAGGCAGGGTTTAGGCTAAACATTATAACGTCGATAAACCCGCAGGTTGCCGCCTTTGTCGCAGTCACAGGGTCGTGTGTGCTAATCCCGATTAGCTTTATCTTGCCCTCCTGCTTTAGCTGTTTAGCGTAGTTTACAATCTCTCCGTTAAAGACAGCATTGCAGTCGGCTTCAGTGTCCACATAGTGAATCATACCTATATCGATATAGTCGGTCTGTAGCCGTGTCAGCAGATCCTCAAAGAATACAGGATACTGCAACGGATCTCTTGTCCGACAGTACTGTCCGTCTATCCATCCCGCCCCGATGTGACCCTGGATAACCACCTTGTCCCGCCTGCCCGCAAGGGATCTTCCAATGTTACTTCTAACCTCGGGCTCGGACATAAACACATCAAAGATATTAATCCCGCAGTCAATTGCGGCGGAGATTACATCGTTTACGGTGTCGTAATCCTTGCCCTGCAGATGCTCACATCCAAGCCCAATCTCACTTACCTTAATGTCACTTTTGCCTAAGCTTCTGTAGTTCATATATTTCCCTTTCTATATGTAATATTAACGTTATTACGGATACTGTAACCCTACCACTGGAATGCATGCAATGCATTCCCTACGTTTG
>CAZAOY010000080.1:1516-4406 GCA_964486925.1 uncultured Oscillospiraceae bacterium
ACAGTACATCCCCTACATATTAATGCTAGTATTATTAGCCTACCAACATGTAGGGCTTGCACTGTATGCAAACCTTTAATTATCCACCTATGTTATGAAGCAACACAGCTGTAAAACCTATTCGCCCTGTTTTTCGCCTTCACAGCCACAGCCTTCTTCGCCACAACAGTCGGTCTTAGGCTCTTCGTTACAGCAGTCGCTCTTCGCTTCCTCTGTATTACAGCCACAGCCTTGTTCACCGCAACAATCAGATTTCACTTCCTCTGCATTACAGCCACAGCCTTCTTCACCACAGCAGTCAACCTTTTCGGTGTGACATTCACAATCACAGCTTTCATCGGTACAGCAGTCGCATTTTTCATCGGTGCAATCACACTTATCTTCAGCGCTGTCGCAACAACATCCGCAGCCGCAGTCCTCATTAGGAAGCTGTGTGCCACATTTGCTACAGAATGAGTTTTCCATATCATTTTTTGCTCTACAGTTAGGACATTCTACAGCGTTTCTATAAAAATCAATCTGTCTTGTAATATCGTCTAACTGATCGTAAAGGTCATCGATCTCCTCGGAAAGGGTAACTAGCAGTTCATTGTCCTGATAGTCCTCTTGAATCATAGAATATACCGCAATACCTAGCTTTTCGTACATTCCCTTGATAGAGCTTTCGGTTTTCATAGCCTCAATCTTTAGCTTAGAAACCTCAACAACCTCCCCTGTTTTCTTAGTAGCAAGATCCGCTACCTGTTTAGTTTTTTGAAATAGAGAGTTTAAAAAATCGTTCATAAGATACCTCCAGCGTTAATTTATAGTTTTATTATACAACAAATATTCTATAATATCAAGGCTAAATTGTAAATTATTTGTAGACTGCATATATTTTATGCGGGGTATCATTAAAACTAAAAATGAGCCCTGTTAAATACAGAACTCATTACGGATCTTATAAGTGGTAAATAGCGGTTTACATACTATAGTATTTAGCGGATAGCTTTATTAACACCCTTCCGGATTTATCATTTAGCCCTTCTTTTCCATTAATCCGCACCCATGCTACGCCGTCCGAAAATTTCTTTGCATAGTCATATGCGGGTTTTATTACCATCTTCCCCGTTTTGTCTATATATCCTTCCTTGCCATTAACCTTTATGACTGCCATACCTTCTGAAAAACTATATGCATAATCATAGATAGGTTTTATTACCACCTTGCCCGTTTTATTGATAAAGCCATACTTACCGTTAATGCGCACCGCCGCTAACCCCTGTGAAAAGCTATATGCACTTTCATAGATAGGTTTTATTGCTGTCTTGCCAGCGGTGTTTATATAACCCCACTTATCCTTAATCCTTACCAGCGCTAGGCCATCCGTAAAACCATATGTACCATAGTTGGTATCATAGATAGTTTTAATCACCATCTTGCCGCTTTTGTCGATAAATCCATACTTGCTATTGTCCCCATTATACACAATCGCTCGCCCATCTGAAAAGTCATGCGCACCATTATAGGTAGGTTCAATTACCTCCTTACCATCCTTATCGATAAATCCCGATTTTCCGTTAATTGTGACATGTGCCAGACCGTCTGAAAAACCTCTCGCATGATTGTAGCCAGGATTAATTGACAACGTCCCGGTTTTGTCGATAAATCCCCACTCATATGTGTCGCTCGTCCTTACCGCCGCTAACCCCTGCGAAAAGATGTCCGCCATATTGTAGGTGGGTTTTACTATCATCTTGCCAGTTTTGTCTATAAATCCAAAATTTCCGCTAGCATTAACAGCCGCTAACCCCTGAGAAAAGTCCCGTGCCATATCATATATAGGTTTTATCACTATACTGCCTTTTTTATCCATATAACCATACTTACCGTTAATCTGTACCACCGCTAAACCTTCTGAAAACCCTGAAACCGTGTAGGTGCTATCAGCGGACACCGCAACCGCTCCTATCCCTCTAAGTGGGGAGAATGCTATCGCTACCAACAGCACGAGCAGAATCACCTTTAACCAGTTTGTCTTTCTTTGCGTTCTCACTTTATTATCCTCCTTTAATTTATAAATTTGATTTATTATTTGTAAAACAGCAGATATCACAGCTGCTACAGCATAATTAAGGAATAAAAAAGTCAAATTAATACTAATGGATTTACCTGATCTTTCTACTCATTATACTATATATAAAATAAAAAGTCAAGTGGTGCTATTTGATAATCAGCAAAATAGTATAACCCTAGCAAACCGTGCATATTATTTTACAGTATAACTAAATTAGCGGCACAAAAATATTAGGAGGATGAAAATGAGAAGCTATCTACCAGAGGGATATAACCCACAAAAACAATCAGCAATAAGACAGTCAGCGACGGCGGTAATGCAGTATCTAAACGAATGCAGGTCGCTTAACAAAACGATAGAGGGCAAAGCGCTGATGTGCGACAGCCTACATAACCTTTATGTTGACCTCGGCGGCGGAATTAAGGGGTTTATCCCACGTGAGGAATGTGCCGTTGGGATTGACGACAACACCACTAAAGATGTGGCGATTATCTCGAGGGTTAACAAGTATATCGCCTTTAAGGTGATTGACTTTTCGGTGGACGAAAACGGTAATCCTATGGCGATACTATCCCGCAAGAGAGCGCAGATTGAGTGCTTTGATGAGTACATCCAAAGGCTCTCTCCAGGGGATGTTGTTCCCGCAAGGGTAACCCACCTTGAGCCGTTTGGTGCGTTTGTGGATATCGGATGCGGGGTAATCTCGCTAATTCCAATTGATCTTATCTCGGTTTCACGGATAAGCCATTCAAGAGATCGCTTCTATGTGGGGCAGAATATCTTTGTAATGATTGTAAACGTTAACACCGATGAACGCAAGGTCTACCTCTCCCA
>CAZAOY010000080.1:4506-7507 GCA_964486925.1 uncultured Oscillospiraceae bacterium
AACGCAAGGTCTACCTCTCCCATAAGGAGCTTTTGGGGACATGGGAGGAGAATGCTTGCATGTTTAGCAAGGATCAAACGGTGTGCGGTATCGTGCGCTCGGTGGAAAGCTACGGCGTTTTTGTGGAGCTTACCCCAAATCTCGCGGGGCTTGCAGAGCTTGTATCCGACGTTTATGTAGGTCAGTCCGCAACGGTGTTTATCAAAAACATCATCCCCGAAAAGATGAAGGTAAAGCTAATACTGGTAGACAACTTCTTTGACGACACCGCCTTTAATCCGATAAACTACTTTATCACCTCAGGTAATGCACTCGACTTTAACTACAGTCGTTCAAGCAACGCAGTAGGGATTTCGTAGTATTATATAAGAAGGTGGAGTGGAGTTAACATGACATATACAGATGAAAAAAGATTAATTAGCGCTGGCCTTACCACAACAAAGGCTAAAGGACTACTGCAAAAGAACGGCAAGAACGAGCTAAGGAAAGAGAAAAAACATACCCCGCTTAAGATCTTTATAAACCAATATAAGGATATTATGACGGTGATACTGCTAACCTGTACGGTAATCTCGATATTTTTAGGGGATTATTTTGAAGCGATAGCGATAGCGGTAATCGTTTTGATTAACGGGATACTGGGATTTTTGCAGGAATATAAAACCGAAAAGGCGATAGAAAATCTTAAAAAGCTGTCCTCCCCTACCTCGAAGGTGTATCGGGATGGGGTGTTATGCGTGATAAACTCCGATGAGCTGGTGGTGGGGGATATTATCCTGCTCGAGGCGGGGGATAAGGTTCCCGCCGATTGTATGGTGGTACAGAGTGTCCACCTAAAGAGCGATGAATCCATCCTAACCGGAGAGTCTATGGAGGTTTCTAAGACCGAAACCGACCTAAACGACACCCTAAACAACGACCTTAATCAGGATAACATCGTCTATATGGGTTGCTCCATTAGCGGCGGACGCGGGATGGGCAAGGTTATAAATACAGGGATGTCCACCCAGATGGGTAACATTGCCCAGATGTTAGACAGCATAACCCAAGAGCTGACCCCGCTGTCCAAAAAGCTTGAACAGCTTAGCAAATACATAGCGGTAGGATGTATCGCAATCTGCCTAATTATCAGCATTACAGGGATTATAAAGGGCGAAAACCTATTTGACATGCTAATTACAGGGGTGTCCCTTGCGGTAGCGGCTGTGCCGGAAGGGTTAGCGGCAATCGTAACAATAGCGCTTGCACTTGCGGTTATGCGCATGGCGAAGAAGAAAGCAATCGTGCGGCGGCTGTACGCCGTGGAGAGTCTCGGCTGTGCGGGGGTTATCTGTTCGGATAAGACAGGAACTCTAACCCAGAATAAGATGACCATAACTAACTGGTACCTCCCCGACACAGGGGTACAGCAATTAAAGGAGAAGATAGACCCCGATATCTCCCACAGCATGGGACAGCTACTAAACGTCTGTCGTTACTGCTGTAACATTAAGGACGAGAGAACAGGCTCTGCCACCGAGCTTGCGTTAGACCGCTTTGCAAGGTTATATAACGGTGATAAAAAGTCTGTCAAAGAGTTTACACGGATTGACGAGATACCGTTTGACAGTGTGCGAAAGATGATGTCGGTGGTGGTAAAAAACCGCTCTGGTGACCACTACGTCTACACCAAGGGAGCGGTGGACTACTGCCTTAACAAATGCACCCACATCCTAACCGAAAAGGGTGTCACCCCCCTAACCGAAACCGCACGAAGGGATATACTAAAGGCAAACGAGGAGATGAGCGGCAAGGCACTTCGCTGTCTGTCCACCGCCTACAAGCCATATAGCAAGGGCGAGCCTATCGAGTCGGAGCTAATCTTTATCGGGTTAGTTGGTATGATCGACCCGCCTAGAAAAGAGGTTAAAAAAGCGGTTGCTACCTGCAAAAAGGCGGGTATCAACGTTATCATGATAACAGGTGACCACAAGAGCACCGCCTTTGCGATAGGTCGTGATATTGGAATCTGCGACAAGCAAAGTCAGGTTAAGACAGGGGCAGAGATCGACCTGCTAACCGAGGAACAGCTTCGCGATACCGTAAAGCACACCAAGGTTTTTGCAAGGGTATCCCCGAAGAACAAGCTACAGATCGTTAAGGCTATTAAGGCAAACGGTCAGATTGTAGCCATGACAGGCGACGGTGTAAACGACGCCCCCGCCATCAAGGAAGCAGACATCGGGGTATCGATGGGAATCACAGGCAGTGACGTTACCAAGGAGGCAAGCTCGATAATCCTGCTAGACGACAACTTTAGCACCCTAGTTACAGCGGTATGCGAGGGTCGCTCAATCTACGCAAACATCAGAAAGTTTATACGGTATCTACTAGCCTGCAACATCGGCGAGGTGCTTACCATGTTTGTGGGGATGTTAATGGGGCTACCGGTGGTACTCCTACCGTTACAGATTTTACTTGTAAATCTAGTAACCGACGGTCTGCCCGCCATCGCTTTAGGGGTAGAGCCTACCGACGAATCGGTAATGCGCCAAAAACCACGTGACCCAAACAGCAGTGTATTCTCAAACGGTCTAGGGTTTAAGATTGTTATCCGCGGTATCTTTATCGGAATCTGCACCTTAGCAAGCTTTATCCTAGCCCAAAACGCCACAGGCTCGGTAGAGGTAGCAAGAACCTGTGCATTCATAACGTTAATCTTCTCTCAACTGCTCCACGTATTCGAGTGCAAGAGCGAGGAGAAAAGTATCTTCACCGTACCATACTTTAACAACCTAAAGCTTATCCTAGCGGTACTAACCTCACTAGCGGTAACGCTAGTAGTGGTCTACAACCAATCGGTAGGCTCACTCTTTGGCACAGTCCCGCTAGACTCAACCCGCATGTTAATCGCCATAGCCTGTAGCGTAGTAGTTCCAATCCTTTCGGCTGTGTTTAACTTTAAGGGCAAGGAGTAGGATCAATATTTGTTTTTTGCGGAGCGACCTTATGGTCGCTCCGT
>CAZAOY010000081.1:0-7058 GCA_964486925.1 uncultured Oscillospiraceae bacterium
AACTTATTTGTAATTTTATAGCGCACTTTAACCAAAGTGCAGTTAATAATCCTTTAACACTGTGCCTATTTCCTCTACAATATTAAGATTTACATCCAAAAGTCTGGTGCGAATGTACCGTGCATTTTATGTATACTTGTGGTTCGCACTCTATTACATTATAAGAACATCCTCCACATCATAGCTTTCTTTTATGCCAATATGATCTACCTTACTTTTGTAATTGTTCCCAAGGTTGTAAAAGCGCAGACTGTCCTTGTCCTTGTCAATTATACCTTCAAGGATTAATCTAACCTGCCTTAGTTTTGTTAAATCGGGCAAGACGCATTCAAAAACTGAGTTTTGTACCCTTTGACCGTAGTTTTGACACTGCTTGGCTACCTTACGAAGTCGCTTTCTTCCTTCGCTTGTCTGGGTATTAACGTCATAGGTAATTAATACTAACATAGACCATCTCCTATCTCCACAAACTACTTCCATAGGAATGGCGGGTATGCGTCAAGATCTCCTCTAATGTAACGTGCAAGCAACATTGCTTGGATATGTGGCACTATCCCCCACTCCACCTTTTCATTAATGAATGGGTGTGTAATTTCTTCTTGCTTTTTCTTCTGCCACGACGTGATAAAATCCTTTTTGGCGTCATCAGTCATTACCACTGCACCGTTTTCTTGTTTTATAAATCCTTTTTCGTCAATGATCTTTTTGTTAATTACGGTTAGTACAAACCTATCCGCCATTACCGCTCTAAACTCCTCCATTAGATCTAAAGCCAGAGAAGCCCTGCCAGGCCTGTCGGTATGCATGAACCCTACATAAGGATCTAATCCAACTGTTTCTAGCGCATAAACGCAGGTAGATGTCAATAGCGCATAGGCAAATGATAGCATTTCATTAACATTATCGAGTGGAGGACGTCTAGTGCGACCGTAAAAACTAAAATGATTGTTTTGCTGTAGTATCATCTCGTTAAATACAGAAAAATATGTTGCCGCCGCAACCCCCTCAATACCCCTTAGCTGATCATTTGAGGTGCATGATTCAACCGCCCTTAAACTACTGCTCAAAGACAGTGAGCGCTCTTTAAACCGCTCCACATTAATCCTAAGCGGATAATCCCTCGTCATCCTCTCTATTATCCACTTAGAGTTGTAGAGCTTTGAGATTACAAAACTCTTTGCAATCTCATTGCTCTTTACATCATCATCCGCTAAACGATACTGTTGCCTTCGCAGTACAACATTACCCGCCACCTTGCCCACAAACCTTCCAAGGAATTTTCCATTTATACTCATAAAGGTTAGCGCAATCCCCCTTGCGACACAAGCGTACATAAGAGCAGGACTTGCCCCAGTGTATCCAAAGGTAACTATAGCTTCAAGGTTATGCATAGGCAGCCGCCCTATTTCACGGTTATCAGCTAGTACTACCACATTCTCCCCATCCACAGAGAGGTATCTGTCAGGCTGTGTAACGTACAAAGTATTTAGTAGCTTCTTCAATACTACCCTCCCTACTCCCCTACCCGCTCTTTAAGATACTGCTTTGCAGATCTATCCTTACTAAGCACAGGTAAGCATGTATCCTTAAGTGAACAAGCATTACATCCCTTTGACCGCTTGACCTTGGGGGTATGCTTTCGTTTAAAGCATATATGCATATCCTCGCATACCTGCTTAAGTCTATCTCGGATCTCTGGAGTAAATTCAACCTTGACCCGCCTTTTAATCTCGGAGTAATATAGATACCCGCACTCTACTGTAGTACAAAGCATCTCTTCTAAGCAGTGAGCCTGTGCGGCAAGCTGTAGGATATCCGCATCATGCTCCTTCGGCTTGCCACGCTTGTACTCCACAGGGATAGCTTTATAAAGCTCAGTATAATTTGCTATCCTAACGCCATCACTACTTTTATGAAACTCTACAACATCACATTCACCGCTTAACCCCAAAGTAGCGCTATGTATCGGCATCCCCCTTGTGGTGATTACATTGTTTCGCTTCTCTTGCGAAAGGCTGTGTACATTCTGGTGAACGATATCCCCCTCAACTGTGCGAAGATTATCGCTCCACTGCTGTTCAATATGGATTAGCGCCCACTGCCTGCGACAAAAGATAAAATGCTGTATACCCGATATCATAAGGAAGTCGTCCTCATTATAAGTCATCAATAACCTCACAGCTTAGTCCATCAAGCGATGTAACTGTGATATCGTAATCATTAACGCTAGTCGGAAATTCTACACCATCCTTAACCTTTACATCAACACTTCTATGTACCTTTGCGGAGGAATACTGTCCCTCTTTGCAGTTATGCTCGAACCAATAAAGCTTAACAACCTCCATACTACCATCAGGTCTTGCAGAGGACGCATCATTCTCAAATAACGTTTTCATACACTCTTTTATAAAGTTAGCATCTTCATTAGAGAATCCTGTCTTTTCAGCAAGCTGTACATTTATCGAACCCTTTATTTTGTATAATCCAAAGCTTACCATATGCTTTGTCCCCATAGTGTCGGAGGATTTCTTCTCTGCCGGCTCACTGTTTACACTTTTTGTAATCTGCATTGAATGAACATCCACAGGTGAACAGCTAACCCCTTGATGAATTGATACAGGTCCTCTTACACCTACGGAAACTCCCGCAGCATCCTTGTTCTTAAATGCAAAAACCTGTCCAAAGCTTCTAACATCAATCCATGTCTTACAAGCTTCTGTAGAATATTCTTCCTTATCTTTAATACCCTTTAAGGTTTGCGACGCACGTTCGCTAAGGCTCTTAAACCCATCATCAGCACGTTCATCCGACTGCACAAATACCCGCTCTCCTAAATCCTGCATACGATTTCTAATCTTACGCTTAATACAAACATCCGAAATTTCACCAAACCCATTATAGTTTGTCCTTGGTCTATTCCCATTTAAAGGGTCCCCGTTTGGATTTGCATTTGTTGCGGCTACCAAAACCACAAAGTCAATCTTGTTAGTTAGTGTGCTCATTGTTATTCTCCTCCTCATTATTATTTACTTTGTATGTATTTAATTCTTTTCTCTCCAGATAGTATCCTAAAAGATAAACATCCTCTAGTGCTAGGTTTAGGTTGTTCATATCAGTCTGCTGTAGATTAGATATAATATCCGAAACCCTGTTTTTAAAGTAGCTACGTGTTGTTGGCTTTAACTTAGCGTAGTATGGGTTTAACGACTCCTCAATTAATCGCCAGGTATGCATTGGGCGCTGACAGAACGCACTCTGCAACCTCATTGCATTAGGTTGCCTTTTTTCATCGGTATCATAGGTTATCCGCTCTACCCGCTCAGCTACAGCTAGCAGTCTGCCAAACAGATAACTTCTGTTTTTGCTATTTAGATCTAACTCCATAGTATAATCCTCTCTTTCAAACCTTTCGTTTTTGTATTTCTTTATAACAGCACAAGCAGTAGACAGGATCTTTTCATAATTCCCCCTTGAGTATGCTTGTGGCATTGACGCGCGAACCGATAACATATGCACTATATCCTGAGGTATTGGTTGCTTATCCAATATACAATGTAATATCCTCTGGGACTGTTCTTTAAATACATTGTCATCTGACTTTAGCAATCCACCCTGCTCTGTTCCAAATGCACAGTTTATAATCTGTTCGGTAGTAGGTGTTTCTACGTTTAGATAAGGTTTTTTCTCTTTCGTAAAACGTGTAAAGTAAAAGCAGCAGCTGTTATACCAACTTTCTAACCTGTCCAAAAAATCCGAGGCCTTAAGCTCATTGTAATATGTAACGGAAAGCCTACCTGTAGTCGCGGCGTCAAGAGAGATAATAACAATATCATCCTGCACATTAAGCAGCTTTCGATAACCCGCTAGAGCCATAATTAGCTTTTTACGATACTCCGGCATGGTACTTGCTGTCCTATCTACCTCTACCTCATCCTCGCTAAATCCAAATAACCCAGCACCGCCTAGCTTTGGAACTTCTTTACCCTTTGGATTAAAGCAGATAAACACTCTTCCACCAAATATAACCCCTTGATTTTTAACGAGCCATTTAAGCGCATTATGAGCTTTCTGCGACACTTCATTGCTAACGCTAATAGCCTCATTTGAATCAGTAAATCTACCTCGATATGTAAACCCACTAGAATCATTAGCCGCTACTAGTTTTGCACCATACTGATGTGCCACAACACCCTTAGGGTGATTAGCTGTTATCAAGTCATTTTTAAGTGTAACGTAACAGATATCCGTTGTACTATTGGCTTGGACACCCTTGTAATAATCGATATACTTGTTAATCAAGCTATTGTCCTGCCATACTGCATTCTGTGTTTCATCATCTGTCAACACAATCCATCGCACAATACATTTTTCATAGTCATTACCTTCAATCTTTGCCTTAACTATCTTTAAATTTTCATCCCTTTTTATAACACCAGAATAAATTAAATCACCAATCAGCCTACTTTTCTTACAGTACAGATATACAGCCCTCACCTTTACATCTGAATACATCGACTCTGCCCATTCACATAGCTCCTCCATATATCTTTCATACCGCTTTTTATCACCCTTAAAATATTGGGAATAGTCCCCCGCAACATAAGTCAGATTATCACAAAGCGGATGGGTAATAATTCCACTAGTTCGCCCTGCTGAATCGTTTGTGACTGGGATAATGGTATCACAATTCTTCTTATCCACCACAGTAGCGTTAACAAACTCACCTTGGTCGGTTATGGTAACTTCAATTTGTGCCTTTGCGATCATGTGGTATATCGGAGAAAGAGTTGTCTTGTCCGCTACCGCCACCCCAACCATATGCTGATTATTCTCAAAGGTTTCATATAGCTTTTGCATCCAACCCATCTGCTACACCTCCAAACTTATATTAGGGTCTGCTAAATCCTCTACGGAAGAAAAGTTATTAAGCTCAGTTCCAAAAGGTTTTATCTTCATGTTGCTAAGCACCCTTACACTCTCGCAGTGCTCGGGTCTTATAAAATCGATAACCCCCTTACGCATTACTGCATTCCAAAGCCTAACCGACATCTTACCTTTCGTCTGCTCTGAATACGCTTCGTCAGCATAGGTTATACCATGATACATATTGCCAAAAGACATCTCCGCTATATTATCATAACAACCTTCACCCTCACCAAATACACACGGCTCAACATACCCCTGGCATTCACGAGTACCTAAGAAGATATCTCTCCTTCCACCCTTAGCTATCATCCGCTTCGCTACGTTGTGATGTTTATTCTCGTTTCTGTCCGCAACAAGCTCTGGACGGTTCTCGTTCCATTCAAAGTGCGCGCGCACCTGATAACATACGTCCTTTAGATAGGTGTAATATGACAGGTCATTCCCCCCACTATATTTGATTGGACGAATACCCTTAGTTTCGGTCTGGATCTGGTTTATCACCCTAACAGAGTCAATTACCCATATTAGAGTTGGCTTCCAGTAGACCGACTGAAGTATCCCCTTTATCCCCTCATAGGTCGGTATCTGGTAGCTACACTTCTCCCCGCCCACCCGATTTATCGGGTCGGAGAATAAAGCATAGTCACCATACACCATAAACTCAACAATATTTGCGTGCATGTAACTTTCCCTCCTTAAAATATATTTACTGCCTGTGTAATAACTCCAATCTCTTTGTCATAAAAACTAGGGTTTATCGTAATAATTAGCTTGTTGTCTAGGCTAGCACCGCCATTCTTCTCTAGCTCTTTAAGCTGATAGTCGAATAACGATACTGTATACGGCTTTGCTAGGTTTAGCTGTGATTTAATATACGAGATGTCGTACTCTGCCTGCTCACTCCGAAGATTTGCAATAATCTCCTTGGCGGTGTCATCAAACGGCACTATAACATCGGTTGTAAGCTCATCAAACACCTTAAAAATTCCTCCCGCCGTCTTAAAGGCTTGGTTAACGGTGTAGGATGGGTTTTGAGTAGCCGACTGTCGAAACTGTTCATTTGTAGACAGCATATCAAAGATACCGGTGTTATACCGCTGCTGAACAGGGTAATCAAACTGCTTTTTGCAGTCTTGCATACTAAACAGCTCTTTGTAGTATCTTGCTATAGTACTCGCAGAGGAGATTTCACCGTCACCTATAGTACCAACGTTATGTAGTACACTGTTAGACGCGTTCTGGGCAAGCTGTATATCCTCTAGATTTTTAAGCTTTTCATCCTTTAGCTTTACTACATATACATTACATTCACTTCCATACTCCCCGCTTCGGTTACACCGCCCCGCCGCTTGGATAACATTATCAATACCCGCTAAAACACGTATAACTGACATGAACGAGAAGTCAACACCTGCCTCAACAAGCTGTGTAGAAACGCAGATAACACGCTTATTTTGTTGTAAGCAACAATTTATCTCATCAAGGGTTTCAACTCTGTGCTTCATGCACATAGAGGTTGATAGGTGAAATAATATATAACCACCATCCCCCTTTAGCTGTTCATAGATACTTCGAGCCTCACCCTTGGTATTGCAGATAATTAGTAAGCTGTTAACCTGCTCCATTATCTCTAATGAAAAGTCGCAAAGCTCCTCTATACTAAATCCATACTGTCCCCGTTTATCGATAATTTTAGTCCTATTAAACGGCTTAAACGCCTTGCTATCATACGGCACAATATCTGCATTAGAAGGATATTGTAGCGGGTACTCAACCGATTCAAAGCAGGGCTGTGTAGCCGAGCATAGCACTACGCAGGCATTACAGCATTCCACCAAAAAGTTTATCACCATATTAAACATATATAGTAGCTTGTGCGGTACAGATTGCACCTCATCAATAACTATAACGCTATCACTTAATGCGTAAAACCGTCTTATACTCCCTGTCTTACCGTCAAAACAGCTATTTAATAGCTGTACTAGCGTGGTAATAACCACCGGACTTTGCCAGTTTTCACAGAGCATATCATACCGCAGTATTTCATTATAGTCCTCACCCTCTCTTACAACATTAGAGTGGTGCTCCAGTATTATCTCCTTATCTGTTAGATAATCCCCTATTACCTGTGC
>CAZAOY010000082.1:0-5984 GCA_964486925.1 uncultured Oscillospiraceae bacterium
TTTTCTAAAACGCAACAAAGTCCACCTCTCTTGGTGGACTTTGTCTTCAGTCTGATGGATGTGACATTCGTCACATCCATAAAAAACTTTATTTAATTAGATTATTTAGAAAATCTACTGCTAAACGGATGTCGGCTTCAGGCGAACCACCTACTTCACGCTCAATGGTTAGGTAACCGCTATATCCAATCTCCTCTAGGGCGGCAAGGTATGCCGCGAAGTCAACCTGACCTTGACCTAGTGGGAGCTCTTTAAAGAGTGCGTCTAGCTTTTCTCCGCCAAGGTCGCTGTCGTCAAAGTCCTCGTAGATGTAGAGAGGATCTACCTTTTTAATTAGCTTGCCGTCCTTTGCGTGGGTGTGGACGATGTAGTCCTTTAGGTTATGTACCGCCTCGACAGCGTCCTCGCCGATTACCATGGCTAGGTTTGCGGGGTCTAGGTTAACTGCTACCCCCTTGCAGTCCAGAGAATCCAGAAAACGCTTTAGCCTTGCGGATGGCTCTGGGCCTGTTTCTATCGCAAAGTATGCGTTATGTGCGTTTGCGTATTCTGCAAGCTGGTTGCAGGCTTGTTGCATATTTTTAAAGGTGTCGCATGTAAAATCCTCCGGCACAACCCCGATATGGGTTGTGATGATGTTAGTCCCAAGCTCTAGTGCTAGGTCTACGATACGTTTGGATTTTTCAATCTTAGGCGGGTTTTGCTCCGCCTTGCCAAAGCCGCCCCCAAGGTCGCCGCATAGCGCGGATATCTCCAGTCCGTTTTCAGCGATAACCCGCTTAACAAAGGCCTTTTCGTCCGCTGTAATGGTGTCGGGATTTAACAGCCCGCTTACGGCGTAGAGCTGAACTCCGCTTACCCCAATCTCCTTTGACTTTTGAATAGACTCCTCAAACGGAAGCTTTAATAGGTCGGATATTACGCCAATCTTAAAGTTTTTCATCATCTTCCCTCCATGCATTCTTTTTATAACTTGACGGCGAGAACCCTGTAGCATTCTTAAAGGACTTGCTAAAGGCCTGCACCGTTTGGTAGTTTAGCTTTGCGGATATCTCGGTCATGCTAAGCCGACCGGATCGTATCAGCTCTTTGGATTTCTCCACCTTTTCGTTGTTTATGTAGCTTTGAAGCGAGATCCCAACCTTGCGTTTGAATAGATGGGACAGGTAGTTGTAGCTGTACCCTAGGTGCTCGGAGATCTCGGTAAGGCTTACTATGTTAAGCAGGTTCTTCTCGATATACTTGATCACTGCATAGGTTGTGTCCCCTGTAGCGTAGGATGAGGTGGGAAGCAGGGTGTTCTTCTTTGTTTCCCCCACAAACTCACGATAGCAGTAGATAAGTATCTGCAAAAGCAGTGATTTTACCGCAAGCTTGCTCATTGGAGCGTTCTCGTAAAACTCATCCACCACCGAGATAAAGGTGTTAAATATCTGGTTTTTGGTGGACACCTTACTGCTCTTGACACGGCTTGCGTAGAAGTGTGACAGCTTTATAATATCGGGGTCGGAGCAGTTTTCGTTAAACATAAACCCCAGATAGAAAAAACGAAGCTTGCTGTCGGGGGAGGCGGATATGCTATGCCGCTCGCCCTTGTAGTTTAGGATGATATCTCCAGGGCTGATAGGGAAAACCCTATTAGCGCAGGTTACCATCCCCTTGCCCGAAACCACATAGGTGACCTCGTGGCAGATCTGCTCATGCAGGCTAACCTCGTGCCCTGATTCAAAGCAGACTTCACCTAGCTGGTAGAGGATTATCTCGCCAAACTTTAAAGGATCTTTCCAGTACGCATTGTCGTACTCAAAGCTCTTTCCAAACTTCTCTTTATCGTGTGTTATGATCTTCACCTCGCTTTACATTCGTCATACCATATAGGCACAATCTGTGCTACATTAAGTATACCAAAAAACGCAAAGGATGTTTTATCATAATTACAGTATAAATGTGTCTAAATTTGTTATAATTAAGGAGGCAATATTTACTGATTGAATTTTTAATACAGATGTGATATACTATATCTTGTGATAATATATTATTTAACGACAGACAGCGACGGCGTGTCCTAAACCTTTTAGTAGGACATAGTGGGGTGTATTATGGAGATAAGGGACTTTATCGTAGAATTTAGGGCGGAATATCTGATCATGGCAAGGCAGTTTTATGATTCGGGAGCGTCTTTATACAAAGTGCCTGACCGTCATTTTGAGGACTGCTTTGATAAGGTAATCGCCAAAAATCCGCTTGTTCGAGGATTAATGATCTTTAATGATGGTGTACCTGCGGGGTATGCTATGCTTACCTTCACCTACTCATGTGAGGCGGGCGGGATGATTGTCTGGGTGGATGAGTTATATATTAAGGAAGAGTTTCGTGGGATGGGGCTTGGGACGAAGGTGTTTAGCCTTATTGAATCGGAGTACAAGGGGGTCGCGCAGGGGATACGGCTTGAGGTATGCCCCGATAACAAATCTGCCGACGCGCTCTATCGAAGGCTCGGGTTTAAGGAGCTTTCCTATAATCAGCGGCTAAAATGGTTTGGTCGTTAGAAGGTAACTATACTTTGCCTAGGGTGATGGTATGGTTGTGAAGATGTGTAATAATATGTAATAAAATATAAGAAAGGGGGGTTTTATGGATAAGAAGCAGCTTAAGGCTAAGAAGAAGGAATTTGACAGACTCCGCAGACAGAAGGAACAGAGCAGTAGAGGTAAACCTATAAAGAAGGCAATGCCCGCTAACAAATCCAGTGGCAGTCGCCCCGCTACAAAGGGTAGTGTGGCTAAACCCCCAAGACAGGGTGCTACCGCTAAAAGACCGCCGAGCAGTACGGTAGCAAGGCGGCCGAAATCGTTGGTTAGACGTAAGAAAAACTATGCGATTTACTACATACTATTAACGATTGTTATAGTAGTTTCAGGGATAATTCTTACCAGAAACTACCTATTTATAATAGATAAGATAACGGTAACAACAAATCTAAATTTTGACAAGGAAAAGCTTATAACCGATAGTGGTATACTAATAGGAGAGAGCATGTTAAAGCTTTCCACTGCACCTTGTCAGCAGAATATACTGGATAAAAACTACCAGATTGACAGCGTTTCTATAGTTAGAAAGTTCCCGAATGAGATCTTGATTGAGGCGGAGGTCGCCACACCGTATGTAATCGTAAAGGGTGAAAAGACTAAGCAGTACTACACTATAAGTGCGGGACAGCGGATTATCGAGATATCGGAAACGCTTGGCAAGAAGCCTAAAGCGATAGTTTTAGAGGGAATACCTGTAAACGAGGATGTACTCGGAGCGAACGCAAAGCTTTCCCAACATAAAAACTTTGCTAAGTACAAAACCATAAAGACAGCGCTGGAGAAGAAGGAGATCACTAAGGTGTTGTCCATCGATCTTAGCGATATCTATAACATTAAGGTAGTGCTTTCGGGGGAGCTTACCATAAACCTCGGAAACTCCACCGAGCTAGACTACAAGCTGACCTTTGCAAAGAGAATTATGGATACCGAGCTTGCTAAAGGTGAGAAGGGCGAGATTGAGGTTTCCACCGTGGGTAGGGGAAGCTTTATCCCAAAACAACAGGATAACAGCAGCTCTTCAAGCTCATCCAGTTCTTCAAGTCAGTCCGATTCTGAAAGCGAGTTAGACTCTAGCGGCTTAGCCGATGGGAGCTCATCCCAGTAGTACGGCCTTTGCCGGGGTGTGCTTTTGTTGCCTTATTATGTAGGGTTAATCCTGTTAAAGTGACGGTTTTGGCAACTGGTTGCACTTTAAACTATAGCGGTACAGATCGTTTTGAGGTGGTTTGGGGTTTTAAGATCAAAGCTTTGAAGGGTTTTTAGAGGAATGATTTTAACTGCAACTTACAATTAGACAATGGTGTCGTTTTGTGTGCAAAAAAGTATGATGTAATATGTCTTATTTAATAATTATTACAAAAATTATAAATTTTTTTAATTAACTATTGCATTTATTAAACTTTTATGGTATGATTAGACTATGTAAATCTGTCGATATGCAGAAGGATTTGTAGCTTAAGGTTACAAAGTTGTAACAGCGGTGCAGATGTAGTACTACCTCTCTTTTAAATTGCTGAAGGAATGGTATTTTTTTCTGTTTACTGCGTCTATACGTACAGGAAGCTTTTGTACGGTTTGGTTAACTCTGCAAAGCGGTTTAGGATAAGATAATTTAACTAAATTTGAATTTAGCTGTTAGTTTTACGAATTAAGTAATTTGGGAGGTCGCTGTTTTGAAATTTTCAATCGAAAACGAAACTAATAACAATGTAAACATTAAGATAATTGGTGTTGGCGGGGGCGGCGGAAACGCTGTAAACCGTATGATATCATCAGGGATGCAAGGGGTAGACTTTATTGCAATTAATACCGACCTTCAAGCGCTTGACAAGTCGTTAGCGCCTACTAAGCTAAATATTGGTGCTAAGCTAACAGAGGGCAGAGGAGCGGGCGGTGACCCTAATAAGGGTGCTTTATCGGCGGAGGAAAGCCGTGACGAGATCGCTTCGGTAATAAAGGGTGCGCAGATGGTATTTGTTACCTCCGGTATGGGCGGGGGAACCGGTACTGGTGCTATTCCTATCGTTGCAGAGATTGCAAAGAAGATGGGGATACTTACTATCGGGGTGGTTACAAGACCGTTCTTCTTCGAGGGAAAACAGCGCTCGAGAAAGGCTAATGAGGGTATTGCCTACCTATTTAATCAGGTAGATTCACTTGTGGTTATCCCAAATGATAAGCTAACACAGCTAGGACAGAAGGATATTTCGGTTGAGGATGCCTTTACTATGGCGGACGAGGTTTTAAGACAGGGGATTAAGAGTATCTCCGACCTTATAAACGTGCCTGGTATCGTTAACCTTGACTTTGCGGATATTAGCGCTATACTAAAGGATGCGGGATATGCTCATATGGGCGTTGGACAGGCTACAGGAAAGGACAAAGCCGAGCTTGCGGCTAAGATGGCGGTATCCAGTCCGTTACTTGAAACTAAGATTGACGGTGCTCGTGGTATTATCATTAACATTACCGCTTCAAGGGATCTTTCTATCTTCGACGCTCAGCTTGCTACCGAGATTATTCAGGATCTTGCTGACCCAGAGGTGGACATCTACTGGGGCTTTGCGATTGACGATAATCTAAACGACGAGATTAAGATTACCGTTATCGCTACAGGATTTGGCAACGGCAAAGAGGTTATGATGCAGGAAACGGCGAAGGCAACTACGCAAAACACCCAAAAGTCCTTTGGAAACACAAATCCAATCACTAAGCACACCCCAACAGCAACTGTAACTACCGCTACCGTTTCAACAGAACCAGCGCCGGCTACAGACAACACAGCTACCGATATGGACATTGAGGACATATTAAATATATTTAAGAAATAATTAATCAGCAATAAAACAACAAAAACGATGACAATTGTTTTTGTTGTTTTAGCGTATACAAAGTAAAAATTTATGGAGGAAATTATGATTTCAATTTTAGCAACCAGCTACATTAAACCGGAGTGTCGTGAGGAGTACCTAAGCCTAGTACCGGAGCTAATCGAAAAGAGCAACCAAGAAGAAGGGTGCAGAGGTTATGATCTTTATGAGGATATAGCAGAGCCTAACAAGTTTACCATGGTAGAGTTTTGGGTAGATCAAGCGGCGATTGATGCGCACAACTCATCCGAGCATTTTACTAGAATAGTACCAAAATTTGCGGCGATGACCGCTAAGGATTCCGATGTAACACTACATAATAAGGTGTTTTAGGGAATACTTTAATATATAGTCCTGCCGTTACAGTTTGTCGGTGCAATCTTAAGGGGTTGGCTACTTTTTGGGGGTGACATCTTTGGGGTGGTTACTTTTGAGGGGTGACATCGTTGGGTGGTTACATCTTATGGATGACATCTTTGGGGTGGTTACTTTTGAGGGGTGACATCGTTGGGTGGTTACATCT
>CAZAOY010000083.1:0-5842 GCA_964486925.1 uncultured Oscillospiraceae bacterium
TAATCCTTGTACTCCTCAATAATAAAGGACTCAAAGATGTCGCCTTCTTTGATATCGTTAAATTTCTCTAAGCCGATACCGCATTCGTATCCTTGGGCAACCTCTTTTTGGTCGTCCTTAAAGCGTTTTAGGGAGTTAATCTTGTCCTCGCAAAGTACAATTCCGTCACGTATTAACCTAATAAGCGCTGAACGTACCACCTTACCGCTGGTTACATAACATCCCGCAATAACACCCGCACCGGTGATCTTAAATACCGAACGAACCTCAGCAGTACCAAGCTCAACCTCACGTGTCTTAGGTGCTAGCATACCCTTCATTGCCGATCTTACATCGTCAATCGCGTCATAGATAATACGGTAAAGGTTTAGCTTAATACCCATAGTGTTTGCATCCTCTTTTGTGGATGGGTCTGGACGTACGTTAAACCCTATAATAATTGCACCTGAAGCCCTTGCAAGCATTAGGTCGGAGTTGTTTATCGCACCAACACCGCTATGGATTACCCTAACCCTTACCTCCTCGTCAGACAGCTTCTCTAAAGACTGTCTTACCGCCTCGGCAGAGCCTTGAACATCCGCTTTTACAATAATAGGAAGCTCCTTCATCTCGCCTTGAGCAATCTGGCTAAATAGATTATCCAGTGTAACCTTCTGGTAACGGCTAAAGATCTCCTCTTTCTGCTCATACTTTCTCTGGTCAACAAGCTCCTTAGCAAGGCGTTCATCCTCAACTGCATTAAAGATATCACCCGCTGAAGGTACCTCATCTAAACCGATAATCTCAACCGGGGTTGAAGGTCCTGCAACCTCGACTATCTCACCCTTATCGTTGGTCATTGCACGTACCCTACCTACAGAAGTACCCGCAATTACAGTATCCCCTGCCTTTAGTGTACCATTCTGTACAAGTAGCGTTGCCACAGGGCCACGTCCCTTATCAAGCTTAGCCTCGATAACCGTACCCTTAGCAAGCCTATTAGGGTTAGCCTTGTACTCTGCTACCTCGGCAGTAAGATTTACCATCTCAAGCAGTTCCTTAATACCTTCACCGGTCTTAGCTGATACAGGACAACAGATAATATCTCCGCCCCACTCTTCCGGTACTAGTTCATGCTGTGTAAGCTCTTGTTTTACCTTTTCAATGTTACTTGCAGGTTTGTCTATCTTGTTGATTGCGACGATAATCTTAACCCCTGCCGCCTTAGCATGGTTAATTGCCTCAACGGTCTGTGGCATGATACCATCGTCCGCCGCCACAACAAGGATAGCTATATCGGTAACCGACGCACCTCTAGCACGCATTGATGTAAACGCTTCATGCCCTGGGGTATCTAAGAAGGTGATATAATGATCCCCTGCCTTAACCTTATATGCGCCGATATGCTGTGTGATACCGCCCGCTTCCCCTTCGGTTACATTCGCCTTTCTAATATTATCCAGAAGTGAGGTTTTACCATGGTCAACATGCCCCATTACTACTACAACCGGGATTCTTTCAACGGTGTTTTCTTCGGCATCTTCGGTATCGTCAATTAGACGCTCCTCTATGGTTACAACCACTTCTTTTTCTATCTTAGCGTTAAATTCATCCGCAATCAAAGCCGCCGTGTCAAAGTCTACAACCTCATTCTGCGCCGCCATAATACCTAGCGGTATTAACTTTTTAATTACCTGTGCTACGTTAACCTTTAGCTTAGCCGCCAGATCAGAAACAACAATAGACTCCCCAACGGTAATCTTAAGCTGTTGTTTTCTTGCGCGTTCTAGCTCTAAACGCTGTAGCTTTTGGGCTTCGGTTTCCACCACACGGTTTGAGAAACGTTGCTTGTTCTTTTGATGTGAACGCTGATTTAACTTCTGCTTTCTCTGTGCTGTTTCGTTTCTACGACCTACATCACCGCCTAATGTTTCATAGCGTTCATTGTACTTATCTAGGTTTACATCCGCAGTCTTAGTATCTACATGACGAACCACCCGCTCCATTGGCCCATCTGTCTGCTTGGTATATAGCGGGATTGAAGGCTTTGGGGTGTGATTATATTGGTTACGTGAGGGTGCGTCCTTGTCAAAACCACCTCTGTTTTGAGGCTGGCTGTTAAACGGACGATTTCCTTGGTTGTTAAACGGACGTTGCCCACCCTGCTGATTGTTGTATCCACCTGTACGATTTCCTTGGTAGTTGCTTGTACCTTGGTTGTTGCCACCTTGGTATCCGCCTGTGCGGTTGCCTTGGTAGTTGCTTGTACCTTGGTTGTTGCCACCTTGATATCCACCTGTGCGGTTGCCTTGGTAGTTTCCAGAGCCTTGGTTATTACCTGCTTGGTACCCACCTGTACGGTTTCCTTGGCTGTTTCCGCCTTGGTATCCACCTGTGCGGTTACCTTGATAGCTTGTGGAGCTTTGGTTGTTACCGCCAGCATTACCTTGGGCATTCTGGTTATTAAATCCACCTGGACGGTTTTGGTTGTTACGGTTGTTATAGGTAGCCGTGCCTGTGCTTGCCGGTCTAACTCCGTTTGCATTAGTGTTAGTGTTTGGTCTAAGCCCATTAGATGCTACAGGTCTTGATGTATTATCCCTTGTTGTAGCCGGTCTGTCGGTAGCAGATTGATTAGAAGCTGTACCTACTTGTGTAGTTGCATTAGATCTTTCAACCGTCTTATGCACTGGCTTATCAGCAGGCTTATCTAACGGTTTTTCCATTACAGTGTTTCGAGATGGCACACTAACAGAAGAAGGTCCTGTAGTAGTCGGCTTAATTATATCAGCCGCAGTCGGCGCAGGCTTTTTATCAGCCGCCTGTTTTACCACCTTGTCAACAGTTTTGTTACTGCCTGTAGAACTGCTACCTGTAGTAGAACTACTACTTGTAGTAGAACTGCTAGAAGTCGACCCCGATAGTGAAACATCAAGTGGCTTTTTGTTTACGCTATTTTCTATAGCTATTGTGTCATCACCAATAGTAGACTTTGCCTTCTTAACAGGCTTCTTCTCTGTTTTAGACGTTATATCTCCAAGCGCCTTTTCACGGGTAATCGCGGTAAATCCATCGAAATTTTTCGCTTCCTTCGCCTTTGCGTAGTGTGCAATTACAAGACTCTTTTCAGATTCAGTTAAAGCATTAACCGTCTTCTTCACAACACCCGTCTTTTTCTCTATTAACTCTACAAGCTCTGCGCTTGGTACATTAAGATCCTTCGCTAGTTCATTCAACTTTGTTTTTTTAGTCATCCGCGATTACCTCCATAAACTTTCCCATTAACTGCGTATTTGCTATTGTTATAATTCCGGTTCGCTTTCCTATTAAATACCAAAACTCATCCATCGTTATCGGCACTGTAATGTGCTCTGCGTCGTACCTGCCGCACAGGTACTCTATCTCCTTATTAGACTTATCCGACAGATCACTAGCAGTAATCACCGCTGTACAACTACCTTTTAAGATCTGCTCTTTTACCATATCAAATCCTAGTATAACCCCGCCCGCTCGTTTTGCAAGAGAGATCACATCTATAATACGTTGCTTTTTATCTATCTTTCCTTCCTCCAAACCTCCCGATAGCTAACTACTGTTCAAGTGCTAGTTTTAGCTCCTCATAAAGCTCATCGCTAATTCTACAGCTAAATGCTCTCTCTAGTCCTCTAGCCTTTCTAGCCTTCTCAAAGCATTCAGCGCTAGGGCAGATATATGCTCCCCTACCCGCCTTCTTGCCTGTTTTATCAACCGATATCTCTTTATCTTTATTCATAACCACACGAATGAGTTCCTTTTTGGATTTCATCTCCTGACATCCGGTACACTTTCGTAGCGGTATCTTCTTCTTAACCATTGCTCACTCCATTTGCATCGTCAAGATCCATCGCTCTAGCCAACGCCAACTCAAAGTCATCGTCTGAAACATCGTCGATAATATCATCTATCTTTGCTTCCTCTTGACCTTTAGCTTCAACCTCCAACGGTGGTAACGATATCTCAGTGTCAGCCTCTAAAACAGCTGTATCCACTTCTGCCTCTGTTTTCTGTACTCCTGCCGCTAGATCTCGCGCTTCCTGCTCTGCCTTAAGGATAGCGTCCTGTCTTTCCTGCTCTAGTATCTGGGCTAACAGACTTTCGGATTTAATATCAATCTTGTAGCCGGTAAGCTTTGCCGCCAGCTTAGCATTCTGACCCTTGTTACCGATAGCAAGCGAAAGCTGATTATCCGGCACTATAACACGGCAGATTCGATCGGTTTCACTAATAATTGTAACGCTCTCCACAGCTGATGGGCTAAGTGCTTGCGCTACATAAACCGCCGGATCTTCGCTGTATTTAATAATATCAATCTTCTCGCCCTTAATCTCCGCTAGGATGTTATCGATACGAGATCCCTTAGGGCCGATACAAGCACCCACCGGATCAACGTTTTCATCATTGCTCCAAACCGCAACCTTTGTCCTAGACCCCGCTTCACGCGAGATAGACTTGATTTCTACTACGCCGTCATAAATTTCAGGGATCTCCTTCTCCATAAGCCGTTTTACCAGATCTTTATGGTTACGTGTTATCTTAATAATACAACGTTTCTCACCGTTTACCACGTCCGACACATACACCTTAACATAATCGCCAGGCTTTAGCATGTCATTTGGTAGCTGTTCGTTTCTAAAGAGTGTAACCTCGGTTTTGTCAAGCTCCACAATTGCATTTAGCGACTTAGGATCGATCTTTACCACCCTTGCAGTGATAACCTCGTGAAGCTTATCTTGGTACTGCTTTGCAATCCTTGCCTTAGCAGCCTCGTTAATCCCTTGGTGGATAAGGTTTTTTCCTGCAAGTGCCGGGATTCTTCCGATCTGCTTTGTATCAAGCTTTATCCGCATTACCCCACCTAGCCTATGCTTAATGCTCTTATTAAAAGCCTCCTCCAGTGAAACCTGTGTAGCTGGATTTTCAACCTTATGCACGATATCCTTTAAAAGATATGCGGTAAATTTTTTAGTTTTATCGTCTATCTCGATATCTATATAATCCTCATCAACATTGTAGTACTTCTTAATTGATACGGTCAGTGCAGTTTTAATGTTGTTTAACAGCTCACCTGCGTCAATACCCTTTTCTTTCTCTAACAGCGACAGCGCCTCAAATAGTTCCTTACTCATCTTTTTCCGATCATCCTTTCCATGTATACGATAAACTCCACCCATTCACCATGCGATTTTAGCGCATAGCACAGACAGACTAACTTTTGACCTAGTTTTTATCTAATATATATTGCAGTCTAACATAGCTACATCTTTGCAGCTTAAACGACCTGCTCACGCCATCACCACAGGTTATCGTGATAGTACCATCCTCATCTGAAAAACCGGTAAGCGTACCCGCAAACTCACGACCATCATACTCCTCTGACGGGCGGATAAGCTTAATATCAATATCCTTACCCATACAGTAATCAAAGTGTTCGGGTTTTACAAGCTTGCGGTCAATCCCAGGAGATCCCACCTCTAAAAAGTAAGACTGTTCAATAGGATCGTGCAGATCCAGTAGTTTATCCAAAGGTCGGCTTACCGCTTCACACTCTTCATAGCTAATATGTTTATCCACTCCCTTTTCAAAGTCGATAAACACCCGAAGATACCACGAAGCACCCTCCTTCTCAAACACAACATCCCAAAGATAAAGCCCGTTCTCCAAAACGATAGGCTCAACAAGCTCCCTAACGATCTCAACCGTGCTTTTTTTACCTGCTTTTTTCCCCTTCATATGTGGCTTCATTCCACCTTTCTTACATATCTACTACACTTTATCAAAGTACAGATAAAAAGACCGGGCCTTTAGCCCAGTCTTTCCTTTCGTT
>CAZAOY010000084.1:0-5567 GCA_964486925.1 uncultured Oscillospiraceae bacterium
AATTTATTCTTTAAATTTACACTATCTTTAACTTAGAGATATAAAAAGAATCCCACCAACAACAATGTAGGTAGAATTCTAGTTTAACATGATTAAATAATATTATTAGTTGCTACTGTTAACCACTCGGCGAGGCTTGTACTTGTTAACCTCGTCAATAATTCGCTGCTCTGGTGTGAACACAAGGATACATTCACCAAATTTAGGATGATTAAAGGTAGCGCTATAGGTGTTAGGCAGTGTTTGGTTTTCACAAGCAATGATCTTTGCGTTAAACCCGCCCTGTAGTTGCTCGGGTTTAAATAGCTCAAAGGTTTTAAATGAAGAAAACTTTACGGTAAGTAGACGCTTTCTACTACGTTTAGCCATAATCTTGTCAACATCAAGTTCACCATTTGTAACGATGTATTCATACTCAACGTTAAAGGAGGTAATCACCCTAAAGGCAAACCATATTACACCTACACAAAGTATCATCGCAAAAGATCCAAATTGAGATAGTATAAATGGTGAAACCAGACCGCATATCAAAGCGGCAGCTAGCGCAACCCCTATCTTTTTGAGTATATCAGGCCCTGTAGCCTGCTTTCTAACCATTTGTTCAATAAAAGTATCGCCCATTAACATTCTCCTTAAATATATGATATTATCCTAATGCTGTGAAACCGCTGTATACAAACCACATTTTCCTAGATTAACCCTAGTCAAATATTAGTCTATCATACCGCTTTTTCTTTCTTGTTATTAATTATATCATATAATTTAGGTATTTTCAAGGCTTTTTTATAAACATTTTCATTAAATATTACTATGGAAAGAAACTCATTCAAAGCTTATTATCTAGAAGATATCTCGGTTTTCCATAGCTTGTGGATATTGCAAAATTCATATACTGCAAGCGGGGTATCGTTTACCACCATAAACTCCACTATTGGCTCTTCCCCTATCTCGATACTTTTCCTCTGACCACCTTTAACAGTTTCAAGATAGATAAAGGTTATATGGTGCTCCTCCTCCATTGGATGGAGTACACTACCCACCTTTACAGTTATCTTGTTACCCTGCACCTCTACCTGCGGTATATGCTTTTCTTCGCTAGCCTCTTCGGTATTTGCTACTAACTCTACCATCTTTTCACCACAGCAAACTAGAGGTACTCCCTTGTTTTGTATTAGTCCAATGATATTTTTACAATGTTCACAGATAAAAAATTTTTGCTCGTTGCTTCGTTCACTCATAATATCTCCCTTAAGAATTATTAACTTATACAAAATCTTAACTAAAAATTATATTTTGCTAAAAAATAACAGTTAAAATAGTTGTATTTATCGACTTCGTATGATATAATTATTATATATTGTTTAAGGAAGTATTATACATTTATCTACAAAGTAGCGCCTAAATTTCTATACTGGCATAAGACAAGTTTAAATAATACTAAAACGAAAGGAAGCTCCATACTAAATCATGCGGTAATCGCCGCCTAACTTATTGGAGCGTGGTCATAATTATGAGCACCCAAATCCTAAACAGACCGAATTCTACCCTCACTCCTAATATGGACGGTAAGAAAAATTATCTTATATTGGCAAATACATACTTTTTAGTCTTTTTTATCTCCTGTGTTACAGGATGGGTTTATGAGGAGATATTTTATCTTCTAACAGAAAACATCCTGGAAAAGCGTGGTTTTTTGTATGGTCCTTATCTTCCTGTATATGGGTTTGGAGCGCTGTTTATGATGTTGCTGCTGGAGAGGTTTCGCAAAAAACCTGTGATCTTATTTGTTTTGTCTATGGTAGTTACAGGGGTGCTTGAGTACTTTACGGGGTTATTTATGTGGCTTATCTGGCATAAACGGTGGTGGGATTATACCGGACTTTTTCTTAATATTGACGGTTATGTCTGCCTTAGATCTGTGGTTACCTTTGCTATAGGCGGGTTACTGTTAATCTATTTTATACTGCCTTTGGTCAGAAAAGATGCCGCAAGATTTAAGCTAAAAACCATAACAGTGATAAACTGTAGCTTGCTGATAATTATGATATTTGATTTAGTGCTTTCACTGCTCTTTAAAAACAAAATTGTATAGTCACTTGTAATTACAAACATTTTTTAAATTTACGTTAAAGGTATTGATAAATAGCAAATTATGTAGTAAAATATATATACTAGTATATTGAAGGATTAATTAATATGTATTTCTCCGCAATTAAACAGTAGATAGATTATAAATGTTGAAAGTGCAACGAACAGTAGTAAGTTTAATACGGTAAAATAATTTTCTACTGCTCGAGTGGGGATTAAATAGAAACTAAAAAGAGGAAGGGATCCAATATGATAAGATACTGTTACGATGCAGATAACATAGATAATGTCAAGATATTAGAGACAGAGGATGTCATAGCGGCGATGAAGCTGTCTGCCGCCATGTATAACAAAAATCCAGGGTTTTCATGTGATCAAATGCACATGATTGACGTCCCAAAGCATAAGATAATCGGGAATATCCACCACGATACTACAAAACCTGTGGTAAACACCTGCGAACAGTATATCCAAACTACCGAGGAGATCGAAAAACATCTTGACAGTATGCCCTATATGTTATCCCATTCAACATGGAGTAAGCAGCCATCCAGTGACTATGATATGCTTGCGGAATCCTTTAACTTTGCACAGAATGATGCTGACTTTCCTCTTACTACTGAAATAACCTCTAAGCTTGTATCTGCCGCACTTGATGTTTTATTGCCAGAGAACGAGAACTCAACAAAGCGTTTGTTTATTGTAATGAATGAACACACCGAAAACTTTGACCTTAAAACAAGAATTATCCTATCAAAAATCACAACCTTTCTTCCATTAGAAGCACGAAGGAAATTATCTTTTGTATCCTATTGTAATGACGTTACTACCGTTTTGTTGGGCTATAAGATTGTTATCTGCCGGCCTGCCGACGCAGTGCTGTTTAAGCAGAACAGTGTATTTGACGACAGCTATTTTTGCTTTCTTGAGCAGAGTGTAATCTTCCCCGATATTAAACCCGGTTCATTTGCAAAGTATCTTTCTTCCCATGTAGAGAATGCTCCATCGCTACTTTCCTTCTTTGATCAAAAGTTGCCGTTAGAGCTTAAAGCTACCGGTGTTATATATGATGTACTTTGCAACGTGCTGTTCCTTAAGGTTGAACCTACTCCACAAAAATATCTAATGTGCCGCAAGGACGTTATTAAATACATAAAACAGCTCTACGAGGCTGATTTTATTGATAACGAACTGATTACCTTTATCTTTGAAACCGAGGCACAGATCGCCACTAAGGTATCTTCCCACGAAGCCCTAACGGTAGTAACCGCTATGGACTTTTTCTTTGAGAATAAGATTATCGAAAAGCAACTATTTGTCAACTATATCTGTGATGTACGCGACCTTATTGATGAGGAGCTTTTATTCTCAATGCTAGGCAAATATAACCTAGAAAATGAGTATAACCAGATTTTACTCTCTCAAAGTATCTTCCCAGATACCCTAGCCGCAGTTATTGTAGAGCAGATTAAGGATACTACCGACCTAGAAAAGCTTTTAGATGAAAAGACCACCCTATATGGTGATATAATTTTTAGTAACAAGAAAATAAAAGAAACTATATATCAGTACCTATCTACAGCTGTTGACTTCTGTGATGAAAAGGATAGCTTTACTATGGTTTTGGATGTATCAAAGACCCTAAAAAAATATAATGTCCCTGACCTTGGCAAGATAGTTACCGATGTAACCGGTAAAATTTCCGGAAAGCTTAAAGACCTTGAAGCAGAAAAGGCACTTAAAGAACAACAGGAGAAATTAGCAATTATTAAAGCACAGGTGCTGGATTCCTTTACTAAGGTGTTTGAATCGGATGATATAAAACAGCTTTTAAGTATACCTATACTAAAGGATTGTCCAAAGATAAACCTTCTAAAGTCCGAGATTAACGAGATTGCTATAAGGATAATTAAAGCTAATCCTACTAACACCGCCCTACTCTTCCCCTGCCTTGAATACGACCAGGAGGGCATTGCTTGTGAGCTTAATCTCTTTGCATTAAACGATATCTTAACAGAGGACAAGGATAACAATGAAGCAGTATACTCACTACTTCTAGAGCTTATACTTAACAGTAAGTTTAGAAACCTTGACTTTATCGACAATGGCATACTGCTATATCTTTCAGAGTCAGACGCTATCTATAAAAAGGCTAAAAAGAATGGTGACGCTATCTGGAAGTTTGCTGTTGACCATGTTGTAACTGTTAAGTCTAATAATAAAATGCTGTACCTTGGTATTGTGGGAGCTACAGGGGTGTTGCTTATTATCGGCGCGGCGATTGTATCATCATTTTTCAAGTAGCACAGGCTAGTTTTAAGTCTTGTTTATAAGTTTTAACTTATATTAACATATAGTATGAATATGAAATAGTATATACTGTCATGACTATGCTCTAGCGGCATTTGTTGTGGCAGTAATTTATTTGTGTACCATATTAGTATTATTATTTATCTGGTGTACAGCTATAGATTATTCAAATTATCACTATTTTATATTTCAAATTTGTACATTCATCTGTGTATAAAAGTAAAATTTTATCCAACAATATTATTGCAAGTAGTATTAATGTTAGCGAGGTATCGCCCTTAATATTATTGCAGATCCTTAATCCCAAATTATATACAGGAGAGTGAATGTTGTGTCCATAAAAAGAGGAGAGATCTATTATGCAGACCTTAGCCCTGTTGTCGGTTCAGAGCAAGGTGGATTAAGACCGGTGCTAATAGTGCAGAATGATGTAGGCAATAAATACAGTCCGACTGTAATAGCCGCGGCTATAACAAGCCAAAAGGAAAAGTCAAAGCTACCTACCCATATCGAATTAGATAGCTACAATTGTGGCCTATCTAAGGATTCAGTGGTTTTGTTAGAGCAGATACGAACCATTGATAAAAAGCGGCTTAAGGAGAAGATGGGCATGTTAGACGATGGGTCGATGGGCAAGATCGACACAGCGCTATCAGTAAGCTTCGGGTTACAGTACTAGCCAATAAAAAGCTATGGCTAATATCCATCTATAAACTATTACATTCAATTTATTTATGCTTACTTAGATTTATTAATAGGACAACAAGACATAGTATCTATTGCTATGTTGATTGCAAAGTTAATCAGCAAAAAACAACCTCCTCGACATAATCGAGGAGGTTGTTAATAATTTCACCTTAACAGTTAATCAGTTAAAACTATTTAACAGTCTTAGTTAGGATCTTAGTATAAGATTCGCCATTATATCTAACAGTAGCGATTACATATGCAATACCCTTCTTGTTGAAGCTGATAGTTACTGGAGTACCAGAAGTTTCTACCATTGTTCCAACCTTCGCATTACAGTTAAGAGCAGTTACCTTAACTTTAGTGTTCTTGTTTACAACCTTAACTTGTTCTTTATCAAAAGTAGATTTACCAGCAGTTACGCGAGCAACCATAGTCTTGTTAAGAACAGCAGTTTTAGGTTTAGCAGTAGAAGCGAATGC
>CAZAOY010000085.1:0-5501 GCA_964486925.1 uncultured Oscillospiraceae bacterium
CCGAATTGAGGAAGCGAAGATGATAAAGATAGCTATGTGTGACGACGAGCGTGCGTTTGTAGATAAGGTTAAGGTGCTGCTTGAAAGATATTTTTGTGGCAGATATTCTTTATCCTGCTTTAATACAGCGGTCGGATTGCTAGGGTATGTTTTCGAGGATGCAAAGGGTGACGTGGATTTACTTATAATGGATATCGAGGTTAAGAGCAGAAACGGTATTGACCTTTCAAACGAGATTGTTAAACAGTTTCCGCAGATAAAAATAATCTTTTTAACTGCATACCCAGAATACAGCGAGCAGGTGTATATGGGCGGTAAGCCGTCGGGATTTATCCTAAAGCCGATAAAAGACGAGGTGTTTGAGGTGCAGCTTTCAAAGCTGTTTAACGAGATAGAAAAGGAGAGAACCAATGAGATCGTGTTAAAAACCTCGGATGGAATAGTAAAGGTAAAGATAAATCTAATACAGTATATCTCAAATAATAAACGTATTATAACCGTTCATACAGAATCAAAGGGTTACAGCTCATACATGAAGATTTCGGATATTGAGATGGTTTTGGACTCTAGGTTTATAAGATGTCACCAAAGCTACATAGTAAATATGGATTATATTGAAAACATAAGCACAAAGAATGAGATACACCTAACTACATCAGAGATTATCTCCATAAGCCGTGCCAATATTAAAAGGGTGAAAGAGGTATATCTGTCGCATATCTTTAAAGGCAGTAGGTAAGAAGGGGGAATGGATATGGCGGCGATTATCTTTTACTTTACCATAATGGCTCAGACAGTGTTGGCTTTTCTTGTGTTTGAATCAATATTAGTTTTTGACAAAACATTAAGAGGAAAGAACACACCATTTGTTAGATTTATTGTATTTATGCTCCTTCATATTGTAGTGATAGCAGCAGGTGTTATTTCACTAAATTATGTTAAAATACAATTAATGATAATGATTAGGATGATAGGAGCTTTATATATAGTATATCTATATTTTTGCTTATTTACTACATACAGAAAACTAAAGAATTTAATCATAGTAATAATATATTTCGTCATATTTGTAACTATTGACCTTACCTGTGGGTTCATAATTAACAATAGAGATAGTATATCAAACTTTGAAACATATTATATGGACGAAGTTTATCGAGCGCTTGCATCGATGGTGTTTTTAGTTGCGTTTTCTGTGGTGTATCTAGTTGTATTTTTAGTGGTTTCTGTTGTTAAAAACAGGCAGTACAGAAATAGATCTTGGTACTTTATACTATTTCCGCTAAGCCAGTCGGTACTGTTTGTGTCGGCGTTTTATATGGCATTTCAAACGAAAAATGAATCGTTAATACTGCTTGTATCAATTGGCACATTTTTGCTTGTGCTCACCGATTCATTAGTGGTAAACCTCTTTATTGACAGTGTTAAGAAGGTTAAGCTCGAGGAAGAGCTGTGGTATACCGAGCAGGAGAAGCAGATGAATATGGAGATGTACAACCGTATGATACAAACCGACGAGCAGTGGAGAAAGACAAAGCATGATTTTACAAACATCCTAGCGATAATTCAAAGCACAAAAAGCTCTCACGATGAGAGTGCAGCAAAAGAGGGGGAGATACTGCTTAAGGAGCTACAGACCGAGATAGACTCCTATATAATCGGTGTATATTGCAAAAACATACTAATAAATGCAATTATTACTAACAAAGCCACACAGGCAAAGGGGTATGGCATTAGGTTTGTCACTGATATAGATGTAGGCAGTAGGATAGGGGTATCAAACAAAGACACCTGCTCTATCTTTATGAATCTTCTGGACAATGCTATCACTGCATGCAAAGACGAGGATATCAAAAACAGGCAGATTGCCATATCTACCAGATCTGTCCACAACATGTTATACATAAGAGTAGAAAACCCTATTGAATACGCTAAACCCATCACCGATTCAACAGGTCATTATTTATCGACAAAACCAGACAAACAAAACCACGGCAGGGGGTTAAAGATAGTCCAAAGCATTGCAAGTCAATATAACGGTGAGGTTATAATAACAAGCGATAATGATACGTTTTGTGTGACAGTGTCGATGATGGTTTCGTGATTTGGTACTTTAATACTTATTTGATGAATCTATAATTAAAAATTGTACGGTAAAGTCAAAGGATACCGCACTGGTTAAACAAAAGGGTAGAGTAACATAATTTTAGATTGTGATACTCTACCCTATAACTGTTGTAAGTCAATACTGATTAGCACTGAATATAATTGCATAATATTACAAATAAACAACCAAATATAGCATTGATGTATTTTGTTTAGTAAGATATGATATAATTAAGACAGTAAGAGGGTGTCGTAAAGGTTTAGCAAGTAGTCAACTATCTTTGCTAAAATACGCAAAAAACTATATGGGGGATGTTATGATAGGACTATCAAAACCACAACTAGCGATTTATGAGATGGATAGATACATTGGCGGTAGCGTTGCAAATATAGCGGGAGATATTCTATTCTCCGATTGCAAAGACCCATCAAAACTCGTAAGCATAGTAAACCAGCTTGTGCAAAAAAATGAATCGCTGCGTACAAAATTGATATTGCAAAACGGCGTACCAATGCAGATGATTCAATCTAAAATGCAGTTAGATATACCTATCTTAGAATTTGAAACCTTTGAAAAGTATCAAGCATGGGCGCAGGATGACGCCTTAAAACCGCTTGACATATTCGGTGAACTTGTGTTCACTGCCGTTTTTACTGTCAAAAATCAGACAGCTGGTGTGTATCTAAAAATTCATCATATTATCTCAGATGCGTGGTCATTTGGCATTATAGGTGAGCAGTTGAAAAAGCTGTATAAAGGAGAAGAAGTTGTTAGCTACTCTTATACCGAATACCTTCAAAAAGAAGCGTTATATCAGGATAGTAATAGGTATACTAAGGATAAGGAATATCGCCTTAATGTTTATGATAGTAATAATGAACTAAACTATCTTTGCGAGAAACAGACAAAAACGAATTTGGCAAATCGCTACTCTGTTAGCTTGGATATTGATGTAACACACAAGGTAAAGCAGTTTTGCAGTGAAAATGAGATTTCACCATTTGCATTTTTTGTGTCAGTTTTTTCGACATATTATTACCGAATTAAAGGTAACAACAGTTTTTATATCGGAACCCCTGTACTTAACCGCTCCGGCAATAGGGAAAAAAACACAATAGGTGCATTTATAAACACCATACCCGTTAGCATTGTCGTAGATGATAACAACAGCTTTGATATGTTGGCTAAAAATATAACCTCTCAGATATCAAGAGATTTTCGTCGTCAACGATTTTTATACTCTGATCTATTAAAGGTGTTGAGGGAAGAAAAAGGACATAAAGACACATTGTTTGATGTTGTAATCAGCTACCAAAATATGCAGGTAGGCGAAAATAAAACTAATTGGTATTTTCAAGGCTGTCAATCCGAAAGCTTGCAGATACATATTGACGACAGGGATAAGACTGAAAACTTCAATGTCAATTACGATTATCAAACAGAAAAGTTTACGGAAAATGATGTTAAGAAACTGCACGAGTACCTGCTTAACATCATTGACTGTGTGGTTAAAGATAAGGATATCGCCATTCCAAGGGTGAAGATGCTGTCAAGTGATGAAGAACACACCCTTCTCTATACATTTAACGACACAAAAGTAGACTACCCTAAAGACAAATGCGTTCACCATCTTTTCGAAGAACAAGTTGCAAAAACGCCTGACAAAACCGCAGTTATAGCTTGTGACAAAACACTAACTTACAACGAGCTAAATGAGCAAGCAAACAGAATAGCACACAGCCTAATACAAAAAGGTGTGAAACCTAACGATATTGTTGCTTTTATTCTACCCCGCAGAAGTTATTTGATTGCCACTATGTTTGGCATACTCAAAAGCGGTGCGGCGTATATGCCGATTGACCCAGACTACCCGCAGGATAGGATAGAGTATATGCTACAGGATAGTGGAGCGAAGATTTGTATTGATGAGAGTAATATTGAAGAATTTTTAAGTTGTAGTGATGTGGGAAACCCTAATGTAGAAATGGATAGTAGTAGCCTTTGCTATTGCATATATACGTCTGGTAGTACTGGTATACCGAAAGGAGTTTCTGTTACACATTCAAATCTATATAACTATCTTTATTATGCAATTAGTCAGTACAATAATTATCCTTGCAATATGCCAGTGCTAACTAGTATTTGCGTTGACTTAACTATTACGTCCCTATTTTTACCTATATTAACAGGAGGATTTCTTGAGATAGTGTATGGAGATTTACTTGATAACATCCAGTATGTTTTTAGCAGTAAAAGGTTCAATACCTTTAAGTTAACTCCAACACATTTGGATATTATGAAAAATCTTAATGTTTGTATAAGTAATGATAGTAAGTTTGTAATAGGTGGTGAACAACTTAAATTATCAAACCTTAATTATGTATGTCAAAATTCAACTTTATTTAATGAATATGGCCCTACAGAAACGACAGTAGGATGTTCTGTAGTTAAGCACAAGTCATTTAAAGATAAATGCGTTCACCAGCTTTTCGAAGAACAAGTTGCAAAAACGCCCGACAAAACCGCAGTTATAGCTTGTGACAAAACACTAACTTACAACGAGCTAAATGAGCAAGCAAACAGAATAGCACACAGCCTAATACAAAAAGGTGTGAAACCTAACGATATTGTTGCTTTTATTCTACCCCGCAGAAGTTATTTGATTGCCACTATGTTTGGCATACTCAAAAGCGGTGCGGCGTATATGCCGATTGACCCAGACTACCCGCAGGATAGGATAGAGTATATGCTACAGGATAGTGGAGCGAAGATTTGTATTGATGAGAGTAATATTGAAGAATTTTTAAGTTGTAGTGATGTGGGAAACCCTAATGTAGAAATGGATAGTAGTAGCCTTTGCTATTGCATCTATACATCTGGAAGTACTGGCAATCCGAAAGGGACACTGATAAAGCATAGTAATGTAGTAAATTTAATAAGTTGGGAAATAATATCAAGAGATTTTAGCACAAAGATTAACTTTATAAGTTCCACGAGCATTTCGTTTGATGTAGCTTGTCAAGAAATTTTTACTGCATTGACTAACAATTGTATTCTATATCTAACAAATGATAGTGTTAAAAAGAATTTAAGCAATTTTTGCAATTATATTGTTGTTAATAAGATACAAGTTTTATTTACTACCCCTACATATTTTAATCAATTAACAATTACTACAGACAATACAGAAAAGCTATTTGACACTTTAACGGATATTATCCTTGCTGGGGAGCGATTTTATTTAAATGATAAATGCATTAAAGCTAATAAACTAAAGAGAGTAAAAATACATAACCACTATGGCCCAGCAGAAACCCATGTTGTCTCAACAAGCCATACATACAATCAAAACGACATACACATCGGAAAGCCTATAGCAAACACACAGATATAC
>CAZAOY010000086.1:0-3791 GCA_964486925.1 uncultured Oscillospiraceae bacterium
TGCAGATTAAATTTTTACTACCGGCAATCAAGGAGATATTTAGATACATTGACCTTAAGCTTGTTGGGTTGTCTTTATGGGTGTGTAAAATTGGGTTTTGCTTTTGGAGGTTTGATGGACAAGATAAGGGTACTTATATCGTATTTTTCAAAGAGCGAAAGGATTTTATGGTGTTGTTCTGTTGTATTAATTCTACTATCGTTTTATACCTTTGATAGGGGGAATTATCTAACCCTTGCCGCTTCGTTAATCGGTGTTACGTCCCTTATCTTTTGCGCTAAGGGCAACCCTTTTGGACAGCTTTTAATGATAATCTTTAGCTTGTTATATGGCTTTATCTCCTTTAAATTCTCCTACTACGGGGAGATGGTTACCTATCTTGGGATGACCATGCCGATGGCTTTGTTCGCGTTAATATCATGGCTTCAAAACCCATATAATGGGAATAAATCCGAGGTTTTGGTTAACCACATCACAAAGCTTGAGATGGCTTTACTGCTTGTCTTAACTACATTTGTTACCTTTATCTTTTATCATATCCTAGCTTTCTTTCACACCGCTAATATTCTATTAAGCACCCTTTCTGTAACAACAAGCTTTATCGCTGTCTATCTTACCTTTAGGCGAAGTCCTTATTATGCTGTTGGATATGCGGCTAATGATGTTGTTTTGATTGTTTTATGGATTTTAGTTGCCGTAAATGATAGTTCATACCTTTCTGTGGTGGTTTGCTTTATCGCTTTCCTTGCAAACGATATCTATGGATATATTAATTGGAGGAGGATAGGGCAAAGGCAGGCTGAAAATTTACGGTAGGTAGAAAAGTTTTGCTAAGGATGATGGGGTTTATCGAATACCATTTACTTACAGACAAAACGAGGCTGTATCACAACCATTTTTAAGTAGCAAATTTAAGAAAAAAGTAACTATTTAAAACCCAAAACCTCTTGAATAAGGCGTTTAATCGCCATAATTCAAGAGGTTTTTTATGGATTATTTTTGCATGGGGCTATTGTGATACGCCCTGTTTTAACGTTATATAATCTTTGCGCTGAATGGGTAGTCGATTACGATTCTGCCTTCCTCGATATCCCCTAGACCGCCGTAGAGGTCGGCTTTGCCGTCAGAACGTGGTACTATTCCTGTGGTGAAGGTGCAGTCGATTAGGCTTGGAAGCTTGGCTTCGCCCTTAGGGTAGCAGGATCTGGTTGCGATTACCTTGTTGTTTGTTACCGCAAAGCTGTCGGGGTTAAACTCAAAGGCTATGCTAAGGTAGACCGCAAGCTCAACTCCGTCACGCAGTTCATTAAAGCTTTGGTGTCCGATTACCCCTATCTTTCCGTTATCCAGTAGGTAGGCTTGGTTACACCCTCCCCACTCGCCTTTATCGAACAGTCCTTCGATTACAGGAGCGTTTAGGATAACCTCGTCGGTTAGCTCATCTAGGTTATTGATGGTAGCAAACCCTATCATCGAGGCACTGCCGTACTTATCCTCAATCTCTTTGCTTCGTGGGCGGGAGAACACGCCGATTTTACCGTTTTGTAGGTCAATCATGCGGATGTCCTTCATATAATCAGGGCCTGTGGTGAAGTAGTAGAGGTTATCAAGTTCAGTACCTCTGTAGAAGTAGCCGTAGTAGGTGTCGATTTTACCGCCACGCTTGCGGACGTGGGTTCCGCCCATGGTAAGCTCGCCTTGGACTACCGCAATATACGGATCCTCAAGCTGATAGATCATGCTGTCCTTTACTAGGGTGTACTGGTCGTTTCCTGTTTTCTCAAAGAGTGCCACCCACGACCTCGCCCATTCGTTACGGTACTCCAGACGTCCGTAGATGTACTCCTTGCCCTTCCACTCAAAAGGTATAGAGCAGTTGTAGACGTCCATCCCGTCCACCCCGATAAAGCTTAGCTTTACCGCTTCATACACCTTCTCGCTGATGTTTTGCTCAAATTCCGCTTTTCTCTCCTTGATTGACATAGTTCTTCCCTCTTTTCTATTTCTTCTTAGATATATTTTGGTGTGGTCTACTGGTCTATCCGTAGTATAGTTTGGTTTGGCGGTTTTGTTTCGTGGTATAATATGAGGGTTTTACGTTGATTTTAGGTTGCCAGTTAACCCTATTTGGAGGGTTTTAGGTTGGCTAAGTAACCATTTTTATTAGGTTTAACATTAATTTACGCTCCGCTTAAAATGAATTTGGGGAAGGAACGCATACAATGCGTTCCCTACGTTGGTGTGTGCTAATCTGCTTTATATTTTGTGAACACTAGCACGTTAAAGGAGTGTTTTGCTAGGGAGATACCGTCGTTTGTGTTAGATATATCCTTTACAATTGGTGATACGTTATCCTTGCTTGTGATGGTGTTTACCGCTTTTAGGTCGTCGTTTTCCAACGCTATGTGGGTGGTTAGGGTGTAGCCATCGAAGGAGTTTAGGTTTATCGAAAGCAGTGCGCTCTGCTCTAAATCCTTGTTTACCACAAACACCGACACGGTGCTATTCTGCTCGCTAAACACCGCTACTCCGTCGATGTATGGTACGTCGGTGCAGGCTTTGCAGTCGTAGCGGTCGGAGTGGATTATCTCCTGTAGCACTACACCGCTTGCGTATCTTGCGGCTAGGGCGAAGGGGTGGAATATCGTCTGCTTAAAGCTGTCACCGCCTGTTACCGTCATAATTGGGGCGATTACGTTAACTAGCTGTGCGATACACGCTATCTTTACACGGTCGGCATTTCGTAGCAGTGAGATTAGCATGCTTCCTACCACCAGTGCGTCCTCGAAGGTGTAGATGTCCTCTAGCTGTGGTGGTGCGTACTGCCATCTTTCGATAACCTTGTCCGCTTCGTTTGAATGAAACCAGACGTTCCATTCATCGAAGGAGAGGTTAATCTGCTTTTTGCTACGCTTTATCGCCTTAACATAGTCGCAGGTGGACACCACCGATTTGATAAAGCTGTCCATCAGCACCGAGCTTGCGAGAAATGACGGTAGGTCGTTCTCGTGGTTTCCGTAGTACTGGTGGAGCGAGATGTAGTCAACGGTGTCGTAGCATTCCTCCAGCACGGTGGCCTCCCATCTGCCGAAGGTGTCCATCATAAGGTTGGAGCTTCCGCAGGCGACAAGCTCGATGGTGGGGTCTACCCACTTCATCGCCTTGCCCGCTTCGTTTGCGACACGTGCGTACTCGTATGCGGTTTTATGCCCGATCTGCCATGGGCCGTCCATCTCGTTTCCAAGACACCACAGCTTGATACCGTGCGGATCGGTTACCCCGTGGCTAATCCGCAGGTCGCTTAGCGCTGTGCCATTTGGGAAGTTGCAGTACTCCACCAGATTTCGTGCGGCATCCACCCCACGTGTACCGAGGTTAACGCACATCATCGGGTCAACCTCTGCCTTGTTAGCGAAGCGGATAAACTCGTTTGTGCCAATTTTGTTGCTCTCCTTAACAAACCACGCTAGGTCGGTTCTCACAGGGCGACGCTCCACCGCTCCCACGCCGTCCTCCCAGTTGTACCCCGACACAAAGTTGCCCCCAGGGTATCGGACAATCGTTACCCCCATCTCTTTGGTGAGGTCGATAACGTCCTGTCTGTACCCCTCGCTGTCGGCTGTGGGTGCTGTCGGGTCGTAGATTCCGCCGTACACCGCTCTGCCTAGGTGCTCCACAAACGAGCCGAAGATTCGTCTGTCCACCTCCCCTTTTGCGTAGTCCTTGCATAGAGTGATTGCCGATTTTCTCATATAAATCCCCCTTTTCTTGCCATAATATGGTATATCATA
>CAZAOY010000086.1:3891-5429 GCA_964486925.1 uncultured Oscillospiraceae bacterium
AAATCCCCCTTTTCTTGCCATAATATGGTATATCATACAGGGTTACTGCACCTTATCGGGAAACCCCCTCAAGCTCTGCTTTTCGCATAATCTTCGGGATAAAGTAGGTGAACAGGCTAACCGCTGTAATCGCCGAGATGGTATCGGATATTGGCTGTGCCATGAACACGCCTTCTGCACCTAGTCCTATCCGTGGAAGGATTAGCGCTAGTGGGATTAGCAGTATCACCTTGCGCAGGATTGCGATAAAGATTGATACCTTTGGTTGATTTAGCGCAATAAAGGTTGGTTGGATTCCGTTTTGCAGTCCGAAGATACTAATTCCGCAGACGGTTATACGTATCATCCTCGAGCCTAACTCCAGTAGCTGAGGGTCTTTTGTAAAGATTCCAACAAAGGCTTTTGGGAAACAAATGATAGCTAAAAATACCAAAAATGAACAGGCGAACGAGAGCAGTATTACCAGCATATAGGTCTTTTTCACCCGATCAAACAGCCTTGCGCCGTAGTTGTAGCTTATTATCGGCGAGCTCCCCTGCCCTAGTCCTTGTATCGGCATTAGCGAGAACTGTAAAACGCTTGCGATTATCGTCATAGCGCCGACATACATATCCCCGCCGAACCTTTGGAGGGTGGAGTTTAGTGCGATATTTACAAAGCTTTCGGTGATATTCATTATAAACGGTGACACCCCGAGGGTTGCAATCCCTATGATTACAGCTTTTTGCGGCTTCATATAAGGTAGGGAGATCTTTAGCCTGCTCTTTTTGCCGAGTGTTAGTGTGTACAGCACATACCCTGCCGACACAGCCTGCGAGATTACCGTCGCGACTGCCGCTCCTTTAACCCCCATATTAAGGCTGAAGATAAAGATCGGGTCAAGCGCTATATTAAGTCCCGCTCCGATTAGGATTGTCCCCATGCTCACAAAGGAGAGCCCCTGCGCCGAGATAAACGGGTTTAGCCCTAGGGTTATCTGCACAAAAACTGTGCCTATTAGGTAGATATTAAGGTAATCATTGGCAAATGGAACGGTATTATCGCTCCCACCGAACGCGTAGAGCAGTGGGGTTTTAAATATGTAAAACAGCACCGTTAGCGCTGTAGAGATTAC
This sequence comes from uncultured Oscillospiraceae bacterium, assembly GCA_964486925.1. Taxonomy (GTDB): domain Bacteria; phylum Bacillota; class Clostridia; order Oscillospirales; family Ruminococcaceae; genus CAZAOY01. The sequence continues at coordinate 5,006 of CAZAOY010000086.1, forward strand.
GATTATCATAAAAACGCCGTTGTTTAGCACCCTTTTGGCATAGTCATCATCCTTAGCACCCAGTGCTATGGCGGCTTTTGGTGCTCCGCCTAGTCCGACCAGAGCGGCGAATGCGGCGATCGAGGTGATTATCGGGAAGCACACCCCTAGTCCTGTTATAGCAACACCGCTACTGTCCATCGCCCCGATATACATTCTATCCACGATGTTATATAGTGCGTTTACAATATTTGCGATAATTGTCGGTATCGCAAGCCGCAGCATATGTTTTACTATACTGCCTTTGCCTAGATCATATTTATTCTGCAAGATTATCTCCTTTTTTGGTAAATGTCAATATTATACGTAGGCGAACCCACAAAAATAAAATTACAACGCGAACGCTTGAATACAACCTTACAACGCATGCAATGCGTTGCCTACG
>CAZAOY010000087.1:0-5057 GCA_964486925.1 uncultured Oscillospiraceae bacterium
TGCGACTTTTAGTTCTGCGACTTTTAGTTCTGCGACTTTTAGTTCTGCGACTTTTAGTTCTGCAACTAAGGCAATTTAGTGTAGACAACCTCTGCTTGTGCACCACCCCTTTGAAGGGTAACGGTAAACAGCTTGCCAAACTCAATTGTTTTATATGTCATGCTCTGTATACGACTGTCCTTTACAACAAATTCTACTGTTGCAATGCCAGTGCCATACTCTTTAGAGAAGGTTAAGTCGGGTGCATTCAACTCTACCATCCTCTTAGAAATTCTTGTGGCAATAGGGTAAGCAGTATCATCTACAACACCTGTAAGCCCCATAATATAATCCTTGTCTGTAACGTGTTCTTGCCATGTAAAGCTTTGTAGCACTGTAGCTTCAGCCGAAGTGAACACCATGCGAGCCTTAGCGATCTGTGCAGTGCCTTGTGCCTTGTAGATATTATCTATAAGGCTTGGGACAATCAGCATAATTAGTAATGCTATTACTGCAAGCACAACAAGCAGTTCTGTTAGGGAAAAGCCTTTTGTATTTCGCATGGTGTGTTAGCTCCTTAGGTTAGGTATATGAAATAACAGTTTTACCAGTAGAAGGTGTAAATGAAATTGTGACTTTTTTGGTATCTGGTGCAGTGTAGACGGCACTTATAACAGCGCCAGTAGCATCAACGTTGATTATGCAAGAACCAGGTAATCCAAGAATTAATTCTTTCCATTGTTTATCCGTTTCAGATCCAGAACCAACCCAATAATCTGTCGCTGTAGCTGTATTGAGAGCCAGTGCACCTGTAATTGTTCCGTCAGCATAGTTTTTCGTTGCAATTGACTGTGCCGCCACATAATAAGCTCTTGCGGTAGAGGTGTTAGCCGTTTTCTTTGCGTCATTAATATAACCCATCATAGTAGGGATAAGTGCCGCGGCTAGGATTGCGATGATTACCATTACGATAATTAATTCTACCAGAGTAAAGCCTTTGCGGTTTTTAAGGCTTTGTTTCATCTTTGTTAGTTTGTTCATAAGTATCTTGCTCCTTTAATGTTTACATGTAAAATATATAGTAAAGCCGTTGCACCTCGGCTTATACCCAAAGCTACATCCGCCCGACAGCGGAGTTAAACTCCTGCTTGTTGGTTACCTTTTCAAGCGCATGCTCTCGCTTAACCACACCCTGCGAAACAAGCTTTGCAAGGTAGCTGTCTAACAGCACCATGCCCTGTCTTGCTCCCGTCTGGATGGTGGAGTTTAGCTGATGACACTTGTTCTCACGGATTAGGTTTAACACCGCGTCGGTGCCAAGCATTATCTCAAATGCCGCTACACGTCCTCTACCCGTTGCCTTTGGCAGTAGGGTTTGGGTGATAACACCCTTTAGAACGCTTGCAAGCTGTGTTCTTATCTGTTGCTGATTGTGCGGAGGGAATACATCGATAATACGGTCAATCGTCATTGCCGCCCCCGTGGTATGCAGGGTAGAGAGCACTAGATGACCTGTTTCCGCCGCCGTTACCGCCGCCGATATCGTTTCGTAGTCCCGCATTTCCCCAACTAGGATAACATCGGGATCTTCACGCATAGCGCTCCTAAGCGCACCCGCAAAGCTTCCTACATCGGTACCGACATCCCGCTGATGTATCAGCGCTTTCTTCTGCTTATATAGATACTCCACAGGGTCTTCTACCGTTAGGATATGACATGCCTTGTTTTGGTTTATGTAGTCAATCATCGCCGCTAGGGTGGTGGACTTACCACTACCTGTAGGGCCTGTAACCAGAATTAATCCTCTTGGCTCATCCGCTAGGGTGCGAAGTACCTCGGGAAGGTTTAGTTCTTCAAAGGTTGGGGTGTTATCGTTAATAATTCGGATAGTTGCCGCTAGCTTTTGTTGCTGATGAAACACATTAACACGATGTCTAAGGTTTCCCTCGACAGCAAAGCACATATCTACATCCCCACCTTTGTCTAGGTGTTTAAGCTGTTCATCATTAAGGAGCTCTCGTATTAGTATTATCTTTTGTTCTGTCGAAAGCTGAAACTCAGTTTCGGTTAGTGTTCCGTCGATACGAAAGATCGGGTTTCTATCCATTGTTAGATGTACGTCACTGGCACGCTCTGCACGTGCTAATAAAAGCAGTTCTTTAACCTTCAAATTAATTTACCTCCGTACTAATTTCGCTGTTTATCTCCATCTGTTGACCACAGAATGAAAGCGTTATAAAATTCTTAAAAAGATACCGTAGCCTTAAATACCCAAAGCTAAATGCCGCTATTCCGCTTATTAACAGTACCCCACTTTGTATAATTGTCGAGTTGTAGCGATTCCAGAAAGTTCCCATTAGCATTAGAAAAGCAAACATCCCTACTCCAATAATCACAAATCTAGCTTGACCTAGCTGACACAGCACCGCAAACAATGCGCCCGCTACACAAACAGGCAGAAAGGTCGCAGTTACCATGGTAACAGGGGTGATTATATGTAGAGGTAGAAAGGTACGATAACCGTTTCCGTATATCAGTATACATGCAACAAGCGAGATAAACATCTGTAACCCTCCTGCCTTTAACAGGTCGTATGTCAGGGTTTGTTCTAGCCTAAAGCTTTCGGTAACAATATCCTGCCTGCTTCCGCCTATTACAGCTTTTGCACATCTATCCTTCAGAAGGTTAAACTCAGGCAGGATTTTGACACAAAAGGTTAGTATAAAAGGGAGGTTACATGCGGTTGCTATAGCTATTATGTAAAAGCTATCCAAAAAGAACGATACAAATAACACAGACAAGCAGATAGCTAAAAGCACTAAAGCAAACAACAAAGGAATCATCCAGGATGGTTTTTTACTTAGTGCCTGACCCAAATCTCCAAAGGTTTTGTTCGCAAGTGTTTGCCGTGTATTGCCAGAAAGGCTAAGTCCTTGCATAACCGCTTTTATTATGTTATCTCTTCGCATACTTTGTCCCCTATTCTACAAAGTAGGTAAGCTTTAACAGCTCCTCTACTGTGGTCTTGCCGTCTAAAACTAGCGTTATTAAGCTTTGTTGCAGGCTTTTAAGTTTACCGCTTTCCCTAATATAGCTGTAAATCTCCTCTGTAGGGGCTTTTCTTGAGATCATGTTTCTGATCCTTGTGTCTACTGCCAACACCTCATGCACAGCGGTTCTGCCCCTGTACCCTGTATTGTTGCAGTTGTGACAGCCCTTACCCCGCTTAAGACTAAATACCTCTGCACCTCCTAGCACCTCTATCTCATCATCGGTGGGGGTGTACTCTACCATACAAAACGGGCAGATCTTCTTTACAAGTCGCTGTGCTACTACCCCTGCTAGGGAGTTTGCAAGCAGATAGTCCTCCATCCCCATGTCAAGTAACCTAACAATTGCAGATACCGAGTCGTTGGTATGGAGTGAGGATAGAACAAGGTGACCTGTTAAAGCGGCACGAACCGATATGCTTGCCGTTTCGGAGTCACGTGTTTCCCCAATCATAATTATGTCGGGGTCTTGACGCAGGATAGAGCGAAGTCCCGAGTCGAAGGTTAGCCCTGCAAGCGGGTTTATCTGGGTTTGGTTAACCCTAGCAAGATTCTTTTCTACGGGGTCTTCAATGGTAGAGATGTTTACATTCCGCTTTGCTAACATCTCCATAATCATGTATAACGTAGTGGTCTTACCGCTTCCTGTAGGCCCTGTTATGTAGATTAGCCCATGGGGGACACCAAGAATACGTAGCATCTTTTCGTAATCGTCCTTCTCCATCCCAAAGGTATCGGCGTTATCGAGTACACTGCTCTGGCTCATAAACCTTAGCACAAGCTTCTCACCGTACACAGTTGGAAGGGTGGATACACGTACGTTAATCTCGATATCCTGTAGCTTTGCCCGAAAGTGACCATCCTGCGGTGCTCTTTTTTCCGCTATGTCAAGGCTTGAGAGGATCTTAATTCTGGCAACGATTGAGTTGTGGAGTGCCGACGAAAGGGTGAGGTAATCTACAATCTGACCATCCACACGGATACGTACGTTGGTACTGTTCTCAAATGGTTCGATATGTATATCACTCGCTCCCGCGCTATGAGCTTTATAAAGGGTGGAGTTTATCAGTGTTACCACAGGGGTATCGTCCGCACCCTCGGAGATATCCACATAGCTAACTGCGCTTGACTGCGCAGTTGCGGTTACGTTAGCACCCTTTGCCGCCTTTTGGGTTTCGATCTCTGAATAAAACTCACTAATTGCCCGAACAATTTCAGCCTTTTTACAGACTTGAACATCAAGCTGCATACCTGAAATTAGCTTTATATCCTCTAAGGCATAATAATCTAACGGGTCATTGATATTAATACGTAGGGTAGCGCCATCAATATGGACAGCGATAAGACAGTATTTGTTAGCAACCGCACGGGGGATCTTTGCTACCGCTTCAAGATCCACAGGAAAATCGCTCATAGACACATACTTTATGTTTAAGCGTTTTGCAAGCGCAGAGAGCAGCTGATTTTCAGTAATAATATCGCTTTCGATTAACACTTCGCCTAAGCGTTTTCTACCTGCTGATGACTTTTGCAGTGCAAGTGCATATTCAAGCTGTTCTCCTGTAATATTTCCTGTCTCGACAAGCACCTCACCGAGCCGCAATTTTGAAGTTCCAATTGTCGTCGTAGTTGTAGTCATATGTACTCCTCCATTTCATTCTGCTCATATTGCGCTCTTGTTTGGACAGCATAGTTGTGGCATACCATAGGTTTTTTGTTTTGTTAAAGCAGTTATATAATAGTTAGTTTGCTGTATTTGTTACTTTTGTTGATAATGGTATCAAATTTTCTGTGGTTGCAGCTATTTTTGGAAGATTGGCGGTAACCATGGTGATAGTGCAGATATAATATAAAGTAAAATAGTATATCCTTGAAGTTATGCTTAATGATCTTTGTAAAACCGTATAATATAGAAGTAAGTGCAATACATTGCTGTGCATAGGAGATTATGTTATGATTATACATGACCCCCTAAAGTACACCTTTCGGGGATGATTGAAGCTGCTATGTATAATCTTATCAGTATGT
>CAZAOY010000088.1:0-1972 GCA_964486925.1 uncultured Oscillospiraceae bacterium
GATTGTTTCACAAAACTCTTGTAAGATAGGAATATCATGGCATAACGTTTTCCAAATATCAACTAGTTCCATTGACTCGTACTCATGTGCAATTAAATTTCTTATCCCTCGTATTTGGTGCCATGGAATATCTTTATTCTTATCCTTAAATTCAGTCGATAATCTGTTAGTCAATTCACCGATTTGAAGTATACACATTAAGCATGCGTCTTGAAATATCATGTTTTCAATAAATATTTTCATATCTTCACTAAAATAATCAATAGCACTTTCAATACGCTTACAGTAACTATGCATTTTACTAATCACAACAATATCATGATTCTTCATACAATAAAATCTCGTCCTTTCTAATGTTGCTTATGAATTGTTGATTGGATGAAGTAGTGGTAATTACATCAACCTCGCAGTTAAAGGCTTCCTCTAAATCAAGATGCAACCCTGATAGTTGAAACAGTCCCCTTAATCGTCCTTTTTCAATCAGAAAATCCAAGTCACTCTTAGCAGTAGCCTCGCCCCGTGCATATGAACCGAAAAGATACGCTTTTTCGATACCATATCTCTGGGCAATAGGTTTAACCTTTTGCTTTATCTCGTCTAAAGTGTAGATACCATTAATCATATTACACCATCCTTTACTCAAGTGTTAGTATTCTCATATCCCTATTATACCACAAAGCCCTGTAAAATCAAGTAAAATCTTTTATAACAGCCTCAAAGTCACTATTAGTATATTCGTTTGCAGTATGCTCGTCACTCTGTGCGTAGGAGGAGTAGATATCGTACATCCTAGCATCAAAAGCAGTTAGATTATCTACTAGCTTTTGTGCGTTATCCTCCCATGCAGTTACGATTGACTTAGGGTCATAATCGTGCAGGTAGTCGATAGCCATTGTATAATACCTGCCTACAATGTCACCGCCTTTATTAATTATGTTATCCCTAATCTGTGATAGTTTACCTTGATACCATGCAAATTCCGCAAGCTCCTCTTCTTCAGCGATCTCATCCTCCTCATCGGAGTAGTTGTTATCATAAAAGCTAGCAGCGATATCTTCCATCTCCTCGTTTTCGTCGGTAAAACTCTTAATAAAGCTTTTGCGTTTTTCAGTCATTGGATGCACCTACCTTTCCTTAATACCATTATACCATATATGTGCCAATTTGTCAAGCGTTTTTTATAATTTGTTTGTACAAATTGTACACTAAGTGAAATCGTGTTCAATGCGTATTGAGCACTATGGTTCTATTCTTTGCTTTGTGATGATAAAAGTTGATTATCCTCAAGTTGCTTTTCTAAATCGCTAATTTGACTACAGTAATCATCCATTTTAGCAAGGTATTGTTCAAGCATTGTTTGCATGCTACAACGATGTAACAACTCAATCTCTTGGATCTTGATTTGTAGTGACTTGTTTTGTCGATACAAGCCATTTAATAATAATATTGCAAATGTCGTAAACACACTCAAAACACATAAAATGAACAATATAGTCAAACTGTAAACCCAAATATTTTCCGTGTTACCCCCTCCATTCTAGCTATTTACACCCATGTTAATAATTATCATCGTAGGTACCCTATAGGGTCTTGGGTGTTTCCGTTAACCCTAATCTCAAAGTGCAGATGGTTGCCAGTTGAGGGACCGGTTGTACCAACACCGGCGATAGTTTGACCTTGTGATACTCTATCGCCCGGAGAAACATACAGCTGTACTGCATGGGCATAACGTGAGGAGTATCCACCACCGTGGTCTATAAATACTGCATTGCCATACCCTTCCACCCACCGTGATACGGTAACCGTACCTGCCTTTGTGGCAACAATAGGTGTCCCCGACGGTGCGGGTACGTCAATCCCTAAGTGAAACTCCCGCTTTCCCCACATAGTTCGCCAACCATAGTATGAAGATATCCCGCTGTGCCTCGGCACGGGCCATAAGAACCCATCTTGCGATGGGGGAGGTGTTTGA
>CAZAOY010000088.1:2072-5042 GCA_964486925.1 uncultured Oscillospiraceae bacterium
ATTTTTTTGCCTGCCTTAGAGTTAGCCGCCGAGAGTATGAGTTTAGCGGTTGCCGGATCTATAGCCATCCTACCTACCTCCTTTTTTTGGCAAAAAGAAAGACCAATTATTCATTGGCTTTTCTTTTAATATCTTTAATTACTTGTTCCTTATCTGAAAACCACCAGAATAGAGGGTATGGCTTATGAAGTACCACCTTATTATCAACCATCTCATAGTCAATACCATATTGCCATTCTGGTGCATACGGTATTGGCACAGTCATACTATCTAAGCTTTTACTACTACTTTCATGTGCCACCTTATGACACAAATTATACTCACTAGATATTCCATACAGTCTACATATTATTGGACGGACATTGTATACCGTGCATTTGTTGTCTTGTAAGAATATGCAAGGAACATTTAATGATAGTCCGTTATCATTAAAGTCATCAAGCGAAACCGTATTAGAGATAAGCTTTGCATACTCAGACTTATAGTTTGACTTCACAAAATCCTTTATACGTCTGCTTTTTTGTATAATAGCGTGAATGTCGGCTTTAGATTTGGCTAAATAATCAACAATTACCATATACTCCGTTTTTGACACGTAAAAATACTCGCTACAACAGCTTGCACAACCCTCTTTACATAAAAAGTTTACATTGCACTTGCTTTTTAACTGTTTTGTTAAAAAATCTATCCTAACAAAGATTTGAAGTAAATCTCCTGTTGTCTTAATATCCATCACCCCTAAACTTTGTAATAAATACATCATACAGCGTTTTTGTAGATTTTTCAAGCAATCATTTCTCTTTAATTCACATTTTATCGTTCTAGGCAACATACTACCTACCTCCCGCACTACCAAAAATTTCAAGATAATGAGGTGGGATAACAAAGTTTGCTACTATCCGTCTGGAGCCTACGGAGAGTAACCCTCGCCCACGTTGCTGTGATGTCAGTACCTCCTCCTCTGCATCGGTGAGCTGATACAGGTCTTTAACCTCCTTAAGGTCGTGACCTCTGCCGATTGGCATTAGAAGCTTAATACAGGCTTGGTCAAGTAGTGCCGAACCCTCCCGCTTAATTGACGGGTCAAGGAAGTCCACCGTCTGTTGCGTTGCAAGCCATAACCCACCCTCATACTTACGAGCAGTCTTAGCCATCTTGTTAAGCTGTGACAAGCTCTCTGGTACACGGCTATCAATAATGTAGTGTGCCTCATCCGCTACAACGATAACTCGCTCATGACGGTTTTTGTACATTAAATTTGTTGCATACGATAGAACGTTGTTGTATAGCGCCTTTTGCTTATTCGGGTTGTAATCTGCAATACCCTTTGTATCAAAGACGATAAAGTCTTTATCGGTCTTGATTGTAGACTGACCGTTCCACAAAAAGCTGTCCGCACCATAACCGATTGACTTAATCATATATGCAAGCTCTTTAAAATGATTTGGTTCATTGCTTCCTGTTGCGAGCTTCTTGTGGTCAAGTTCCTTAGCCTTATCATCCACCACGTCGTACAGGTCACTCATGACGGGAAATGTGCCTTCGTCTATCAGCTGTAGGTTTGTATCCCATACAATACCCTTGTTTGCATAGGCCTGGATAATACAGTCCTCTAATATCGCCAACTGCATTGGTGTTAAGTCAAGGTACAGCTTAAAAAACACCTCAAGCTTATTGACATGCTTTGCGAGGTCGGGCATCGAGAAGGTGTTATCGTCTAGCTCGTCATCATCGTCTATGTACGGATAGATATGTAACGGATTAATCCGCCCACCACTGCCACCGCAAACGTCAACCCAGTTGCCTCCAAACTCCCTGCACATATCCCTATACTCTCGCTGGGGATCGATGATAATTATCTTTGTTCCAGTGATATATTCATTAACGATAAGCATCTTCATACTTGTTGACTTACCGCCCCCAGACTGACCGAGTATTACAGCGTTTGAATTAATACGGTCACCGCCACGTTTCCAGATGTCTAGCATGATAAGCGTACCGGAGTTGTCTTTACCAACATACAAGCCGTTCTCATCAATTATCCCTGCAAAGGCAAAAGGAAAACCACCCATAAGGGTGGATATCGGTACAAGTTGTTCGCCCTGTTGTCGCACTGTGCCATGCAAGCTGTCAAACGGTACTGATGATTTAAATCCGTTTAACTGCTCAAACTGGAGTGGTTGCACAGTAAACCCACGTCCCATAAATTTATTGCGGACATTTTGGTATTTAATCTTTAGGTCATTCTCGTTTTCACCATAGACACCGACTACCATAGTCATGTTAATCATGCTCTCGGCGTTGTTTGTTATTTCATCTAACATGGTGGTGTAGCTTCTCTCATTGTTTTGTGCTACGATTACATCGGCAGGTACCTTGTTATCTAGTATTATCTGCCTTTGCATACTAATGTTACGGGATAGATCGGTGGTAATATCACCTGTGTTTAGTTCTTTCTCGCAGTGGATGCTAACTATGCTGTTGTTTTGGTTGCACACGTCGGTGAGCCATTCGTAGTCTACCTTAGACGGATACTTTACCACGATAAGGTAACGTACTATACTCTCGCCGACTGCAACGGTGTTTGAGTTTAACACCTTTACCCCTGCAGGTGCAATTGTGTTTAGCAGGCTTTGATTTACCGCTATCCCATCTTGTTTCTTAGCCAATTATATATACCTCCTTTGTTTATACCCATGTAGGTAGCTGAGTCGATACCGACACACTAACGGCGTTATACGGATTAAGTGCCATATGGCATAGGTTAATAACTTCCTTTTCGTTTAGCATCGAACATGTTATCTTACAGTTTTGAAGCGCACGTATGTATTCTAAACTCTTTTCAAGCAGATAGTCTTTTGTGTGCTGTGGGGTTTTATCTACAAACAGGCATAGATACGCTTGTCGCTCCATAACCACTGCACTTGAAGCCATCTGTCCGAGATATTTAATGTTTTTAAATAGAATATC
>CAZAOY010000089.1:0-4913 GCA_964486925.1 uncultured Oscillospiraceae bacterium
AAAGTCCACCTCTCTTGGTGGACTTTGTCTTCAGTCTGAAAGCACCTCATTGAGGTGCTTTAAAATTAATATTAAGCCTATTGAGTATCATCCCAGTTTCCTTTAGTATAAGTTTCATCAACCATATCACAAATTCCGGCTAAAACCATAATTATACCTTGCACTTTATGTGGCTGTACAAAGTATACACCTTTACTATTCACATCTTCAGAAATTAAATCAGCAGAAAGCAGCGGCTTCATATGGTGGTATGCTTGACCTGTTGAACTTAACCTACACACTTCAACAAGCTCAGCTACCGACATAGGCTTTTTTAATATTGCGAGCAAGATATTAAGTCTATCACCATTTCCAATACAATTTAATACTTTGGCAGCAGTACTGTTTTCGATAAGAAACAATAGATCATCGGTGTTTACTTCGTTTCTTATCCAATTTGATTGTCTACCTCCAGATGAAAACACCCCTAAGTATGTTATTAATCCAGTAATCCCTTTGGAATCTGTGCTTTCACAAAGCTCCTCCATCTTTTCACTTAGTCGTTTGTCTGGGTGCATGTTCCTCATAGGGTGGATGTTTTTAAATGGTTTTTGGGTGTCTTTTTTAGCTTGTTCCTGTGTAAGCGTCTGTAAAAGTGCTTTGATCTCTGACATATCTTTTTTTAGATTGTCAATTTCGCTTGCAAAATCTCTTGACATAGGTAAACCGCCTTTCAAATATAATAATACGTAATTGCGTAATATTATAATAACACATCTATTGTTATTTGTCAATACGGAATTACGAAATAACTTAACTTTTGGCAAAAATTTTTTGTACATTCCCCCAATATATCCTTAATACACCCTGCCACTTTACCACGAAAAATTATTACACAAAAATGCAAATTGAAGTTCATATTTATTTTACTTGCAAATTTACCAAAAAAATGTTATACTATTACTATACAATGACTATACCATCACAAAACAAGGGGGATTACATGAGTACGAGTGAGAGCACTAGAGGACTAATACTGCCGCAGGGGTACAAGGCTAGCCTTGGAATAATGGAAACAGAGGTTGCTATAAAGCTGATTAAGGATACCTTTGAGAGGAAGCTAAGCCATAATCTTAACCTGACACGTGTGTCTGCGCCGCTGTTTGTGCGGCCTGAATCGGGGCTTAATGATGACCTTAACGGTGTGGAACGTGCAGTTTCCTTTGATATACCTGATGCGGGGTGTGATGTGGACATTATCCACTCCCTTGCAAAATGGAAGCGTATGGCGCTAAAGAGATACGGTTTTACCGATAATAGCGGGCTTTACACCGACATGAACGCAATTAGGCGGGATGAAGAGCTTGACAACATCCACTCGGTTTACGTTGACCAGTGGGACTGGGAGAAGATTATCACCAAAGAGGATAGAAACCTTAATAAGCTTAAGGATATCGTAAACCATATTATCCTGTCACTTACCCAGACCCAAGAGGTATTACTGGAGCGTTACCCTATGATACCGCCGCTTTTGGACGGCAACGTTTTGTTTATCACCTCCGAGGAGCTTAGACAACGTTACCCTGATTTAACACCAAAGCAGAGGGAGGACGCTATCTGCAAGGAGCATAATACCGTGTTTATCATGCAGATTGGCGGGACGCTATCGGATGGCGAACGTCATGACGGACGTGCACCTGACTACGACGACTGGCAGTTAAACGGCGATATCTTAGTGTACTACCCGCTGTTAGGTCGGAGCATTGAGCTAAGTTCCATGGGTATTCGTGTGGACAGCGAGTCGCTTGCAAGTCAGCTTGAGCTAGCGGGTTGTAAGGAACGTGCTAACCTTGAGTTTCATAGGCTACTGCTTGAGGATAAGCTACCGCTTACCGTTGGTGGCGGGATCGGGCAGTCCCGAATCTGTATGGTTTTACTAAACAAGGCGCATATAGGGGAGGTACAATCCTCTACCTGGAGCGAGGGTATGATCAGTGAATGCGAGCAAAACGGAATTAATCTGTTGTAATAATAAAAGTATTAAAATGCATTCATTATTTGATAGATCTGTTGGCGGGTGGAATAAATCAAATATCTGCTTTCGGGTAAGGTCCGCAGTCACTAAGGTGGCAGACGGATTAGTGTAGATATATATCGGAGGGAATATGGCTTTTGACTTTAGCAACTACGGCATAAAGGTGTTCAGCGACAAGATAATGAGGGAAAGACTTCCAAAAAGTGTATATAAAAGTTTAAAGAGATCCATCGACGAGGGGACTACCCTTGACCCAAAGATCGCCGATACTGTAGCGCAGGCGATGAAGGAGTGGGCGATTAACCTTGGGGCAACCCACTATAACCACTGGTTTTCGCCAATGACCTCCATTAATGCGGGCAAGCATGACGGATTTATCACCCCGCAGGCGGACGGCAGTGTTTGGCTTGATTTTTCGGGTAAGGAGCTTATCAAGGGTGAACCAGATGCCTCCTCCTTCCCAAGCGGCGGGCTTAGAAACACCTTTGAAGCAAGGGGTTACACCGCCTGGGACTGCACCTCTCCCGCCTTTGTAAAGGACGAAACCCTTTACATACCTACAGCATTTTGTTCTTATACGGGGGAAGCGCTTGACATGAAAACCCCTGTATTACGTTCCATGCGGGTGGTGGCGGACGCGGCGCTTCGGGTGCTTCGTCTGTTTGGAAACACCTCGTCTAGGTATGTTAACGCTACAGTTGGGGCGGAGCAGGAGTATTTTCTAATCGACCGCAAGATGTATGAGGATCGACTGGATCTAAAGATATGCGGGCGCACACTCTTTGGGGCGAAGCCGCCAAAGGGTCAGGAGATGGACGACCATTACTTTGGCAGGATTAGAATTCGTGTAGCGGAGTTTATGAAGGAGCTTGACAAAAACCTCTGGGAGCTTGGGGTTTCCTCTAAGACAAAGCATAACGAGGTTGCGCCGACACAGCATGAGCTAGCGCCTATCTTTGAGACGGTAAACCTTGCTTGTGACCACAACCAGCTAACCATGGAGGTTATGAGAACCGTTGCTAAACAGAAGGGGCTTGCCTGTCTGCTACATGAAAAGCCGTTTGCGGGGGTTAACGGTTCGGGCAAGCATAACAACTGGTCGCTCTCGACCGATGATGGTATAAACCTGTTAGATCCTGGGAAAACTCCTTATGAAAACATACAGTTTTTAGTGTTCTTATGTGCGATTATCGACGCAGTGGATCGCTATGCAGATCTGGTTCGGATGTCGGCGGCGGTGGCGGGGAACGACTACCGTTTAGGTGCGAGTGAGGCACCTCCTGCGATAATCTCAATCTTTTTAGGGGAACATCTAACCTCTATCCTAACCGATATCTCGTCGGGCAACAATCCATGCAAGACCTCGTCCTCGGTGCTTGAAACAGGGGTTTCCACCCTACCACAGCTTAAGAAGGACGACAGCGACCGCAACCGCACCTCGCCATTCGCCTTTACAGGCAACAAGTTTGAGTTTAGGATGGTAGGCTCTTCCGCTTCGATAGCGACCGCTAACTACGTGTTAAACACCATTGTAGCGGATTCGCTAAACTCATTTGCGGATAGGCTTGACCGTTGCAGTGATTTTGACAGCGAGATTAAGCAGATAATCTCCGATACCATGAAGAACCACGGGCGGATTATCTTCAACGGCAACAACTACTCCGACGAATGGGTGAAGATAGCGGCAGAGCGTGGGTTGCCAAACCTTACTAACACTGTAGATGCAATCCAGAGCATGATATCCCAAAAGAACATCGATATCTTTTTTAAGTATGGTGTGCTATCCGAGGTTGAGGTTATGTCACGCTATGAAATCAAGCTTGAAAACTTTACTAAGGTGGTGCTAATCGAGGGTGCTACCATGGTTGAGATGGCTAGGCGGCAGATTATCCCGTCGCTTGTAAGGTTTGCGGGGGATATGTCACAAAGCTACAACAGCATGGTGACTGCGGGAGCGAAGAATACACAGCTATCAGAGCTAATAGGGGAGCTTTCAAAGCTTATCTCTACGGTTATCGACAGCACAGACAGTTTGGACAGTGCGCTTCATCATGAGCATGGTGACGTTACTGCGCTAGAACACGCTAAGTACTGCCGCGATGTGGTACGTCCGCTGATGGACACGCTACGCACCGAGTGTGACAGGGCAGAAACCCTTGTAAGCAGTGATTACTGGCCAATGCCAAATTACACAGATTTATTATATAGAGTATAGTTGTTAGTAATAAGAGGAACTTTTCTGACACGAGATTTTGCGCTTAATTTAACTAATAGCAGACTACTGATTATCTACACTATACGATGTTACTAACAATTTTATGATTACCATAACTAACAACTACAGGGGGTTTTTATGTCGGATAAACTAATAAAAAGATTTACTATTATCATGGGATTTGTAATTGTACTACTGGTGGTAGCGGTTGTATTAAAGTACAATGACCTTAGATCTGGGCAGCAAAGTAGTTCACAAAGCTCACAAACAAGCTCGAGTGATTATTCTAATGTAGAGAATCCTCTTGTGGAGTACAAAACCTTTGAGGAAGCGGCAAAGCACCTTAACTTTAAGGCGCTAGAGCCTAAATACATCCCAGGCGGGTATGTACAGGTTATGATTCAAAATGTACTTGACTCGATGGTAGAGGTAAGGTATGCCAATAAGGAGGGCAACACTCTGTTATACAGAACCTCTGAACAAACCTTAGGAATTTCAGGGGAGGATGAGGCTTTCGACAGCATTGAAGATATCGATGTTGACGGAGGTGATCTTACCATCAACTACAGGGGTGATCTCGCTATACTGGCGGTGTACTTCAAAAACAATCAGCAGTACGTACTATATGCCCAGGACGGTCTTCCTAAACAGGAGGTCATGATGTTTATGGCAGGTATTGGACTT
>CAZAOY010000090.1:0-4845 GCA_964486925.1 uncultured Oscillospiraceae bacterium
TTATTATAGGTTTTAAGACACTATTTACTTAAAGTAAATAGTTGGATAATTTCCATTTATCTACTAATTCAACCGATTAAGTGGAGCTTCGCCGTATGGTTAACAGGCTTTTAAAGCGAAAACGATTATTTGCTCTTTATCCGTAATTATTCCGCCCCTTTACCAACAACTAATCCGTGAGAGCTTTACCTTGCTGTACCCCTCCTTATACTGGACAGTAACAAAAGGTAAAAACAATAAAACTTCGAAAAATATACATTGACTTTTATATAGTTTGTATGGTATAATAAGGATGTAGCAAACCCCGCAGTGTATAACCCTGGTTTAATTATCTGATGGGGTGGCACAAGAAAAATATATTTGAGAGGGGAATAAATTATTATGGGCTTAAAGGTAGGAATACAGCTATATTCTGTAAGAGATGAGATGCAAAAAGACCCAATCACCACAATTAAAACTGCATGTGAGATTGGATATAGATACCTTGAGGTGGCAAACCACACCGCCGATCAAGATCCTGGCGTAGGGTTTGGCGTTCCGGCAGACAAGCTAAAGGAGATTTTAGCAGAGTGTAACGCTTCTGTTGTAAGCGGACATATCCATCCGTTTAACGAAGAAACTGCGGCGGCGGTTATCGAGTACCACAAAAGTATCGGTAACAAATACATAATTAAAGCAATGGACTTCTTTGCAGACGAGGCGGACGTTATCGCTAAGGCGGCAGAGTATAACAAGATGGGTAAGCTTTGCCATGAAAACGGTATGATGTTCTTATACCACAACCATTTTCATGAGTTTAAAGAGTACAACGGCGAAACTATACTTGATATTATCGCTAAGAATACCGACCCTAACTATGTTGGATTTGAATTAGATACCTTCTGGTGTATGCGTGGCGGTCATGACCCTGTAACCGTTATGAAGAAGCTAGGAAACAGAATTAAGCTAATCCACCAAAAGGATTTCAACAAGGCTTCAACCTCACCTGTTAACGTCCTAGAGGCGATTGGGGATGCTCCACTTGACTTTAATGCTTTTGTTAAATACGTTAATCCAACAGATTTTGTTGAGATAGGCACAGGATCGATGGATATTCAAAGCATTATCAATACGGCTATAGAACTAGGTTGTATAGAGTATGTTATCCTAGAACAGGATCAGACAACCTACAACCAGATCGAAAGCATTAAGATTAGCATGGAAAACCTAAAGAAGTACACTGGAATTGAGTGCTAATATTTCGCTTGTATAGTTTAACAGCCTTTGCGCCCTGCTTTTGTGGGGCGTTAAGTTTTGTTAATTTACGATAATTAATCTTCTATTGTGTGCAGGCTGTGCAAACGGGAGTATTGACAAATTTAAACAACCATGGAGGACAAGTAGGGTGAAAAAAATAGCAGTCTTATACCACTCAGGCGTTGGAAATACGAAAAAAGTATCAGAAAAAATTTATGGAATATTACCTAAAACATTTAATACCGATATATTCTCTGTTGAGAAGCTTCCCAAACCATTTGACCCAAACTGCTATGATGGATTTATTATAGGATTTCCTGTTATCCATACCCATCCTACAAAAACAATACTAAACTTTATAGATAGTCTGGATAAGCTTACATCCCCAAAACCAGCATATATTTTTACGACTTGTGGTTTATATTCCGCAAACACATTAAGGATATTTGCTAAACATTGTATTGCTAAAGATATAATACCTATTATAGATAGAGCATTCCGAGGTTGCCCTGCAACTGATGGGACACTGCTAGCGCCATATATCAAGAGGTTCTTTGTTTTCCCTAAAAACCTAGATACTAAGATTTCGGTCGATGTAGAAAGGTTTTCTAACCTAATTAATAGCGGTAATTTTAGCCTTAAAATGCCTAGATTTAAAATTTACAGCATATTAGCCTACCCAAATAAAATAGCAGGACAACTAATCACATTTCGCATTCACCTTCATAGGCAAAAATGTTGCAGGTGTGACAGATGTGTCAAGAACTGTCCTACAAAGGCGTATACCCAAGACACAAACGGCTATCCTGTCTTTCAACCTAACAACTGTGAGAAATGCTATCGATGTATACACCACTGCCCTAATCTTGCTTTATCGTTAAGTAAACGAAAAACATTAAAAAAGGTATTGGGATAGGATAGCGTTATCATATATTGTTTTAAGATAACATCGAACAATTTTGGGTGGGTATTAAGAAAAATACCTTTAAATTTATATGAATGGTTAAAATCAACATACCTCTTTGATAAGTTTCTAAAATCATAAAGATAAAGGTGCTGTGACGAAATACGGTTCGGTTTTTTACGATCCAATATTATTTCGTCACAGCACCTTTATCTATCATTTCCTACCTAATAGCATAATACTTCACAACCACTATCAGTAACCAACACCATGCTTTCCCACTGGGCGGACGGTTTGTTATCTATAGTGTAGACTGTGAAGCCATCCTTAAGGTCGGTAAATACCTCCGCCGTTCCCATGTTTATCATCGGTTCAATTGTAAATATCATTCCAGGCACTAGTATCATCCCCGTTCCCTTTGAGGCTGTATAGCTTACCCAAGGATCTTCATGAAACTTTAGCCCTATACCATGTCCACCTATCTCCTTTACAACAGAGTACCCGTTCTTTCTAGCATGGCTGTATATAACATGCCCTACATCCCCCAGAAATCCCCAAGGCTGTATCTGTTGTATCCCAAGCTCTACACACTCCTTCGTAACCTTAACAAGCCTTGCTTTATCATCCGATACCTTCCCAACCATAAACATTCTGGATGAATCGGAAAAGTAACCATTGTACTTAGTTGAAATATCTACATTTAGTATGTCACCATCTTTAAGGATAACATTATCAGATGGTATCCCGTGACACACCTGATCGTTAACCGATACACACATGCTCTTTGGATAACCGTTATAGTTTAAGGTTGCGGGGATACCCCCAATTTCCTTTGTTTTATTATATACAAGCTGGTCAAGCTCACCTGTAGAGATTCCCTCAGATATATAATTACTAATAAAGTCCAGTATAGCAATATTAACCCTACAGCTTTCTCTTATCATATCAATCTGGTGCTTTGACTTAATAAGACTGCGCCCAGGCACAATCCGCCCGTTATCCTTAAAACTCTTAATTCTTTGGTCAATATCCTCGTGACACCTTTTATACTTCTGACCGCTCCCGCACCAACATATATCATTTCGCCCAAGTCTACCCCCCATCATTGCACATCACCACTGTATAAACGGTTTAACCGTCTATACTCGGTAGGGGTACAGCTAAAGGCTTTTACAAAAGCTCTAGTAAAGGATTCCGAAGATAGATAGCTACACGAATAAGCGATGTCGATTATCTTTGTATTGGTGGTTGCTAACAGTTTTCTAGCCATATTAAGTTTGCATTTTGCAAGATAACTTTTGTAGGACATTCCTGTATATTCCCTAAACTTAGCTGAACAGTAAAACTGCGAATACCCTACATAATTGGCCATACTTTGCAAGGTAGGATTTTCCATCACATTACTATCAACCCACCTTACCATTGATTCCATCGTTTGAACAGACATTTTAATCACTCCCCTATCTATTATACCTAATTGATAGTCAAAAAACATGATATAAGTTGCTAAGATTATAGAATAACAACAAAATATAGACTGGAGAGATCCCCCAGTCCTTTAGCTTTTGTTAATTCATTATCATTTTGCAATCGCCCTTGCTTCAATCTCATGTTTTAATATTAAAGCATAATACTCTACATCTTTAGCATCGTAATGTTTTGTAGCAAAGCTATACTGGAACCCACAGGTTAATATATCCTTCCCATTAAACTCATACTGTTTTCTGTAGTTGCACTGCTCTTTACACAAGCCACAGGCTGAATTAATATCAAAAACCTGCTGTATATGATTTGGTAGTGTTTTTATAAAATCGATATACATAGATAGATAGTTAAGCTTAAAATACACCTTCAGTCTACCATATTCCGAGAAGCACCGTACATAGGTTATCGAAGCTTGTCTACCCTTTTCCTTTTTTGAGTATTCACGCAAATACCTGTACCCCAGATTGGTTTCACCCACTAAACCAATACTACATAGCGCACTATCCAGCTTAACAAAAAAATCCCTTTCCCGATGATTAGTACTAAAATACTCACTAAAGGTAATAAGATCGTTGTTCTCAGGCAGATTAGCAGGAGGTGTAGCAAGATAATAGTGAAGTGCAAAGAGCGGATCACGATTATTCTGATCTATCCCATCAATCCCGTTCATATATCCAAACAGCGCATTTATAACTACCCTACTATTAGGATAATACACTTTAAAGCTATCACATTTCTTATCTTTAAATCCTTCAATAACCAAGCCATGCTGATTTAGTTTATCCACCATCTTTGCAGCATTTGTAGGCTTAAACATTGGCTTTATCGCTTTAGTCGATGATACAAAATCAGACTTTATAACGGTTATCTCACCATTATTAAGACTACCGCATTTTGCAATCAGATACAGTAAAGCTATAAACCTATGCACGGAATTTTTGGAGTCGGAAGCCTTTGGATTTGCAGGTTTATACTCTATATCCTCTACCAAGGGGAGTCCGTAGCCATCAGGATCTCTAACCATGTCAGAATATATCTTTCTTACAAAGAAGGTAAGTTCTTTAAACCCTTGTATGTACTCACTCTTATCAATACCATTTAAGCTTTTTGCACCTACTGAAAAGTTATCTGGGACATCTATCATATGATCAAGAAAGTTTTGTGCGGAGTTTTGGCAACAGTATCTATGTAATCCCATATTCTTTCTCCTTAATTTTATA
>CAZAOY010000091.1:0-4832 GCA_964486925.1 uncultured Oscillospiraceae bacterium
GTTTTTAACACTTCCACTAATACAATTGAAGGTTCCAAGGGAACGTTAGTAGATGTAACGATACCAAAGACTATTGCGGGGGTGAAGGTTTTAAAACTAGGTGAACAAGCATTTATTAACCAACAAAAGCTTAGGAGCGTAGTCATACCAGAGGGAGTAGTAGAGATTATGGACGGAATAAGCTTTGAAAGGGGTCAAACGGGGGCTTTTTATGAGTGTAAGAGATTAACTTCTGTTAAGCTACCGTCTACATTAAAGAAGATTGGCTCATATACCTTTAGTTGGTGCACCTCTCTTAAAACGCTAACACTACCTAAAGGTCTTGTTGAGCTAGGGCGCGCTCCGTTTTATGGATGTAAAGTTAAAAACCTTATTCTTCCAGACTCGCTAAGGGTGATAAGAGATGGCCTGCTTGGTGGGTGTGAAGTAGCTAATTTCCCTAAAAATATAGAGTATGTAGAAAGTTTAAGTTCTCGTGATGGCAAGGCATTCAAAAACTGGTATAGCAAACAGCCTAATGGACCGGTATATATTGGTAAGGCTTTGTATAGTTACAAAGGTAGTATGGCTAAGGGTACGGTAGTCAAATTGAAGGAGGACACCGTCTCTATCTCAATAGAAGCTTTTAGTGGGCAAAAGAACCTAGCTGGCATTGTGATGAATAAAAAACTAAAAGCTATTGGGGATAATGCTTTTTACGGCTGTACTTCACTAGAGAAGGTTACCATTCCGACATCGGTTACAAAGTTGGGAAGTGGTGTGTTTACCGATAGCCTATGGTATAATAACCAGAAGGATGGTGTGCTATATATAGGAAGAAGCGCTGTAGGGTACAAGGGCGAACCAACCAAATCAACCACCATTAAGGAAGGCACGAGGCTACTATCCAGATGCGTGTTGGATAGAGGGGATGATGAAAACGGAAAGGATGTAGTAGAGGAGGTAGTACTGCCAACTACGATTGAGTATATGGATGGTGCTTTTCTTCTTTATGGCGGGATAAAAAATCTTGTAATCCCTGAAGGCGTAAAGGTAATTAGGGGTGCAGAGGTATTCAGTTCATGGGCATTCGGTGAAAGAAACGGTTACACCGTCACCATCCCTAAAAGTGTAACATATATCGACCCGCACGCTTTTTACTGTAGCTCTATTGGCACGATCGGATCAACACACAAGACTGACATAACCATTCGAGGAGATAGTGGCTCATATGCAGAAAAGTATGCTAAGGCGAACGGATTTAAGTTTAAGGCAATTTAAAGTATACATCTATATGAGTAACTAACCTCTGAATAGGCATAACAGAAAGCTAAGAAATAGTTATTAAGAAAGCTATTATAGCGGTAGCGTTGTTAATACTGTTGTCTATTACAGTCCCGATGGCGTCTGGTGAAGTTTACGATAGGAGATAACCCTTACGGAAGAGTGGAAGGCAAAATTACTCACATTTGCATTCTACTCTAAGGATGCAGAGGTGTCAATTGAGAATAATGGTAGAGTGTCACCATACACGTAGGATGTATAAGGCTTTATGTGCTATGGGTGGTACTAAGATAAGAGGGGTCGTTCATTTCAGCAAACTATCTAAAACGTATATGAAAAATTGAAGGAGATTATGGCAATGACAAAGAGATTACACAAAAACAAAGGTATCATTATAACTATACTGCTAGCTATAGTTGCAACGCTTGTATTATCCCCACTAAGCGGGGTGGGGGAGATGAAGGTATTGGCTCAGGAGAAAGGCACGTTAATGGTAGAACATCTTTTTGATGGACTATGGACGGTTAAGGTTGGAGATGTTTATGGTACTGATGGCAAGTGGGGCGTTATAGACAAAGCGGGAAAGTTTGTCGTAAAACCAAACTACACCTATATTGAGCGTGTCTCAGAAAAGCTTGCTGCCTACTGCACTAGCAAGAAAGGCAAGATAGGCTTTCTAGACAAAAGAGGTAAAGTAGTAATAAAGCCTATATATGACAAGGTAGATGATTTCAGCTATGGGTTCGCTAGCGTCAAGGTTAATGGCAAATATGGATTTGTTAATGAAGTTGGAAAAATTGCAGTAAAGCCTATCTATGATGCAGTAAGTGACTTCGACAGCGGGTTTGCTAGGGTTAAGAGCAAAGGCAAATGGGGGATGATTGATACTAGGGGTAATATTGTTGTTAAGGCTAAATACGACGACATTGCTGATATTGGCAAAGATAGATTTGCGATTAAGGAGAGTGGCAAATGGGGGATGATTGATACTAAGCAACGTGTGATTGCAAAGCCCATATATGACAAGCTACAGCGATTCCCATATGATATGATTGTGATGAAAATGGGTAAAAAGTATGGGTTCTTGGATAATGACGGAACTGTAATTAAAGAAGCGGCGTATGCTAAGGTTGAAAAAGCTTTAGTCTACGGAGCTAACAAAGATGGGATTATCGCCGGTTACAACAGCTGGGCAAAAGGGTTTGTGGATAAAACCGGCGAAATAATGGGCAACCGCTATTACGATTATATTCACTATGAATGGGATGAACTCTACGGAAGAGCTCGTACCACTGATGGCGAATGGGTAATGGTGGATAGTTATGGAAATGAGATAGCTAAGGAGAGCGGTGGTTACCTAGGGACGTATTCAAAGGGATTAATAGATTTTAAGGAAGATGGACTGTATGGGTACATGGATGTTAAGGGAAACACAATCATCGGTGCAAAATATAGTGGATGCAAACAGTTCAAGGATGGTCTAGCAGCTGTAAAGATTAATGGTAAGTGGGGAATGATTGACAAAGCAGGTAAAGTTGTAATTAAACCAACCTATAGTGAAGCTCCCTCTGCCATTGATGATAATATCGTTATAAAGGTAAAGAACAAATATGGTATGCTAGACAAGACCGGAAAGACTGTCTTAAAACCACTGTACAATTCAATAAACAAATTTTCAGATAAGGTATTCACGGTTAGTATAAAAGAAAATCGCGGTTTAGTGGATAGCACCGGCAAAGCATTAACGAAGGTGGAGTATGACCAGTTTGGATACTATTTTGATGGCAACATTACTACCTTTGGCAAGGGTGGGAAGGTTGGTCTGATAGACAAGAAAGGAAAGATAATTGTAAACCCAATATTTAAGTGTATTGACTACTTCCATGACGGAGTAGCATGGGTGGAGTATGATAACGGCAAGGGTTGGGGTACAATTGATAAAAAAGGAAAGGTGCTAATTAAGCCGTCAAGAAACTATTTTAAACACTATGGCGGTGGGATGTATTCTGGATGGTAACGTTGTAATTAAGCTAATATCTAGGTGGAATGAATATGAGTATGGATGTAGAAAAAACTACATCCATACATCAAGAATTGGGGTATAGGATGCATAATAGAGCTAACATGAAAAGGATTATATCAGCAGTGCTCACACTAGCACTAGTGCTGTGCATAATACCAGCGGGAACATGGACAACAACAGCTAAGGCGTTAACTAGTGGAGATTATGAGTATTATGTTAATGATGATGGTAAGACGGTTACGATTACTAAGTATGCTAATACGCAAGCAACAAGCGTAGTGATACCAAAGCAGATAGGAGGTAAGGCTGTTACGAGCATTGGGGAGAGTGCGTTTAAGAGTTTCAAAAGACTAATAAGCATAACAATCCCAAACAGCGTTACAAGGATTGGGGACTCTGCATTTGCGTATTGCACAAACCTAACAAACATAACAATCCCAAACAGCGTTACGAGTATTGAGAATTATGCGTTTTGGTACTGCACAGGCCTAAAAAGCATAACAATTCCAAACAGCGTTACGAGCATTGGGGAGGGGGCGTTTGCGGGTTGCACAAGCCTAAAAAGCATAACAATTCCAAACAGCGTTACGAGCATTGGGTATGGGGCGTTTGCGGGTTGCACAAACCTAAGAAGCATAACAATCCCAAATAGCGTTACTAACATTGGAACTAGAGCATTCGATAATTGCACAAGCCTAACAAGCATAATAATCCCAAATAGCGTTACAAGCATTGGGGTGGGGGCATTTGCGTATTGCACAAACCTAACAAGCATGACAATTCCAAATAGTGTTACAAACTTTGGGGAGTGGGCGTTTAAGGGTTGTACCAGTCTAACAAGCATAACAATCCCAAACAGCGTCACGAGCATTGAGATGTCTTCGTTTGGGTATTGTACCAGTCTAAAAAGCATAACAATCCCAAACAGCGTTACGAGCATTGGGTGGTGGGCGTTTGAGTATTGCACCAATCTAACAAGCGTAACAATCCCAAACAGCGTTACGAGCATTGGAAATCATGCATTTGAGAATTGCAAAAGCCTAACAAGCGTAACAATCCCAAGTAGCGTTACGAGTATTGGGTATGATGCATTCAAGAGTTGTGACAAGCTTACTACCATTTATGGAACAGCAGGTTCATATGCGGAAAGCTATGCAAAAAGACACGGCATTATATTCAGTAAAATCGATACTACAAAGCCCGAAAAAGGTGATACGTCTACACCTGACAAAGGCGATTCATCTACACCTGACAAAAACGATACACCTACACCTAACAAAGGCGAAGATGAACCTAAACTGGACTGGGTGATAAAAGATGAAGAGGTTACCATTGAATATGGCAAAACCGTTTCGGTAAAAAGCCTTAAGCTGATTGGAAAATCCAAGCTTCATATATCGGGCGTGCTAAAGGTGCGAGATAACGCAGATGTGCAGGGCGGTGAATTATCTGTATCAGGCAGGTTGAATGTTAGCCAGAACCTTTTAGTTGGTAAATCAAGTACATTTAATATGAGTGGGAGTTCCGTTGTAGTTGTGGGCGGCGA
>CAZAOY010000092.1:0-1721 GCA_964486925.1 uncultured Oscillospiraceae bacterium
ATAAAATTTGGTAAATGTCAAAGGTTTTTATATAAATTTGTCTAAATTTATCATTTTACCCCTTTCGTTACCCACTACTATAACAAATTACAAAATTATAGTTGACATTGCTTCAAAGCTGTGGTATAATAGGTTAAAATTTAATATTAAAGGCAATGATGAGGGATAGTATACGTTGTTTATAGTTTCAGAGAGAAGATGGTTGGTGAAAATCTTTATTGTGACGATGTAGAAGGCGCCTTTGAGCTGTGGTTTGAAAGGATTTGTCCGAGTAGATACCAACGGAGTTCCACCGTCATAAGGAAAAGGCATATCGTGTATCCTACACTGTGCCGTTGAGTGCAGAGGTTTTACCTCTGAATTTAGGTGGTACCACGGACGTAATGTTCGCCCTAAGCTAGTTTAGCTTAGGGCTTTTTTGCATTTATTTTAGTTATGGAGGAACAGAGAATGAAACAACCGACAATGGAAAAAATGATGAATTTTTGTAATCAGTATGGATTTATCTTCCAAGGTAGCGAGATCTACGGCGGACTTGCAAACACCTGGGACTATGGGCCGCTAGGAACAAGGCTTAAGAATAACATCAAGGACGCATGGCGGTACTACTTTATCCAAAAGGTTGACAATAGCTTTGAGCTGGACGCTGATATCCTAATGAATCCAACGGTGTGGGAGGCGAGCGGACACCTAGACAGCTTTACCGACCCACTGCTAGACTGCAAGGAGTGCAAAACAAGGCACAGGGCGGATAACCTTATTAACAGCTTTGATGAAACCGTTAACGCCGATACCATGTCACAGCAGGAGATGGACAGCTTTATCAAAGAAAACCACCTCCCATGCCCTAACTGCGGATCATCAAACTTTACCGATATAAGGCAGTTTAACATGATGTTCGCCACCCAAAGAGGGGTAACCGAAAACAGCTCCACCACCATTTACCTGCGTCCCGAAAATGCACAGGGAGAGTACGTTAACTACCTAAATGTGCTACGTACCATGAGGGTTAAGCTACCGTTTCGGATAGGACAGATAGGGAAGGCATTTCGCAACGAGATAACCCCTGGTAACTTTATCTTCCGTACAGTCGAGTTTGAACAGATGGAGTATCAAAACTTCTGCAAAAAGGGTGAGGATGAGGATTTGTATGAATATTTTAAAAACTACGGTGTGGAGTTCTTTAAGTTTCTCGGACTAAGCCAAGACCGACTAAGGTTTCACGACCACGAGAAGCTGGCACACTACGCAAAAGCCGCCTGCGACATCGAATACCAGTTCCCGTTCGGATGGGGCGAGATAAACGGAACCCACAACCGCACAGACTTTGACCTAAAAAGGCACGAGCAGTACTCGGGAAAGAGCATGACCTACTTTGATGAACAAACCAAAGAGCGGTTTATCCCATACGTAATCGAATCCACTTACGGGCTCGGTAGAACATTGCTAGCAGTTCTGTTTGAAGCCTACGACGAGGAGGTTATAAGCGAAACCGAAACCCGACAGGTGTTACGACTTAACCCGTTCCTAGCACCGATAAAGGTTGCTGTCCTACCTTTGGTTAAGAAACGTCACTCCGAAAAGGCTACTATGATCTACAGTAAGCTTAAATCCCACTTTATGGTATCCTACGACGACGCAGGAAACATCGGTAAACGATACCGCCGTGCCGACGCAATAGGAACCCCATTCGCTATCACCATCGACGATAACACACTGGA
>CAZAOY010000092.1:1821-4757 GCA_964486925.1 uncultured Oscillospiraceae bacterium
TATTGCAATTCAAACAAAATTGTGGTAGAATAGGTACAATAAATAACGAAAGCGAGGTGGACTAGATGACTAACAGATACAAGCTGATAAAATTAAAAGCCATTTCGTCCGCTGTCGTAAGGTAACCTACCTTTTTCAATGGATTAACTATGTCGCCTTTGATTTTATCAGAGGCGACTTTTTATTACAAATTTTTTACGAAAGAGGTAGACTATTATGAAAGATTTAACCAATCAAAATCACGAGATCAGCGGACAAGATAAAGAACGTCCAACAATAATCGAGGTAACGGACAGCGCTACGAGATCAGCAATCTGCAACGATATCCTAACCGCCCTGCCTAGTTGGTTTGGAAACGACGAAGCAATTGTTGACTACACAAAAAAGGTTTCGGATATGCCTTTTTATGGTTGTTATGTCAGTGGTAAAGCTGTAGGGTTTGTTGCGATAAAGGTGCACAACAGCTATACCGCCGAGGTGTGCGTTATGGGAGTATTAGAGCAATATCACCGTATGGGTATCGGCAGAATGCTTATAGATGGGTGCGTTAACTACTGCTGTGGTCATGGGCATGAGTTTCTAACGGTAAAGACGCTAGACGGATCAAGAGCCAGTAAGAGCTATGAAAGAACACGGCTATTCTACTACTCCATGGGATTTCGCCCGCTAGAGGTGTTTACGGAGATCTGGGACGCCGATAACCCTTGCCTGTTTATGGTAAGGAGTATTGATAATGTTAGCGTTATCCCGCTTACCGAAGAGCATACACTAAATTAAATTATCTTATCTTTAAAGATAATTAATTATAATAAAATATATACACTGCAAAACCCACCAGAAATTAACTGTAATGGTGGGTTTTAGTTTCGGTACTAACTTTGCTAACATACTTTTATTTTCACCAAAAAAATCAACTTTTTTACGTTTTTTGTATTGACAGTGTGGGGTTCTAATGGTATAATGTAGGTAGATACATGATACCATTAGAAAGAGATTTATCGCTAAAACGCAGATTAAACCGTTTAAGGCAAAGGCAGTAATTAATTCAGAACACCCTTACATGTCACTTGCATTACCTATTATTAAGTATAATGCGGGGCTATGTAATTCAATAGATACACCGTTAAGACTGTAAACTTTGGATAGGAGAGATTAAATGAAAAACTTAAAGATTGCGGCAAAGCTTATCGTTAGCTTTGGAATTATCCTAGCATTAATGTTAATAATAGGTATTGTTTCCGTTACAAATATCGGGAAGGTAAACTCATCGGTCGATGCGTATGCCGACCACACACTGCCAAACAGCCAGTATCTAGATAATTTAAGGGTTAATCTTTTATCGGTAAGGGAAAACCTTTTGTTAAGCATTATCGATACAGACCAAGCGAAGATTGAGGACTATCTTAATCAGTCGATACAGGCTAGAGCTGAGATGGATAAAATTGTAAAGGAATACGCTGAAACAATTCGTATCGATAAATCCTACATTGATACCTTAAAATCACTTATGGATCTATGTACTACATACCGTACCGAGATTATGGATTATGCACGAAAGAATAATCAAGAGGATAATGCAAAGGCTTATAACATATTTATCGGGGAGTACACCGAGAGGGTGTATTACCCAATAAACGACACCTTAGCAAAGATGGGTGCAGATCAACAAAAGCTTTCCGAAAAGCAAAATTTGGACGCGGATATATCCTACAAAAGTGCTATTGCAGTTACTATAAGTGCTGTTTTTGTAGCACTTGTGGCTATCGTTGTGCTGGTAGCTATGCTTAGAAGGCTTATGCTAACACCGATTAGCGACCTGAAAAAAGCTGCGCAATGCCTTGAACAGGGGGATCTTAGCTATAAGGTTAACTACGAAAGCAAGGATGAATTTGGGGAGCTTGCCTCTAGCATGCGTAACTCATTAACCAAGATAGGGGATATAATACAGGATCTGTCCCGTATTGCCCAAGGCTTTGCGGATAACAACTTTAACATCCGCACAAATATCGAAGGCGCATATGTAGGGGAGTACTCAAAGCTTTTAAAATCGCTAAGGCAGCTATCAATAAGGCAGACCCAAACGTTAGGTCAGATCCAGATGGCATGTGACCAGGTGTCGGTAGGCGCTGACCAGGTATCAAACGGCGCTCAAGCTCTGGCACAAGGCTCAACCGAGCAGGCAAGCTCTGTACAGGAGCTATCCGCTACCATTAACGAAATCTCAAATCAAGTTAAGAATAACGCCGCAAATTCCTCTAAGGCAAACAACATGGCGCTTAGCGCTTCCTCTGCTATAACAAACAGCAACGAGCAGATGGAGAAGC
The DNA here is from genome assembly GCA_964486925.1 of uncultured Oscillospiraceae bacterium. Lineage (GTDB taxonomy): Bacteria > Bacillota > Clostridia > Oscillospirales > Ruminococcaceae > CAZAOY01. Next base: position 4,146 of record CAZAOY010000092.1, read on the forward strand.
TAATGACCGCAATGGAAAGCATTAACGTTAAATCCAACGAGATTAACAAGATCATCAAAACCATCGAGGATATCGCATTCCAGACCAACATCCTAGCGCTAAACGCGGCGGTAGAGGCGGCAAGAGCAGGTACAGCAGGCAAGGGCTTTGCAGTGGTTGCCGACGAGGTTCGTAACCTTGCAGGAAAATCAGCCGAAGCCGCAAAGAACACCACCACCCTAATAGAGGACTCGGTGTCCGCAATAGCAGAAGGTGTAAAGCTTGCCGACATGACCGCAAAAGAGCTGTCGCAGGCGGTAGGTAGCGTTAAGGATACCACCGTGGTAATAGCCGACATCTCAAAAGCAAGCAACGAGCAGGCGTCCTCCATTGCCCAGATCACATTAGGTATCGACCAGATAGCTTCCGTTGTACAGACAAACTCCGCTACCAGTGAACAAAGCGCCGCCGCAAGCCAAGAGCTTTCAGGCCAAGCCGCACTGCTAAAAGAGCTAATCTCACGTTACGAGCTTAGAAAAGACTAGGGTAGGGTTTAGGTTGTATGACCTTTAGTCAGTGATTAATATATACATAAAGCAGCACCTTGTGGAACAAACCACAAGGTGCTGCTTT
>CAZAOY010000093.1:0-4704 GCA_964486925.1 uncultured Oscillospiraceae bacterium
TGTTTGGTTCTAGCCTAATGCTAATCCCGCTAATCGGTACAGAGTTTTTGCCAACCTCCGACCAAGGGCAGGTTAACATCGAGGTCGAGGTGCTAGACGCAAAGGTGCTAGCCGACAGCGAAGCAAAATCAAACGAGATAGAACAGATCCTAAAGGATAACAAAGAGATCGATAGGGTGCTTACCACAATCGGTGATATCTCCGGATTTATCCAGAGCAAAAGTGATCCTTCTATCGTAAAGCTAAACTGCTTCCTAAAGCCGTCAAACGAGCGAACAGCTACGATAGAACAGGTAGGGGAGGAGATTAGACAGTCGCTTACAGGTGTAACAGGGGTAAACATAAGGGTTACCGAGGTAAACTCACTAATCGACAGTATGTTTAGCGGCGCTAGCAGTATGTCCGCCCCTGTTGCGATAGATGTTACCGCCGATACAAAGGAAACGCTGGAAAGTGTGGTAGCGGACATTACTTCGGTAGTCGAAAAGACCGAGGGTGTAATAAATACAAAAACAAACCTAGCAAAACGTTCTAACGAGATTATCGTATCGGTTGACCCACAAAAAGCAATGGACAAGGGACTTACCGTAATGCAGGTAACCCAGGTGCTTCGTAACGCTGTATCGGGGATACAAACCGGTAGCTACAGTGATGGTGACGGTAGCTACGACGTTACCGTAAAGTATGCCGATAGCTTTACAAACTCAATCAGCAAGCTTAAAAAGCTAATGCTGCAAACCCCGATGGGAGTATCCATCCCGTTGTCAGAGGTAGCGGTAGTAACCACCCACGACGCACCGCAGACTATAGTAAAGCAGGGTCTACAGTATAAAGCCTCCATCTCCGCCTTTGTGGTAGGACGTGACAGCGGTAGCGTCAACAGCGAAATCCAAGCCGAGATTGACAAGCTTGAACTACCCGACGACGTAACCCTAACCGCCGCAGGTCAGCAGTCGTTAATGTTAGACTCAATAGCAGGACTTACCGTCGCAATAATCTTCTCCATCTGCATTGTATATGTAGTGTTAGCGGTGCAGTTTAACTCCTTTAAAAATCCGTTTATCATAATGATGTCGCTACCGTTTGCATTCTCTGGGTCGTTACTGCTATTATGGTTTACAAAGGTAACGTTAAACATGACCTCGATGATCGGGCTGATTATCCTAGTCGGTATCGTGGTAAACAATGCGATAGTTTATATCGACCGTGTAAACTCTTTGCGTGATGAAGGTCGGGATATTAAGCGAGCCATAGTAATGGCAGGTGAAACTCGTCTAAGACCGATCCTAATGACCGCTCTAACCACAATACTAGGACTAATGCCGGTAGCGTTTGCCTCGGGCGAAGGCGCAGAGATTATGGCACCAATGGCGCTAACCGTAATCGGCGGGCTTGTGACATCTACGCTTTTAACACTGGTTATCATCCCTGTACTGTACGCAACCTTTAACCGTAAAGAGATGGTTATCGACCGTAGCGATGAGATATAACGGTGACATATATAGCTTTAGTTTTAGGTTTAGCAATTAAGATTGGAGGGCTAGATTATGGATATTGATATAGACAGAATGCTATCGATACCCGAAAAGGATAGAAGTGAACTAGAAGATTTGGTTAACATGATTAAAAGCAAGCCAGAGGTTGAAAGTGTGTATCTTTTTGGGTCATATGCAGAAGGAAGATATACATCATCTAGTGACTTTGATCTCTACGTGGTGGTAAACAACAAGGCAAAGGATTTAGGGAGGTTTCTATTCGATATTAACTATAGTGCGTACGATTACTGTAGCAAGCCTGTAGATATTCTTGGCAATTTTAAGGATAGATTTAACGACCGCAAAAACCTGCCCACACTAGAACGCTCTATCGCACAAAAGGGGATTTTATTGTATGGATAACATTCTCAATTCAGCAAATGAATGGCTTAAATATGCATATAACGACATCAATAGCTTTAAAGTGCTATATTCTCAGATGTCACCGCCACCCTTGGAGATAATTCTTTTTCATTGTCGGCAATGTGTAGAAAAAGCACTTAAGGCATTTTTGGTATTTAATGATTGCTTTATCGATAAAACTCACGACCTATATTTCATTAATGAAAAGTGCAAAAGCTTTGATAAAGAGTTTTCAAAGTTTACAAATGAGTGTAAACTCATAAGTGTCTATGCTGTACGAACTAGATATCCGAATGAGATTCAGATTGATCAAGGAATAGTAGACATTGCAATTAAGTTTAGTGAGAGCGTGCTTAGCACCGTGAGAGAAAAAATTATTAATTTAGAGCATGAAAGACAGATCTAGCAGTATGCTTTAGAATTGATTATAACGGTGACATGTAAACAAATTATGAATTTTATTTAAAGGCTTTGACTGTACTGCATAATTGTGGTATAATGTTTAGTGGATTGCAGTAATTGCAATATCTGTAAATTAGATTATAGCAACTGCACTAACGATTACACACGTGGTGAATTAAGATAGCACGGTGCTGCATTAAGGTAGTAGGAAGGTTTAACGTATCTGTAGACATTACGGATGTAAAGCTTAAATCTACACCTGTCGGATAGACCCGATCTAGCGGTCGCTATCTGTATATGTATCTTTCATGCATATACAAACTCAACACGGAGGTATCAAAAATTTTAAACCAAATGGAGGATTTACAATGGGCGTAGTATCAATGAAACAACTTTTAGAAGCGGGTGTTCACTTTGGACATCAAACCAGAAGATGGAACCCAAAGATGGCGAAGTACATCTTTACCGAAAGAAACGGTATCTACATCATCGACCTACAAAAGACCGTTAAAAAGCTTGATGAAGCGTACAACTTTATCAATGAGATAGCGGCTGAAGGTAAGGATATCCTATTCGTAGGAACTAAAAAGCAAGCAGGTGATTCCGTTCGTGAAGAAGCCGAGCGTTGCAACATGCACTTCGTAAACGCTAGATGGCTTGGCGGTATGATGACAAACTTTAAGACTATTCGTCGTCGTATTACAAGACTAGAACAGCTTAGAAAGATGGAATCAGACGGTACATTTGATCTGCTACCTAAAAAGGAAGTATATCAGCTAAGCTTAGAGATTGAAAAACTTGAAAAATTCCTAGGCGGAATTAAGAATATGCACAGACTTCCTGGAGCACTTTTTGTAGTTGACCCTAAGAAGGAAAGAATCGCTGTACTTGAAGCTAAAAAGCTTGGTATCCCTGTAGTTGCTATAGTTGATACTAACTGTGATCCGGATGATATCGATTACGTTATCCCTGGTAACGACGACGCTATCAGAGCAGTTAAGCTAATTGCAGGCGCTATGGCGGAAGCTGTAATCTCTGCAAGACAGGGTAACGCGGCTGATCCATATACAGCAGGTGAAGAAGTAGAAGCGGGCGAAGAAGCTACTTCGGCTGAATAGTTAATATTACTTTTGCACTTAAACGTAGAAAGCTTTCTTTTGAATCTACAGCAGATAGCGTAACTTCAAAGATTGCCAATTCTACTAACTGCCTAAGTATCAATACACACAGCAAGGTTTTTATCTTGTGATTTTAGTGACATAAAGGGTAGATTACTTTTTTGTGTCACTAAAAATTAGGTGTCACTAAAAAGTGTCACTAAAAAATAAGTGTGGTTGGTTTATAAAACAAGAAGAATATAATGATTGACATTAATTAAATAAATATGTGGAGGATAAATATATGGCATTTACTGCTACTGATGTAAAGGCACTACGTGAACAGACCGGTTGCGGAATGATGGACTGTAAAAAGGCTTTAACCGACGCTGACGGAGATATGGACAAGGCAGTTGAGCTTTTAAGAGAAAAAGGACTTGCAGCGGCGGCTAAGAAAGCTAGCAGAATCGCGGCTGAAGGTATCGTTGTATCTAAGGTTTGTGAAGAAAAGAAGATCGGTGTTGTATTAGAGGTTAACTCTGAAACCGACTTTGTTGCTAAAAACTCATCATTTATCTCATTTGCAAATGACGTTGCAGACACTATTATCGCTAAAAACCCTGCAACTGTTGAAGATCTACTACAACTTCCATGCGGAAACGATACCGCTTCTGTTGAAGAGGTACTTAGAGATAGAATCCTTACTATCGGTGAAAACCTAAAGATCCGTCGTTTTGAAAGAATCGAAGGGGACTGTGTAGCATACGTTCACGCTGGCGGAAAGATCGGTGTACTTGTGCAGTTTGATACCGACCTTGCAGGAAAAGAAGGCTTTGTTGAGCTTGGTAAGGATATCGCAATGCAGATTGCCGCTATCTCTCCTTCATTCCTAGCAAAAGCTGATGTACCGGATGAAACCGTTGAGAAGGAAAAACAAATCCTTCTAGCGCAAGCGTTAAATGAAGGTAAACCAGAAAACATCGCTCAAAAGATGGTAATGGGAAGAATTAGCAAATACTATAAAGAAAACTGTCTGCTAGAACAAGAGTTTATCAAGGATGATGAACTAACCGTTGCAAAACATATCGAAAAGGTTGCAACCGAGCTTGGCGGTAAGATCAGCGTTATCAGATTCGTTCGCCTTGAAAAGGGTGAGGGTCTTGAAAAGAGAGAAGACAACTTCGCAGACGAAGTTGCAAGCATGATGAAATAGTATTTTATCCGGCTGTGACAAACGATAGTTTGTCACAGCCTCAGACCGTAGACAAACTGAGGTATCGGCTTTGAGCCGAAACCTCAGTTTAGGC
>CAZAOY010000094.1:0-4703 GCA_964486925.1 uncultured Oscillospiraceae bacterium
GCTACACCCGTTTGCCGGGCAAAGATGAGTTTGAAGCTGAATAAAGGCTACAACCGTTTGCCGGGCAAAGATGAGTTTGAAGCTGAATAAAGGCTACAACTGTTAAGTCTGAAAAGCATAGTAATTATGCAATACCATCAAGATGATCGTGGGGGTCGGTATCCTCGACGTCCTAATTCTGTAGAGTTTCTGCGGTTGGATGTCTTGGACTTGCCCCTACGTATTTTGTGATGTATAGTAATTTAACTTGAAACAATTGGTGTGATGGAGTTAGTACCTACAAAAACTATATATCAAAGCTTTTGCAGGCGCTCTCTTGTTGTTTTCGTGAGTTAATTATCTTATAGAGAGTATAAAATGAACTGGACTGATGAAAGGAAAAGATATGCAGACCTATCAAATTACAAAGGATATCTATAGTATTAGTGTTTTAAACCCTAACCTACGTGTCTTTGACATAGTAATGAAAACCGATTACGGTACAACCTACAACTCTTATCTAGTTAAGGGCGATCAAAAGACAGCGCTTATCGAGAATACCCATTCACGCTTCTTTGATTATTATCTAAGCAACATAAATATGCTCACAAAGCTTGAAAGCATTGATTATATAGTAATTAACCACTGTGAGCCTGACCATACAGGATCATTAAGCAAGCTTATTAGTCTAATTCCGAATGTGACGGTGGTAACCTCTCAAGCAGGGTCTATCTACCTTAAGAATATAACAAACATTTCAGATATGAACATCAAGGTTGCAAAGGATGGAGATACCATCGACCTTGGTAACAAAACTTTAACCTTTATTAATGCACCGTTCCTACACTGGCCGGATACCATGTTTACCTGGTGTGAACAGGATAAGGTTTTATTCTCCTGTGACTTCTTAGGATCACACTACTGTGAACCGCAGATTATCGATACAAATATTGCCTACCCTGACGCATACAGAACTGCACTAAAGGGATACTACGACGCAATATTTGGTCCATTCAAACCGTATGTACTAAAGGGACTAGAAAAGATTAAGGATCTTGACGTAGAGTATGCCGCAACCAGTCATGGACCGGTACTATCTAAAGCAGGACTACTTCCGGAGGTTATTAATACCTACAAGGAATGGAGCACCCCTGTGGATAAGACCGAAAAGTCTATCCCGATCTTCTACTGTTCTGCTTACGGTAACACACGTATTGTGGCGGAAGCGATTGCTGAAGGGGTTAAATCTATCCATACCTCTGCAAAGGTTACAACCTATGATATAATTGAACATGATATGGGTATGCTTGCGGGAGAGCTAGCGGCGTGTGACGGATTTTTAATCGGTTCGCCTACACTAAATAAGGATGCAGTGCCTCCGGTATGGTTCTTACTTGGTCATCTTGATGCGGTTAACATGCAAAAACGTCCTGCGGCGCTGTTTGGATCGTTTGGATGGAGCGGGGAAGCTTGCAAGAACCTAAGAAGCAGGTTAACTGATCTAAAGCTTAATGTGTTTCCTACTGATTTTAGGGTAACCTTTGTGCCGTCCGAGAAGGATATTGATGATGCCTTTAAGTTTGGTGCGGAGTTTGCGTCTACAATTGTATAAAATTTAACGATAGGTTGTGAATTAGATGGATGTAAGAGAGTTATCTGTAGAGAAGCATAAAGAGTGGCGGGGTAAGATTGAGGTCGTAACCCGTGCGCCTATTACAAATAAACAAGAGCTGTCGGTAGCGTACACCCCGGGGGTTGCCGAGCCATGCCTAGAGATCCAAAAGAACCCTGCCTTGTCATATGATATGACAAGGCGGGGTAACCTTGTAGCTGTTATTACCGACGGGACAGCGGTGCTGGGTCTTGGGGATATCGGGCCTTTAGCGGCAATGCCAGTAATGGAGGGAAAGTGTGCACTATTTAAAGCGTTTGCAGATGTGGACGCTATCCCGATCTGCGTAAACTCTAAGAGTGTGGATGAGATTGTGCGGACAATTGAGCTAATTGCTTTAAGCTTTGGCGGGATAAACCTTGAGGATATAGCCGCTCCACGCTGTTTTGAGATTGAGGAGCAGTTAAAGCAAAGGCTTTCAATCCCGGTGTTCCACGATGACCAGCATGGAACGGCGATTATTGCAGGTGCGGCGCTTATTAATGCGGCAAAGCTAGCGGGCAAGCCGCTTGACACGCTTAAGGTTATCATAAACGGAGCGGGAGCGGCAGGGATTGCTATCGCTAAGTTTTTACTGCTATTAGGGGTAGGCTCTAGTAGTGATGGTGATATTGTAATGTGCGATATCGGCGGGGCAATATATGATGGCGCTGATAACATAAACAAGGCACAGCAGGAGATGGCGGCCGTTACCAATAAGGGTAAAAAGGCGGGTAGGTTATCCGAAGTTATGGTTGGGGCGGATGTCTTTATCGGGGTATCCAAGCCTAATCTGGTAGATGAGGATATGGTTAAATCGATGGCGGACAAGCCTATTATCTTTGCAATGGCAAACCCAACACCTGAAATTATGCCTGACATAGCCAAAAAGGCGGGTGCTTTTATAGTAGGAACGGGCAGATCGGACTTTCCAAACCAGATTAACAACGTGTTAGCCTTCCCTGGAATCTTCAAGGGGGCGTTAGCGGTGCGTGCTAGGGATATAACAAGCGATATGAAGGTGGCGGCGGCTCGCGCTATCGCTTCTATTGTAGACGAGGACAAGCTGACCACAGAATATATCCTACCCGACCCATTTGATAAACGTGTTGCAGAGGCGGTAGCTAAGGCGGTAGCGGATAACTATACTGCCGAATGTGAGATGAGTAGAGATTAAGGACGGTGTAGATTATGACCATAGGGGTAGTTGGACTAGGGCTAATAGGCGGATCGATGGCAAAGGCTATAAAGGCAAATTGTACATACAAGGTAGTTGGGTTTGATGCTAACGAAAGAGTGGTAGAAGGTGCGCTTTTGGATGGTACTATCGATGGTGTTATCGATGATAACACCATTGTGGACTGTGATGTCCTGATAGTAGCGCTGTATCCCGATAGCATTATCGAGTATGTTACAGCTGTAGCGGATCGGCTTAAAAGCGGCTCGGTTGTGGTGGACGCAGGCGGTGTAAAGGGCAGGATATGTAGCACCTTAGAGCAGCTGTTACAGCCACGCGGTGTACACTTTATCGGAGGTCACCCAATGGCGGGGATCGAGCGAAGCGGGTATGAAAGCTCCTTTGCAACCCTTTTTCAAGGTGCGGTAATGATACTATGTCCGCCAGATGGGATGGATGGGTCGATAGTGACGCAGGTGTCGGATTTATTTTTAGCGATAGGCTTTAGACGGATAAAGATAACCGATCCAAAGGAGCATGATATAATTATAGCCTACACCTCACAGCTAGCGCATATTGTATCTAGCGCCTATGTAAAAAGCCCCGTTATCGAAAGAAGGCAGGGATTTTCAGCAGGAAGCTTTAAGGATATGACAAGGGTAGCAAGGTTAAATGCCGATATGTGGACGTTGCTATTTATGGAAAATCGTGAAGCGCTTTTACAAGAGATTGATATCTATATTCAAAATGTAGTAAACTATAAAAAAGCTTTAGAAGCAGGGGATGCGAAGCTTCTGCATTCGCTTTTAGAGCAAGGCAATATAATAAAGTTAAGAGATGAAGAAAGAGGAGAGTAGGATAGAATGAGTTACACCTATCAAACTAAGGGAGTTTGCGCAAGAACCATCGACATCGAGGTAGAGGATAACATAATTAAGAGCGTTACCTTTACAGGCGGATGTAACGGCAACCTTCAAGGGATTAGCCGCCTTGTAACTGGCAGAACCGTGGATGAGGTTAAGGATCTTTTAAAGGGCGTTAAATGCGGGGTTAAGGAAACCTCATGTCCGGATCAGCTTGCTTTAGCTTTAGAAGAGATTTCAAATTAAACTATCAAAAATTTCCACTAATAAAAAAATATATACAGCCTATAATAATAGAGCAAGAAGCTTAAACGCAAACATTCTTACCTTTAGTGTTCTACAATAGGTTAAGTTACCGAAAATGTACGAATACGAAATGTAGAAGCAGGAAAGCTTGCAATGATCTTATTACTATGATCGCTTTAGTCCTAAATTAGTAGGATAATAGTTTATCAATAATAAGTTATCAGCGATCAGAGTAAAATGTATAGACGGATAGATAGTTTATACATTGACTAACAGATCATACAAGACGACGCTATAAACACATTAAAAGGCAGGACAAGGTTGGCTTTGGGTACTTGCAGATTAGGTGTACCTTAACAAATATTGTTAGAGGTATATGAGATTTATAAATTATTGGAGGAAATAAAAATGTCTAACAAAATAGTTGTACCACAAGCAAGACAAGCACTAGATCAGTTTAAAATGGAAGCTGCTAACGAAGTTGGAGTAACTCTAAAGCAAGGTTACAACGGCGATTTAAGTTCTAAGCAAGCTGGATCAATCGGTGGCCAGATGGTTAAGAAGATGATCGAAAGCTACGAAAACTCAGTAAAATCACAGTCATAATTAAAGCCTAGCTAATTGATATAAAAATCAGATAATTAATTTGATGAAAATTGATAGCGGGTGTTAAAGTGATCGCCTTATAAGCTAATATAGCTAGACGATTACTATAACTTAAGAGAGGTAGTATCTATCTTTGACGAGAGTCATAAATAGTGTTACCTCTCTTTTGTTTTATTTCTAT
>CAZAOY010000095.1:0-4580 GCA_964486925.1 uncultured Oscillospiraceae bacterium
AGCAACGTAGTTGCATAAAAGGAACGCATACAATGCGTCCCCTACAAAACCTCACTGTATTTTGTAACAAAGAGTAATGTTTATACCATTTCACACATTGCATTAAACACCACAACCACATTCACCATAACACTCTCACGGCAACCCCTATCTAAACCTCCCTAATACAGGCGATCCCGCCTTGCCCTCGGTGTAGGTCACGGTAAACACCCCACCGGTGGTGGTATCGGTACAGCTAGTCGCCGTGCTGTTAAGCGTCACACTGCTACCAACCAAGGTAGTCGGTATCGGCGAATCTGGCACGGTCTGGAGCTCCATCGAAGCCGAAACCGCAAAAACAGGTATCGCACCATGCGAAGAATTAGCCGCAACATCACAAACACAGATAAACTGCGGCTTAGTGGTAGTGTCACATTTTGTAATCTCACCACCCACCAGTACAACCGCCTCACCCGCATAAAACGCTTCTCCATCCGCCCCCCTATAGTATAAAAACGGCGTGGTATCCATTGTATCGGTCTTATGTAACCTAAACATTCATTATCTCCTCTCTTGTTGTTATATTCCATTAATCGACATTATATGACATAATCATATGGTAAAATCTTTATTCTTACTGCTTAGAACCCAGATAATGCTTCTTAATCTTCTCCTCCGACCACCCCTTGCAGAGTGATTTGTACATCTCAAGCACCTCCGACGGTATCGGCTTGTCACTACCCTTGTCAAATCCGCCCGAAGTTTTGATATGCCCCTTGGTCGCCTTCTTCAGCGACGGATCAAGCCCCCTCCCCCGCTTGTTCTGCTTTTCGTAGGACAAAAGCTTGTACGCATCGTTAAAATTAAGTCCCCGCTCGATTAGCTTAATAAACATATCAGCATTCTCAAGCTGCATAAAATCCTCGGGAGCTTTAATCCCCTCGTCCGGAAATTCCGCCAAAAACTCCTCCATAGCGGCATTTAGGCAGTCATGATCACGCTGTGTTTTCAGCTGTTCACGTGCCGCTTGGATGTCGGGATGATTTTCTATAACCGCACCCACAATAAAATCCACCATAGGCTGATTCTCGGTATAAAATCTGTCCACATCCTCCTGCGCAAACGGCATCCCCTGACTTACAGGCGACCCCTGCCCGCCCTGCATACCCCCACCCGACTGTGGTTTATCACCTTCTGGCGGCGCACCCTGCGGTACTGCCCCTAAACTCTCATTATTCATAATAACTCCTTTACTCTATATTATTTTTCAGTATAATCGCTTACATACTCATATATTTTGTCACTTTTTGTCCTGTCACAACCCTTCATTTGTCATGTTATGTCACATTCTGCCTATAACTTAATTACCACCACATCAAGATTCAGCTACACCATACCACTACAGTACTAATTTTGAGCACCTAGTCCATACAGCAACCCATACCACAAATCCTTATATATGTAATAAATCATAAGATAATGCGACATAACTTTGACAAACAAAGGTGTAGCCATACGGCTTTGTTCCAACGGACATTATACACTCTAACCGAGTAGGCTCTCCGCCACAAAACCTCCTAGCCTAGTGCCAAACAGGATAAAGTCCCCACAAAACCATCCAACCCCCTAGGATCAGCATGTTTTACAGAGTACCATCCGTTCTAGCAAAACCACCTAACCCCTGCAACCCTTTGAAGCTACAGCAGACCTGCCCCCTGAACCCTTGCCAGAAGCCTTACCAGACCCCTTTCCACTACCCCTGCCGCTAGGCTTGACCGAGCCCGAGTCGGAGAACACCGCCGGTACATACATAGCCGGACTGCTAGAGATCCTTCCATGATAATTTCCATTTGCACTATTATTCTTTATCGTAATCACCCCCTTTCTATAATGTTTTGTAATTTTTAGTCATATTGTGTTACTCACTATAACCGATACATCCTGTTAGCCATATGGTTAATACCGTGTCAACCAAAGCAGACAGCTATACCTATCCCGATTATAACCTTAACCAGCCCCCGCCTTAAACACTACCTTAGATCCACACTTCAACCTAACATCTCTCCTACCCCTACCCCTACCAACCACTGGTAGAAACAGGAAACTCACACCCAAAATAGTTGCAGTCATTAACCCGTGATAACTCCACCTCAAACTGATTGAGTAACCGCGCGGAAAGGTTTGGGTTCTCATCAATCACCACCAACGACGCTACATAGAGCGAGATAACAAGCGACAGATCCCCACGAATAGGCAATATTTCGTCGGGATCTACCCCGCTATCATAGCATGGCGGGATAACCTTGTACTGGATGGATACATCGGCAACTTCTGGGATAGAAATCCGCTCCCCTATTACCGAAATCTGGTTAATATACCGTGCCTGCTCCGGTGGAGTTGTAACCGAAAATATCCCCATAAAATCGGTCGGAAGAGCGTAGTAGTTGTAGCCATGCAAGTTTTCCACCATTTCCTCCAGTAAAAGCGGCTTTATTATAGGAATAGTGCGACAGACCACCGCCATAGCCTGCCCGATAAAGACAGGAATACGAAGGGTAATATCCTTCACCACAGGATCAGAGCTGTCGTGTACCATTCCATTCTTAGAGTAGCTGTCTATCAGCTTTAGTACCTGCCTTTCTATCTCTTTTATCGTCATCTATAACCTCACTTTCTATAAATTTATGTTAATACGTAGCAGCACATCCGTAAGTCTAGTAAAACTCACCTACCCCACTAACCCCCGCCTACTGCGGCGACTTCATCTGGGAAAACAACTGTGGCGACTGCGACTGTGGCGACTGCGGCGACTGCTCAAGCTGACCCGCCTCCCGCTCAAACTGCTCCTTAAACTGTGCGGCAAGCGGAAAGTTCACCGCCTCCAAAGCCTCCCAAAGCCGAACAAGTGCAGGCGGCGAGGACACCGGACCAAACCCATTTAGCTGATAAAGCTTTAGCGCCTGCTCATACATAAACCCACGATCGCTTGGAAGCCCGCCCGACGAATCCACCGAAAAGAGAAAATCATCATTGTAATAGTAGCTTCCAAACTCATCACATGCGACAAAATCTGTCTTGTTAAAGGTGTTATAGATCCTCCTACCGTTGGCAAGATGGCTTACAAACGGGCGGGGTTCGTCCGAAAAAGCAAGCTTAAATTTAAACATCACCTCAAAAAGTTCCTTGTAAGCGGAGAATTTGTTAAACTGCTTTGACCGAAGCCGACCCGACGACTGCTGAATAAGTAGCTGTTTTGCATACCCCGAGGTGGCGGTCTTGTCCGACTTGCCCATAAAGGAATCGGTAATCCCAAGGGTTTCGGAAGCGGCACGAATCTGGTTCTCCACAAACTGCATGTCCTTTGAGATGTCCGCCTGCACAGTGTGCACCGCTATCGACTGATCCATCGGCCGCTTGTAAACAATCTTAAGCTCGTCATCGGTAATCACCATTCGGTTCTTCAGGCTGTCAGGCACCTCGATAAACGACCCGCCCTTTAAAAGCTTCTCCTCAATTTTGGTGTAAAGCTTCTTAACGGTGTTCTGCTGATCCCTTATAATATCGATGTCTGACTGCCCGCCAAAGCCAAACGAAAATGGAATGTTTTGTCGCATTACTACAGGATAAACATCAGGGATATAGTAAGGCACCGTCACAAGCCGCTCGCCCTTCTCATCCCTAATCACAATATCCTCGGTAGCCTCAATCACATTTTTAAAGGACGAAAACCCACATTCACATTTCCTGCTACTGGTAATATTTGGCTCACCGCAGTTGGCACACCGCCAGATCCGTCTAGCATAGTAATCATCAATATCCTCCAAAACCACATCCCCGCAGAAAACATACCGCGACACCCGCCCCTGCCTATTCTTGTACCAGACCACCACCTCCGTCACCATGTCATCATAGGAGGAGTTGCCCTCAAAATCAAAGGACGAGGTCAAATCCTCCTCGCTCACCTCATACCGCTCGCAGATGTACCTCTTGGTCACCGAGCTTAGCACAAAAAAATAGTCCATCTCTTGGATGGACGAAACCCCCGGCTGAGGGATAACCTGCTTTGGATGGAGTAACCGCACCTTTATGTCGCCATAATACCCGCGCTTTGAAGCTAAGTTGTCCCAAAGCACCTCAAAGAACGACATCCCATGAATGGGGGTAAGCCGCTCACTCGCATCATTTAGATTCTCAAACATAAGCTTGGACATATCCGCCTTAAGGCTGTCCTCAATAATCTTCGCCAACTCCTCGTTGTCATCCGACAAAGCGTCCACCTTAGGTAGCGGCACATTGCTGTCAATCTGGGATTCTATCAGCTCAAAGCAGATGTTTCGCACATTACTTGCACGCTTTATATTTCCAAAAGATCCCACATACGACCCACCATTATAGATCCCACTGTTTACCGACCGATCAATCTCCTTCGACCCCAGATAGATCGCCTCCCACTGACTAAAGAGCGAAAGACTAGGATCATAAACCTTATGCGCCGAATAGTACCGATCCTGCCACTCCTCCAACGTAACCTTACTGCTATCCATAAAACCATCCCCTTTATCTCGTAAATTCTTTAGTAAAAAACAAAGCAACCACCGTCT
>CAZAOY010000096.1:0-4388 GCA_964486925.1 uncultured Oscillospiraceae bacterium
AATTACGTTGCCGTTTATCAGCTCTGGGGGATCTTCTGTAGTTTCGCTATATCTATGTATTGGACTTGTCCTAAGTGTCTACAAACAAAACAAGCAGCTGCAAGCAGCTCGTTTAGTTTGAAACAAAACAAGTAACTCGTTTAGTTTGAAACAGAATAAGCAGTTGCAAGAAATTCGTTTAATATAAAGCAAAACAGATGAATGTAGCATAAGGGTTAAATTAAAGCATATCAAGAGGTTTAGGAAAAGCGGCTTGTATATAAGTCGCTTATCTTCGCATAAACCTGATAAAAAACGACAAAAGGTTGTAGTAACAAACAAACGTAAGAAGGAAAATAATAACTTTTTTATTATAACTACTTGCATTTTTTAGTAAAGTAATGTATAATAGAGGCTACGGCAGTAAGCCCTCGGGCTATTGGTTTTCTGGTACTACATATATTGCTTTGGCTACAAAGTAATAATAACAATTAGAGTTGGAGAGGTTTATGAGAATTTGTGTATGCCCCGGTAGCTTTGACCCTATAACCAATGGGCATCTTGACATTATAGTTAGAGCGAGCAAAATATTCGATAAGGTAGTGGTAGCTGTGTCGGTTAATCCCAGTAAGCTAGGCACCTTTACCATCGAGGAGCGGGTGGAGCTAATCGAGATATGTACAAGCAATCTGCCGAATGTTGAGGTGACGCAGGTAAATGGCCTGTTAGCTAACTATATCAATGAGGTTGGTGCGTGCGCTATCGTAAAAGGGCTTCGTGCGGTATCGGACTTTGAGTATGAGTTTCAGATGTCACTGGCAAACAAGCAGTTAAACCCTAACGCAGAAACGTTATTCTTTACGACTGCACAACAAAATCTTTATCTAAGCTCTAGCCTTGTTAAGCAGATAGCCGCGTTTGGCGGGGATATATCGGATTTTATACCAAAAGAGATTGTCCATAAGATTAAAGAAAGACTTGCTAAATCTGATGTATAACCTAAAGCCACGGTAACATCCATAAAGATGGGTAGCTTACCACACAATTATACAGGGCGACTAATAAAAACTTAGCAAACAGGAAAGCTAGTCTTATACTGTTTTTGCATATTATTCACAGGAGGATAACTTTATGTCATTACAACAATACTTTGAGGAGATATCAGTTTTGCTTGATACTGCGTGGGCTTTGCCACTTACAGGCGGGAAAACGGTGGTAGATGCTGATAGAATCAGGGATATCCTTGATGATATTAAACAAAGCATTCCAACGGAAATTGAAGAAGCAAAGAATATTTTAGCTGATAGTCGTGGTATTATTGAACGTGCAAACAACGAAGCGGCAAGGATACTTCACAATGCAGAGGAGAAGGCTAAAAACCTTGTAGCCTCACATGTTATTGTAAGACAGGCTGAAGCGTTGGCTCGTGAAAAGGCAACCGTTGCAGAGAATACCGTTAGCCAGCTAAAACGTGCGACAGCAGAATATATCGACTCCTCTCTACGCACAATAGAGGACAACCTTGCCGCCTCTTTAAAAGAGATTAGGGATTCAAGGACTGCATTTAAGGCTAATAGAAACCTCTTTACCAAAGAATCACAAACCTTTGTCACAAAGCCGTCACAACAGGATTAGAGATATACTAAATAAAAAAGGGTAGGTGCCGTATCACAAGTACGAGAGCTACCCATGTTGTTGTTTTAGGAGAAGATAATGGTAGGTGTTATTATTGCAAGCGGCGGAAGATCATCACGGATGAAGGGTGTAAACAAGATAACAGTTTGCCTTTGCGGTATACCTGTGGTTGTGCGTTCTATCCTTGCGTTTGAGGGGATTGAAAGCGTTACCCAGATTGTGGTGGTTGCGGGCGAGGATGATATTGACTGCATTAAGGAGATGATAGTGCAGTATGGTATTACCAAGGTAAAAGCGGTGGTAAAGGGGGGAGATAACCGAACACAGTCGGTTATGAATGGATTCTACGCCCTTGACAGCTGTGAGTATGTTGCGATCCATGATGGCGCTCGCCCGCTAGTTACTGCCGACGATATTAATAAAACCATCGCTAATGCAGTAAAGTATAAGGCGACAGCACTAGCGTCTAGGGTGACCGACACCATTAAGTCTGTAGAACTAGATACAGGAAGGATTGATAAAACCATCCCTCGGGATAACCTCGTGGCTGTGCAGACCCCGCAGATATTTGAGTATAAGCTGTACAAGCAGGGGATCGAGAGGGCGGTAGCAGAGGGCAAGGAGTTTACCGACGACTGCCAGTTAATTGAGAATGTATCCCATCCTGTCTATGTCACAATTGGAGATAAAGGAAACAGCAACATTAAGCTAACCACTAAGGAGGATATTGCTGTAGCTACTGGGATTTTGGGAAAATCCACTAAGGAGGGCACGATGAGGTATAGGGTAGGACATGGTTATGATGTGCATAGGCTTGTATCGTCACGAGATCTGATACTAGGAGGGGTTTTGATTCCGTTTGATTTAGGGTTACTCGGTCACTCCGATGCAGATGTGGTTATACATGCCATAATGGACAGCCTACTAGGAGCTTGCGGGTTAGGGGATATCGGAAAACACTTCCCCGACACCGATCCTACCTATAAGGGAATTAGCAGTATGTTACTGCTAAAAAGGGTGGTGGAGATTATATCAAATGAGGGATATTCCATCTCTAACATTGACTGCACGGTTATTGCACAAAAACCAAAGATATCGCCTTATATAGAAGCAATGCGGGATAATATTGCCAATACCTGTAACCTTTTGGTGCAGGAGGTAAACATAAAGGCAACCACTGAAGAAGGGTTAGGCTTTAGCGGAAGGTTAGAGGGAATCTCTGCACACAGTGTAGCTATAGTTTATAGCAGTTCTGATGTTAAATGATGTAACAAATGACGTTATACTACTAAAGGAACGACACTAATATTAGCGGAATATAAATAAAAGATGTAAGGAATGGTACAATGATAAAATTACTAAACTTTAATGCAGGAAGCATTATGGATCTAGCGGGTGTTGCTACAGCGTTTTTGCTTACCTGCCTTGCTTTACAGCTCTTTAAACAAAAACTTCCAAAGGATCAAGGCAGAGAGTTTGCCCATGAAGGCAAGCTTTCCGCAGGAAAGCCTAGGGGTGCAGGATTTATCTTTATCATGACCTTTTTAGTTGTATCACTGTTGTTTAGTGAGGTTACGGTAGAGCTTGTAATCTACATTCTACTGGTAGTTGCCGCTATGATAACGGGGTATCTCGACGACTGCGCTAAGTTTCCGTGGGGGGAGTACAAGAAGGGTCTGCTAGATTTGATTATCGCCGTTTTGGTTGCTGTAACGTTCTTAAACTTTAACAGTAGTACTATTGATATCGCTATAGCGGGGTTTAGTGTTACTATACCGCCCATACTCTTTGGGGTACTTGTTGTAATCTTGGTTTGGACATCCATTAACGTTACAAACTGCACCGATGGGGTGGACGGTCTATCCGCTACATTGGCTATTATAACCCTTGCTACTATATATCTTGTGGATCTTATAAAGGGCAGTTCCACTGGGTTTGATTATGTGATAATACTGTTTATTACCTGTTTAATGGGATACCTTTGGTTTAATGCAACCCCGAGCAGACTTATTATGGGGGATGCAGGGTCACGTGCTATGGGT
Source organism: uncultured Oscillospiraceae bacterium (assembly GCA_964486925.1). Lineage (GTDB taxonomy): Bacteria > Bacillota > Clostridia > Oscillospirales > Ruminococcaceae > CAZAOY01. The sequence continues at coordinate 3,657 of CAZAOY010000096.1, forward strand.
CTATTTATAAGCATTGCGGTGCTAAAGACCAACAGCCCGCTACTATACATTCCGATAGCTATAGTGATGATACTAGACGGAGGATTAGGGCTTATAAAGGTATCACTACTGCGGTTTTGCAAGATAAGAATCCTAAAGAATGTACGCACACCGCTACACGATCAAGCTAGGAAGGTAAACGAATGGTCAAATACACAAACTGTATTTAGATTTGCTATAATCCAGATTATGGTATCTGTTGGGGTGCTTTATCTTGTTTATAGCCAGTATGCAAAGTAACAGAGATATGTATGGGGATATGACCTTTATATCGGCCACATCCCCAAAAGCTTACTAATTAGTATTAAAGATCATCCGCGTCCTGTGTTGGGACGTCGTATTTATTTTCTGGTTTACCTGTGTATGACCCGAATGGATCGTTTTCGCTAGGAGGTTGGTTTATAATAGCGTTTACGATATCACTTTGGTTATGCACAACCTTTTTAGGTTTTTTTTCTTTTTTATCTTGAGATGTCATGATAGTTACCGTCCTTTTTACTTAAACGAAATAGGTGATAGATTTATTAAAATATCACAACATTAGCATTTGAAAAAGCTAGGATAAAATACATAGAAAAAATATCAAAGAAATTTTACAAACAAAATATCCTTTTGCTCTTGTAAATCTACTGAAAATGTTATATAATATTTATATAGATGTATCTTGTCCGTTTTTGCAAGCACTATCTGGTG
>CAZAOY010000097.1:0-4387 GCA_964486925.1 uncultured Oscillospiraceae bacterium
CCGGTAGAACCTGTAGCACCAGTCGGACCGGTCGGACCGGTCGGACCGGTCGGACCGGTCGGACCAGTCGGTCCGGTAGGACCTACGGGATCTATATAGACAGTAGGCTGTGAAGGGTCAGTTATACTGTAATTATCTAGCACAATTATATACCTCCTTTTGTATAAAACTATAATTTATCTTTACTTATCGGTGCTATCCCACAGCTTTTAAAGATAAAAGAGAATACAGCTGTGACCGCACCATAACATAGCTTTCAGATATCATTTTACATGAAAGTGATGTTTAGCAGTATATGCCACATTGTATTCTCTCGACAGGACAGATGTTACAGTCTACCCCTTGTTTATATTATAAAATCTTACTTTATCTGCTACCCGTAACCTCTATCAGATAAAGTTAAAAGCTAGCTGTATACCCGAGGTAATAATGGTTAGTATCCCAATCGCTAAGCTGATTGTTCCTCCAACTGAAGCCCCTTTATTACCCTTCTTTTGAAGCCTAACCCCCAGTATAATTAGGAAGATACCTACTGCAATGCTGACAATCTGTGTTACCACTAAAAACGGTGATATATTACCTGCAGCGCTAGATATTATCGAAAACATACTATCAAAAAAATCCATAACAATCTCCTTATACTAATTAATAAAACATGTGTAATTTAATAAAAATAATATTATCTAATTGAATAACTACGTCTACCTTCTTTGTGGTCTTAGGATAGCCAGTATAACAACCGTCCCCAAAACCACAACGCTAAACGGTACTATTATTGCTAACAGCATAATCCAGGTAGGAAGCCGAAATGCAAAGGTTAGGATCGATCCAACCACCCAGAATATAAAATAAAACATCAATTTACCTCCTTAACTATATCCTCTCAAATACCCGCCTAGAGGATACCGCAATAATCCCCGAAACCACCGCCGCCAGAACCACCACAAGGTAGGGCATAGACCTTAGATTATCAAACAAAAATCCATACATAGCCTGCCCAAGCGGCTGTGCACACATAGCAAGCGCCATTACACAGGACATTACCTTGCCTGTAAGGTTAGTGGGGGTTTCCCCCTGAATAAAGGTAAGAAGCTGTACCGTTACCATAGTCGCAACAGCCATAAGCAGAAAACAACTAACACTAATCACCAGATAACTTACAAAAGGTGGCAACGAAAGCCAGAGCGATACAGCAATAGGGAGCAGTAGCCCCGAAGAAAGGAGTAGCAGAAGATGTAGCTTCTTAACACTAAGTCGCTTAGCCAAAACTCCAACCATAACCCCGCCAAACAATCCGCCCGCCGCTAAAGCCCCCTGCGCATACCCATAAAGCTGATCAGACATCCCGAGCGTGCGTGTAATTAAAACAGGCATAGACACGATAATCATAGCGCTCAAAAATAGATTAAACCCACAGATAATAAAGACACAGCTTAGGATAACAGGCTTGTCACGACGCATAAACGCAAAGCTTTCTGAAAAATCCTGCCTAACAATAGCGAAAATCCCCTGCTTAATCCCACTTTTTGTATGCGGAATCTTAATGAAAATCTCCATAACAGCAGAAACCACAAAACATACCCCGCCTACTATTATAATAGGGTTAAGTCCATAAATCCCAAATAATATCCCCCCAATAATAGGCGCTAAAAGTCCCGAAAGTGCGCTCACCTGATTGATAATAGCGTTAGCCGCAAGCAGGTTATCCTGTGACTGTAACAGCGGCATACTCGCCTGAACCGTAGGCTGATAAGCACCCTGTATTCCATAAAGCACCATAAGCGTTACTATCAGCAGTGCCACCAGATCCACCCGCCCCAGTAGTATGTAGAGCAGTAGCATTAATCCCGCCGTTAGAAAATCCAGTGTTACCATAACATTTCGCTTGTTAACCCTATCAGCAATAATCCCGCCAACAGGGGTTAGGATTATCATAGGCAGAAAGGATAGGGCGGTGACCACCCCAAAGAGGGTAGCCGACCCAGTCTGATTCAACAGATAAAGCGGCAGTGCAAACCTAACAATTCCATTGCCAAATAACGAGATAATCTGCCCAATTACTACCAATGTAAAATCCTTATGAAATAACCTTATTTGCCCCATACTAAACCGCCTCCATTTTATTAACCTTAGATAGAAGCTCAATAAAGATAACAACCGCAATTACCACCATCACAACCATACCGACAAGATGTACAACCCCCGAATACTGCGGGAACATAGAGATAATATTACTAAACGGCGCTATAAGAACAACCGAGGTAACCACAGTCGCCACAAGCGAGCGTCGCCAAAATCCAATCCTCATAGCAACCATCCCCGACGAAGCCGCAAGCAGAGAGCAAACCCCGATAATAGACAGGACATCCGGAATCATAGAAGGGGAGAGCTGCTCTGGCATAATTCCAAAGGCATTAGAAACCAAACCAAAGATAGCAATAGTCACAAGGGTTGAGATAAACATCACAACTGCGGTAAATACAAACACAAGACTGCATTTTGCAGATAAAACCTTGCTCTTGCTGTATGGGTATGAAAACAAAAGAACAGTGCGTTTTCCCACATACTCATCAATGGTAAACCGAGTGTGCATTACAGCAGAAAGCACAGCAAAGGATATTGCAAATATCATGCAGGTTAAGGTAGTAAGCATATTCCAATTGTTAAACATCAAAACGTCTGTCGTTGATGGGATACCCTCATTAGCCTCAAGCTGAGGGATAAACGCAAACAGAAAGCATAGCAAAAGCCCTATAAAGGTGATAATCCCGCTTGCAGTAATGTATGGCTTAATGTTGTTTTTTGCAAGTTCTAGTCTAATAAGCTTTGAAAATTTCATTAGTTTAACCCTCCGCGCATCTTTGTAATAAGATAATCCTCTAGTTCGTTTTGATGTTTAGCCTTTAGTTCACCCATGTCAGCTTCTTCTATTGCCATGCCGTGGGAGATTACCAAAACCCTGTCCACCGTCTGCTCCACCTCACTTAGGATATGGCTTGACAGCAGTATCGTCATCCCCTCATCCTTAAGCGAGATAAACAGCTCTCGCATCTCCCTAATCGCCACAGGATCAAGTCCGTTTATCGGCTCATCTAGTAGTAACACCTTAGGTCTGTGGATAATTGCCCGTGCAATCGCAAGCCTTTGCCGCATACCCAGCGAAAACTTTGAAACAGGCTTCTCTCCCACACCAAAAAGCCCCACACGCTCTAAAGCCTTGCCAACATCAGCGCTCCTACCCATATATTCAAGGTGGATCGACAGATTTTTCGCCGCCGATAGGTGCTCATAGAAGATAGGTGTCTCGATTAAGATACCGACATCCGCCAATACACCGTTACGCTCATCCCAAGCGTTTTTACCAAATATATAAGCCCCGCCCTCGGTCGGCTCAAGCAGACCCGCAATAAGCTTTAACAGCGTCGTCTTTCCCGCCCCATTAGCGCCAAGTATCCCGTAGACCTCTCCCTCATTAACACTAATTGAAAGCTGAGATAACACCCTATTTCCATCAAACTCCTTACAAAGTCCCTTTGTCAAAACTACAGTTTTCTGTTTCATATGCTCCTCCTAAATTTATAATACCGACATTTGGTATGTATAACTCTAAAATAAAATGCCATTTATGGCAGATTATCTTAATTTCCATTTGTTGCAAGTCGATTTATCGAATTTATTAACTCGTCATCGAAAAGATCTAAATTAAGACTTACTAAAAGCTTTCTAAAGAACATGCATTTATTGTAAAGCTCTTCCTTTGTACAGCTAAAGACAAGAGGGTTAATCCAGATGTTGCTTAATAGCATAACCACCTCTGCTAATTCCTTTGGGTACTCCGTTTTGATAGAGCCGTCAGCAATCCCTTGTTTTATAATAGGCTCGATAAACTGCGGAGCAACCTCATATATAGTGCTTTGTAGCTGAATCGCCAGAAATTTTGGATTCTGCAATAGATTAGGCATAAAATTCATAACCTTCTCTTGACTAGAATTTTCTACAGAAAATCTAAAAATCTTCTTTAGCTTTTGCAAACCTGTCAAGCCCTTATCGTTTAATATTTCGGAAAACATACGGTCTACATTATCAAACAGTCGGTCGACCGCCGCTTTAATTATCTCCTCTTTAGACTTAAAGTGATGATAGATAGCCCCTTTGCTAAGATCCCCAAGTGCATTTATGATATCTTGAATGGTGGTTTGCTCATACCCCTTTTCCAGAAAAAGTCCGGTAGCCACATCGAGTATACGCCCCACCGTAACCTCAGGATATTTATTCCTCGCCATTATTTCACCTCCCGTATTTCACATACAAACCGTTGGTATGTATGTATTATAGCAGATAGTATATGGTTTGTCAATAGGTTTATAAGAGGATTTTAAAATGTCAC
>CAZAOY010000098.1:0-4241 GCA_964486925.1 uncultured Oscillospiraceae bacterium
GGTACATCACAGTTTAGACTGGTTACCCGGTACGGTGATTACTCACTGTTACATAGAACTATTACAGACAGCCCTGTTGCAGACCCTACACCATATGTAGTAGCTTGGAAGCCTAGCTATAGCCTTTCTACTGACATTGCTAAGGATGATGCGTTTGCAGGGTTTAAAGCTAGATTTCAGCTTAATAAACATGCAACACAGGTTAATGTAACATGGGAGCAAGGACACTACTGTACTAGCCTAAAGAACGCTATTAACGAGCTTGAACGACGTTCGGGTGAAAGTTTTCCACTGGAATACAAGGTTAGCATAAAGGTAGTACAGGAGCGAAATGAGCATGAACTTAAGATGTTATCACTACCACCACAGGATATACTAAACAACAGCTACCAAACAGCCGTCTATCGTGACATAGCTATGATTTTTGATGAGGAGCAAATTGACCTTGATGATGAGCAACTAGCAATACTCTTTGATTCTAAAAATTCAATAAATGATATCTACAACAAATGGCTTAGTAATGACTACACATATATGCCAATGCTTCGTGATACTGTAGAGGAATATGTAAATCGCAAGCTAGATTTAATTCATAGTGGCGAGTATCAGCTCAACAAAAAAAGCGATGGTGTAAAGATAAACGGTCATGTTGGTACATGGTATGTTGTAGACACAAAGGAGTATGACGGTAAACCGCTTTTTCTCCTTGAGCATGAAGATTTTGGTGATGAAGCTCCTTGCATTATCGTTGATCAGTATAGAAATATAAAGCTAGAGGATGTGTACAACGGGTTTGAGGATTACGATGACCATTTATCACTTAATGTAACGTCAGTCAGTAAAAGCTACGAATTAGAGATGTAATGATTTAAGGAGGATAAACTATGCCATTTGACCCCGAATACATCAAGAAGATGAAAGAGAGGATTAAGCCCAAAGATAATGTTGAAGTTGCAAACACACAGGTTATCCCAGACGTGACCTCAACAGCTTCAGTAAGTGAGTCACAGTATGAGAGTGCAGCTGTAGCAGACACACCATCAACATCACAAATTGAAAGTATACCTGTAGTGGATGCCCAAGCAGTACCACAACACGAAGATGTATCTGCTACAGATACTAAAAGCCATAGAGGGGTATTTATCTCAGTTGCGGATATCTCTGAGTACCAAAACCATGTCTTTCGGATTGTGGCGAGTAACCTTGCTGAGATTGAAGAAAGCATTAAGGAGTACGGTGTCCTCACCCCTATTACCGTTAGAGCAATAGGTGATGGTAGGTATGAAACTCTTGCAGGTCACCACAGGCTACAGGCTTGCAAGAATCTAGGATTATCAGCTATACCTTGTAACGTAGTTGATGTGGACGATGAACAGGCTAAGATAATTGTAGTAAACTCAAACAGGCAACGTGGCTTTACCGACATGAAACCTAGTGAGATTGCATTTGCCTTGAAGATGGAATATGATGCGCTTAAGGCGCAAGGTAAACGTACAGACCTAACCTCAGAGGTAGATCGTGATACACAAAACGAAGCTTTTTCGACAACCACTTCTTTCGACAACCAAGCGGAAAACAACACTTCTGGCACAATGTGCCAGAAGTTAGATATAAGTGAACGAAATATAAGGAACTATATTAGATTAACACTATTAAACAGCTTCTTATTAACTTTGGTAGATGAGGAACAATTAGGATTTAGAGTAGGTGTAGAACTGTCCTACCTTAGTCAAAGTTTTCAACAAATGGTGCTAACCGTGGTCGAGCAGACGGGCATATACCCTAACCTTAAACAGGCTACTAAAATTAAAGAACTAGCTAAAGGGGGTGGGCTTACACAAAGACAGGTTGAGGATCTACTTAGTGGTAAGGCTAAAACAAAGGCTACCTCGGATAAGCTCCCTGCAACCTTGAAGTTAAGCACTAAGCCGCTACAACAGTATCTACCGCATGACAACAAGCAGGCGCAGGAATATATTTTAAAGGCTGTAGTGTTTTATAGTGAACACCACAGCCAGTCAGAGTAGGGTGTGCTATGGAAGATTATTTCGAGGACTTAGATTTTAATAAGGATAACAATAGCGAAAAACTAACTATTACTAGCTTAGCAGAGCATTTTGAAGATGAGTTATCTAGTATCTATAAAGAACAGGTAGCACTACGCACCCTCATAGTAAAAACACATGAGGATGTTACAGAATTTATCCAGAAAAGTAATACGGAGAAACAGCAGCTAATTGAATATATGACACAGACAATAAATACTGTAAATGATGAGCTTGTTAAAATAAGAGAACTTATTAGCCAGAACCAAACTGTTAATACAGTCACTCTCGAACAGTCAGCTACTGTACTAAATGAGTCGGTAGTGCTTGCTAGTAATCTAGTAAACAAGCTATCAAGCGTGACAGAGATTAAAGATGAAAAGAACGGAGGTGTAGGATGGCTACAATCACTAAAAAAGAGATAGATCAAGCCAAACAGGTAGATCTACTTAATTATGTTATTCAACAAGGTTATGAGCTCCTACCTTACGGTAGGGGTTTATTTAAGCTTAAAGACCATGATAGCGTGGTTTTGTTTCCTACCACCAATACATTCTACTGGTACTCAAAAGGAGTTGGCGGTGACATCCTCCAGTTTATGATTGACCTAGAGGGCTATGCCCTTCCACAAGCCGTATCTAAACTATTAGACCTACCAGATGAGCCAACAAAAAGTCCACGGGATTTTATTCTTAGCAATGGACAAACACTTAAGCAAACGATAGATATGAATGAACAATATTTTGACCCTTTACCCCCACTACCGTTTGAGCTACCGACAAAAGCGAATAACAATAAAAAAGCCTTTGCCTATCTCACCAAAACAAGAGGGATAGATGAGGATATAGTGCGGGATTTAATGCACCAAAAGACTGTATACCAGTCCGAGAAGCATGTTCCAAAAGGTGATAAAGAGTATGTCTTTAATAACGTTGTGTTTGTTGGTATGGATAAGGATAACAACCCTGCCTATGCGAGCGAGAGAAGCTTAAATGATGAGAGCGGATACATATTTAAAGGTGACGTCCCACGCTCAAATAAGGAGTGTGGGTTTTCCATTACCGATAAACAGTCGGACAGTCTTCTAGTAGCGGAAAGTCCGATTGATGTACTCTCGCTTGCTACCATTCGCAAAGCCACAGGACAAAAATATGATGATATGAATTACCTGTCACTGGGTGGGTTAAACCGTAAACCTCTTGTAGCATTCCTAGCACAAAACCCACAGATAAAAAATATTAGTCTATGCCTCGACAATGACCCTGTTAATAAAGACGGTAAGCGCCCAGGTCCCGAGTTTGCTTTACAATTAAAAAAAGAGTTTAAGGAGCAGGGGTATACCGTTACTATAAGTCTGCCGAAAGAAAAGGACTACAATCTAGCGCTAATAAGTCTAAAGCAAGCCTTAACTGAAAAATCAATATCTCTACCCGAAAAGTCAGATACCAAACAGTTATATGCCTATCTTAGCAAAACCAAAGGCATCCATCATGATGTTATAGATGAATTTGTTAAGTCGGGTGAGCTAACACGGAGGGTAATCCCTTATACTACAAAAGCAGGCAAAGAGATACAGATAAACAGTCTTTGTCTAACAAAACTATCACAGCATAATAACCCTTTATACTCCTTATCGGTTAGCCTAAACGCTAGATCAGATAAGGAGTTTATTATTCAGACTAAGCATGATGAAACACCACTAAAAAACCAAATGTACACGCTTTCACCCCAAAACTCCAAAACCCTAGTAGTGACAGACAATCCAATCTCCATGCTAACCCATAAAAGCATTATAAAGGATATGGGGAAGAAGGACGAGAGCCACTACATATGTACTAGCATTTACGGTATAAAGGAAAAGGTAGAGCAGTATCTACAGCAGAACACTAGCATTAAAGCGGTACGCTTTATCTTTGAGAACACCCCATATGCTGCTAAGGTTAAAGGAGAGTTACGGCAAGCATTAGGTGATACTGTGCAAACTATCTTTACAAAGGTGCAGGAAAGCTACAGTAAGGACTACGCTAAAAGCAAAGGTATCGTTACCGAAACTACTACAAAGATTAAACAAAATGAAGTAGAAATAGGTTGAAAAAGTGTAATACAAACGTAATACAAAATACCGCTCTGTAATACGTTAAAAGCTGTGCTTTTAAGCTGTTTTTCTCGGTGTCTGTATGACACCTATTCCTGCCT
>CAZAOY010000099.1:0-4056 GCA_964486925.1 uncultured Oscillospiraceae bacterium
GGCGGCTTTCAGCCGCCATGCGAACCTACCGCCTTTAGGCGGTAGTGGTTCAGTTTTTAGGCTTAACCCTAATCCAAGCCTCCTCATAACTCTTTGAGTTGCTATCTGTGTAGTACATCTCGAACTCGTAACCCTCAACGAGCTCATAATTTGCTGTAGGCAACCAATCGGTGTAGATACGGGCAATTAAGCTTTGGACAGCGTCGGAAGTTTCCTCTATGCTATGGGGTTCGTTTACAAAAACAGCCCATGTGGATTTTGGTACACTAACCTCTGTATAACCTGTTGTGTCGCTTAAAGGTGTTTTTATTACGCATAACATGTATGGAAAGTTAGTGCCGTCCATCTTGCGGTATTGGCAGATGGAATTTACTATGCTCGGAAAGCCCGCAGAGCTTACAAGCTTACGAAATTCCCCATTGTTTATCTTCTCCAACCAAAACTCTGGTATTGTTTTTAGGTTTAAACCATTATCGGTATTAAAAACCCCTTCAATACCATACACCTGAAACGCTTCCTTCTCAACAATCTTGTAGTTCATCTCACATGCTCCTTTTACAGAAATTTGAAAGGAGATACGAGGAAATGCCTTTATTTTTGCCCCTTTGCTGCGCGCCGCTGTAGGGGTTATACCATGTAGACTTTGAAACGCCCTTGTAAACGCTTCCGGGGATTCATATCCGTAGCTTAATGCAAGGTCGATAATCTTTACATCTCTACCTTGTAGTTCAAAAGCCGCCATCGTCATCTTTCTTCGTCGGATATACTCCGATAGAGTAATATCCGCCATAAAGGTAAACATCCTTTGAAAATGGTACACAGAGCAACAGGCAACCTTTGCAATCTTCTCATAATTGGTCTTTTCCTGTAGGTTGTTTTCAATATAGTCTAAAGCACAGTTCATATTATCAAGCCATTTCATACGCAACCCTCCTCTCTGTAACTATTGTAGCACACAAAATTACAAGAAGCCTTGCAGTCATTGCAAATGTAAATCAAGTGAAGATAAATACTAAACTTCTATCCTCAATGTTAATAGCTTCACTCTTTTATCATTTGATTAAATATATTATACTGCAAAACACCTAATATGTCAACACCTTCAATATAGGCTAAAAACAAATATGGATACCAAAGCAAGGCTTTGATACCCATATGTAACTCCAAAATAAATGCTATAACAGCTTTCCTAATCCGCCAAGTATGCTATCCATCTGATCCTTCATCGCAACAAGCTTTTGGATCTTTTCCTTAAGGTCGCCGCCGATATCATCCGATTTAGCGAGCGCACCCATAAAATGGTTTATAGCCATCAGGTCATTCTTGCTGTCGTTTGCATTTGTGTGAACACCCTTAGCTTTATACTCAGCGTGTTCCTTCTCGTAAGCCTGTTCGGCATCGTAGATAGGGCCGCTTAGCTTGCCTTTTGCATAAAGCTCTTCTATCTCCATCATAACCTCCTCAAGCAGAGGGTTAAAGTCTGCACCCGCCTTTGCGGCATCCTTAAATCTATTTACCCCGTCCATAATCCTATCAAAAAATCCCATAATATCATCCTTTCCATTTAATGATATAATTATACATTATTATCCAAAATATTTCAATATGTTCTGCACTATATTCACAATTTGTTAACTAAGACAGAAAAATATACGGCTTGTCAATAAAACAAACCGTATATTAATAAAATATCTACCTATATTAATAGTTCTTCGCTTCTATTGCAAAGTAGCTTTGAGGGTGTTCACATACAGGGCATACGCTAGGAGCGGTAATACCTTCGTGGGTATGTCCACAGTTAGAGCACTGCCATGCTTTGCTGTCAATCTTCTTAAACACCTCGCCGTTTTGAAGGTTTGCATGAAGCTTTTTAAAGCGCTCCTCATGTCCCTTCTCGATCTTTGCTACCATCTCAAATAGGGTTGCTATCTTGTCAAAGCCTTCTTCCTTAGCTTCCTTTGCAAACTTCGCGTACATGTCGGTCCATTCAAAATGTTCCCCTGCCGCCGCATCCTCTAGGTTTGTAGCGGTGTCAGGCATACCGTTATGAAGCAGCTTAAACCAAATCTTAGCATGCTCCTTTTCGTTGTTAGCGGTTTCGGTAAAGATCTGTTCCATCTGAACATATCCTTCCTTCTTCGCCTTAGACGCATAGTAGGTATACTTGTTGCGTGCTTGGGATTCCCCTGCAAACGCCGCCATTAGGTTCGCTTCGGTTCTTGATCCTTTTAGTTCCATATATTACCTCTCTTTTCTCCACTGTACAAAATATTACATCCTGCCTACAGTGGGTAGCAGAATATATAAGTAACAAACAGCATATCAAACGATGTTTGACACTGCCCACTCACTGTTAGCCCATCTTAGCCGCCTTCCCACGCTCCTGCTCATCCATACAGTCCCTACATACTCCGTACAGCATAAGGTTATGTCCTGTTATTGCAAAATCATCCCCCGATACAAAGGTATCAAGGCTTGGAAGGGATAGCTTTATGTCAAATACCCTGCCGCACCGCTCGCATAGGATATGATGATGATCGGTGGTTAGATAGTCAAACCTATCCGATCCTGCGGGTAGTGGGATCTTTTTTATAACCCCCTTCTCGGCAAAGCGGTTTAGATTTCTATATACCGTCCCCAGACTTAGGTTGGGGTTTTCTGATTTAAGCTGTGAATAGATGGTGTCTGCTGTAGGGTGGGTTTTGTTAGCCTGTACAGCCTCTAGTATAATCTGCTTCTGTCGTGTGTTTTTAATAGTACCAGCCCCTTAACAATAATAGTATTCATTACTATATATTATATATCATATTATCTAAAATGTCAATAGCTTAACATATATTTAACAATCTATAGATTGCTCAATCGAATGTAAATTTTAGTTTATAAAAGATATCAGTTGTAATATCAGCAAAACGGTAGCATGCAATTTTTTGTACCCCTAATATTCTGGGTTTTACACCTATTCTAGTGGCAACTAATGGTAAGATATACCAGTCTAGTTGTCGTACCTCTTTGCTCCGCTATTTTTGCCGATTAGGTTATCAAACATCTCAAAAAGCGCAAATTTTATATTATATCTTGAAGGCTGTTCTAGCATATCACGCTGTTTTTGTGAGAAGCTGTCCCCGCTTTCCTCCTCTAACTCGTCGCTGTCAGCTTGTGGACTGGCTACCGCTGTACCTATACACATGGTAGGATATAGCACGCACCACCAGTTCTTACCGCTAGCCTTACCAATCTCTACATTCAACGAGCTGTACACACCCGACGGCATGGTAAAACCGTCGTAATCCTTCTGGGGGAAGTTTAGCTTGTCTAGCGTTACCTTTACAGGATAGCTGTAGCCCTTACTTTGGATAAATCCCGCCGCCATGTTTTTGATTGCACCTAGGTTTTCTTTAGCGATAGCTTTAGTCTGTTCCACGCTTTGAGATCCCCTAAAGAGCGACTGTGACAGCTTTACAATCTCATCCTTTAACGCTAGCTTTAGCTTCTGGTCGGATTCCCTATCGGAGTTTGCGATTACATGAAGCCGTAACACGTTATCATGTATCCCCTCGTACTCCTCATAATCCGCCTTTACCCCCGAAAGCTGTGAGGTTACTACTGTTAAAACTAAAGCTATCGATATGGACATTATTAATCTCTTTAACATTTTAATTCTCCTATAAGCAAGAAATATGGTAATACTTTCCTTTGTTTGTGTAGGAAGTATTACCATATTTTGTATATATATTCATCCTTATAAAGATTAACTTCTATAGTGCCTATACCTTATTGTAGAGATTATAATGTAAATCTATGCTTGTCCAGATTAAAATTATCTTGTATGTGCAAGGAAGGCTATCTCGTAACGTTGTCTTACCTTACCATAACAGGCTCTGGCTTGTGCTTCATCCGAAAATATACCAAATACTGCCGAGCCACTGCCTGTCATTAGCGCACCTAGGGCATTGTGTTGTATCATCAGCCGTTTTGCATTTTGTATATCAGGGTCGTCGGCTACCTCCTCGAACACATTGTAAAGCTGTCCCGCCACCGCAGTGATATTCCCGC
>CAZAOY010000100.1:0-3729 GCA_964486925.1 uncultured Oscillospiraceae bacterium
CCTCATCTACAATACTACTTACAGTATCGCCATCCATTTCAAGCGGTATAGCGGTAACGGTTAGAGCGTTAATACCGATTAACGCGACCATTGCGGCTATAGCAAGAGTAACTGTAAGTACTCGTTTTACTCTCTTCATTGTTCTCTCCTTTATGTATAAGTCAAAGCACATCCAGCTTACAGTAAGCCTGTTCTAATGGTGTGAAGTTATGCGCTGTAGGTGCAGTTTAGTTGTCTATTAGATGTGGTGCACTCTCTCTAACTACAGATAGAGCATCCTCATCTGCGACTATGGTAACGTCGTTATGTAGCTGTAGCACCGAGGCGGGTACATTTGGGATAATGCTTCCGGCAACGGTCTTGTAAATAATCTCTGCTTTGCCAACTCCGGAAGCGACAAGCAGAATCTTCTTCGCATTCATTATAGATTTTATCCCCATGGTAAGTGCTTTCCTTGGGATATCCTCCTCTTTTTCAAAGAAGCGCGCGTTCGCGTCTATGGTGGACTGGGATAGTGTCACACAATGGGTTTCCTTCTCAAAAACCTCGTCAGGCTCGTTAAATCCAATGTGACCGTTGTTTCCTATACCCAGTAGCTGAATATCAATCCCGCCTAGAGTTTTTATAACATTATTGTACCGGTCGCACTCGGCGGTTATGTCGGTTGCCATTCCGTTTGGTATGTATGTGTTTTCCATATTAATATTTACGTGCTTAAATAGGTTTTCATACATAAAGTATGCATAACTTTGGTCTGATTCCTTTGATAACCCTACATACTCATCAAGATTTACCGCAAAGCATTCTTTAAAGTCTAAATCCCCTTTGTTGTGCCAGTCAATTAACTGGTTGTAGATACCTATAGGGCTAGATCCTGTGGCAAGTCCTAGTACACTGCGTGGGTTTAGGATTATCTGTGCTGAGATTATATTTGCCGCCTTTCGGCTCATGTGGTTATAGTTTTTAGCTGATAGAATTTTCATATATGCCCCATTTCTCCGCCGTAAGGATATTATAACATCCCCAGTTCGGCGGATGGGGACGCCTTTACTATTGCCATACACTAGTAGTATCTACATCTCTAATTTAATGAGTATAGCAGGGTTATGTATCTACGCTAGCCATAACCTTTGAAGGATGGCTACTATTTAAAACTTCACATGCAGGAAAACTGCATAGCATGCATTAATCTATATATCGACTTTTTCCTTAGAAAAATTAGCATATTTTTAATTATTGCATAACTTTTTACAAGACAAAATTCTTATGTCATTTTCTACCTAAAATCTTACAATCTCATCAAATATCTCAAGAGCAAAGTTGTCGGTCATTCCACATATGTAGTAGATAATTCCACAGATATACTGCTCTTCCTCCGATAGATTTTTCCTATCAAAATCGCTTTGAACAGAAAGGTAGTGTTTTATGTAATCGTTAAACTTTACGGTAAGTCTTGGATAATACTTGCTTAGCTGTGTTAACGTAGCCTGTCCATAGTTTTTACTAACTGTTTGATATAGCGTGTCAAAGATGGTGTTTAAAACTAGGGCAGTGTAGTCGTTTGAAGGCTTCATCCTCGGATTATTATAGATATTTTTAATGTTAAAGCTTTTAATTCTGCTTAAAAATTCAAAGGTTCTTTGGCTAAACCTTAGACCCTCCTCTGGGGTAGAATATAGGCAAAGATCGGTAATAAGCCGGTTTATGATATCACCATTGTTTAGATTTTTTTGCGCTGAACCGTTTATTAATCGACTTAGTTCATTTAAGTCGCTAATAGATAGAATATTAGTCTTAAGCGCATCCTCAATATCCCGCCCTATGTATGATATTGTATCCGACATCTTCACCACACACCCCTCAAAGGTGTAGGGCATATATAAATTTTTACGTTTTATCTCATTTAACGGTACAGCCTGCTCCCGTGGAATTAACCCGTTCTCCATAACCTCACCACAATGGGATATTATTCCATCACGTACTGCATAGGTAAGATTTAACGGGCGAGGATTGCCGTCATCATCGGTTAAATTCTCTAGGTAATCTACAAATACCAAACCATTCTGCTCATGCCAAAAATCACGCTTTAAATGTTTTTTGCAGATACCGGATAAAACCCTCTCGCCATGGTGTCCAAACGGAGCGTGTCCTAAATCGTGCGCCACCGAGATAACCTTGGTAAGCTCGGTGTTAAGGCCTAGAGTACTTGCAATGGTGTAGCTTATCGATTCCACAAGATTTACATGCTCTATCCGAGTGCAGATATGGTCAGACGTAGGTGAGAAGAAAACTTGGGTTTTATGCTTTAGCCTGCGGTAGGCGGTGGAGTGGATTACACGGGTATAGTCACGGTTAAATGGGGATCGTACATCCTCACTTCGGGTATAGATCGGGTAGATACGTGATATAGCTTGCTCCCACCGACTACTCCCCTCTACTGTCGCAAATTCCTTAAACTTCACCAAAAAACCTCCTTAAGTTAACTATAGCCACTCGCTTTTTTATTATAGACTAGCCTTTAGTTAAACACTACCAGCTTAGCTTAAAAAGCTTCTTCATCTTACTGTAAAACGATAAGAATAACGGAAAAAATCCACCTTTAAAAGCAACAGCGCCCGCCCACATTCCAATGGCGCCTATCCCATGCTTTTTAGCATGTTTATACCTAAAACACTTTGTTGCCCTCCATCCGTTAAGGTTTTTGTTAAAGGCACCCAGTGCATATCTATATAAAGATTTTATCGTTGCCCTACCCGCATTACTATTATAAAACCGAGAGAGATAGATGGTAACACATACAAATATCATACCACATATCGGGTCAAAGTCATTTACGCTATAACTTCTTGCATTATAGCCTCTCCCAATATTAGTTAAGGTATCGATAAGCAGTCTAAAGTTATCCTCGCTCTGCACCCCCATAAGGGAGTTTGGGCGAACGTAGTAGTTGTAAAGTGGCTCTGGAATAAAGGTAACACGGTTAACATTAGGGTAGACATGTAACAAAAATGCAAGGTCATCCCCTTGGGTAACCCTTGGTAGCATAATCCCTTCTGGGATTGAGGTGCGTTTAATAAGTTTATTCCATAAAGAGGTATTAATATATGCTAATTCTATCTTGTTTTTATAGGTTATATCATGACGTGCACTACACATCTCTTTTGAACTAAAATCGGCTTCTACATCAGAACTTTTGCTTCCACCGTTACTAGTAGTTACTCTATAAAATCCGCATACCACCATATCCGCAAGGGTAGCACGTGCAAACTTTATCATCTTTTCAAGCATATGGGTGTCTATGGTATCGTCACTATCAAGGAAGATAACATAGTCACCGCTCGCCTTGGAAAGTCCGAAAAGTCTTGCGTTCGCCGACCCCATATTTTCGGTGGTATAGGTAATTACTCTATCATATCCATCTAGGATGGCTAAAGTATTATCGGTGCTTCCATCGTTAATGCAGATAATCTGAAGATTTTTGTAGGTTTGATTTAGTACGCTCTCAATCATCTTCTTTATATATAACTCACCATTGTAGACGGTGATAATAACGGTTATAAGCTTTTCCAGATTATACCTCCTAAACAATGCTACATTGCTGTAAATTTATTCATTACTATCTTTTTTACAACCCGATAGCGTATGGATTAGTTGAAATTCTTTATAATACAAGTATAACATAGTATTGAAAAAAAATCAATAGATGTTGTATTTCGACTAAAAAATTAT
>CAZAOY010000101.1:0-3438 GCA_964486925.1 uncultured Oscillospiraceae bacterium
GCGGTTTAATCTGAAAAACGGTATCAACCTAAATTAGCCACCAAAACCTACCTTTTTCAGGTTAAATCGCTCCATCGGCGTATGTAAAAGCTAATAAGCGTTTTTTGCCTACTTTTTGGGGCTTTGGCCAAAAAGTAGGTCGTGTGTGCGGCGAAACGCACAAAAACTAATCAATTTCTGTGATTATGCGTGATACGTACATACCAGAAAAACGCAATGCAAGGAACGCATGCAATGCGTTCCTTGCATTAGAAATAACGTGTGGAACACGTTAATAACATGCAACCAACGTAGTAAGTAGAAACAACACAGAGGGTGACCATCGGTCGCCCGTAAATTAACCCGCAAACCTACGTTAAGCATACAAACCTCAAAAAGACGAGAACGCCCCTAAAAGGGGCGCTCTCGAATAAACCCAAAATAAACTAAAAACGTCCTTTAAGGCTGATAATGTGAACGGTAACCGCAGTGCCTATAATGAGGAGTATAATAGCAAGCGTAAGACTTTTGGAGAAGTAAGCCGATAGAATAAGGGTCACCCATAAAAAAACAATCGATCTAACCTTTACCGTACGACTTATACCGCTCTTGTCTTTGTAGTTTTGGATGAACTCCCCAAAATATCTGCTACCGCAAAGCCAGCGATAGAGCCGTGGACTGCTGCCGCTAAAACAGATAGCGGCAAGCAGTACAAAAGGGGTGGTGGGTAGAATTGGTAGGATAATCCCAACAACCCCGGTGGCTAAGGAGATAAACCCCGCTGTTAACAGCAAAATCCCCCTCATCTTGTTGCGGCGGCAAGCTCGCTGTGGGAAAGAGTTGACAGCTCGACTACCTTTGTAAGGTCGATCCCCATAGCCGCCGTAATCCTCTCGCCGTACTCCTTGTCAGCTAGGTAGCAGTGAACTGCATGACGGTACTTTACATTATTGGTAACCGACTGGATGTTTCTTGCGGTGTTCTCGATTAGTAGTGCCCTCTTGTCCTCGGTCATTAGCCTGTATAGATCCCCCGCTTGATAGAAGCAGTCATCGGTCTTGTCGTCCTTTGGGTCGTAGTGGAAGATCTCGCCTGTCATGGATAACGGAGGTTCTGGCTGTGTCTGCTCCGCCCACTCGCCCATGGAGTTTGGCTGATACCCCTTGGTAGCGCCGTAGTTGCCGTCGGTACGCATTAATCCGTCACGATGGTAGCTGTGCATTGGACATTTTGGGGTGTTTACCGGGATATGTGCGTGGTTTACGCCTAAACGGTAGCGCTGTGCGTCGCCATACGCAAACAGTCTGCCTTGTAGTAGCTTGTCAGGGGATAGACCAATCCCAGGCACAATGTTAGCTGGACTAAACGCCGCCTGCTCAACATCTGCAAAGTAGTTATCAGGGTTACGGTTTAGCTCAAGCTCCCCTACCTCGATTAGCGGGAACTCTTTTTGGCTCCAAACCTTGGTAATGTCAAACGGATTCTCCTTGTAGCTGTTCGCCTGCTCCTCGCTCATAACCTGTATGTACATCCTCCAACGTGGGTAATCCCCCTTTTCGATAGCCTCAAACAGATCCCGCTGATGGCTTTCACGATCCTGCCCCACTAGCTTTTCCGCTTGCTCGTCGGTGAGGTTTTTAATCCCCTGCTCGGACTTTAGATGAAACTTTACAAAGGTACGCTTGTTCTGCTCGTTAATCAGACTAAAGGTGTGACTTCCAAAGCCGTGCATATGCCGATAGCTAGCGGGAATCCCCCTGTCGGACATAACGATGGTAATCTGGTGTAGCGCTTCTGGTAGAAGTGTCCAGAAATCCCAGTTGTTCTGCGCCGAACGCATGTTAGTCTTAGGGTCACGCTTTACCGCATGGTTAAGGTCAGGGAATTTAAGCGGATCACGGATAAAGAACACTGGAGTGTTGTTACCCACCAGATCCCAGTTGCCCTCCTTTGTGTAAAACTTTATCGCAAACCCACGGATATCACGCTCCGCATCCGCCGCACCACGTTCCCCCGCAACGGTGGAAAACCGTACAAACACCTCGGTTTTCTCCCCAATTTTTGAGAACACGCTAGCCTTGCTGTAGCCTGTTATATCCCCCGTTACCGTAAAGGTTCCAAATGCTCCGCTCCCCTTAGCGTGCATCCTTCTTTCGGGTATCACCTCACGGTCAAAATGCGCGAGCTTCTCCATAAGCCAGATATCGCTCATCACGATAGGGCCACGATCCCCCGCCGTTAACACGTTTTGGTTGTCCCCAACGGGTGCTCCGTTACTGCTTGTCAATCTCTTGCTTTGCATAATCTTTCCTCCTTTTTAGAATAATAGTAATTATTACTATTATTAGTATACTGTAATATAATATCTATGTCAAGAGGGGAGTTATGAAATTTTTGTTAATTCTACTAAATTTCTACAGATATGCCGTATCACCGTTTTAATCTACAAACCCAAAAATTACAGTTATCATCACCGAAAAACACAAAAAACCATGCAAACCCAGTAACGACCGGTTTTGCACGGTTTTTATAAATATTTTAGCAAAGCATTACAGCCACTTAATATAAAGATCTGTCGCCTATTTGTAAGACAGGCTTGCACGCATTAGCTTTAGGTATTGACCCTTTTTAACGGTAACATACCTAGTTCCGTTAAAGTTACCGCTGGATACAATCTTCTTGTACCCGCCCGAAGAATCGGAAACAACCTGAAAATACCCCATAGTCGTACCGGTCGCCTTTAGCTTGTACTCCCCTGCCTTAATATCTCTGCCAACTTTATACATTCCATCAGGATAGGTTTTACCCTCCGGCTTAAAAGCGGGAACATCCTTTGCTAAGGTAAGTGATCCCCTCTTTACCTGAATGTAGTTCCCCTTGCTCACTGTAATGTAAGCACGATTATAAAAGTTATCGCTTGCAAGTATACTGCTGTAGCTTCCTGTGCTGTCCTTAGATACACAGTAGTAGCCAGTGTATGTAGCTTCTGGATCGGTGGTTACCAGATACTCACCCGCAGGGATATCTTTGCCAACCTTGTACATACCCTCCTCGTACACCTCGCCCGCCGCAACCACCTGTAGGTTGCTAAACGTCATAAGCACAACCAATGACAAAATCACGAGAACTATTCTTTTCATTAAAAAACCTTCCTAAATAAAAATATTTTACTTTCCTGTAATGTAAAGATTATACCATAAAATCCGCCAAAACACAACATCTTAAGACATATATTTACAAAAATATTAGGCAAAAATATTAAAGTATTTTATCTACTATTCACTATGGTATCCATTGAAATAGAAATTTTTACCTTTAGCCAGCTAATCTTTGTCATAAAACAACCAATTCAGACACTAAATGTATCTG
This sequence comes from uncultured Oscillospiraceae bacterium, assembly GCA_964486925.1. Classification (GTDB taxonomy): domain Bacteria; phylum Bacillota; class Clostridia; order Oscillospirales; family Ruminococcaceae; genus CAZAOY01. The sequence continues at coordinate 3,349 of CAZAOY010000101.1, forward strand.
TATAATAGTGTCACACCCCACAACACCCCACTAAAAATAAAAGCAGCCAACCACATTAAACTGAAGCTGACTGTCTGACTTTACCATATC
>CAZAOY010000102.1:0-3149 GCA_964486925.1 uncultured Oscillospiraceae bacterium
TATAATTAAGGCTAGATAATCGACTTGTCGCATATTATGTTTTACCGATTTTGATTAATGGGAGGTTATCATGAAAAAATGGTATGATGAAGAGTACGAATGGGAAATCGAGGTGACAGGTTTTCTGCGAGGTGACAATACCGAAGGATATTGTCGCAATGGTGAAGAGATTGGCGATAGATACACCTGCACGTATGGTTGTCCAGTAAACGCAGATGGGCAGGGTATCTGCTCAAAGGTGATGACGGTAATGTTTCCTATTATGGAAGCAGTACGAAGCGGCGGCAACTTAGAAAATATCGGTGGGAGCGGCAGATACTCCAAAGATGTGGTATGCCCTGATGGATGTGTTATATTTAAAATCACAGCAAAAAAGCTTGATAATGATAACTTCTTTAAGGGGAAGTTTTATGGGTAGATTAACCTTTCCTTGCTGTTTAGAAATGCTACAGCTTTCATTTAAGATTACTACTTAGTAAGGAGGTATGTAAGTGAAAATAATTATCGGTGCAGAATCAACAAATTTAGACGGTTGGATAGGTACACAAGAAACAGAACTTAATGTTTTAAACACTAATGATTTTGATCGAATAGCTAAGAATGGTGCTATATCCGCTATGCTTGCGGAGCATGTTTGGGAGCATATGACTAAAAGTGACGGAATAGTTGCCGCAAAGAACTGTTTTAATTATTTAAAGTGTGGTGGATATATCAGAGTTGCGGTGCCTGATAAAAACTTTAGAAATGAATGGTATCAGAAAATGGTTCAAATAGGCGGTAATGGTGACCCGACACACCCTGCATATACACATAAAATTGTCTACGATTACCAAACCTTGAAGGAAGTATTTGAACTAGCTGGCTTTGTAGTAGAACTGCTTGAGTATTGTGATAATGAAGGTAACTTTCATTACAATTATTGGAATGAAGCAGATGGTAGAATCGGTCGCTCCTTTAGGTTTGATACAAGGAATAACACACAGACTTTAGGCATGGTATCTATAATTATCGACGCAAAGAAACCTGTTATTATTAATGCTAGGTAACATAATGAAAAAGTAGTTATTTTAATAGTATATGTATAATTTTATTCATATGTCAATTATTGTCGAGTTTGGTTACTATGCATTTGACAAAATAATTATATTGACAAATGTACTTATATAGTGTATACTAACTATTAGGTTTCAACTAACTACAACTTAAATTATTTTATGCTGTCGAGTTTAGGGTTGACAGCTTATTTTGTATATGGGTTTGACAGCGTTATTATCTTTAAAGGTGCACTGCATAATTACCCATAGTATACGTGATGACTTTTGTATTTATATAAGTTTGCCAATAAAAACTAAAGAAGGCTAAAGGTTTAGGATAAGCTTATATACATAATAATAAATGTTAAAGGGGATGGTCTATCGTTACAGTATTTAGTATCATACGTATATAAATATTGTATTTAGAAAGGATATTAATGAAATGGTAACAACAGAAAGAATGATTATCTCCCCTATCTCTGATGAGGAGATACAGGCAATAATAGTAAAAGAGCCTGATAATGAAATGAAGAAAGCATACACTGAAATGCTTGAGGGTTGTAAGAACAATCCGGATCAGCGTATCTGGCATGCGATATGGCAAATGCGGCTTAAGGACGAGAGCAACCAGGTTGTTGGCGAGCTAAGCTTTAAGGGCCTTAACCCAAACAAAGCTGTTGAGATAGGCTACGGAGTAAGACCAGAATTTGAGGGAAAAGGCTTTATGACAGAGGCTGTTACTGCTATGGCTAAATGGGCTAGTACACAGTCGGGTGTTTTATCTATTGAGGCGGAAACAGAGGATAATAACATAGCGTCACAAAGAGTACTGCAAAAATCGGGATTTGTGCCAAATGGGGTTATCGGCGAAGAGGGTCCACGATTTGTATGGAGAAATGCTAGAAGTTAGTTAGATACGTAGCACACATTAATTAAATGACACAATTTGTCAAAATATCTATACAAACAGTATGGTTTTTGACACGCAGTTAAAGCATATCTACAAGGAGTATTATACATGATTTTATCCGACAAAACAATTTTAAGAATGTTGCGTGAAAATACGCTGTCAATTTCACCTTTTGAGGAAACACAGATACAACCAGCAAGCGTAGACATTCGCCTTGGCGACACCTTTAGTATTGTTGAAGATTCATCTACGGGGATCATCACACTTGAAAATGAGATTATGTATAAAACCATAAGGAGCGATACATATATTTTACTACCAAACCAGTTTGTATTAGCAACCACAATGGAGTATTTTGATCTACCTAACAATCTAACCGCCTTTGTAGAAGGAAGAAGCTCACTTGGACGCATGGGACTGTTTATCCAGAATGCAGGTTGGGTTGACCCTGGATTTAAGGGAGAGATAACACTTGAGTTATATAATGCAAACCGCTGTGCTATCGAGCTAAAAGTCGGTAGGCGGGTTGGACAGCTTGTTTTTGCCGAGATGGATGAGGTAGCGTTAAACCCATATAACGGTAAATATCAAGGTCAAAAAGGCGCAACAGGTTCAAGGGTATTCTTAGACGTAGAGGCAAGATAATCATCTTGTTTTCTCTATATTGTAAACTGTAAACACAGCAACTAAAACTGTCAAATCCATATTTGACAGTTTTAGTGCATAATTATACCTATTAATGTCATATTATGTTGTATCCTTTAGCTTGGTAATATTAGAGTAATAAGTAAAACCGCCATTCGGCGGTTTTATAGTAAAAACTTATTCTGCGATTCTCTAGAGAAATCTGCTATTTAGCATTGTGCTTTTGCTCTAAAAGCAATGACTTTAGCTTTGCCGCGTGTTCTCCCTCATCCTCTGCAAACTCTTTGAAAATCTTCTTAACCTTATCATCACCTTCAATGCAGTGTGAGTAGTTCATATAATCTCGGGTTAACTCCATAGAGTTTTCCCAAGCACGCAAAAGTCGGTCGTAAGTCGTAAGTTTAATTTCATTATCTTTATGCATTAGTCTTACCCCTTTTAAGTTTTATTTGTATATATTATCTTCAAAATACAGCCTATTATTCTTGCTTATTTTAAATTAACAACTTAATTTTAACGGAGATTTTAAGATGACTAACTATGACAATAACGGATATAAT
>CAZAOY010000103.1:0-2851 GCA_964486925.1 uncultured Oscillospiraceae bacterium
CTGACGCTCTATTTAGCGGCGGTCAATCCGGTGCTGTATTCGCTCCTTGGTGGTACGTATACCCAATGGGTGACTTTGTAAAGAACAATCCTGACGGACAGATGCAGACCTACAACGCTCCTCTAGATTCAAACGGTAAGTTTAATATCATGTGGCCAGGTCCTGCTGGTGACTTTATCATGGTTAACAAAAACTTCTCTAATCCAGAAGCTATCTACAAGATCATCAACTGTGAGTTCGATATGTGGAGAGAATTTGATCCAGAAGGCGCTTCTCTTATCAAGCCAAACAGAGATGCAAACGTAGACTGGGGTTATATGTTCCCTACAAGCGGATTTAACCTAGAACCGGCTAACTGTATCCCTGCAATCGGTGAACTAGCTAAGGCTTGGGTTGAAACCGGAAGCGACAACGGCGTTAACGTTGTAAGTGAAATGGATAGAAACATGGCTAAACGTGCAGCTAACTACGCTGAAACTAAGAAGGTTGAAGGTACTAACTGGATCGATTATACCGGTAGATACATAGCATCTAACAAGATGACCGGCCCAGAAATCAATATAGTTTACCCTGAATACTCTTTTGTTACTGAATCTATGGCTGACCTTAAGCCTAACCTTGACACTCTAGAGCAAACTACCTTCTTAAAGATAGTTACAGGCGAACAACCTCTATCTAGCTTTGATAAGTTTGTTACTGACTGGTACGCTCAAGGCGGACAGAAGATGACTGACGAAGTTAAAGAGATGGCTAAATAGTTAGTAATTAGGTATAACCTATAGATAACTATGGATACTGTACTTGCCCTTGCCCCTGTTTTTACAGGTGCAAGGGTGAGTAGTATTCATCCATAGCGGTATTTAACCAGTCATGAAACCTAGTTGACTGGTAACAATACTTGACTACATTGGGTGCTTAAATTAAAGTACCCGTATAAAAGAGGGGGAAATATTATGCGTAATAAAAGCCTGGAAAAGTATTACCACTTAATGTTAGCACCGGGTATGATACTTATATTTATATTTAGTATTATTCCAATGTTTGGTATTGTAATGGCTTTCCAAAAATTCGTGCCTGCTAAGGGTATACTGGGTTCTAGCTTTGTTGGATTTAAAAACTTTGAACTACTATTCATGTATCCTGACGTAAGACAGGTAGTATTTAACACAGTCTTAATAGCTATCTTTAAGATAATTTTAGGACTAATTGTCCCTGTATTCTTCGCAATACTTCTAAACGAAGTAAGGGTTGTTTGGTTTAAACGTGCGGTTCAGACCGTAGTATATATGCCTCACTTCCTATCATGGGTTATCCTTGCTCTGATGTTTTCTAACATCTTCTCCTATACCGGTATGGCTAACAAGCTTTTAGGTTTATTCGGTATGGAGCCGGCAATGTTCCTTATCAGTAATACCTGGTTTAGGCCAATTATCATTGGTACAGATGTATGGAAAACCTTTGGTTATGGTGCTGTTATCTATCTAGCGGCAATTACTGCAATCGACCCTAGCATCTACGAAGCCGCAGAGATCGACGGTGCAAACCGTTGGCACAAGATATGGTACGTTGTACTTCCATCATTAAAACCTACAATCATACTAATGGCAACCCTTGCGCTCGGTAACGTGCTAAATGCAGGGTTTGACCAGATCTTTAATATGTATAGTCCACTTGTATATGAAACAGGTGATATCATAGATACCTACGTGTACAGAATGGGTCTTGAAAAGATGCAGTTTAGCTTTGGTACTGCTGTTGGTCTTTTCAAATCTGTAATCAGCTTTACCCTACTCGCCATTTCATATAAACTAGCCGACAAGTTTGCCGGTTACACACTATTTTAGAGGGGGGTATTACGTATGAACAGAAAACGTAAGATTAATATTGTGGATATAATTATAGTTATCGTAATATCCATCATGGCATTATCATGTCTTGTTCCTATTCTAAACGCTATAGCAATATCATTTAGTGACAAAACTAGTGCGGCTTTGGGTGAAGTTTACTTCTGGCCTAAAAACTTTAACATCACCTCCTATCAAGAAATCTTAAAGGACTCACGATTCTTTACCGCCTTTGGAGTTTCGGTAATGAGGGTTGTGTTAGGTACAACAATTAACGTATTCCTTTGTATCGTTATGGCATACCCACTATCTAAGAGCAGTAGTGTATTCCCTGCCAGAAATATCTACCTATGGATTCTTGTAGCCACTATGATGTTTAACGGTGGACTTGTTCCAAACTTCCTTCTAGTTAAAAACGTTGGGATTATGGATACAATCTGGGCACTAGTTCTACCTGGTGCGGTTAACGTGTTTAACCTTATCATCCTAATGAACTTCTATAAAGGGATTCCTAAATCACTTGAAGAAGCGGCATTCGTTGACGGTGCAAAACCATTCTATATCCTATTTAAGATATTTGTACCGCTTGCTAAAGCATCCATCGCTACCATTACGCTATTTGCAGCGGTAAACCACTGGAATGCATTCTTTGACGGAAAGATCTACATAAATACCCCTGCAAATCAGCCTCTACAAACCTACATCCAATCTCTAAACTTCCAGGTTAGTATGGCGGCAATGCAAAACATGAGCCCGGACGAAATAGTTCGTAAGCTAATGATGTCTAACATTACCTTTAACGCGGCTAAAGCAATCGTTTCTATGATCCCAATCATAGCGATCTATCCATTCCTACAAAGATACTTTGTTACCGGTATCGTAATGGGAGCGGTTAAAGAGTAGTATATTGTAATGTAGTGAACACATATAATATTAGAAAGCACCACAAAGTTTTCCATAATTTTGTGGTGCTTTTTCTAAGCTGTAACTATAACTGCTAAACTAAA
>CAZAOY010000104.1:0-1905 GCA_964486925.1 uncultured Oscillospiraceae bacterium
ATAATATTGTTGTCGGTACCCTTGCCTAGCCACTACTAATTAACCTGTTTCATAAAGGTATCGACTGCACGCACCGTTCTTGGCAGATCGTTGTTTTTAGTATTTGTCATGACCACCATAATATAAGGACGTTCGCCTAAGACTATACCGGAATCATGGTATCCCCTAGCGTTAAATCCACTTTTATGTGCTACTGGGTGCTCGTAGATTACCGCTTTAATAAAGTTAAACTGTGCGGTTAGAAGGCTGTTCCAGAATACCTTTCCTGCATTCCCTGTATCCTTGAAGGCGTAGATCTCCTTCCAGATTTTGCCTAGATCGGCTGGGGTTAGATTACCCCATGCGGAGTACTGTTTCTGTGCGTCACTACAGCCAAGGCTCCTTAACATGCTCATATATCCGGCAGATCCGTACTTTCTTCTAAGCATATAGTAACCGTTGTTATCGCTTACCTTAATGGTGGTAGCTAACACCTGTGCGGTGGTGTGCACCTTCCCGAATGGGCCAAAGTAACGTGAACCCGATTCATCTACATAGTCAGCGGGTGTATAGGTTATGGTGTCGTTAAAGGAGGCTTTTCCCTGTGCAATTAGCTTGTAGACATACAGGCAGTACCCTAATTTTACGGTACTAGCGGTGTGAAACTCCTTGTTAGCGTTGTATCCCACGGTCTTACCGGTTGTTAGATCCATAGCAAAGAAGCCTACCGATTGGGAATAACTGCTTACCAGACTGTTTAGCGCTGAGAAGTTGTAATTATTTTGATGGTTTGTGGTAATTCCATAGCTGTTTTTATAGGTTTTAGAGAGATCGATAACCTTGTCGGGATCTTTATAGGTTAAACCTGCGGCTTTTGAGTAACCGCTGTAGAAGTTTAGCTTTGCGGTAGTTGCAACGGCACGAACCTTAAAGGAATATTTAGTGTCAATCTTAAATTTACTGCTTGAATAGGAAAGCTTACTGGTTTCTGCGAGCCTTGAATACTTAGTATCACCTGGTTTTTTTACATATATAATGTAGCTTTTAGCGTACGGTACTTTGTTATATGCTATAATCACTTTAGCCTTGTTCTGCACCACATTTATTGTAGGGGTATACTTTTCAATCTGGGCGATCTCGTAGTTTTTGGTAACGGATAGAATGTTAGAGTATTCGCTGTATAATATATCCCCATCCACCACCTCGAATGCGTTTACCTTAAAGTAGTAGACGCTACCCTCTTTAAGTGAATCGGTGGAGTAGGATGTTTTAGTGGTAGACACAAGCTTTTTATAGCCGCTATCCTTCTTGGTGGAGTAGTATATGTTATAGCCTTTTGCTCCCGCTACCTTGTTAAATGCGATGGTGGTAGTTTTGTTTGACTGTTTTGCCGATGTTAGCACCGGGGGTTTTAAGCTACTTATCGGTACTAGGATATTGCTGACACGGTCTGCAAACTCGCTAAATACATACTGCCCATCCTTAATATAGTAAACCTGTACAGTGAAGTAGTATCGGGTTTTTAAGTCAAGCTTAGTAATGGTTGTCCATGGATCTTGTGTATCGATAAGCTTAATAAAATCACCGTTTTTAGTTGTAGAATAGTAAAATATATACCCTGCGGCATCCTTTATCTCCTTAGTTTCAAGGAATATGCTGTTATCGTCCTGCAAAACCTGAATTGAGGGTTTTGCCACCTTATCCTCCTCAGCAGACACAGAGATTGACAAGATTGATAGGGATAATGTTAAGATAAACAAAGCTACGACTATTCTTTTCATTTTGCTACTCCTATAATTTGTTGTTATATATTTTTGTTTATTATACCATAGCCGAAAGCCGTTTAGGCTTTCTACCTTAAGAGGTAAAATAAACATTTAGGGGTAAAGCGAAGCTTTACTTCCTTTATTTGTTTATTATACCATA
>CAZAOY010000105.1:0-1828 GCA_964486925.1 uncultured Oscillospiraceae bacterium
ATTAATGTAGTTAAGGTATATTAAGTTAGGCTTATTTAGTCCTTGACGTTCTTCTCCCATTAGTTGCTTGTCCACAAGCTGATTAATAATCTTCCGTAAAGTTGGTGGCGAACACCCTAAAGCGTTCGCCATTTCTTCACGTGAAAAGATAATATATACCTCTCCTTTATTATTAATCCATCTATTAGTTAATGATAAATCGTGCCTATCTCTAAGCAGTGAATACAACACCTTCGCATCGTTTGACAGAGATGTCTTTAGTTCACCCTCAAACAAGAATTTAGGTAGTTGGTAAAATCTTGTTTGTTGCACATCGTTTAGTGTGTATCGTGTAAACATATTTGTACCCTCCCTAAATATCAGTATTATCTTTGCTGTTGTTCTTGTAAAACTCTATAGCTTTAATTATATATTCCATACGGCTATCCTCGGCTACATCGTCTAACATACCGCCTAGCTTTTTAACAGGTATCTTTATATCTGCAATCTTCTTTTGATTTTTAGCTTTACCATTCATGAGTTTGTCTAGTGTTTCATAAGTAATATCCTTGTTTTTAGCAAGATCCTTTATCGCTGTTGCAGTCTTAAGGTCAAGCTTTGCTTTCTCCTCTATAATAAAGTAGTCGTACACCGCAGTCTGCTCATTTTCCTTTAGATACGATAGTTCTACTCCAACTCTAAAGGGTAACTCGTCATTGTCGACTAAATCAAGTAGGGATGCAAACAGATTGTTTAGACTAATGTATCGGTATATTTGGTTTTTGCTTTCACCAATTTCATTAGCTAATTCTGCACTTGACGTGGTTTGCAAATTATTCCCCATTGGGGAATAATTACTTTGGGCAGGTCTACCAGCACGCTTTTTTATAGCATCTAACTGCATTTTATACGCTTTTGCCTTTTCAGATGGTAGCAATTTCTCACGCTGTTTGAGGTTGCTTTCGACTACGATTAAGTCTGCCGTTTCATCATCTATATCTCTTTTGACAATAGCTTGTACTTTAGCCAAACCTAGTAACTTATGTGCATTTACACGGTTATGTCCCGACAAAATAAAAAAGTCACTATCCTTTTCTAAGATAATGACTGGGTGGAGTAATCCGTTTTCACTTATGCTTTGGGCAAGCTCAGCAAGCCGTTCTTCTGTATATGGCTTAAAAGGGTGATTTGGGTAGGGTTTTAGGATATTAACATCAATCTCGGATAGGCTCTCGGTTGTCTTAACGGTTGGACTGAACAGGTCAAAGTCCTTAGCAGATTTAAGTCTGCTTCCAAGGTTAAATTTATCCATGTTTAGACACCTCCTCAGCAAAGGACTGGTATGCTGTAGCAATTACACTTTTGCTGTCGTGGGTGAAGATGCTTTTACCCATGGCGGTAGTTTCAACCGCTTTAACAGACACAGGGATTATTGTATTAAACACCTTAATGTTTTCGCCGTAGTTATCCTTTATTGACTTAACTAAATTTTTAGCAAATGTGGTACGTTTGTCAAACATAGTAAGCAGGATACCTTCAATAATAAGCTTGCTGTTCATCTGCCTTTTTACTTTGTTAATGGTATCTAGTAGCAGCTCTAACCCACGTGCAGACAGGTAGTGCGACTGTACAGGGATTAGTACGCTGTCAGCAACTACAAGTGCATTGATTGTTACTACATTAAGGCTTGGCATACAGTCGATGAGTATGTAGTCGTAGTCCTTAAGGTATGGCTTTAAGGCATTTTGCAGTATTCTTTCTCTTCCCATTACGTTAATTAGGATGTTCTCGGTGGAGGAAAGGCGGATATCTGATGGTATTAAGTCTACACCCTCTGTACTTAGGGTAT